>NZ_PVTZ01000044.1 GCF_003003125.1 Laceyella sediminis | reverse complement strand
TACGAAATTACGACGCTCAATAATCAATTGGATCGTATTTTGTCTGTTTTGGAGATTCCATTTGATCGATATCAGGTTGAAAAAAAGTTTGAGGAGGCTTGGGAATCAGAAGATCGATTTACGAATTTAGTTATTTCTCACCCTGAGGATGAAAACATTTTCTTGTTGTACCATATCGATTTTAATACTCCTGATTATGATTGCCTCATTATTCGTGGGAAGAAAGAAAACAAAAAACAGATTCAAAAAGTGTTTGTAGAAGAATGGATGTGTACATCGGGACCGAAATATCCACCAGGTTTTGATATTGATGAGTATTTTAGTGATATGATTGAAAAAATAGTAAGCCTAATTGGTGCAATGATTAAAGAGAATAACTTGGATCTCCATTGGTTTCGAATTAATGAAGAAAACTAATTAAGATGATCGGGGCTTCGGGGCTTCTTACAATTGAAGTCCTTATTATTTTTATATGAGAGTGTTTCATATACGGATAGTTAGTAGCCATTAAGATGCGCCAACTTTAAGACAGTTAATCTGGCCGTGAACGGATCCCTTCTTGATTAAATATGTGCTTTCTGCACCTATTTGTTTGAAATAAATTGCACATAAGTTTTAAAAAAAGGTACGCATCAGTAAGTTGTAAAGAGTCACCAGTGTGGGAATTTGACTTTTTTCTCATGTTATATCAAGTTATGACTTCAGAAATGAAGGTGGTTTAAGTGAAGGAGGAATATCATTGTTTAAGGACAAGTGGAAGATAGCTACTATTCTATTTCTACTATTTGTCATAAATTTATCTATACCCCATTTAACATTTGCGCAGACCCATCCATGGTTGGGCACAAAATCAGAGCAGATATTGCTTGCAGATGGCATTGAATTACCAACGATTCCGAGCAATGACCCCATTGAGATACCGAAAGTAGAGATACCGAGTGATCCAATTGAGATACCCAAAGTGAAGATACCGGAAAATAAGGTTGAGGTGCCGAAGACGGAAATTCCTAAAGCCCCGGTGCAAGAATCGACCGGTTTTATTGATCAACTATTGAAATGGCTACAAAAGCAGTTGTCCTTGATTTTAGCGCTGCTGTGTCTGGGGCTGGGTTTGTTTTTACTAAGTACCAACCCCCTTGTAGGCACTTCGATCGTGAT
>NZ_PVTZ01000043.1 GCF_003003125.1 Laceyella sediminis | reverse complement strand
ATGGAACGTGGGATGAATTTCAAGCGCAGAATAGACTTCAAGGTTTGGAAAAAATAGCCAAGGAACATCGAGGTTTGGGTATGAAACTAAATATCACTTTCTCGGATGGGGTGACTAAGTCATGGTTATTTTAGATAGACCCATTGCTCATTGGTGGTTTGAGGATAGGACGAAGATAGAAACTTTTGTTGAACCTGGACGGATGAGATCACTTATAGACATGTGTGAGAAATGTATTTCAATATTGAAACGGTATGAATTATTATCTCCTTCAAAGATCCTTTTGTCGAATCGTTGGTTGTTTAATGAGAAAGTAGGAGAACAAGTAAAGTGGCAACTGATTCAAAAGGGAGACATTTTAATAGACTATCCTAGTTACAATGAGAATGAGTTAGCAACGTATTTTTTGGATTGGTTGAAGAAGGAACAAGGAGCCACCGGTTACGTATATCCTTGTTTTATTCAGATTATTGGTGAAGGAAAGCTTATAAATCAGGACGGTGTGAAGCAGGGATTCAAGAATGTGGTAAGTATAGAAGCGCGGTTTACTGAAGCATTAGTAGTTGATGTAATAACGTATAGCACGGCTTGGTTACCAAATACGTTGGCAGGGGAGCCTCAACAAGAAATCTATAAATGGAATGCACCGAGGCTGGAAAAAGCACTTTATGAAATAGAAGCTACTCTTGGAGCTGAAGTGATTATAGATGATGTAAACGAGTTTTGCCACATTAATGGTTATCGATTGGATAATGTTAGAGATGATGACGGAGAAGTAATTCCAATTGATGAGAAGGGTCGTATCATAGGTTGAAATCTAGGGCGTGTCTGGTGAATAAAATTGGTGGAAGCATCTTTCCCCAATGAAGTCCCACGTGGTAGTAGGGGACGCCGGTTTGGGGCCGCTGGTATATTCATCAGGCACGTTCTATTAATGGAAGGAACAATGCGAAAAGATGCGAGTTTAAAAGGCACTTCAAGGTCTAAAAGATATTGCCGATAAATATCCAGGTATGAAACTAAATATCACTTTCTCGGATGGGGTGACTAAGTCATGGTTATTTTAGATAGACCTATTGCTCATTGGTGGTTTGAGGATTGGTCCGAGATAACAAATTTTGTTGGCCCTGAACGGATGAGATCACTTATAGATATGTGTGAGAAATGTATTTCAATCTTGAAACGGTATGAATTATTATCTCCTTCAAAAATCCTTTTGTCTAAAAATTGGATATTCAATGAGAAT
>NZ_PVTZ01000042.1 GCF_003003125.1 Laceyella sediminis | reverse complement strand
TAGTTCCACGAGATCACTTGTTACGGAAAATTAATGAAACGATCGACTTCTCCTTCATTGCTGAGAAATGTAAAGAATTATACTGCCAAGATAATGGGCGTCCATGTCTTGACCCAATTATGTTATTTAAAATGCTACTCATTGGATATTTGTTCGGCATTCGTTCCGAACGCCGACTCATTGAGGAGATTAAAGTTAACATCGCTTACCGTTGGTTTGTAGGGTTATCTCTAACCGACCCAGTCCCACATGCATCTACTTTCAGTCAAAACCGTCGAAGACGGTTCCAAAGCTCCACTATTTATCAGGAAATATTTGATGAAATTGTCATTCAGGCGATCCAACATGGATTTATTCAAGGAAAAGAGCTTTTTAGTGACTCCACTTTTCTTAAAGCCAATGCCAATAAAGGAAAGTTCAAAAAACAATTAGTTAAAGTTACTCCCAAAGGATATATGGATGATTTAGAACAAGCAATTGAGCAAGATCGAGAAGAGCACGGAAAGAAGCCTTTAAAAAAAAAGCCCATAAAGGTTGAAACGAAAGAAATTCGTGTAAGTACGACCGATCCAGATAGTGGTTATATGGTTCGAGATGGAAAACCCGAAGGCTTTTTCTATCTCGATCATCGTACTGTCGATGGTTTACATAACTTCATTACAGATGTATTTGTTACACCAGGAAATGTCCATGATTCAGTTCCTTATTTAGAAAGGTTAAATCGTCAGAAAAGCCGCTTCGGCTTTTCGGTGAAAGCTGTTGCTCTGGATTCTGGTTATTTAACTATGCCTATTTGTCGTGAATTGAGAGGACAAGGAATCTTTACGGTTATTGCACATCGGAGTTTTCGACCAGATAAAGACCTCTTTCCGAAATGGAGATTTAAGTATATTCCTGAGCAAGATGTATATCTTTGTCCAGCAAAGCATCAACTTACATATCGAACGACCAACCGTGAAGGATACAGACAGTACAAATCCAATCCCGAGATTTGTAAGCAATGTCCTTTTCTTAAGAATTGCACAAAGTCAAAGAACCACACAAAAATCCTAACACGTCATGTATGGGAAGATGCAAAAGAGTGGGTTAGACAAAATCGCTTGAGCCCACGTGGAAAAACTTTATATAAGCGTCGAAAAGAAACGATTGAACGTAGCTTCGCTGACGCGAAGGAACTTCATGGTCTTCGATACGCACGCTACAGGGGGCTTGCAAAAATTCAAGAGCAATGCCTCCTAACTGCTGTGGCTCAAAACATAAAAAAGTTGGCTATGCTGCTTTCGAGAGCAGGTAAGGGAGGTGGTTTTAAGTTTATATGGGTTGATATTCATCCATTAATTGTTTATATCCCTTTTATATAC
>NZ_PVTZ01000041.1 GCF_003003125.1 Laceyella sediminis | reverse complement strand
CTCTTTAGCCCCCTAATGACTTTGGACACTAAGAGTGTAAGTGGATTACACTACTAGTGATGGGGGATGAGAAAAATGAAAAGAAATCGGTACTCTCAGGAGTTTAAATTACAAGTCATAAAAGAGGCGCTGGAAACAGGAAACAAGTCAGCGGTAGCCAGACGCTATGAAATTGCTTCAAACATGCTACATCGCTGGATTCGTGAATATAACGAAGGTCAGTTTGGTGAAGTTTCTCTAGATTCTGTCAGCTCTTTAGAGGCCAAAACCCTAGCTCAAGAGAATGAACAACTTAAAAAGCTGCTCGGAGAGCAGGCTTTAGAACTAGCTATTTTGCGTGACCTAGTAAAAAAGAAAAACCCTCACTTGCTGAAAAAATTGAAGTAGCAGATCACTACATTCAACAGGGATATCGGATTTCTCTTGTATTGCGTTTGGTTCGAGTAGCTCGATCCACGTACTACTATCATAAAAAGGAGAAACCAAAAGAAAATGTTGTAAGTGAGGGAAGACCGATCCCTGGTTACTCCCTTTTACTCAATGGAATAAAAGTCTCAGATAAACAAATTCAAGAATGGCTGATGGAGCTTATTGAGGGAGATGGTTATGCTTACGGATATCGAAAGCTAACCGTCTCGTTGAGACGGCAATACCGCTTAATCATTAACAAGAAAAAAGTATATCGATTATGTAAAGAGCTGGGGATTTTGAGACCTCAGCGTCAAAAAAGAACTTCTTATCCCAGAAAAATTGCTCGAAATCGCCTGGTTACCGCTTCAAACCAATTATTCGAAACAGATATTAAATATGGATATATTACAGGGGAAGATCGCTTTTTCTTTATCCAATCTTGCCTAGATGTGTTTGATCGCTCGATTGTTGCCTATCACATAGGGCTTTCCTGTGAAGCGAAAGATGTGATCCGTACTATACAAGCGGCGCTTTTCAAGCGCCAGCTATTCGATGCAGAGGTAAAGCCTGTGGTTCGATCAGATAATGGACCTCAGTTTATTTCACATGCCTTTAGACAAGCATGTGAACAGTTCAAGCTGGAGCATGAACGAATTCCGCCTAAAACACCTAACTTAAACGCCCACATTGAAGCCTTTCATCGCTTGTTACAGGATGAATGTTTATCTCGTTTCGAATTTAAAACGTATGGAGAAGCTTATGAGGCAGTGACAGAATACATAAGCTTTTACAATGAACGTCGAATTCATTCTAGTTTACAGGATTTATCTCCAAACGAATTTTACTTACAAAACCAAAAGCATTTGATTTTGACTTCAACCGTTCGAGTTTAGTTGAAAAAGGGTGAAAAAGCGAGCTTAAGATACACTCTGTCCAAAATTAAGGGGTTAATCCG
>NZ_PVTZ01000039.1 GCF_003003125.1 Laceyella sediminis | reverse complement strand
CCGCCGAAGGTGGGGCAGATGATTGGGGTGAAGTCGTAACAAGGTATCCCTACCGGAAGGTGGGGATGGATCACCTCCTTTCTAAGGAGCTCTTTCTAGAGCATAATCGATCATTTTCTTGGGTCACGTGACACTCACTCTTTAGTTTTCAGGGAATACCAAGCCCCAGCCTAAGGCTGGGGCTTTTTGATTTGCATGGAGCCGATGAACCAGGCGGAGCATACCGATCTTCATCGGGGAAGCTGTTTATGAAGCAGGCCCGAAGATGTCTGAGCGAGTGTAAACACCGCTAGAAGCCAAGATGTTAAGTGATCGGCGACTGGTGGGATTAACAGGGAATAGCATAGGGGAAAATGTGTTTGTCAAACACTTGTTCCTTTACATACCTTCTCCATCTGTGTGACAATGGATAAGTGATAACAACATTAGATCAGACGGAGAGGATCGGTTGACATGTTTACGCTTACCAATGATTGGGCCACCATTTTGCAACCGGAGTTTGAGAAACCGTACTATAAAGAATTGATTTCCTTTTTGGAAAAAGAATATGAGCAAGAAACCATTTATCCTCCTCGAGAAGATGTCTTTTCGGCTTTGAATCTGACATCATACCAAGACACCAGTGTTGTGATATTGGGACAAGACCCTTACCATGGGGCGGGACAGGCGCACGGGCTGAGCTTTTCTGTCAAGCCGGGAGTGAAACAACCCCCCTCTCTTAAGAACATTTTCAAAGAGCTACATGATGATGTAGGTTGCGAGATCCCTAACCATGGTTATTTGGTGAAGTGGGCGGAGCAGGGCGTTCTGATGTTGAACACGGTGTTGACGGTAAGGGAGAGCAAACCCAATTCCCATAAGGGTAAAGGATGGGAGAACTTTACCGACCAGGTGATCAAGGCGTTAAACGAACGGGAGCAACCGGTTGTGTTCCTGTTGTGGGGGCGGCATGCGCAAGAGAAAAAGAACTTAATCACAAATGAGCGCCACCACATTATCGAGTCGGCTCATCCCAGCCCCTTTGCGGCAAGAAAAGGTTTTTTTGGTACGAAACCTTTTTCAAAGGCAAATCAGCTTTTAAAAGAAATGGGCAGAAAAGAAATCGATTGGCAAATTCCTGCGCTCTAATTGAGGAGAGGCTTGCAAGTTCACATCGAATTTGCAAGCCTTTGATTGTGTTAGGGGGATGCGACAAAGCCATGAACAGGGAGAGCTTTTCTTAGAATGACAGAGGAAGTGAAGTAAGATAAAGAGAACTGTTTGGCAAAACCATGGAAACACCTTTCCAGTTCTGGATGTTTTGATGTGGTTAATGAAAAAACAAAAAAAGGGGTTGCATTTATTATTGAACCATGTTATATTACTACTTGTCGCCGCGATGTGGCGGTGATCACAAAGAAACGCACCTTGAAAATTAGATATGGAATAAAGCAACGAGGTTAAGAAGGAAAATCCTTCTTTGACCGTCGATGTTGCAATCACCGAGGAGATCCGAGCGGCATAGCGATATGCCGAATAAACCTAGTAGGTTAAGCTACTAAGGGCACACGGTGGATGCCTTGGCGCTAGGAGCCGATGAAGGACGGGACGAACTCCGATA
>NZ_PVTZ01000038.1 GCF_003003125.1 Laceyella sediminis | reverse complement strand
GAGAAGTGGTGGAGCGCTTGGAAGTGAGAATGCCGGTATGAGTAGCGAAAAGAGGGGTGAGAATCCCCTCCACCGTAAGCCTAAGGTTTCCTGAGGAAGGTTCGTCCGCTCAGGGTTAGTCGGGACCTAAGCTGAGGCCGAAAGGCGTAGGCGATGGACAACAGGTTGATATTCCTGTACCACCTATTTTCGTTTGTACGATGGGGGGACGCAGGAGGGTAGGGAATCGCGCGACTGGAAGTGCGCGTCCAAGCAGTGAGGCCGAAAGGATAGGCAAATCCGTCCTTTCTATAGGCTAGGCTGTGATGGCGAGGGAAATCATCAGTACCGAAGTTCCTGATCTCACACTGCCAAGAAAAGCCTCTAGGAGAAAATAGGTGCCCGTACCGCAAACCGACACAGGTAGGCGAGGAGAGAATCCTAAGGTGCTCGGGAAAACTCTCGTTAAGGAACTCGGCAAAATGACCCCGTAACTTCGGGAGAAGGGGTGCCCCGGTAGGGTGAAAGCCCGAGGGGGCCGCAGTGAAGAGGTCCAGGCGACTGTTTAGCAAAAACACAGGTCTCTGCTAAGCCGCAAGGCGATGTATAGGGGCTGACGCCTGCCCGGTGCTGGAAGGTTAAGGGGAAGGGTTAGCGCAAGCGAAGCTCTGAACCGAAGCCCCAGTAAACGGCGGCCGTAACTATAACGGTCCTAAGGTAGCGAAATTCCTTGTCGGGTAAGTTCCGACCCGCACGAAAGGCGTAACGATCTGGACGCTGTCTCAACGAGAGACCCGGTGAAATTGTACTGCCAGTGAAGATGCTGGCTACCCGCGACAAGACGGAAAGACCCCGTGGAGCTTTACTGTAGCCTGATATTGAATCTAGGTACGACTTGTACAGGATAGGTGGGAGTCTGAGAAGCCGGAGCGCCAGCTTCGGTGGAGACGCCGGTGGGATACCACTCTGGTCGTATCGGGGTTCTAACTCGCCGCCGTCATCCGGCGGGAGGACCGTGTCAGGTGGGCAGTTTGACTGGGGCGGTCGCCTCCTAAAAAGTAACGGAGGCGCTCTAAGGTTCCCTCAGCGCGGTCGGAAATCGCGCTCCAGAGTGCAAAGGCAGAAGGGAGCTTGACTGCGAGACCTACAAGTCGAGCAGGGACGAAAGTCGGACTTAGTGATCCGGTGGTTCCGAGTGGAAGGGCCATCGCTCAACGGATAAAAGCTACCCCGGGGATAACAGGCTTATCTCCCCCAAGAGTCCACATCGACGGGGAGGTTTGGCACCTCGATGTCGGCTCATCGCATCCTGGGGCTGTAGTAGGTCCCAAGGGTTGGGCTGTTCGCCCATTAAAGCGGTACGCGAGCTGGGTTCAGAACGTCGTGAGACAGTTCGGTCCCTATCTGTCGTGGGCGTAGGAAATTTGAGAGGAGCTGTCCTTAGTACGAGAGGACCGGGATGGACGCACCTCTGGTGTACCAGTTGTTCCGCCAGGAGCACCGCTGGGTAGCCAAGTGCGGACGGGATAAGCGCTGAAAGCATCTAAGCGCGAAGCCCCCCTCAAGATGAGATTTCCCATTCCCCTGTGGAAGTAAGACCCCTTGTAGATGACGAGGTTGATCGGTCCG
>NZ_PVTZ01000037.1 GCF_003003125.1 Laceyella sediminis | reverse complement strand
TAGGGTCCGAAGACCCCCGCACGACTTGCATGTATTAGGCATGCCGCCAGCGTTCATCCTGAGCCAGGATCAAACTCTCCGTTAAAGGTTTCACACCGAAGTGCGAAACTGAGGTTTGAGTCTATGCTCAATGAATTGACAGGTCACGTTGTCACTCTTTAGTTTTCAAGGAACGCTTTAATTTCTATCGCCGCTCTCGCAGCGACGTATTTGATTCTATCATCTTCATTCGATCTTGTCAACAACTTTTTTTGTTGTTACTTATCGATGTTTAGAAGATGTTGTCGCGTTAGCAACGAAATTAACTATACAATGGTTTTAATCACTTGTCAACACCCTTATTAACATTTTTAGTCACGTGCTATTGTTTTATGCTGAAAAAAGGGGCATCCCTTAGGCCAAGACGCATTTCACTAGTGTATGCGCAACGTTTTCCTCACAATCGCTCTTGCTTTATTTCTCCTGTTTTGTTAAGTCTGTAAAAGCCGTCCCTTCAGCATCTCATCATCCGTTTCAAACTTCTCCATGCAAGCAACTCCTGAAAATACACGTTTTGGAAATGATCAGAAATTTCCAAAACGGTCAAATGCACAGTCGCTACGCCCTAGATGGAGGGTGACTATATAAAAATCAGGTAGCACCATCAGAAGGCCTTCCAATATTTCCTGTATCTGCTCCCATTCTTCCGCTATCCAGGCTAGCAGCTCCAAAACCGTTTTCTCATTCGCTTCACCCGTAACGAGGCTCATCTGGAAAAGGTTTTTCCGCTACTTCTACTCCACCAACTTGGTTTGACAAACACTTCTGGGCTGTGTCTGATGAATAGGCCAGCGGCTCCAAAACCATTTTCTCATTCGCTTCACTTGTGCATCGGCGCTCCTCAAGAAAAGGTTTTTCCGCCGCTTCTACCCCACCAACTTGACTTGACAGACACACCCTAGAGACTCTCGTATTACTCGACAGCCGCATTTCTGTCTGTTGACGCTCATTCCGCTGATCGCATTCATAGACAGCACCCTTGCGCGTTTTTCATGGAAAATACGTAATGGAACTGTTAAATAAGCAACCCCGCTAACCATCATACAGAACATCTCCGGGCTCACCTCACCCATGTGGCATAAGAACCTTTCTGCTTCCTTGTCCCAAACAAGAGTGAGCTTGCTCCTGAACAGCACTGCCAATTGGTTGCTGGCTTACCATATGAAACAACTTACCAATATAAAACAAAGCAAAAACCCCACTTCATTCTGAAGTGGGGTTTAGTAGCCTGGCAACGACCTACTCTCCCAGGGCTTAAGCCCAAGTACCATCGGCGCTGGAGGGCTTAACTTCCGTGTTCGGTATGGGAACGGGTGGATCCCCTCCGCCATCATCACCAGACGTTATGTTGTTATTCAAGGTGTGAACCACACCCTGAAAATTAGAATGGAATAAAGCGTGTTGCAAGATGAAGAGATGAAGTAGGATAAGCCCTCGACCGATTCGTATCCGTCAGCTAAACGCATTGCTACGCTTACACCCCGGACCGATCAACCTCGTCATCTACAAGGGGTCTTACTTCCACAGGGGAATGGGAAATCTCATCTTGAGGGGGGCTTCGCGCTTAGATGCTTTCA
>NZ_PVTZ01000036.1 GCF_003003125.1 Laceyella sediminis | reverse complement strand
CATTTGATTTTGACTTCAACCGTTCGAGTTTAGTTGAAAAAGGGTGAAAAAGCGAGCTTAAGATACACTCTGTCCAAAATTAAGGGGTTAATCCGATTCGAAAAAATCCTTACTAAAAAAAGCACACTCTTATTACCTTAAATCAATTCAACAAGCAGATATAACAAAAAACGAAACAAATCTAAGAGCGGCTGCCTATTATGAGATTGGACGAATAATGCATTCAAACAGTATTAAAGAGGCCCTTCATTACGTTGAGAAGGGGTTAGACTCATATGTAGAAAATCAGTACAGAAGATATATCAAGCATTATCTAAAAGTCAGTAAGGCAATCTACTTGGAAATGGACAATAAAGTTGGTGAATCCCTTCAAATCCTTGAAGAGTTGTGGTCAGAACAAAACAATATTCCTAGTACAGAAGCACTTTTAAATATGTATGATCTACAAGCAAAATTCTTTTTTAAAATGCAATTGTATGATAAAGCTATCTCAATTACTAAAGAAGGTATTGAAAGAGCTAGGATTGACAAGATGTACGATAGATCATACGAACTTTGGACAACACTAGGAGGTTGTTATATTGAAAAAAACCAGTTAGCTGAGGCTCAAAGATGCTTTAGGACTGCACTAAATCTAGAAAAATATATACGACGTGATTATCTTCTTGTAACTAGTCAAACACAATTGGGTCTGTTATATTTGAAGCAAAAGAACGTAGTCAAGGCGAAGGAACTACTCGAAGAAGCTGTTAAATTAGGGAGAAAGTGTAACGATGTTCATCGGCTAAACGAAGCACTAGTTGGGCTTGGAGATTGTTATCTTGCTGAACCAAATTACAAGAAAGCTAGACAATGCTTTGAAGAAGCACTTTCTCTAACCAAAAAACAAAGCGATTTCGATAAAAAAGAAGATAGCATTTTAATTAAATTACTGATATGCACAGATAAAGACTCGAAAGATTATCAAGACTATGAAAAACGCTTCATACAAATACACATGAATAAACTGAATTTACATCTACCGCAAGGGGGTGAAGTGAATATGCGACCAGACTCTCAGACTAACTCAATTAAAATCAACTCTGCAGATCCACCCGATGCTTAAAAGCACAATTTGATTTGTATAAGGGAACCACTTTCTTTCTAAGTGGTTCCCTTATCTTTGATTACATTATCTTTCTGATTGTTATCTCATTTTTTTGGGAGCTGATTGCTCTTGTCACTGTATCATTAATCTTACTTTCATAAGCCGTATCCACTGCCTCCTTCCCATCCACCATCACTCTGTACATCTGCTTTGGCTTATTCACTTTCTCTTTCAACCCAAACGCAGCCGCAACGCCTTTAACAATGGCCTTTGCCAGCCCGTCCAAGAATTGCCGATCACACAACAACTTATTTTCCTTGGCATTATCAATAAACAGGCACTCTAGTAAGACTGCACTCATTTTGGTATCCTGAAGAACCGCGATCCGGGAACGAGCAGCCTGACTATCATTTTTAGCTGGTTGTCCATGCGGGCCAATGTTATAGCCTTTGAGATAAGACAACACCTGATCATTGATCGCCTTTTGAATTCTTTGGGTACGAGCCGGAGCTCCCTTGGCAATATAAGATTCAAATCCCGATCCTCCGCCTGCGTTGCAATGCAACGACAAAAAGAGATCAGCATTTGTATTATTCGCATAGGCAATTCTTTTTCTTAATCCCGCTGGTGGCGCAGGGTAGGAGGACGAAGTGTTCCGGTTACGTGTGAAGGTAACTACCGCACCTTCATACTTCCCGAAATGTTCTCCCACCAACTCTGCCAATTGCAACGCAACATCTGCCTCCCTAAGTCCAAAACCAACTGCACCAACTGCACCCGTGTCTGAGCCACCATGCCCAGGATCAATGACTACTTTCATCTTTATCCTTCTCCTTTCCTTTTCCGTAAGATCTCAATTCCTTTCTGAAGCTGTGGAGGGAT
>NZ_PVTZ01000035.1 GCF_003003125.1 Laceyella sediminis | reverse complement strand
ATTATCTTGGCAGTATAATTCTTTACATTTCTCAGCAATGAAGGAGAAGTCGATCGTTTCATTAATTTTCCGTAACAAGTGATCTCGTGGAACTAATTCTTCTATGTTAACCAGTTCTGGTTGATGTTCTTTACTCGGGTTTGTTCTAAACATAGAAAAAACTCCTTATAGAGAGTGTTTTTTATTGATTCGACAAAAAAGGCTGCTGACCCTGCCTTTCAAGGCAGTTTGTCAGCAGCCTCTGATCAACCCCAATGGGGTTGATCTTTTTTATTTTGCAAAGCTTTTTCGAAACAGTAGGTAAAATGGGGCTTATATAGAGAAAAATCTAACGACCAAACCAGCTTTTAAAAAGGCTGGTTTACTTAATCCCTGTAAAATGTTGTTGTTATCTGTTAGATCCTTTGATACAAAATAGGCCCTTTAGACAATATGTAAGCGGATCGATTTTTAGTGTTATTTTCTTGTGTTAAAATAGATAAAGTTAAGTGATATAACAGACAATTGCTGTTATGACACTTATAAAAAAGTGTAATTACAACAACGGATGGAGATCAAAATGAACATAATAACTCTTTTATCTTACTTAAGTGCATTGGCCGTTGTAGGTTATTTTTTAATAATTCTATATCTTCATGTTAAATTTAGAAATTACAATCCGATTTATCATGCTGTAAGTGATTATGGTATTGGTGAATCTAGGAAGTTACACGTTTTATCAGGAGTATGTAACATCATATCGTCGCTGTTACTTGTTTTTTTTGTTATGTTGGGATAAAGATTTTCATTTTAAGACAGTTACTATTATCATGTTAGGAATAAGAGCGCTGACGATTTTAGGTGTGCTTGTTTTTCCAACTGACCTCGAAGGAGAAAGAAGGACAACAACAGGAAGGTTGCATTATTTGTCTGCAATCATTCAGTTTACAATGACTGCGACAATTATTTTTAATTTAACTCCGGTATTTATTCAAATGGGTATAAGTTCAGCATATGCAACTACTTTGGTAATTCTCACTTGGATCACTAAAATATCTTTGATAGGCGTTATTTTAGGTATGTTTGTCTCACCGATGAAAAAGATTTTTGGCTTAGTAGAGAGAGGCTTTTTGTTTTCGAGTGCGCTTTATTTTTTGTTTTTCAGCACAATGTTGCCGACTCTCATTTCATTACATTAACCAATCCCCCACTCTTGTTTAAAGAGTGGGGGATTGTTCTAATCCCAGATAAATGTTTGCTGTTGTTTGTTTGTAACTGAAAGAGTATTAATATCTCTTTAATTGGATCGCATTGCCTCTCCATATTGATATTGCAGCTGCTGCAAGGGAGTTGCTGATGAGAATGACAAAGGCAATAATCGCTTTTGGACAACCAAAACGTTCTATCATCAGTTTTGGGAGCACAGAAAATCAGAACTTGCAATGAACAGCTTCTCTTTAAATTGAAAAATATTTATCCCGATCAGTCGGGCTATCAGTACTAAAACTACAATGACAAAAAAATAGCATGGTAGCATAAACGGATATAATCAACTTTGTCAAAGGGAGCAATGATGTAATCCAAAACACCAATGAGCGCAAATACACCACCAAATGGAGTAAATTCAAAAGGAGATTGTCTTTTTCTGTTGAGCATAGGTAATTTTCAGGACAACATGGATTAAGACGATACATCATAAAAAAGTATTGATTTTATTGTGCGACCATGCTATGTTATTACATGTTGCTTTTATCACATTATTTGATGACTTGTTACACACATGATAAAAACAACAAAAAAGGTAGTTGACATTTGTCACGGGAAATGATAAGATATTGCTTGTCGCCGCGAAATGAGCGGTGTTGAATGAAAATGAAGCGTTCCTTGAAAACTAAAGAGTGACAACGTGACCTGTCAATTCGATGAAACACTTAACACTTTAGTGTTTAGTGTTTCACAACTCCGCGAGCTTTGCTCGGCGGAGTATCAACTTCGAGCATAGACTCAAACCTCAGTTTCACACTTCGATGTGAAACCTTTAACGGAGAGTTTGATCCTGGCTCAGGATGAACGCTGGCGGCATGCCTAATACATGCAAGTCGTGCGGGGGTCTCCGGACCCTA
>NZ_PVTZ01000034.1 GCF_003003125.1 Laceyella sediminis | reverse complement strand
TGGCTATGCTGCTTTCGAGAGCAGGTAAGGGAGGTGGTTTTAAGTTTATATGGGTTGATATTCATCCATTAATTGTTTATATCCCTTTTATATACAAAAACCCTGCGATCAACAAAGTTGATTCGCAGGGTTTGTCAACATTCTCAGCGCCTTATTAAAGGCGCTTTTAATCATAGTAAGATTCTAGAAACCTGGGAATTTTATAGATTGCCATTTAAGATCTTGTTCTTGATTAAAATCCCTTTCACTCTACATGCCCCTCGACAATGGTCATCTCAATCTCACTCATTAAGAGCAGACACCATACCAAACCCTTGGGAGCCATAAGAGCCTAATCCACTTTCATAAATCACCTGATGCATCTTAGTCGAGGTTTCAATAATCAAGGGAATTTGATACCCCTTCAAATTTTTCTCTTTATATCGAGTGAGGACGGCCGCTTTTTTTAAATTAAATTTCTCTGGGCGATAAAGTTGGATGCGCAATATCTCCTCCTCGGGAAACTCTTCATTCCAGCGCAAAGTATACCAGTTTTTCAATGAGTAACGCATACTGTCATAAAACTGGCTGTCCAGTGGATGACAATAGATGACTTGCCCGTCAATCTGTGTTGGCACGACAATCGAGCCTAACGCCTGATACACCATCTTGCGCTCAAAGGGTACTGGCGGCAAAATTCGCACATCTTTCAGCGGGAATATGGCATCATGTAAAGATAATTGTCCCACTTTCCAAACTCCTTCTATAAAACGTTGCACGATCTCCGGCTTGATCGAGTCCAACTGGTATGCAAGTGACCCTTTTACTTTCATGGCGGATTTCAGATTAATCCTGGAGGTGAAATAGCAGCGAGAAAAGACAAAGGGCTTATACTTCTTCCCACGATGTTCCAAGCCCGTATCATGTAACCATTGTGCAAGATCGGGATCCGCTTGCATCACACAGTGATAGATAAAGCTGCTAATCGGATAATTCAAGTCGTAAGGCAATAACATTTCGTCAGCTATATGAAACGTCACTTCTACTCTCATCAAAAAACACACCTTTCTCAATACCATGATGGTTGCAACTCAAAACACCGTAATCACCATAAAAATGTTTATTCAGGCACTACTTTTTTCTGTAATAAATGACTGCTCTTTATGGAAGATCCTCACAAGCCACACCATCTCCATCTTCATCCAATCTGTGTGGGTCTGCAGGGGCAAATTGATCGAAAAACGCTTGTGCTTCCTTTTGCGTTTTAAAATCGCTACAGTCCTGATCTGGGATATTGGGGTTGGGCTCACCTTTCGCAAAGCCGTGAGTAGGTAATGGTGCATTCGACGGTGACGACGACCCACACCATTTATCCCGATTAAAACCTTTGTCGCCTACATAGCCGGGACATTGCCATATTCCTTTTTTCGCTGTTTGAGCTATCTTTTCAGCCTTTCGATACGCATCCAAATGCTTCTTCGACTCGTATATGTATCCCACTCTGGCCAGTCCTTCTTTAAGAATGATTTCCTGTACGCTCTTGCCGTCTACATAGACATGAGCCAGTAAACGATGATACTGATCACGCTTCGCAACATCCCACTCCAAGGATACTTCTTTTGCCTCCGATAACAGCTTCTCCACAAACACTTTCGCTTCAGGTCCAAGGGGCTGCTTGCCTAACTCAGGATGCGATGTTTCTGGCATATCGACGAGAAGGAAACGGACCGATTCCACCTTGCCATCTATCTCAAACTTAGCTGTATCCCCATCCACTATCTCAACAAACTTGACCACTTCCCTGCCCGAATTGATCACTGATGATATCTCTGTCGCACAACCAGGCAACATGAACAAAGTGAGCATGAGAAGAAATAAACGCGGTTTCACCCTATCCCTCCTTCTGCACATTCATATTCATCTTATCAAATAGCTCGTGTGCGTTCATTCAAAGATGCTACACGCTACTTATCTTCTCAAATAAAGCACTTCTTCCGTCTATGTAGAAAAATACACGTTCACCCAAGCACAAGGCACATCGGTATATTTCAGTCATTCTGTTTTCTTGCTGCGCTCATATATTACAAAAAAACCACCTCTGCATAAGCAGAAGTGGTTTTCGGCGCATTCCCTGAAAACTAAAGAGTGAGTATCACGTGACCCAAGAAAATGATCGATAATGCTCTGAAAAGAGCTCCTTAGAAAGGAGGTGATCCATCCCCACCTTCCGGTAGGGATACCTTGTTACGACTTCACCCCAATCATCTGCCCCACCTTCGGCGG
>NZ_PVTZ01000033.1 GCF_003003125.1 Laceyella sediminis | reverse complement strand
GTCTGGTGATGATGGCGGAGGGGATCCACCCGTTCCCATACCGAACACGGAAGTTAAGCCCTCCAGCGCCGATGGTACTTGGGCTTAAGCCCTGGGAGAGTAGGTCGTTGCCAGGCCATAATAGACCCCCACTTCAGCATGAAGCGGGGGTTTTCATATGAAAACCATATGATGCAGTAAAAGATGGCTTTCAGAGACAAATGGAATAGACCACAATCACTACTGTATCATCGATCGGAAATCGTTGATCTGGCTATGGAAATTGGCAATCCACACATTTAAAATCGGTATAATATTTTTTATTATAACACTTTAACTTATCTACTTGTCAGATTGATAGATCCATGTTAATATAACAGAGTCGCTGTTGATTGAGATAATAATTTCCAGCGAAGGAAATAGAAGGGATTTAATTTGGCCCGTTGGTGAAGCGGTTTAACACACTAGCCTTTCACGCTAGCATGCAGGGGTTCGAATCCCCTACGGGTCACCAAACTTGGACGCTTAGCTCAGCTGGGAGAGCATCTGCCTTACAAGCAGAGGGTCGGCGGTTCGATCCCGTCAGCGTCCACCATAAGGAGCTGTGGTGTAGAGGCCTAACATGCCTGCCTGTCACGCAGGAGATCGCGGGTTCGAATCCCGTCAGCTCCGCCATCTTACTTGGCGGCCGTGGCGAAGTGGTTAACGCACCGGATTGTGGCTCCGGCACTCATGGGTTCGATTCCCATCGGTCGCCCCACTTCACAGTTACATACCAAATGGCTCGGTAGCTCAGTCGGTAGAGCAGAGGACTGAAAATCCTCGTGTCGGCGGTTCGATTCCGTCCCGAGCCACCATCTAGTTTTCGATTTGATACGGTAAAAAATCCGTCTGAACCCCTACTTTATCCGTGTGCGTTTGCACGGCGGAAAGGTAGGGGTTTTATTATGGTAGAAAAGCCTCCGATACCTTCGATACGACGCGAAAATGATTGTGATGAAATTTTCTACGAGGTCGGCACAAAGTACAGAAGATAATTAAAATTCGATGCGGTCGCCTTCTATGAGGGTGACCGCTTGATTAAGTATAATGGTATAAAATTCAAAAGGGGATGAGCAATTGAAAAAACCATTGGTTGACTTCGAAGCGTTTCTAATGGGTTTAAAACCTGCTTTGTACGGAACTACTGCTTCACCAAATTACATGGCTAATTTCCACTTATTAGAGCGTTATCCATGTGTTACGAAAGGGATAAACCAGCACAACGATGCCGAGTTTTTTCTTTTTTTTCAATCGGAACAGATGAAAGAAGATTTTCTAAAAAAGCTTGCTAGCGTAGAGCACCTTTCTCCTGAATTCCATGAATTATTAGGTTTAACTCTTGGCTACCCGCCGTTAGCGGTGAAACATTTTGTGAAGTGTCGCCGATTAGAAGGGGAAAAACGCATGAACGAATACGAGGAACTGTTTAAACACAAAGTATCCTTCCTCTATTCTGGCATCCGATGCGGTGGACACGTTAATGATTTGGTAGAAAATAGCGTTTGGCTGTGGGAACGGTACTACATTAAGGATGAGCCGTTTAAAATCGGAATGATTGAGGGAGACGTTATAAAGTATTATGAAGTCAAGCCGTTTGACTTCGACGGGCTAGAGCGAGTGAGGAAACGGAAACTTGACCTCATAAAATAAGAGGAAACCACTATATAAAAGCCAGTGTGCGGCTTTATTTTTTTGACTACCAGGGCTAAAAACGTAAAATTAACCATTAAAGACCGTGTGCACGTTTTTAAGTAGGAGATGAAACGAACGTGGAAACTGTTGAGAACCCTGGTATTTTGATGGCTTGGTAGCTCAGTCGGTAGAGCAAAGGACTGAAAATCCCCGTGTCGGCAGTTCGATTCCGTCCCGAACCACCAGTAAGCAAATAGACACTGATTAATGTCCCTGATGATCCATGTGCGAGTGCACACTGGATCGTAGAGGTTTTATAATGGGCTTGTATCTGCTAGTGACTTGGCCGAACGTGTTTATTTAAATCGCGTATAAAACGAATGGGATAAAGGAAAATATATTTAATAAAAGTATTGACTTATGATATGTATAAAATATGTATAAATGATAAAATTATATTTATAGACGCAAGAGCGGTACAAAATGAAATGAAGCGTTCCTTGAAAACTAAAGAGTGACAACGTGACCTGTTAATTCGATGAAACACTTAACACTTTAGTGTTTAGTGTTTCACAACTCCGCGAGCTTTGCTCGGCGGAGTATCAACTTCGAGCATAGACTCAAACCTCAGTTTCACACTTCGATGTGAAACCTTTAACGGAGAGTTTGATCCTGGCTCAGGATGAACGCTGGCGGCATGCCTAATACATGCAAGTCGTGCGGGGGTCTCCGGACCCTA
>NZ_PVTZ01000032.1 GCF_003003125.1 Laceyella sediminis | reverse complement strand
ATTACCTCTCCGTCAATATCTCTAACATTATCCATTCGATAGCCGTTAATGCAACAAAAATCACTTACATCATCTATAATCGGTTCAACTCCAAGCACCTTCGCCCGAACATCGACGAATTAAATGATATCAAAACAAAGTTTAATAAACTGGGCTTTGCCGGTGTCACTTCCAATCCGTATTCCTATCTTTCTGTCGTGGAACTCAGCTCTTACACGATCGATCCAGATACAGACCCACTAAGTGACCCAGCTTTCCGGGAACGTCTCCAACCAATCTTGCCCAAAACCCAATATACCTGTTTCTATCCCACAATTGTTCCAGGTGCAGATCAACAGGCTTGCCATGTACACCGACGTTGGCCAGACGTCCGCCAGGTTTCAGGATTTGCTGACAGATATCAAAGGTCAGAGGTCGATCATGATGATCTCCGCTGGTGAATAAAGTTGCATCCGCTCATTCCACCACGACCTTTCTTTATAAGCTTTTAGATAAATCCGGAACTTTAATCGCAGACTACTTTTCGCCCACTTGCCTTTAGCTCCTCGATTTCGTTTTTCATATCCGGTAGTGTTTCTAATACCTGTTGAAAGAACGGGTAAACGGAACCATCCAATGAATAGAAAACCCATTGACCATTTCGGCGTTCTTTCACCAACCTCACGTTCTTCAATTTCCGCATGTGTTGAGAAACGGCCGGCTGCGTCATATTCTTGTACAAATCGCCATTAACCTTCTGTATCTTACTCCAGCATCAATATCCAATTTTTCACGGATTCATTAGGCAGAATAGCTCCTAACTTCTTCTCAATTTCTCGTAAAATTTTTTTATCAAATTCCCATTCATCATTCAGAAATTGGCCTTCATATTTTAAGTAACATACCTCACATAACACATTCAATGTCTCAATAAAGCCTTCTAGACTTGGTGCTATTTCTCTTAAGTTAATAGCCCCTTGCCCGTGCCATACATGATAAAGATTCTCCTTCTTCTTATCTAAAATAAAAGGATTTAAACCGTTATCAGCAATTACAATCCAGTCATTTTGCCATTCTGGATTGCTTTGCATACTTTCCAAATCATGACTAAAATTCACCTGAACCTCAACAATCTCTTCTGGCTCATACAATTGAATCGGATTTCCCCCAAAATCCAATTCACCCATTCTGGGCGCATGATCTTTATACCACTTAAGTAACTTTTCACCTGGATACAATGACTTTTGAATCTCATTAATCACATGTTCATCTGTCGGTCCAACTGCTAAACCACATTCCGTCATGACCTTATTCCATCTATGCAAAACTTTTTCCATTGACTTGATACCACCCTTAAAAAAATACTTAATCTATCCGCCCAACTTAAAAATAGCCTATAAGGAATAATTTTTGCATCATAACAATCATTCCTTTTCGAGTGGGTGCTTTCTATAATATTCAATCATTGCTTGACGATCAATTAGTCGTCCATTCGTAGGATTCGTAAATTTCCCTCTGTGTCCTTTAAGACCTGCAACATGCTCGTTTCCTTTTCCCCTATTATATAAAAATCTTATATTTCGAGGATCTCCTTGCCAAGCTGCACCTAGCTCACCATTTTCAGCATTAATTATATGATGTCCTGTATATCCTCTTACCTTTCCAGTCCTTAAAAGTTCGTTAATCTCACTCTCGGTCCACGGATAAGTACCTCTTCCTGTTTGTTGAACCAATTCCTTTTCCAACCGCCAAGCTCTGTTAATTGCTGTAGCTCTGGAACCCGCTTGAGGAGTCAGATTAGGATTTGCTTTGAATTGAATCAAAGGCAATGGCTCAGTCAGCTTATCATTTGGTGAAACAGGTTTAGTTCCCGCTCCTCTCGGTAATGTTTCATCTATATTTGGATTTGTATTAGTATTACCGTTTGTACCCCCACCGCCACCACGATAAGCTTGAGCATACAAACACTCAATAAAGTTCCCGTCACCAAATTTAATCAACGCAAAGTATCGCGGAGTCTGCTGATATCCCAAACATTTGCCTACGTTTTGAACAGCCGGCTTGATCTTAGCGGAAATCGGACCTGTATGCTTTTCTATTGCAGTCGTCGCTTTATTGAGGAGCGGTTGAACCAGTGGATATGCACCAGAGGCAAAACCAACCAATGTGGCTCCTGCTAAACCAGAGAGAACAGCTCGTTTCCAGTTAAGCTCTTTCCCTCTTAACCAGTCATCCACTCCGCTGGTAATGGCCCCTTCCGTTGCCGTCATTGCACCCATTTTGCTGAATAACTCACCAGCCATACGTTGGACAAAAGCAGGCGCTTTGCCAAGAATCTGCTTACCCCCACTGATAATTGGGCCTAAGAAACGCGATCCTGTTATGGCAGTACCCAGTCCCGGTGCAAGTTTGGTTAAGCCAGAAAAAAATGCACTCGCCGCTCCACCACCGATTGCACCAGCCGCACCACCAATGGCCGCTCCCAACAGCACTGTCTTGTCCACTTTGCCGCCATTAAGTAATGCGCCGAAACCAAGTGAAAGGCCCCAGTTCGCCAACAACATGAGTCCCAATGGTTCCATCCCAGGAATGAGTAGAAGGCCCACTCCAGCAATAATCACCCCTGCTGAAGCAACCACTTCTTTATTTTCCTTTGCCCATTGCCATGCACTATCTAACGCATTGGTTGTATTATTCCATAGAGACTGTGTGACTTCCCCCAGATCTTTATTTTTTACGTTTTCCCATGCTTCAGATAATCCTTTTTTGAACTTGTTTTTTAATGATTGATAACCAGACGTTAGATCTTTTATCCAGTCTGGTCTTCCAAAAAGATCGTCTTTCCGTTCCTCGATCGATTGCTCTTTTGGCTTATCTTCATCCAAGGAGACAGCCATGTTTTGCCCAGTAAGCACCTGCATGATTTTGTCTTTTAATGACCCCTGCACTTCTGCACTAGCTACTACTTGATTTAGTAACAGTGCTAAAGCAACTCCACAGGCGATAACAACAATGTATTCCATCGTTGGCGACCCTTTACGACTCTGCAGAACCTTGGCCAATCTACTTAACAATCGTTTCAATAAGCGTTCACCTTCTAAATGAAGTTTTGTATACAATCATATTTTAAGTCAACTAGGATTCGATAGAAAGATACATTGGCATTTAGAACTAAAAAAGGACTGTTGCTCTTTAGCCCCCTAATGACTTTGGACACTAAGAGTGTAAGTGGATTACACTACTAGTGATGGGGGATGAGAAAAATGAAAAGAAATCGGTACTC
>NZ_PVTZ01000031.1 GCF_003003125.1 Laceyella sediminis | reverse complement strand
GAGTACCGATTTCTTTTCATTTTTCTCATCCCCCATCACTAGTAGTGTAATCCACTTACACTCTTAGTGTCCAAAGTCATTAGGGGGCTAAAGAGTGTGCGTATGGAACTGGCAAGTTCCAATAATGATTAAGATAAGTTCCATCTTCAACTGTGGAAGATGTTTTAATTTCTTTTAGTGGCACTTTTAAATGATCAGTAACCAGTCGCGCATAATTTGATTCGTCAGCCGCTGGAATTCCATCAAAAGTCCAATGGAATCCAACAACAGGCACTTTACATTCATCAAAGCATGCCAGCGCAACACAGGAATCTAGCCCACCACTTAAAATAACTCCAATTTTTTCACCATTCCACCGTTCTTTTACTGTTTGAATCATAATCTCTTTTGCCGTTTGAGCAAGGTAATCATAGCTTTTATTTCTTAGCAAAGGCTGTGATTGAATAAAATCAACTTGTTCAATTTCTAAACCTTCATTCTTAAAATGAATCACATGGCCAGCAGGCAAGCGGTAAACTCCTCGAAAATGGGAAAGGTTATGTGGGATCGGATCGCCCAAACATGTGATTAGCAAGTTCTGTTTATCCACTTGCAAAACAGGCGATATACCGTTTTTAAGAATTAATAAGGGATTTGTTGACCAGGATAACAAAGGCTCAGTCTTGTAATATAGGGAGCTTTTACAAAGAAGACTCTTATAAATCAAACCTTCTCTTTTGTCCTTGTTCCAATAGGAAAGAATAAATGCACCATCCAAGTCTTTTAAAAAGGAATAGGTTGGATTTTCCATCCATGATTCAAATAAATCTTGAACCGAATCAGAGTTGTTGTTAAGAAGATCATCGAGGAATTTCTTCATAGAAACTGACCTTGCTTTCCATATCCATCCCTGTAATTGAATTGATGTTTGTGAGTCATTCACAGATCCATAAATGGTCTGATAAAACCTCATCACTTTCACCTCAACTATTTGGAACTCTATTCACTTCAATGAATTGGCTTCTGACACCAACATGATCACTTATAGGACGATCATATAATTCAACCCAAGCATGATAATCGTATTTTTCAGTAACCGTCATGGCCGCTTTTCGACCAATTACTACCTGAGCCGGAATGCCAAACAAACGGAGATTATATGCAATTGCAATAGAACGTTCCAGACAAAGAGCTTTTCCGTTTCTCAAAATACGAATCCAGAAGAGCGTCCATGTGATGATCTTTCGAGCAAATAAAGCCTCTACATCCTGATTTCGAAACCCTACCTTGTACCGAACCGGGGCTTTTTCTAACCGACTTAAACAGGCATTTGCTCCAAATCTACTAAATCTAAACAGACTTGCCAGTGTATAAAACATACTTCTAAAAAGGAAACCCTTGGGGACATCCGGAATAAAAAATTCTCTATTTCCCCCAATTTGGACAAACTGAAAAACATCCATTTTCTTCACCTCACTTGATTAGAGAAAGAGACCCAGCCATTGCTGGCTGTAGGCCTCTTTCTTATTGAGGGTTAGTCTTTTTTATCCTGCGGCGAATATCCCCAACCGTCTTTAGTGCTGTTACCATCTTCTCCAGTGCATTGCTCCAACGTTCCAACCAAAATCAGCTTCGGCTCTTCAACTTTAAGATTCTTTTTCATCTGTGGACTCCTCCTTAAAAATTATTAGCCCATTCCTACATCCGACTTATCTAGCTTTATTTCGTGCATCACCTCCCTTAAACACAGAACAGTCTGACTAAAACTTCGGTATCGGCGGTTCATAATCAATGTCATAGAACATCTTTATCCCTCCATTCCTAGATAATCACACTACCTACTTTTAATGTTGCTTCGTCGATTCCGCGTTGGGATCTCAAAACGATGTAACCACAGGAAAATCGTTGTTGAGCTTGTCTCATAGATTTGAGCAATCTTTCTAATGCTTAAACCCTTCTCCCAATAGAGATGATATAGTTGATTTTTAAATTGGTCGTGGCTCAAATTTTTTATTTTAGGAATACTAGGTAATCCACAAAATGATGGTCTTTTAGAGAACTGATAATATTCCAGGTTGTTGTACAATGCTTGACGAGAACATGAAAAATGCTTAAGTATATCTTTTAACTTATAGTTCTCGTCAAAATAGAGTCTCTCTAATTCGCTCTTTGGCAATAATCTAACTTTCCTCCTGCTCATATTTCCGCGTGGTCTTCTTGGTATTCCTAGCACAACGAAAATCTTTTGAAGAGTGGACGTGGGAATGTTAAGTTCCCTCGCAATCTGACTAAGCGTCATTCTATCTTTCCAGTACCACTGATATAAAAGCGGTTTTAAATCACTTTTTTCCAAACTTCCTTTAGCATCATGAGTTTGCGTCTGCTTCCATTCAACTTGAGGTAGTATATTCATTGCTCTCACCTGCACATTTCTTCGACAGAGAGAGATTGGATACTCGGCCCCGACCCCGAAGTATCCAATCATTGTGTTATCTGCTTTCCGTTACCCTTTACTTACCTAACCACTTTCTTTTAAACAATTCCAATCGATCGTCCCCTCGTCTTACCCTCTTACAATCGTCCCGTGTAACTTGATATACCTGTAAAAAGCGATCAACATTTTTTCTGCCTTTTATTTTCTTTGTTTTTCCGCTTGGAATGTGAATCACATGTATCTGATCTTTTGATTCATCATGCCAATAGCGGATCTCTGCTTCCTCCATTAGTCTGGAACCCCTTTCTGGCAATTCCGTTTATGCTATAATGGAGCTACGATAAAATGTTTTTTTCGTGGGCCATTCAATTGATGGCTCTTTTTTTATTGTCTGCAAAGATGTCATACGATCTCCCTGCTATTAGCCGAGTTCCATTGGCCATATCCACCTCCATTACATCAAGTAGCGGAATCCGAATCTCTACTCCATCCCGGCAAAGGAGTTGAGCAACTCGCATTCGCCGCCGTGGATTGGGGCTACGGTCAACGTAGCAAGTCACGGCGATTTTGTCGTCCGGCTGAAGCTCTGCGATGAAATTTTCATGTTTTTTTACAACAAGGTCTGGGCGACTATCCAAATCTAGCAGAAATGGTTGAACTTGATTTGCGTTCCCTTCCACCTGAATTTTCAACATAAGAACACCCTCCATCTTGAATTTAATGAGTGTTTACTGCATTGTGCTTTCATTTTACTTAATTTGATTTTTTTTTTGAAACTATGGAATTAACCCGATAACCTTAAAGTGTAAATAAAATATTAGCCCTTATTCTCACTTACCAAAAATTCCACTGGAGAAGCTAACCATACGAATAGAATATCCGTTCTTTCTCTAATTATTGTTGAGAAAAATCAGTTTATTTTTATGAGTATTTTTTTTATCATTTAGGTAATCCGAATGTTTAAATGAAAATGGGTGGTTTAAATGAAAGAGTTCATTTTAATCTCTCCAGAGCTAGGGGATCTTATTAGAAAGACTAGAAAGGAGAAAAAAAGAGACAAGAAGATTTAGCAGATGATATTATTTCTCCATCCACAATCAGCAATATTGAACGGGGTGCCTGCCAAGTAAGTAAGAATAAGTTCGAACATTTGTGTAAAAAACTAGATTTAGACCTTGAAAAAGAACAACCTTTACTGAAAGGCACTACAGCTCCTGATGAAAATTTATCAAACCGGCTAATGGCTATAGAAAATGATATAGACTTAGTCAGCCCTGATTTAGCGCTAGAAGAATTGAGAGAGATACACTTAGAAAAAAACGATCCTCTTTTATCAGAGTATTTTTTTCTTAAGGCAAAGTGTTATTCGAAAAAATCCTCTCTTTAGCCCCCTAATGACTTTGGACACTAAGAGTGTAAGTGGATTACACTACTAGTGATGGGGGATGAGAAAAATGAAAAGAAATCGGTACTC
>NZ_PVTZ01000030.1 GCF_003003125.1 Laceyella sediminis | reverse complement strand
CCGCCGAAGGTGGGGCAGATGATTGGGGTGAAGTCGTAACAAGGTATCCCTACCGGAAGGTGGGGATGGATCACCTCCTTTCTAAGGAGCTCTTTTCAGAGCATTATCGATCATTTTCTTGGATCACGTGACACTCACTCTTTAGTTTTCAGGGAATACCAAGCCCCAGCCTAAGGCTGGGGCTTTTTGATTTGCATGGATACGATGCCTGACGGTTGTGATGTTAACCTCGCATGGATAGAAAAAACACGTTTCCTTCGAATGATTGTATGTGCAAGATGAAGAAGGTTGAGAAAGCGTAAGGGACATGTTCATTTTACATAGATAGAAGAGGTGAACTAAATGAATGAAGAACAATTCATGCAATTGATCCAAAAGCATGAACAGTATGCAAACCGAAAACCGCAAGGGTATCGAAACAAAGTGCTTGCTTGGATTTTTTTGGGCTATGCCGTTTTTGGCGGCGCGTTAATTTTGTCTTTGGGCTTGCTGGCGTTTTCGATATTTACATTTATTGAAAAAGGATTTAGTTTTGGCGCCCTTAAACTATTATTGATGACTCTGTCATTATCCTACATCCTGCTTCGCGCGCTTAAGGTGAAAAAATACCAACCTAAGGGTATTGTTTTGTCTCCAGAAGATGCGCCACAGTTGTTTCGCACATTGGATGAGCTGACTACTAAAATGAAAGCACCGCGATTTGATACCGTTATTTTGGACGATAAGTGGAACGCTTCTGTTGTGAGCATATCCAAGTCGATGCTTTTAGGTTCTCGACGGCATGTGTTACATATTGGCTTGCCCATGCTTATTGGTCTCGATGATCAGCAAGTGAAAGCTGTATTGGCGCATGAGATTAGCCATATATCGGGCAAAGATACTAACTTGGGGGCGTGGGTGTACCGTTTGGATCAGCAGTGGAAAGGGTTGGTCCATTATTTTGAACAAGACGAAGAAGAATGGCTGCAAGCGCTGTTCCGCAAATTTATTCAATGGTATTATCCCCGCTTTTATGCCTTAACTTTTGTAATGCGTCGTCAACAAGAGTATATTGCTGATGCCAATGCGGCCAAAGCGACTTCAGCGCAAGTGATGGCCGAATGCCTGGTGATGAATCATACGGGCGGACGGTATTTTTATCGGGAGTTTGTGCCGGCGGTGTTGGAAGAAGCTGAGCAAAACAACGAAGAACCACAGCCGCTGACCCGGCTGTATGAACTCATGGCAAACATGGATGAGAAGCGGGAGAAGTTTGAGGAATATATGCAGAAAGCATTGGCGGAAAAGACCGGGTATTCCGATTCTCATCCTTCGCTCACTGACCGATTGAATGCATTACGGTGCCAACCGATGTTGCCGAACTTGCGCAATCAGGCCGTTGATGTCTATTTGAAGAATGGCGCCGAGTGGGTGAGCAAGGTGGAGGAATTCCTCAATCTGATGGAAGTGACTGGTGAACTCACCAACTTTGAAGAGGCTTATGCATATGCCAAACAAGTGAAGCAACAACTGAAAGAGGAAGAAGAAAAAGAGTTGGCGCGATATCAGGAGCTAATGAACAAGCCTTCTAAGACGTTGGATGAGCTTTATCAGTTTGCTGATCTCGCTTTTAGCGTAGATAACCCGTTAGAAGGAGTCAAAGTGTTGCGGCAGATCATAAGCACCTATAAAAATCCTGCTGACACGGCCCCTGCATTTTTTAAATTGGGTAAAATCCAGCTGGCTATCGATGAAGTGGAACAAGGGGTGCAACTGCTTGAGGTAGCCGCACACAACGATTATCGATTGCGCTGGGAAGTATATGATTGTTTAAGAGATTTTTTTGCAGAGCGGGGGGATGAGAAAAAAGCGACCAAATATGAAAGAAAGCTAGAGCGCTGGGAAGAACTTCTGTCATTGTCTGATGAGGAGTGTGAAGAGGATTTTGACGGGGAAGAGGAATTACTTCCACATGGACTCTCGTCCGAGACGCTTGAAAAAATCAGAGAGGATTTAGAAAGTGTGCCGCAGATCGGTGCGGTTTATATCGCAAGGCGCGACATGTCATATATTCCGCAACGGGCTTGTTAATTATTGCCGTTGAGCCCCTGACTCCCCTCAATGATGAAGAAAGCGAAGCGCTTAGCGACCAAATCGATGAAATGTTGGAGCATTGGATTGGTGATGACTATTACCATCTTTATGTCTTGGAGGAGCAAGATTTGTTAGAGCCTTTCATTGAAGCGCCCCATGCTTGTGTGTATCGTGCAAAGGCGTATCAGAAATAGGATTGCCGTTAGTCCGGCTACCCTTGGGGGGGCCGGGCTTTCTTTTTGTGCATCAGGCTTGAACGTGACGATTATAGACTGAGTTTTGTGAGTTTAAATGACAAGACTGACCCAGGGCATGCCGTTTTATGATATATTTTGGTTGAGCCTGTTTTGGGTTTGGTCAAATCTGCTTTATAAAGGGTGAAATTATCATATATGTTCAAGCCAATTTTTGAAGAACGATCGTCGATGAGTGAACGAATTATTTCGCAGATTATGGATGCCATTGTAAAAGGAGAAGTGAAGCCGGGGGAGCGGTTGCCGACGGAACGGGATCTGGCTACTTTGTTCCAAGTCAGCCGCACCGTGGTTCGTGATGCGATCAAAACGCTGGCCGGCCGTAACATTTTGCATGTGAAGCATGGGAAGGGCATCTTTGTGGCCAACATTCAACCGACAGACATCGAGTCGTTTTCCCAGGCCAATTGGGAGGACGCTGCTGTCCATGATTTATTTGAGATTCGAAAAGTGTTGGAGACGGAAGCAGCAGCCTGGGCGGCAGAGCGGCGACAAGCGCATCATTTGGAGAAGCTGGAATGGATTATCCAGGATGCAAAAGCGCATTCAGATGAACCGGAAGTGTTGGATGAACGGGATGCGCAATTCCACATGGCTATTGCGGAAGCATCATGCAACTTGGTTTTGGTGAAGATCATGCTCTCTTTGCTTGACTTATTGGCCAAAAGCAGACAGGGAAGTTACAGTATTCCTGGACGGTCGTTAGAATCATTGCAAGACCATGAATTGATCATCGAAGCGATCAGGGAACAGGATCGCGAACTTGCCCGTCAACGGATGCTGCAACATCTCGAAGGAGTGGAACAAACGGTCAGCAAACATGGAAACAAAGGGTAGCCATCCCCATCAATGAAATCGCTTCCAATTTGAAGGCGATTAAATTTTCAAAATGGCATTTCTTATGCGTTCGACAAGCTCGGAATGTCTGGAGGATTGATGAGCAACGCCTGGTTTTTCGCCCATGCGACCGGCAACAGGTGCTTTGCTGGTTTCGTCCCAGTGTCCAACAGGTTAAGAATGACCGATAGGGCGGATGGGGCCTAGCAAAAAGGCGATGGTTAAGACCGAGATGAGCATACAGATTCCGCCCAAGGTCAGAGCCGCGGCAAACCCCGCTATTTCGGCGACCAAGCCGGTTAAGATCGGCGAGACGATGGCTGCCGCTGCCCCTGCGGTGTTCATCAATCCCCCCAGTCGACCCGTAAGTTTTTCGGGAGCGATATCCTGAGGGAGAGTCCATAAGATGGCCGCAGACGCCGATTCAGCGGCCATAGCGATGATCAAGAGGATGGCTGCAGTGTGGACAGATTCGACAAAGGCGGCGAAGATGACTGACGCCGCCACCAATTGAGTGATAATCAACAGGAATTTTTTTATTTTTGTTGGAGAGTGTCCTCGGCTGATAAAAAAATCAGATGTCAATCCGGCCAGCGGTTGCGCAATCATCCCGGCAACCCAAGGGATGGTTGCGTAAAAAGCTACGGATGTCAATGAGAGATGACGCTCAGTGACAAAGTACATAGGTAACCAAGTCAAATATAAATAATAAAGGTAATCCTGCAGGAATTTAATGATCAGGATGGCCCATGTGTTGCGGTGTTTTAGCATAATACGAGTGGAGGCCGTGGGTGAGGTTCGTTTTGGAGTCAGTGGAGCATGTTCTTGGTAAGTGGCAAACCATATCAAAACAAAACCCAATCCACCCAACCCCGTTGCCAAAAATGCGCTTTGCCAATCGGGACGGGCATCGCTTCCAAATGTGAGCATCAACCATGCCATCAGCCCTGGTGTCACAGCGTACCCCAAGCGTAATCCGGCCAAATAAATCCCTGTCGCCAAACCGCGCTCGGTTGTGGCAAAATGTTCGCGCACGACTTTGGTTGCAACGGGGAAGTTGGCCGACTCACCGATCCCTACCAACGTTCGACTCACCAGCAACGTACTAACATTGCGGGCTAATCCGGTCATCGCGCAAGCGACGGACCAAAGCGTTGCGGCCCAGCCGTATACTCGCTTGGCCCCGAAGCGATCGACCAACCAACCGGATGGAAGATTACACAACAAGTAAGTCCAGCCGAATGACGAAAGAACCAACCCCATGGTGCTCATATCGAGATGAAGTTCCTGTGCGATATACGGACTGGCAGTTGCCAAACTGGAACGGTCAATCGCGTTAATCAACGTGCCGCTGAAAATCAACAGCAGAATCCACCACTGTTTTCCTGTAAAATGATACTTCATTTGGACACCTCGCGTTCCCCCTGAAACGTGGATGATTGTTTATGAATAACTCTATGCCTTGCATCTGCGTGAAATACTACGTCTTGGGCGAGGTGAAAGTTATTGGTTGAGAAATTAGTATAAAAAAATGTTGTTTTTAAATTGAGTTCGTGATATATTATTCCTTGTCGCCGCGATGCGGTGATCACAAAGATCCGCACCTTGAAAATTAGATATGGAATAAAGCAACGAGGTTAAGAAGGAGATCCTTCTTTGATCGTCGATGTTGCAAGTCACCGAGGAGATACCGAGCGGCATAGATATGCCGAATAAACCTAGTAGGTTAAGCTACTAAGGGCACACGGTGGATGCCTTGGCGCTAGGAGCCGATGAAGGACGGGACGAACTCCGATA
>NZ_PVTZ01000029.1 GCF_003003125.1 Laceyella sediminis | reverse complement strand
CCGCCGAAGGTGGGGCAGATGATTGGGGTGAAGTCGTAACAAGGTATCCCTACCGGAAGGTGGGGATGGATCACCTCCTTTCTAAGGAGCTCTTTTAAGAGCAAACAAACGGAATCCCCGACGAGCAAAGCTCGCGGGACGTGAAGGACTAAGTGCGAAACGCACTAAGCCCTTCAACGCAGGTCACGTGACACTCACTCTTTAGTTTTCAGGGAATGCAAAAAAGGATGGCTCTTTGCTTAAGAGCCATCCTTTTTTGTGTGAGGAATAAACCCAAGTAAGAAGTTGCTTTGTTGCTTTTTTTATGCATAGGATCAAGATCAACAAATTGTGGTATAATGAAAACAAAGAAATCAAAGAAAACAAGAAAACAAAGAATATCTTCAAAGGGAGGGGCGTATAATGTCTACTGGAAGTGTAGTCCAGGAGGTTATGCCCATGGCGCCGTTGGAAGTAAAGCGGATCAAGGTATCCGATAAAAGGCAAATTACAATCCCGATTAAGTTTTTTAAACAGCTTAATATCCAAGAGGAAGTTGATGTGTTTGTAAAGAACGGGGAGCTGGTGATTCGTCCGGCTGGCCGTACTGATTATGGCTTTGCAACCGAGATTTTGAAAGACTTGGTGTCTCAAGGGTATGAAGGGCAAAGGTTGATTGAAGAGTTTGCTAATGTTCAATCCCAAATCCGTCCGGCTGTTGAAGAGATGATTGCCGAAGCTGATGCAGCGGCAAAGGCGGCATTGAAGAAAACTGATCGCCAAGATAAGACAGCGGAACTCTTTGCAGACTTGGAGGATTAGCGTGGGAAAATATATTGTTGAGTATCTGCCATCAGCTGAACGCTATCTGAAGAAGCTGAAGGAGAAACCATTGAAAAGGTTGTATCTTGAAGCGATTCAGGCCATATCCGCTAATCCTTACGCTGGGGAAGCGAAAACAGGTGATCTCGCTGGTTTTTATGGTTATGACATCAAATACAAAGGGATTAGTTATGAGCTTGCCTATCGGATCTACGAGGAAGAGGACGGTAATGTGGTGGTCGTGATTATGTGCGGGACCCGTGAGAATTTTTATAATGAGTTGAAGCGATTTATCAAAACGTCAAAATTGATCTAAAAAGGAAGCCATTCACGGCTTCTTTTTTCTTTTGAAAGTAAAAATTTGGGGGGTCGGCGGAAAACGCAGTAAGCCCAAAAATAACGACCTAATATAAGCTGACTTCAGCCTAGTTAATAATCAGGGTTAATATATTTTTAACCTGAAACTGGATATACCTCTCAGAGCTAAAATTTCGCAGTCTGATCGATGATAGCCAAAATCATTGATACTAGGTATCAGGTTCGTCATCAAGCAGGCGACTAAATGGATTTTTTACTAATCAGCTTGATCAGATTCGCTTCTTCATTGACGGGTGGGTTCTTGTCATATCTGACACATTAATAAATTTCCTTTATCAAAAAAATAAAAGGCCGTATTAGCGATCCAATGTGTTCCTAGGGAAACAAATATAAAAGTGTGTGTCAATATATGATTTGTGATCAAATACTCATTTGAGTCCCATGGAAGGGCTTTTAGCAATTATGTTGAACAGGAGGAGATGGAAATACTTACTGAAAGGATGAGAAAAGTGGTGATACCTCTAGACGAAATGAGTCGTTTGCTAAGTCCTCCGTTCCGCAACAACTTAACAAGGGTCATGAACAGCCTCACGAAAAAACGTATTATCAGGAATTGGCCAAAAGACAAACAACGCTTCCTACGACAGCTCTACAAGCATGATGTTGATAATGATGCTGAATTTATGATCCACTTAGCCGCTTACTTCAATGAAATCAAGCCCCTTCTCCTGCAATCCTATCAAGAAGAGTACCCAGGTGAACGTCCAACCCCATCCCAACTAATCAATTGGATGAGAGATTGCATGATTGTCTCAAGGCTTCTTGGAAGAAAAAAAGAACTAAAGATCTGGCTCGAGATCATCAAAATGTGCGAATGGTTACAAGAAGACAACTTGATGAAAATTTAAAAAAAGACTGAGGTTAATCGCTCAGCCCTAATATTACCAACCTAGTCATTTTTTTCGATGGCTATATAGGAGGAAGGAAGGGGATCTCTCCCCATCCAGGGCTTGTTTTGCAGTTTTTATTGAAAATGGATACAGGGGGCTAGGAGGGCGAATCTGTTTAAAATCAAGGGATTCTATTTATTGATATTGATCAGTAAGTGCTGCTTCACAAATGGTTTCTGATGAGACAGCATATGGACTTTATATCTATCAAGAAAAAACGCCATTTCCGAAATACAAGGTACCAGATGTAATCATTACAATTATTAAATCAACTGTGTTTTACCTATGGGCAAAAATCAGTTATCCCATGTTCGTACTTTTGGACTAAGAGAGATGGAAGTAGAAGTTCCCCATCGAAAAACGGGTCTGATCTGTTTTGAAATCAATGCATCTGATGATAAACGTTTTTCGTCCTGCGATCCAAGTTGTCCCAGCAATCCCAGTCACTGTCTTGTCTTAATCAAACAACAGAGGTGATAAGTTGAAATCATTAACGGAATATTTTAAAATGTAATTATGAGACAATTCCGAATCATACACTTTGCCATCGTAGCTAACTTAATCGAAATGACAAGAACCACTCGACCTCCAGTTGCCGAAACAAACGGAGATGCAGGGGTTCTTTTTTATTTTTTGCGATAAATTATTTCATCAGGATTCAAGAAGATAAGAAATAGAAAGATGCAGAAAAGGGACATTTGGGGTGAATTGTCCGCTCAGAGTGGAAATGCAGGCGAGGAAAAGGGGGGTTCGACATGATTAACACCTTTTCGGTCAAATCCCGAAGACAAGCGCAACAGGAATTGCGAGGACGGCAAGTAGATGTGCTGGTGATCGGAGGGGGGATCACTGGTGCCGGCATTGCCTTGGATTGTCAATCGCGGGGTCTTGAAACGGTATTGGTTGAGATGCAAGACTTCGCGGCGGGCACTTCTGGCCGTACCACGAAGCTGATTCATGGCGGCTTGCGCTATTTGAAGCAGGGTGAATTTAAGTTAGTCAAAGAAGTAGGACGGGAACGGGAAATCGTGTATGAAAACGGACCTCACATTACGATTCCGGAGAGGGTAATCCTGCCGGTCATGAAAGGGGGCAACTTTGGCAAATATGTGGCCACGCTAGGATTGACTCTGTATGACCAGCTTGCCCAAGTGAAGAAAAAAGAGCGGTTTCGCTGGTTGACCAAGAATGATTTGGTCGCACAAGAGCCACTTTTACGGGCGGAACGGCTGATGGGGGCGGGGGAGTATGTAGAGTATCGCACCGATGATGCCCGGTTGACCATTGAAGTGATTAAAAAAGCGGTACGGTTTGGAGCCAAAGCATTCAACTATATGAAAGTGGAAGAGTTTCTATATGAACAGAAGCGAATCGTGGGAGTCAAAGTGCGAGATCTGCTGATAAACAAGGTCTTCTATTGGTATGCTCGCAAGGTGATTAACGCCACAGGCCCTTGGATCGACAAGGTGCGGAAAAAAGAGGGCTTAAAACATCATAAGAAAGTGGTGCTGACTAAGGGAGTGCACCTGGTTGTTCCCCATGAGAAACTGCCGCTCAGGCACCCAGTCTATGTGCCGCATGTCGATGGTCGAATGATCTTTGTGGTTCCAAGGCAGACCAAAACCTATATCGGTACCACTGAAACCGTGTATCATGGGGATTTGGCCCAACCGCGAGTTACCCGCGATGATCGGGATTACCTAATCCATGCAGTGAATGAGGTGTTTTCGCCCGTTCGATTGCGCGGTGAAGACATTGAAACCTGCTGGGCAGGTGTTCGTTCGCTGATTGTGGAGAAAGGGAAGCCTGTATCGGACATCTCGCGTAGGGATGAATTGTTCATCTCTCCATCTGGCTTAATTTCTGTCACCGGGGGCAAATTGACCGGTTACCGTAAAATCGCGCAAAGGGTTACTGATCTTGTGGCTAAAGAAATTCAGCAAGAGACCAAACGGCGCTTCCGGTCATGTTTTACGCAATATATTTGCGTTTCGGGTGGGGAAGTAGGCGGAGCGGAGCGGTTTGCAACTTTTGTGAAGAGTAAGGTGGGGATTGGTAGGCGGTTGGGTTTGTCGGAATGGGATGCGGAAGCCTTGGTTCGTCGGTATGGTTCCAATGTGGACGCTGTGTTCGAATGGATTAAGAAGCAACCAAAACAAGACAAATGGGGGTTGCCTGCGCACTTGTATGCTTCGCTGATGTATGGGTTGGAACAGGAGATGGTTGTAAGCCCAGTTGATTTCTTTACGCGGCGCATCGGAGCCATGCATTTTGAAATCGATTTGGTCAAGAAATGGAAAAAGCAAGTGACCGCTTTGATGGGAGAATGGTTCGATTGGGATGATAAGAGGTTAAATGCAGCCATGGAACAGCTGGAAAAAGAAATAGAGATTGCCACGGAAGTGGTTTGATTGTTTCCATCAAACAACACAGGGTGTGGTTGCCCGTGGTGCGGGAACTGGATTGCTTCAAGGAGTGGAGAGGTTGCCAATGGACAATAGTTTAGTATGAACAGGGGAATATGCTAAAGTGGATTTAGCAAACCTTATATTTCGATGAGCCTTGCCATGCAAGCTTGATTAGAAGAAGAGGTGCGGAAAGGGAAACGTAGCATGAGCAAGGCTTTATTTGGCTGAAAAAAATTTTTATAAAAAAAGGGTTGCGTTCTATTTTGGGACATGCTATATTATTCCTTGTCGCCGCGATGCGGTGATCACAAAGAAACGCACCTTGAAAATTAGATATGGAATAAAGCAACGAGGTTAAGAAGGAGATCCTTCTTTGATCGTCGATGTTGCAATCACCGAGGAGATACCGAGCGGCATAGCGATATGCCGAATAAACCTAGTAGGTTAAGCTACTAAGGGCACACGGTGGATGCCTTGGCGCTAGGAGCCGATGAAGGACGGGACGAACTCCGATA
>NZ_PVTZ01000028.1 GCF_003003125.1 Laceyella sediminis | reverse complement strand
CCGCCGAAGGTGGGGCAGATGATTGGGGTGAAGTCGTAACAAGGTATCCCTACCGGAAGGTGGGGATGGATCACCTCCTTTCTAAGGAGCTCTTTTTAGAGCATAATCGATCATTTTCTTGGGTCACGTGACACTCACTCTTTAGTTTTCAGGGAACAACGGGAGCCCCTTCACCAAAGTGTGAAGGGGCTTTTAATTTTTCCATATGTTTGTGTTATCATGGGTGAATCGGATAACGCTTTAATGATGGAAAGGAAGAATGGGATGAAGACTCATTTTCAAAATCAAAGGCTTTTGCCGGCCGCCAAAAGTGTGAAGGACTTTGAAAAGCTGTTGGAAAGTTCGTATGAGTATATCGTGATGTTGGATTGCCACCTCGCACAATTGCCTCCCTTGATGAGATTAGCCCATCAACATCAGAAGAAAGTAATTCTGCACGTCGATTTGATCCAAGGGCTCAAAAATGACGAATATGCGGCTGAGTTTCTTTGTCAAATGGTTAAGCCAGCGGGGCTGATTTCTACCCGTACGCCGGTGGTGCAAGTTGCCAAAAAACGAAAAATTATTGCCATTCAGCGCGTATTTCTGCTGGATACCCATGCCTTGGAAACCAGTTACCGATTGTTGCAATTGTCTCAACCGGATTACATCGAAGTGCTCCCTGGAATCATTCCCCATGTGATTAAAGAAGTGGCGGAGATCACCAAGATTCCGATTCTGGCTGGGGGCTTGATCCGCACCAAACAGGAGCTTGAATCGGCGTTGGAAGCGGGAGCAGTTGCCATCACGTCGTCGAATAAAAAATTGTGGCATGTTAAATGAAAGTATTGAAATTTATGTGATAATTATTTACAATGGTGTTGATAGCGCTTCCAAATATGCTTGGGATTAAGTTCATAGCTGACATGAGTCGATGAGAGTCACTGAGGCCCCTGGTTCGATGGAACGAGGGGGAAGCTTGGTGACTCTTTTTTGGTACTCATTTGAGCAAAGGAGGAATAGGATGTCTCACTTTACCGCTGAGTTGCTAGGAACGATGATGTTAATCTTGTTGGGGAACGGAGTTGTGGCCGGCGTCGTGTTGCAGCGGTCTAAAGCCTACCAAGCCGGTTGGGTTGTCATTACGCTGGGTTGGGGTTTGGCCGTTATGGTGGCTGCGTACATGGTTGGTCATATCAGCGGGGCGTATTTGAATCCTGCCTTGACCATCGCCTTTGCCGTAGCTGGGAAGCTGGCATGGGTGGAAGTGGGTAGTATGATTGTCGCCCAAATGTTAGGGGCCTTTTTGGGAGCGGTGTTGGTGTGGTTGCACTATTATCCCCACTGGTCTAAAACGGAGAGTCAAGATGATAAGTTGGCCGTCTTTGCAACAGCTCCTGCTATTAAGCACACGCCTTCAAATTTGTTGAGTGAAATCATCGGTACATTTGTGTTAGTATTTGCGTTGCTTGCCATGGGCGGAGAAGGTGTGGTGTTTGCAGACGGGTTGAAAACCTTGATTGTGGGCTTTTTGATTGTGGCGATCGGTATGTCGCTCGGTGGAACGACCGGTTATGCTATCAATCCTGCCAGAGACTTGGGGCCGCGGTTGGCTCACGCCATTTTGCCGATTCCGGGCAAGGGATCGTCCCAATGGGGTTATGCTTGGATTCCGGTTGTCGGGCCGGTAATCGGAGCGGTATTGGCCGCGTTGCTTTACGGATATGTGTATTGATACCAGAGAAAGGGTGAGAGGATATGTCTAACCAATATATACTGGCGATTGACCAAGGGACGACAAGCTCCCGGGCGATTCTATTTGACCATAAGGGTCACATCGTAACGATTGCCCAACAGGAATTCACACAATACTTTCCGCAGCCGGGCTGGGTGGAACATGATGCGGAAGAAATTTGGGAATCGGTGCATAGCGTTTTGAATCAAGCGATGAAAGAAGCAGGCATTACAGCCAGTCAAATCGCTGCGCTTGGCATCACCAACCAACGCGAAACAACCGTGGTGTGGGATCGGCATACGGGTAAGCCTGTTCACTCCGCGATTGTGTGGCAATCCAGACAAACTTCGGCCATTTGCGATGAATTGGTTGCTCAAGGATGGAATGACCTGTTTCGTAGCAAGACTGGTTTGCTGATCGATGCGTATTTTTCTGGGACCAAAGTGAAATGGATTTTGGATCATGTGGAAGGTGCGAGAGAAAAAGCGGAACGTGGCGACTTGTTGTTTGGCACCATCGATACCTGGTTGATCTGGAAGTTGACTGGTGGTCAAGTGCATGTCACAGATTACACCAATGCTTCGCGGACGTTGATGTACAACATCTATGAGCTGAAATGGGATGAAGAATTGCTCGACATTTTGACCGTACCAGCATCCATGCTACCAGAGGTTCGTCCGTCTTCCGGGGTGGTTGCCAAGACGGCCAAGGGTGTGTTGGATGCTGAAATTCCGATCGCGGGAATTGCGGGTGACCAGCAAGCGGCGTTATTCGGCCAAGCGTGCTTTGAACAGGGCATGGCCAAAAACACTTATGGCACAGGTTGCTTCATGTTGATGAACACTGGGGAGAAAGCGGTACCGTCCAAACATGGTTTGCTCACAACCATTGCTTGGGGCTTGGATGGAAAAGTGGAGTATGCGCTTGAAGGAAGCATTTTCATCGCGGGTTCCGCGGTGCAGTGGTTGCGCGACGGATTGAAAATGATCAAGACTGCCGCCGAATCTGAAGCGTTGGCGACCCAAGTGGATTCCACTGACGGAGTATATGTCGTTCCTGCGTTCGTCGGATTGGGAACGCCTTATTGGGATCAGGATGCCCGTGGCGCTGTGTTCGGGTTGACCCGCGGTACGACCGACGCCCACTTCACTCGGGCGACGCTGGAGTCGTTGGCGTACCAAACCAAAGATGTGCTGGCGGTAATGGAACAAGATTCCGAAATCCAACTGAAAAAGCTGCGTGTGGATGGGGGAGCTACCGCCAACCGTTTCTTAATGCAGTTTCAAAGTGATATTTTGGGCGTGCCCGTTGAGCGGCCTACCGTGTTGGAGACCACGGCGCTGGGTGCTGCCTATTTGGCAGGATTGGCTGTCGGATATTGGGCAGACAAAAACGAAATCGCCCGCCACTGGCACCGGGATGAAATCTTTGTTAGCCAAATGGATGACAAAGAGCGGAAAAAGTTATACAATGGATGGGTACAAGCGGTTGAAGCCACACGGGCTTTCAAGCCGTAACCACGTGAATGAGCACAAGTTAATAGGTTATGGAGATATGGAGACAAACCACATACCCTTATGCGCTAAACAGCATAAGGGATTATGTGGTTTTTTTATTTATCACAAAGGAGGATCAATCATGAACGGCAGACAAGAGCGGTTGAGCGCGATCAAAGATGAAGTGGAATTGCTGGTGATTGGTGGGGGAATCACTGGTGCGGGGATCGCCCTTGACGCGCAATCGCGCGGTATCAACACGGTATTGGTAGAGATGCAGGATTTCGGCGCCGGTACATCTAGCCGGTCAACCAAACTGGTGCACGGGGGCCTGCGCTACCTGAAGCAACTGGAAGTGCAATTGGTGGCCGAAGTGGGAAAAGAACGGGCCATTGTGTACGAGAACGGACCGCATGTCACCACTCCCGAATGGATGATGCTACCGATCATCAAGGGTGGCACATACGGCAAATTGGCCAGCTCCGTCGGCTTGGCTGTTTATGACCGGTTGGCTGGCGTGAAGAAAAGTGAGCGGCGCCAGATGTTGAACAAAGAGGAGACCTTGCGCAAAGAGCCGTTGTTGCGTAAAGAAGGGTTGAAAGGCTCTGGTTATTATGTAGAGTATCGTACGGATGACGCCCGATTGACGCTGGAAGTGATGAAAAAGGCTGTCGAATACGGCGCCGAAGTGTTCAACTATGTGAAAGTGACCGAACTCCTGTATGAAAACGGCAAAGTGAACGGAGTCAAAGTGCGGGATCAGATATCGGGGGAAGAATATACCCTCCGTGCCAAAAAGATCGTCAATGCCACCGGCCCTTGGGTAGATGAGTTGAGGGAGATGGATGGGTCCAAACACGGAAAAACGCTACACTGGACCAAAGGGGTTCACATTGTGGTGGATGGTAGCCGTTTTCCATTGCGGCAAGCTATTTACTTCGATACGGAGGATGGGCGGATGGTGTTTGCCATTCCGCGCGACGGCAAAACCTATATCGGGACGACAGACACAGACTATCGGGATGATCTCGTCCATCCCCGCGTGACAGAAACAGACCGGGATTACCTAATATCTGCTGTTAACAGCATGTTTCCAGAAGTTAAATTGACCCAAGCCGATGTGGAGACATTTTGGGCTGGCGTTCGTCCTCTGATTCATGAAGAAGGGAAATCCCCGTCAGAGATCTCGCGTAAGGATGAAATCTTCCATTCCAAATCTGGTTTAATCACCATTGCGGGAGGTAAGCTCACTGGCTATCGCAAAATGGCTGAGAAGGTGGTTAACCTGGTTGCAAAAGAACTGCAACAGGAAACAGGGAAAACATTTGCTACGTGCCACACGGATCGCATTCCGATTTCCGGAGGGGACGTGGGCGGATCTGCCGGCTTTGAAGCGTTTGTGAAAGAAAAAACCAAACAAGGCGTGGAACTGGGCTTTTCTGAACAGCAAGCGGAATGGTTGACCCGGTTGTACGGTTCCAATGTGGATCATGTCTACCAATGGTCAACGGCTGATGGCAAAGCGGCAGCAAAGCGATATGGCATTCCGATTGAATTGTATGCTTCCCTCATGTATGGGTTACAACATGAAATGGTTCAAACGCCTGTGGACTATCTGTTGCGCCGCACGGGTGCGATGCTGTTTGACATCGCCTGGGTTAAACGCTGGCAAGCAGGAGTGGTTGACTTGATGGCTGATCACTGTGCATGGGATGAGCAGACTCGTATGCGTCGGGAGCAGGAGCTGGAGCAAGAAATCAGCTATGTCACGGAAGTGGTTTCCGACTAAGGTGCCAAGTAATGCGAATGGCTGCGATGGTGCAGTATTCACATGGTCAATCTCCCTTATCACATGATGAGGGAGATTTTTTTATAAAAAAGGGTTGCATTTATTTTTGAGCCGTGGTACATTATTAATTGTCGCCGCGATGCGGTGATCAAAAAGAAACGCACCTTGAAAATTAGATATGGAATAAAGCAACGAGGTTAAGAAGGAGATCCTTCTTTGATCGTCGATGTTGCAAATCACCGAGGAGATACCGAGCGGCATAG
>NZ_PVTZ01000027.1 GCF_003003125.1 Laceyella sediminis | reverse complement strand
GATAACTTCCCTTCTTTACAGGCCGCGAAAAAGCCACTCACATAGTCAATCACTACAAAAATCAACAGAGCCTTTAATGAATTTGACCACCCCCCATACAGTTAGGCCACCAATCCACCTACGACCCCAACAGAAAATTTAAAAATAAACTCACTCCAGTTTTCAATAATCTGCATCGTACAACCTCTGTAAAACATGAAAAAGCGACTTACTGATAAAAATCCAGTAAAGCCGCCTTCAGCTTGCTTAATATTGATTTCAATTCTTCCAATGAAGAAGACTGATCAAAGTTCATAGAAGGAACCTTCTCACAAAACACCTCTTTCGGATCAGGAGGAGGGGCAGGAACATGTCGCTGAACAATATCGGTTGCCACTTGAATTAATTCCGACAGATTATCATCGGCAAAATAAAAAGGGCTCCGCAATCGCGGAACCCTTTATGTTTGGCGGAGAGAGTGGGATTCGAACCCACGGTACGGGTAATTCCCGCACAACGGTTTTCGAGTTATGCGTACTGCCGAAATAGCGGGTAACAAGGGCCAATAAATCCAAACAAACCGCCAACTCAGCCAATCTCGGTTAACCCGAATAACCCCCGAACAATGCCGCACGTTAGAAGGTTTGTTAGAAGGTTTGTTAGAAGGTTTGTTAGAAGGTCTGTTAGAAGCCTCATTCCCCTCGAAAATGGCCCTCATTTTCGCTCATCTCGCCAGATTTTTATTGAACATTTTTTGAACAAAATTAGACTTCGTTCTGATCTACTATTAGAACATCCTCATTCAAGACGTTTAATTATTTATATTGTACAGTCCCCAAAAACTTAAACTGATTTGTTTTATCTACCTTTCTATCGTATTGAAAGTTATAAAGTAAAATGACTGAGTTCACTTCTTGGTCTAAACGCTCACCACATATATCAATAAATTCCGGAGCAATTTCCTCATCATAAGAAAAGCCTTCAAGCAGAACACGTAAGTCATTAGATGATTGACTGTAAAATTCAACTTCTCTAAAATCCTCATCATAGTACTCAATGCCAAAGTCTTTTTCAAACTTGGAAGGTATTGCATCCCCGTCTTCTGTATAACTAACCAAAACATATTTTTGAAGTTCCTCATAAGAATCGGAGTTACCAATAAACAATGATACAAATCCTTCTTTCTTCATAATACTCTCTCCTTAGCTTTTACGGTCTAAGTCCCCTCGGTAATGATTGAGCCCCACCCTCTAACCTATAATTAGCCCAGTTTTGGAGCCGTCTCTTGAACATAGTATAATCCGTTGAGGAATCAATAATCTCTAATAATTCATTATGAGCCCTTGTAGATCCTTTTCTTCCATGTGCTCCCTGTGGATTAACAAACTTTACATCTCTTATTGTAGTTCGTAATTCTTTAATTTGTTCTGCCGTTACACCCCACCGTTTAAAAGTAGGAGCTCGGGAAACCAATAACCACTCATGTAAACCACCAGGATGTCTGAGCCTACTTTCAATAGTCTTTCTTAAGCTAGGATCAGACCATACTTGATCAAATTCATCAGGTGTTAACGAATTAAACCATCTATTAAATTCTCCATTCTTTACAGTTGGAACTGAATTAAGATTACGATTACCGTTAGAAGTAAACCTTTGCAACCATGTGCCAAACTCTGTATCCCCAATAGTTTTATGGCTGGAGACTTTTCCAACCCCTACTGCTTCAAACGCTTCTAAAGTGGGGATTGGAAGTTGATTGATCTTTGCCATAACCGGGCCTGCATGCTTTTCAATCGAAGCCGTCGCTTTGTTGATAAGCGGTTGTACCAGTGGGTACGTACCAAAAGCAAAACCGACCAATGTGGCTCCAGCCAAACCAGAGAGAATGGCCCGTTTCCAGTTAAGCTCTTTCCCCCTTAACCAGTCATCCACTCCGCTTGTGATGGCCCCTTCCGTTGCCGTCATTGCACCTACTTTACTAAAGAGCCCACCTACCATACGTTGGACAAAAGCAGGCGCTCTACCAAGAATCTGTTTCCCGCTACTAATGATTGGGCCTGAAAAACGTGTTACCAATCCCGGTGCCAACTTCGTTAAGCCAGCAAAAAATGCACTCGCCGCTCCACTACCAATTGCGCCAGCCGCACCGCCAATGGCCGCTCCCAACATCACCGTCTTATCTACTTTGCCACCATTAAGTAATGTTCCAAAGCCAAACGAGAGACCCCAGTTGGCCAACAGCATGAGTCCCAATGGTTCCAATCCTGGGATTAGTAAGAGACCAATTCCAGCAACAAGCACAGCTCCTGAAGCAACGGCTTCTTTATTTTCTTTTGCCCATTGCCACGCCCGATCTAAAGCATTGGTTGTTTTATTCCATAAAGACTGTGTAACTTCCCCCAGCTCTTTGTTCTTCACGTTTTCCCATGCTTCAGATAATCGTTTTTTGAACTTGTTTTTGAGCGCAGTCAGATCAGTAATAAACTTTGGTTTCTCAAATGGATCGTGCTTATCTTCTTTAACCTGATCTGCATCAATTGATACAGACATGTTTTGCCCTGTAAGCACCTGTATGATTTTGTCTTTCAGCGATCCTTGCACTTCTGCACTGGCCATCACTTGGTTCAACAAAAGAGCCAAAGCCATTCCACAGGCAATGATGATCACATACTCCATCGTCGAAGAACCCTTTCGACTCTTCAATGCTCTACACAAAAGCGAGAGGAGACTATTCAAATAGACCTTCACCTACCATCAAAGAATGAACAGACCTAATATTCATTATATTATGTCTATAATATTTAGGAGAGCAAAAATGTTAGATGCTTCAAAGAATTAGTTACAGCTAAACTATTCACATCCCTGTGGATAAATAAAACTCTTTATAAACAGTTTATCCACAGAGTCTTTATTTAGATCCGCGTAGGAAAGTATTGGTTATCCACATATCCACAATCCCTACTACTATTACTGCTACATATAAATATAAAAAAGGAAGAGAAAATTCCCTTCCAAGTTTGTTTTTTTATTTATCTGTCCCCCATGACAATTACACTTTGGACATTTTTTGCCATCTTTCGTTTTTCCCGATCCTCCACACATTTCACATGTTGGCATCTTAATCCCCTCCCTTCAACGAATCTTGAAATTGCTCTGTATACAATTGATGATAAATAGAACGTTTTTCCATTAATTCTTGATGTGTCCCTGATTCCTCGATAGCACCATCCTTTACAACGAAAATTCGATCAGCATTTCGGATCGTAGCAAGCCGATGGGCAACAACAATCAGCGTTTTGTCTTTAAAAAGCAACTCTAATTGCTCCTGAAGTAATGCTTCCGTATTGGCATCCAATGCAGATGTAGGCTCATCCATCAATAGGACATTAGGATTCCTTAATAAAACTCTAGCAATTCCAATTCGTTGTTTCTCACCACCTGATAATTTAACTCCTCGTTCACCTACAACTGTATCCAACTTATCTGGTAGACCATGAATGAAATCCCACACTTGCGCTTTTTGACAAGCCTCTTTTATTTCATTTTCGGTTGCATCAGGCTTAGCATATAATAAATTGTCCTTAATCGATCTGTTCCAAAGAAAAACATCTTGAGACACCATCCCGATTTGATCTCGTAGATCATGAAGAGAAATTTCTTGTACATTGATACCATCGATTCTGATTTCACCACAATCCGGATCATAAAATCTCATTAACAGGTCTAATATCGTACTTTTTCCTCCACCAGACGGCCCAACAATGCCTATAAATTCCCCTTTTGCAATGTGAAAACTGATATCCCTGACTTGTCCACGCCCTTTTTGAAAAGAAAATGACACATTACTAAACTGAATATCCCCATTTATTTTTAATGGAGCCTTATGTACTTTATCCGTTACTACATCTTCCAAATTCAATATCTCTTCAACTAGTTGAATTTTCGGACGAATGTTAATCCAACGGATATAGGCAAATTGGACACTTTGTAACGTGCCAAACAACTGAGGAAAATAAACTGTAAATGCTAGTAGAGAACCTATCGTAATTTCTCCATAAAAAATTTTCCATGCCCCATAAGCAAAGACTAAACCAAGTCCCAATGCCTTACCGAAATCGACTGTTAGTTTTGATAACCCATCTATGATGGCCGCACGATTTCTTGTTTTACGGTAACTTTTAATCCAATCTGTAAGGTAATCCCGTTCACTTTCCTCTCGATTAAACATCTGAACAGTTTTTAATCCCGTCACAAACTCAGCAGAATAGATATTCATTTCTTGTTGGAGATTAATGACTTGGCCAGTAAGGGACTTTGCCTTTTTTGCTATAAACTGAGAAAGAAGGTACAAAAACGGCAAAATCCCTACAGCTAACACGGCCAGCTCCCAATTAAGATTAAACATTACAATCACAATGCCAATAAACAGACAAACATCTAAAATAGCGGGAATAACCGCTTGAGTAATATACATATCCCCGATCTCCCCACAACTATAAATACGGGCTGAGATATCCCCTGTCTTAAAGTCATTATACGTTTTAGGAGATAGCCGGGTTAATTTTGTGTACAAACTACGTCGCAGATAGTCGGTAACATGACCACCAATGCGATGTAAAAATAGATTTCTAATAGAAATTAAGGCAGCCGATAAGAAAGGGAAAAAAGAAATGGCTGTTATCAAAAAGACCAACAATCCAATTTCTTTCTCTGGAATCGCCTCATCAACAATTCTCTTCATAAACCAAGGTGTCAAAACTTGAATTCCAACAGTAACAACCGTAAATAGTGCACCAATCACAATATATTTAAATCGAGACATTACCAAACGACGGATAAGCGAAGTGTTTTCTTTCATCTGATTTCTCCTCACTAAAATTTATCTTGCCTTCTAACCCTACATATTTTATTCTCGTTTGATTATTCCTTTGTCAATTAAGGTATGCTTAAAACTTTCAAAGTGAGATTTTAGATCAACAGCTTCTACCTTAAGTTTCTGAACCGCAAAAAGCAAAGCACCTCGATCAGTTTGACTTTGGAGTAAAGATTCTAAAATAATTTTTCCCGATTCATTCAACTCATAATAAAGCCCTTGCTTTGTATCCATCAAAGACCATTCTCCATAAAGCTCTGTTATCTTAAACTGTGGAGAAACTTGGTATGGCATCTCGTTCTTCTCCTTTCCAATTCGCCAAATAACGGAGCCAAAACTCTACCATCAGGCAAATATTAAGCCCTATAGCGGACTGAGTTAATAGCTTCGGTTTTTTGACTAATTCACTTATCTTTTCAGGGTCAATGATTTGAAATAAGGCAAGGAATGAATCCTTCCCTAGATAGTTCTCAACTTGCTCCTTATTTTGAAGGATACATTTCTCGATAAATGCTCCCATTACTTGCCGATGATTTCTGTGCAAAACCTGTTCAGGCAGTTGTTCTTTCCAAGCAAGCCGTAATAACGGCTTAGGATACCATTGCCCCCCACTCGGAATGATTCGATAAGGCAACGGAATGCGTAAAGAAAATTCCATCAACTCACGCGAAGCAAAGAGATGAAATAATGAAATATTATGTTTGGCAAATAAGCCGTTTTCTAAAACCGCATCTGTTTCGTTATCAAAAGAGCGATAAAATATTTCTTCTTTATTATTAACTGAGCGTCGATCAGCTGTTATGATCCCACCATCTATCATTTTATTGCTACCTTTTGATAAAAAATGCTTATACCATAAATATCTCGGATGATTCGCCTTTTCTGTTTTGACATAAGGAGTACCAACACTCTCCCACAGGTAACGTATAGCTCTATTCAATGAGAGGGAAGAAAATACAGTTGTCCAATTTACGTCCCAATCTTCGCCCGGTCCGAAAATAGTATCACCAAAGTAACCACTAGAACATAGTGAAATGCCCTCTTTTTCACATTCCTCTGCTACTAATTCGAAAAAACGATAAAATCCATGTGCGGATTAACCCCTTAATTTTGGACAGAGTGTATCTTAAGCTCGCTTTTTCACCCTTTTTCAACTAAACTCGAACGGTTGAAGTCAAAATCAAATG
>NZ_PVTZ01000026.1 GCF_003003125.1 Laceyella sediminis | reverse complement strand
CCGCCGAAGGTGGGGCAGATGATTGGGGTGAAGTCGTAACAAGGTATCCCTACCGGAAGGTGGGGATGGATCACCTCCTTTCTAAGGAGCTCTTTCTAGAGCATAATCGATCATTTTCTTGGGTCACGTGACACTCACTCTTTAGTTTTCAGGGAACAATGAGGGATGAAAAAGCCGCAATCGGTTAACCGATTGCGGCTTTTTTGTGTACTTTTCTAACTCTGTCTTCGGATTGGAAACCCTTTCTTGGAACGCGGATCATTTGAAGCGGAGATCAGAGAATCATCTGTGCGTATTTATTTGCATTGGAGGGCATGGTACGCGGCGGAAGAAGTGTGTTTGTTGTGTGCGAGCACGGAAAGGATAGCGTAGGAGTGTTGACATGCTCTTGTGTCAGAGCGGGTTAGTCACATTGGTTTGCTCAAGTGGTATGAAAAGATTTCATTTACAACAAGATAGTTATAGCGAGCTTGTTCTATTTTTATAAAGGAGTATTGGAAATCAATCGGATTACTTCCGATTCAGAAAAGAAAATTATGTTTTCCGATGTGTTTAAGAAGGGAATAATCAACGCTAAGATTGGAGGGGTGAAAAGATTGCTGAAACAAATCGAAGTGAAAAATTTAACGAAGATTTACGGTAGAGCCAGCAAAAAGGCACTAAAAATGTTATTTCAAGGAAAGGACAAACATGAGATTCTTAAAGAGACTGGCGCGACCGTCGGTGTGAACCGTGCCAGTTTTGCGATCAACGGTGGAGAAATTTTTGTCATCATGGGCTTGTCAGGTAGTGGAAAATCGACGCTCTTGCGTATGCTCAATCGCTTGATCGAACCGACTGCAGGTCAAGTTTTGTTGGATGGCGAAGATTTGGTTGAAATGCCAGCCGACAAATTGCGCGAAATCCGTCGTAAGCGCATCGGGATGGTGTTTCAGAAGTTCGCTCTATTTCCACATCGCACTGTGGTCGAGAATGTGGAATTTGGGTTGGAGATTCAGGGAATGGATGGGAAAACCCGCAGGGAAAAGGCTTGGGAGAGTTTGAAGTTGGTCGGCTTGGAAAATTATGCTGACAGTTTGCCGGATCAGCTGAGCGGGGGGATGCAACAACGGGTCGGTCTTGCGCGTGCCCTAGCGAACGATCCGGATATTCTGTTGATGGATGAAGCGTTTAGTGCACTGGATCCACTCATTCGCAAGGATATGCAGGATGAGTTGTTGGAACTGCAACGCAATATGAATAAGACCATTATTTTTATTACCCATGATCTAGACGAAGCACTGCGGATCGGTGACCGCATCGTGTTGATGCGCGATGGTGAGGTTGTCCAGATCGGCACACCAGAGGAAATTTTGACGAATCCGGCAGATGAGTATGTGGAGCGGTTTGTTGAGGATGTAAATCTCGGCAAAGTCCTGATGGCAGAAAGCATCATGCAAAAACCGGAAGTCGTGGTGCTAGGTAAAGATGGACCAAGGGTTGCGTTGACCCGAATCCGGGATAAACGCATTCCGACATTGCTTGTGATCGATCGCAACCGAGAAGTAAAAGGTTTATTGACAGCAGACAAGGTGAAACAAGCGGTAGCGCAAAATATGAAAATCGAAGAGGTTATGATAGAAGACATTGTAAAAGTGCAAAAAGACACCCCATTGCAAGAGGTGTTGGCTTCCATGGTGCAAATGGATTTTTCTTATCCAGCCGTGGTGGTAGATGACAAGGAACGCTTGCAAGGCATTGTTGGCCGGGGCGCGTTGCTGTCGGCATTGGCTGGACAAGGAGGTGATACGGCATGAATGGCATACCCAAAATTCATTTGGCTGAGTGGGTGGATGCGCTCATTAAATGGATGCAGGTGCATTTCGCGCCTTTTTTCGCGGTCATCCAAGGGGCGATCGAACCGACGACTGATTTTTTCGAGCGCATATTGACGGTGTTGCCCCCTTTGCCGACCATTCTCCTATTATCCCTGATCATATGGCTGTTGAGTCGCTGGCGCATAGCGTTGTTTGCTTTGTTGGGTATGTCATTCATCCTGTATCTCGGTTTGTGGGAAGCCAGTGTACAAACCATTGCGTTGGTATTGACCTCGACGCTCTTATCGATTGTGATTGGTATTCCCCTCGGGTTGTGGGTAGGACGTAGCGATCAAGCTAAAAAAGTGATCTCACCACTATTGGATTTTATGCAAACGATGCCTGCGTTTATCTATTTGATTCCTGCGGTGTTCTTCTTTGCCTTGGGGGCGGTTCCAGCTGTGATCGCGTCTGTCATCTTCGCGATGCCGCCCACGATTCGAATGACAGGGTTGGGATTGCGGCAAGTATCGAGCGAGTTGAAGGAAGCGGCCGACGCGTTTGGTTCCACTCCGTGGCAACGGCTAGTAAAAGTAGAGTTGCCGTTGGCCAAATCCACGATTTTGGCAGGGATCAACCAGACGATCATGCTATCATTGTCGATGGTTGTGATCAGTTCCATGATCGGTGCGGGTGGACTTGGTGAGATCGTGTTGCAGTCGATCTCACGGTTGCAAGTCGGAAAAGGGTTTGAAGCCGGCTTGGCGATTGTGATCATCGCCATCATCCTAGACCGAATGACGCAGAATTTGGGTGAGCCTCGTCAGCAAGCGAAAGGGGCGACCCCGTGGGCGGGAGTCCGTAAATGGGTGTCGATTGTGGCGATCTTGGCCCTGTTGGGCTTGGGAGTGGCCTCATATGCCAAACCTGGCGGTGCCAAAGAAAAAGTGACGCTGGCTTATGTGAGCTGGGATACGGAGATTGCGAGCACCCATGTGATTAAACGCGTGCTAGAAGACCAAGGGTATGAAGTTGACATGAAGGAAACAGAAGCAGGCCCGATGTGGTCAGGAGTCGTGGCAGGCGATGTCGATGCGCATTTGGCGGCATGGTTGCCCGTGACGGGAAAAGTGTTTGTGCAAAAGTACAAAGGGCAATATGACGATCTTGGTGTCAGCTTAAAAGGAGCGCGGTTGGGTCTGGTGGTGCCTGAGTATGTGCCGGTTGACTCCATAGAAGAATTGAATGCAAACAAAGACTTGTTTGGCGGCAAAATCATCGGAATCGATCCCGGCGCTGGCATCATGCAAAACACGGAAAAAGCGCTCAAGCAGTATGGATTGGACTACAGCTTGGTCAGCGGATCAGATGCGACGATGACGGCTTCGCTCGCCAAAGCGATCGAACAGAAAAAACCGATTGTTGTCGTCGGTTGGCAACCGCACTGGATCTTTGCCAAATATGATCTGAAGATCCTCAAAGATCCCAAGGGAATTTATGGTGAGGAAGAGCAGATCCACACCATCGCCCGCAAAGGTTTGAAAGAAGACATGCCAGAAGTGTACCGTATATTGGATCGGTTTGCTTGGACCAAAGAGGACATGGAATCGGTTATGCTCGACATCCGTAAAGGAAAGACGCCAGATGAAGCTGCGGAGGCATGGATCAAAGCGCATCCTGAGAAAGTGGCTGCCTGGACAAAGGAATAAACAAAAACCCTGGGCCGGTCAAGCGGCGCAGGGTTTTTACTTTTTTTCAGGCCGATTGCGCCTGTTCCTCGGCGAGGAGTTTGCGCTCATAGGCTTTAAAAAACGGCCAATAAATGACCCCTGTCAATACCAAGTTGAACAAGTGGAGGCATACGGCTTCCCAACTCCCGCCTGTAGCTAAGTATGCACCGATTGGGCCGGGAAGCGTCCATGGCACCAATAAGGAGATTTTATCGATCAAGCCGATAGAGAATACGGCATATGTCACTGCGGTGCAAGCCAAAGGCGCGAGGATGAACGGGATGAACATCATTGGATTCATTACCATGGGCACGCCGAAAATGATGGGTTCATTGATGTTAAAGATGCCCGGCACGATGGAAAAACGGCCCACTTGTTTGAGATAGGAAGATTTAGAAAAAAGCATAAGCACGCATAAGGACAGAGTGGCGCCGGAACCACCGATCAAAACAAACCATTGGAAGAATGGTTCCACAATCAGGCTGGGCAATTCTTTGCCAGCTACTGCCGCGGCGGCATTTTGGTCAAGCAAAGCGAACCAAATCGGATGGAAAATGGACCCGACTACGGCATCGCCATGTATGCCAGCCGCCCAGAGCAACATGATGAAGAGGACCGGAACCATCGCGCCCAAAAACGTGTTTCCGGCGAATATCGCCAACGGTTGAAAGAGGCTTTGTAACAAAGCGTGTAGATCAATGTCAAGCAACACCCTGATCGTCCACATGAACAGAACAATCGCTGTGGCTGGAATCAGCGCTTCAAATGACCGCGCAACCGAACGAGGCACGGATTCGGGCATGTGGATGACCCATTTTCTTTGTTTGAGGATGCGCATTGTTTCCACCGCGATGAGCATGGCGATGATCGACATGAACAATCCGGCTCCGCCCATATATTGCAATGGCAACAGCCATCCAAGTGCTTGGTCTGCGGGTAATTTGTCGTCGAGATTGACCGGAACCGTCGCCATAATAAACGTAGCCATGGTCAGCAACCCACCGGAAACGCCGTCCAATTGGTACGATCTGGCCAAGCTGTGGCCCATTCCGAAAGAGGCGTAAAGTGCCATTAGCCCCAACGTAAGACGAAAGGGTACAACAATCAGTTCTTTATACGGCTCCACTGCTTTAGCCCAAGATTCGACAGGGGGATTGGCGATGATAATGAAAAAGCAACCGACGATGATTAAAGGCAGGGTCGCGATGATTCCGTCGCGCACCGCTCGGATATGGCGCATTTCGGAAATGCGGGCCATTGGCGGCATTAACCGAGTCTCAATCCATTGAAGAAAGAGTTGCATAGGCGCCTCCTTGTGAAAATATATTTTGAACATTCTGTATAATGATCTTCCTATCTGAAATATATCTCATAAATGGTTGCATTGTCCATGTGTGAATATTGTTATAATAATGTTGGCAGTATGGGAACGTCACTGCATGACCAGGCAGAAAGATCAGGGGGGAATGGATATGCGCGTGGTGATGGTTTGCTCGGGTGGAATGTCAAGTGCGATTGTGGTCAATGCGGTCAAGGCATTGGCCGACCAAGAAGGGTTTCCTTTGGAAATCAAGGCCGTCGGAACGCACGAATTTGAAGATGAACTGGCTCGGCATGACCTGGGCTTGGTCGCGCCGCAAGTGAAGCATCGTTTGGCCCAATTTGAGGAGATCGGTAAACGATTGGGAAAACCGGTGGCATTGATTCCGCCACTCGGTTATACTCCCCTTGGCGCCCCCAAAGTGCTGGAGCTGATCCGGCGATACAATTAGGGACAGGAGTGGAGAGCATGAATCATGAACAAGAGTTGTATGAAATCATCTTGCATGCGGGAAATGCGCGTGCCATCGCTTATGAAGCGTTGGATGCTGCAGAGGCGTTTGATTTCGCCAAGGCGGAAGAGCTAGCCAAGCGGGCGGAGGAAGAGTTGAACGAAGCGCACAAAGCACAAACCAAGCTGATTCAAGCTGAATTGAACGGGACGGCTGGGGAGAAAACGTTGCTGATGATCCATGCTCAAGATCATCTGATGACGGCGATGAGTGAACAAAAGCTGATTGAACGCTTGATTCGGTTGGTGAAGAAGCTGAAAACACCCTAAGCGGCCAAATAAGGGAGGGTTCCTGCGTGAAAAGATGGGGGATTTCCATTTACCCAGAACATTCCACCACGGAACGGGATCAGGCATATTTGCGGATGGCCGCGCAATACGGTTGCAGGCGGGTGTTCACTTGCCTGCTATCGGTGGAGGCTGGGCCGACACAATTGAAAAAGCAGTTCGCTGAACTGACTGCATGTGCCAAATACTTGGGCATGGAGGTGATCGCCGATGTGGCCCCCAGTGTGTTTCGGGCATTTGGCGCTTCGTATGAGGATTTGTCTTTTTTCCATGAGATCGGAGTGGATGGGGTGCGCCTGGACATCGGTTTTGGTGGGCTGGAAGAATCGGTGATGACGCATAATCCGCATGGGTTGAAGATCGAACTGAACATGAGCAACGCCACCAAGTATTTGGAAAACATTTTGAGTCACCAACCCAATGTCAGCCGATTAATGGGATGCCACAATTTTTATCCGCATCGCTACACGGGATTGTCCTATGCGCATTTTGTCCAGTGTAGCCGTATGTTTAAGGAGCGCGGGATACGCACTGCTGCGTTTATCACTTCTCCTAATGCGTCGTTTGGGCCTTGGCCGGTGACAGAAGGTTTGTGTACGTTGGAAATGCACCGCGATTTGCCGCTTCATGTGCAAGCCAAGCATTTGTTTGCGACAGGGTTAATTGATGATGTGATTATCGGCGATGCTTACGCAACTGAAGCTGAATTGCGGGCGATGGGGCGTATCAATCCCGACTTGCCGTCGTTCACAGTGGAATTGGCTGATGAGGCCAGTCCGTTAGAGCGGAAAATCGTGTTGGAAGGATGCCATATCTATCGTGGGGATGTGTCAGAGTACATGATTCGTTCGACGGCCTCCCGCATCAAATACAAGGCATATTCCTTTCCACCCCATCGCACAGTGGACATGGAGCGGGGAGATCTCCTGATTGATAATGAGCTGTACGGACAATATAAGGGCGAATTGCAAATTGCCTTGAAGCCCATGCATAATTCTGGCAAAACCAATGTGATTGGCCGGATCGTCCCTGAAGAGGTGTTTTTACTGGATTATTTGAAGCCGTGGGCCAAATTTACATTTACGGAAAAGATGGATGCTTGAAGTGGGCAAGGAAGCGGTGGATGTTGTTTTTGGATGGATAATAACCTCATTGTCATTGGTTGCAGAGGCTCACTTGGTCATCGTTGGGCGCCGACGAAATCAAAAAGGGGAAGACGTAAGCGGGTTGGCAAGTCAACCCGCTTTTGGATTCGAAGGGATGTGAATCAGTCGAGGAAGGACATTAGAGGGCTAGCTGAGTGCGGATGAATCAAGGTGAAAGGCACGGTTTTAATTAAAAAGTAAATTAAAGTGTTGACATTATGCATAGAAAGGTGGTAAGATCATATTTGTCGCCGCAAGAGCGGTACAAAATAAAATGAAGCGTTCCTTGAAAACTAAAGAGTGACAACATGACCTGTTAATTCATTGAGTTTAGACTCAAACCTCAGTTTCACACTTCGGTGTGAAACCTTTAACGGAGAGTTTGATCCTGGCTCAGGATGAACGCTGGCGGCATGCCTAATACATGCAAGTCGTGCGGGGGTCTTCGGACCCTA
>NZ_PVTZ01000025.1 GCF_003003125.1 Laceyella sediminis | reverse complement strand
TGAAAGCATCTAAGCGCGAAGCCCCCCTCAAGATGAGATTTCCCATTCCCCTGTGGAAGTAAGACCCCTTGTAGATGACGAGGTTGATCGGTCCGAGGTGTAAGCGCAGCAATGCGTTTAGCTGACGGATACGAATCGGTCGAGGGCTTATCCTACTTCATCTCTTCATCTTGCAACACGCTTTATTCCATTCTAATTTTCAGGGTGTGGTTCACACCTTGAATAACAACATAACGTCTGGTGATGATGGCGGAGGGGACCCACCCGTTCCCATACCGAACACGGAAGTTAAGCCCTCCAGCGCCGATGGTACTTGGGCTTAAGCCCTGGGAGAGTAGGTCGTTGCCAGGCCACCAACCCCCACTTCAAAATGAAGTGGGGGTTTTTTGCTGAATAAGGGCAGAGTGAGGGGGTACATCACTCTTTTTGCAAAACAAATTAAAGAAAATTCATTTACTCGGTTGCATTTACAGGCGATTCTGATATACTACTGATAACAACAGAGATCATACCTATTAACACTTTGTTTTTGGCAGGAGTTCGAATCCTTATGCAAGTAAAAAATGAAGCAGTAGACTTATGCAAGAAAATGTTCGCAAACTTATTTTAAACATATCATTATTCATTTTATTCATTATAAAACTACAATAGTTGTTGACAAGATGAATAGAGGTTACTATAATCATTTTTAATAACTTGACAAAGCAATCATTTCACATTACCGCAAACTCACACCCTTACAAAATGGTTTACCGGTGGCTTTAACCAGCTGACAGGAAGGAAGACGTTTAAGTGTTTTAAGATTGAATTTTTAGAAAATAACAACACAACTTTATCACTCAACTACGGTGAAGAGGACAAGCGGAAGTGGGCACTGACGGTACAGAGAACCATCTCATGGCTGAGAAGATGGGCGTCATCCCATTTCACGCATCACCTCTGAGTTTTGCCTTTCAAAGAGGAAGCATTCTCAAGTAGAAGGCAACGGCTGGTTTCCGTTAGCAAACTAAGGTCCTGCAAAAGGACTTGGTGAGTCTGCTTTTCGTGAGAAAAGTAGAGAAGCTGAGTGGTACCGCGAGTGTTTCTCGCCTCAGCGTCAAATCAAACGTTTGAAAGGAAGAGAAACGTTTGTTTGATGGCTGGGGCTTTTTTGTACTGACTCATGGGATGGCAATCGCTTAGGAGGCCTCCCAACCATGCCTTCAACCAAACAAATCGACTTGTAGGCGTTTCTTGTTGAGGAGCGAATGTTGGGTAAACCATTGTGAGGAAAGGTTGTGAAACAGTATGAACACTGGAGTTAGTCAGAAGATTGAAAAAATGTCTGGCGCCAGGATGGTTGTCCAGTGTTTGAAACGCTTAGGTGTCGACACGATTTTTGGTTATCCTGGTGGGGCGATATTGCCGATCTACGACGCGCTGTACAACAGTGGGATCCATCATGTGTCGACGCGACATGAACAGGCGGCTATCCATGCTGCCGAAGGATATGCCCGCGCGACGGGGAAGGTGGGAACGGTGATGGTCACCTCGGGGCCAGGTGCAACCAACTTGGTAACCGGCATTGCCGACGCTTATATGGATTCTGTCCCTATTGTCATCTTTACGGGTCAGGTGGCCACTTCTATGTTGGGAACGGATGCTTTTCAAGAAGCCGATGTGCTGGGAATCACGTTGCCTGTAACCAAATACAGTTACCAAGTGCATGATCCAGCCGAGATTCCAAAGATTATCCAAGAGGCTTATCATGTAGCTGGTTCAGGTCGGCCCGGGCCCGTTTTGATTGACATACCGAAAGATGTGTCTAATGCGGAGGCTGAATGTCAGTATCCAGACCGAATCTCTTTGCCCGGCTATCGTGTCGCGGAAGAACCCGATCCAGAGCAAATTGCCAAGATCGCCACTGCGATTGCCCAAGCTCGGCGCCCCCTTTTATATATCGGTGGTGGCATCATTCACGCTGAAGCGTCAAGGGAGTTGAGGAATTTTGCCAAACAGGCCAACATTCCCGTCGTCACGACGCTGATGGGCTTGGGGGCGTTTGAACCAGATGATCCGTTGTTTTTGGGAATGCTGGGCATGCATGGAACCTATGCCGCCAACATGGCTGCTTATGAATGTGACTTGTTGATCGCCTGTGGTGTGCGCTTTGATGATCGAGTCACAGGCAAGCTGGAACGATTCTCTCCCCATTCAAAGAAGGTGCACATCGACATTGACCCCGCGGAGATCGGCAAAAATGTAGCAATTGATTATCCGCTGGTATGTGATGTGCGAAAGGCGTTACTGCGACTGTTGGATCAAGCCCCCCGACCAGACAGCGATGCGTGGGTTAACCAAACAACAAACAGGGCACAAGCGTTTCCTTTAACCTATGAGCAACGTCCGGACGGGGAGTTGAAACCACAATTTGTTATCGATTATTTGAGCAAGGTGACGGAGGGCAAAGCGATCGTCACGACTGAAGTAGGGCAACACCAGATGTGGGCGGCGCATTTTTACCGGGTATGCCAACCGCGCAGTTTTATCACATCAGGTGGTTTGGGTACGATGGGATTTGGCTTTCCGGCGGCCATGGGGGCGCAGTTAGCCAAACCGGATGCGACCGTCGTTTGCATCGCCGGGGACGCTTCATTCCAAATGAATATACAGGAACTGCAAACGATCGCGGAAATGAACATCCCCGTGAAGATTTTTGTCATCAACAATCATTTCTTGGGGATGGTGCGGCAATGGCAGGAGATATTCTACGATGGGCGTTATTCAGAATCGCGGCTTAGTTCGCCAGATTTTGTGAAAGTGGCGGAAGCGTTCCATGTGAAAGGGATACGCGCAACCACCAAGGAAGAAGCGGAACGCGCCATTGACGAAGCGTTGCGTTATCCTGGTCCGATCGTGGTTGACTTCCAAGTAGAAGAAGAGGAAAGTGTGTTTCCGATGGTGCCTCCGGGCAAAGGCAACAATGAGATGATTTTGGGAAGGTGGGAAGGATGAAGCAGACAATCAAGCTGAGGGTGAATCCCAAGTCTAGCGCATTGGCGAGAGTTGTGGGGATGTATGTGCGCAGGGGCATCGACATAGAACACCTGCTGGTGGAAAAAGAGGAGCGATCCGATTTTTCTACCATGACGATCACCATGGATTGTGACACTTTCAAATTGGAGCAAATGATTAGGCAGTTAAGCAAGCAAATTGATGTCATCGCTGTTCAGAAATTGTCTGGCGAAAGCCATTAAATCTCACTTTCACATCAAATATCGAAAAAGGGAGACGGATAACATGCATATGTATTATGACAATCATGCGGATTTAAGCGTTTTGGCAAACAAGACGGTGGCGGTGATCGGCTATGGGTCCCAAGGCCACGCTCAAGCGCAAAACTTGCGGGATTCCGGCGTAAACGTGGTGATTGGGTTGAGACCCGGCAAATCATGGCAACAAGCGGAGGCTGACGGATTTGAAGTGCTGACGGTTAAAGAAGCGAGCGCCCGCGCCGATGTGATCCAACTTTTGTTGCCTGATGAATACCAAGCCAAGGTGTACCAGGAAGAGGTGGCGCCTGGATTGACTGCCGGCAACATGCTGCTGTTTTCACACGGGTTTAATGTTCACTTCGGCCAAATTGTCCCTCCTGAAGATGTGGACGTGGCCATGGTGGCACCCAAGAGCCCTGGTCACTTGGTGCGTCGCGTATTTAAACAAGGCGGTGGTGTGCCGGGGTTGCTAGCGGTTCATCAGGATGCGACGGGCCAAGCCAAACAGGTGGCACTTGCTTATGCCAAAGGATTGGGTTGTACCAAAGCGGGGGTATTTGAAACAACTTTCCGCGAAGAGACGGAAACAGATCTGTTCGGTGAGCAAGCTGTTTTGTGCGGAGGCATGACGGCCCTGGTCAAAGCAGGATTTGAAACGTTGGTGGAGGCCGGATACAGTCCAGAGATTGCCTACTTTGAATGTCTGCACGAATTGAAATTGATCGTAGATTTGATGTACGAAGGAGGTCTTTCCCGGATGCGCTATTCCATCTCCGATACAGCCGAATTTGGGGATTACATGACCGGGAACCGCATTGTCACTGATGCGACCAAAGAGGAGATGCGCCAAGTGTTGCGTGAAATTCAACAAGGGGAATTCGCGAAAAAATGGATTCTCGAAAATCAGGCAGGGCGTCCTTCTTACAACGCGATCAAGCAGCAAGAGGCCAATCATCAGATTGAAGAAGTGGGGGCCAAATTGCGTCAAATGATGAGTTGGATGCAGAAATAAGCGAAGTAGAGGGCTGGATGCGGAGGTCGGTGCGGAGATGATCAATGTAAAAGAGGCCGTCGGCCCGGGCGATGTGGTGAGTGCCCGGAGCGCGCTCAAGGACGTCGTCAGACAAACGCCACTGGAGTATGACGCGCTATTATCCGATCGGCATCAATGTCAGCTTTATCTCAAACGTGAAGACTTGCAGGTTGTTCGTTCTTTTAAACTCAGAGGGGCTTATCACTTTTTAAGCCGCCGTTCAAGAGATGAATTGGATCGCGGGGTCGTATGCGCGAGCGCTGGCAATCATGCGCAGGGGGTTGCCTACTCTTGTCGCATGTTGCAGGTGCAAGGAAAAATATTCATGCCCACCACTACGCCCAATCAAAAGGTGAACCAGGTTGCGCGTTTTGGCGGTCCATATGTGGAGATCGTCTTGACCGGAGATACGTTTGACGCTTCGTTCGCTGAGGCGATGCGAGTGTGTGAGCGAGAACGGAAGCTGTTTGTGCATCCTTTTGATGACCCGGATGTGATCGCTGGGCAAGGAACTGTGGGATTAGAGATCATTGAACAGTTTCCCGGTTCCATTGATTACTTGTTTGTCGGCATTGGCGGAGGAGGATTAGCCGCCGGTTTGGGCACCTACCTAAAAAAGGTCAGTCCTATGACCAAAATCATTGGTGTGGAGCCCGCCGGCGCCCCGGCGATGCATGCGTCATTGCGCCAAAACGAAAGAGTCATGTTGCGCGAACTGGATAAATTTGTTGATGGTGCGGCAGTGCAACAAGTGGGCACGCTGACACTGGAGATTTGCAAACAAGTGCTGGACGACGTGGTACTGGTGCCAGAAGGGAAAGTTTGTTCTACCATCCTGCAATTGTACAATGAGAATGCGATCGTTGTAGAACCTGCAGGAGCGTTGGCTTTGGCTGCCCTCGATTTTTATCGGAACGAGCTCAAGGGCAAAAACGTGGTCTGTGTGATCAGCGGCGGGAACAACGATATTGACCGTATGTCTGAGATTAAGGAAAGATCGTTGATTTATGAAGGATTGAAGCATTATTTCATTATTAATTTCCCGCAACGGGCCGGCGCTTTGCGGGAATTTATCAATGGGACTTTGACGGAGCAGGCGGACATCACCCGATTTGAATATATCAAGAAAAACAACCGTGATAGCGGCCCCGCTCTGGTGGGAATTGAGTTGAAGGAGAGGAATGAATATCCACTGTTGATTGAACGAATGGAGCGAAATCAGGTGGATTATATGGAAATCAATAAGGATCCGAACTTATTTCATCTGTTGATTTGACTGGCCAGGAGGGATGCCGTGTGAGAAAAATGAGAAGCGACACGATCAAACGAGGGTTTGACCGCGCTCCGCATCGCAGCTTGTTGCGGGCGACTGGACAAATTCGAGATGAGTCCGATTGGGATAAACCGTTCATCGCCATCGCCAATTCATATATTGACATTATTCCCGGACACGTTCATCTGCAAGCGTTTGGCGAATTGGTGAAAGAAGCGGTGCGTGAAGCGGGCGGCGTACCGTTTGAATTTAACACGATCGGGGTGGATGATGGGATTGCCATGGGACACATCGGCATGCGCTATTCCCTTCCCAGCCGAGAGATTATCGCCGATTCCATAGAAACGGTGGTGTCAGCCCATGCGTTTGACGGTTTGATCTGCATTCCCAACTGTGACAAAATCACTCCGGGCATGATGATGGCGGCTTTGCGAGTGAATATCCCCACCATCATCGTGTCCGGCGGTCCCATGAAAGCGGGGAAAACAAGTGACGGTCGCTCCATTTCTTTGGCTTCCGTGTTTGAAGGGGTCGGCGCTTACCAAGCGGGCAAGATTAACCAAGCCAACCTGGAGGAATTGGAACGGTATGGCTGTCCAACATGCGGTTCTTGTTCAGGGATGTTCACCGCCAATTCCATGAACTGCCTGCTGGAGGCAATCGGTTTGGCTCTCCCGGGCAATGGAACCATCCTGGCTGTGAGCGAAGAGAGAAAAGAGCTGGTCAAGCAAGCAGCGAAACAACTTTTGCGATTGATCGAGTTGGATTTGAAGCCGCGTGACATTGTGACCGAGAAAGCCATTGACAACGCGTTCGCCTTGGATATGGCCATGGGAGGCTCTTCCAATACGGTTTTGCATACGTTGGCTATTGCTCATGAGGCGGGATTAGACTATTCATTGGAGCGGATCAACCAGTTGGCCCAAAAAGTGCCGCATTTGTGCAAAGTTAGCCCCGCTTCCGATTATCACATTGAAGACGTGCATCGGGCAGGCGGCGTCTCCGCCATTTTGAACGAGCTTAGTAAAAAAGAGGGAGCCTTGCACTTGGATCAGATCACTGTCACGGGCAAAACCTTGGGCGAGAATATCTTGGGAGCGGATATCTTGGATCAAGATGTGATTCGGCCATTGCCGGATGCCTACTCGCAAACAGGTGGCTTGTCGATCCTGTTTGGCAATTTGGCTCCCGATGGCGCTGTGATCAAATCAGGCGCCGTTCAAAACGGCATTACCCGCCATGAGGGGCCAGCCATTGTCTTTGACTCCCAAGATGAAGCTTTGCAAGGTATTGCTTCAGGAAAAGTGCAAGCAGGACATGTTGTCGTCATCCGATATGAAGGCCCCAAAGGCGGGCCGGGCATGCCCGAAATGTTGGCGCCAACATCTCAAATTGTGGGGATGGGCTTGGGAACGAAAGTGGCCTTGGTGACAGATGGGCGCTTTTCGGGGGCAACTCGAGGGATTTGCGTTGGCCATGTTTCCCCTGAAGCTGCGGAAGGAGGCCCCATTGCCTTCATTGAAGACGGAGATATTGTAGTGATTGACATCGAACAAAAGAAATTGGAAGTGCGGTTGTCTCCAGAAGAGCTTGAACGAAGACGAGCCAAGTGGTCCGGTTTTGAGCCAAAGGTGAAAACGGGGTATCTTGCTCGTTATTCCAAACTGGTTACCTCCGCCAGCACCGGGGGAGTTATGAAAATTTGAAGGTAGTAAAAGCGGGCACAGTTAATCTTATTCATACTGTTGCCCGCCTCCTCCCTTCATTCGGTGCTCTTGTTCCAAAGCTTCTTAACATCTCGTCATTCCCGCAGGATAAAGAAGTGAAATAATCTGAATAGATGAAATAAGGGTTTATGTGTTGACTTGAATGCAATCATTTAGTAAGATCGTATTTGTCGCCGCGAGCGAGCGGTGCGAAATAAAACAAAGTGTTCCTTGAAAACTAAAGAGTGACAACGTGACCTGTCAATTCGATGAAACACTTAACACTTTAGTGTTTAGTGTTTCACAACTCCGCGAGCTTTGCTCGGCGGAGTATCAACTTCGAGCATAGACTCAAACCTCAGTTTCACACTTCGATGTGAAACCTTTAACGGAGAGTTTGATCCTGGCTCAGGATGAACGCTGGCGGCATGCCTAATACATGCAAGTCGTGCGGGGGTCTTCGGACCCTA
>NZ_PVTZ01000024.1 GCF_003003125.1 Laceyella sediminis | reverse complement strand
CTAAACATAGAAAAAACTCCTTATAGATTGTTTTTTATTGATTCGACAAAAAAGGCTGCTGACCCTGCCTTTCAAGGCAGTTTGTCAGCAGCCTCAGCGCCTTTAATAAGGCGCTTTTTTCAGTCTTCAAATTCTTGACAATTAACTAATCCATTGATGAAGGTTATGAAATCCTTTGAGAGGATCGTAACCTTAGGATGATCGGGATTTTCTACATCAACATGGATGACTCGGGGCTCACCATTTCTTCCGCATTGACTATAATCTAACATGACGGCATCATGACCAGCTGATGGACAATCACATATTACAAATCCTAGATGAATGGGATAACCCCAATCTTCATCAATGCTTCGGACATCTTCGGAATCAATGCCTTCCTCTCCTCCAAGGCCACGGATTTTTTCGATTGCAATATGATTCTTGGCCCAAGAGGTTGGAACTGTTGTTGAAAAGCAAGAGTTGAACCATTTTTGGTTTTGATTAGTTCTATGTAAGAACGGGGAAGTTTGAAATTCAACTTTTTTTCTGCCTGAGCAATCATTTCATCCGTCACCGAAATGGGATTGGTATATTGATCGCATGGTAGCCAAAATCCTTTAAAATGCTTTCTCATGTTACCCACCTATTTTTAAAAAATAAAGATCAATGATGATAATGCCAAAAAGATTGTAACATGTGCAAAGTGTTGTTTATAGGATGAGGAGTAGGCGGATGGCTTATGTAGTTAGATTTTTTTAAAAAATTTGTCGACATAGGGAGTGTTCTGTTATGATTTAATTAAAAGATTCGTCATGAGAATAACTTTATGGGTCAGTTTCCGTGGGGAGTTCAGTGAGATGAATCCATGATACTAACAATTTTGATGGAGGTTTTGCTCATGTTTCAATTCCGAGTGAAAAGTCAGTTGAAATTATTCACCTCCGTTATTCTCGCGATGCTTATTTCGATGGTGACTGCTTTGCCTGCATTTGCGGCCACTCCAGGGAAGACGGTTAATGCGTCGGCAACACTTGCATACAACCTCAAAGGGCTTAAGCATAATGTGGCTGTTCAAAAAGCTTATATCGCTTCCAAGTATATTTACGTTACACAACGGTCTGGGGGAACATGCTATCTTTCAAGATTGCTCATTAATGGTCAAGACGCTACATATGTTGATGAAATGACTGTCACCAATGCGGGTCATTGCCAAACATTAGACATGTACACATACAATGGTAAAAATTATTTTTATTTCAGTTCGAAAGCAGATCCTTCAACATCGTATTACTGGTCCCTCCAAGTGGCAAGACTGCAATACTCACCTGGCGCGAAATACAATTATACCGATCTTCATCGGTTTACTTATATGAATTACGCCAATAAGGATGGTAAAAGACTAGGTGATACGTACCGTGTCGATGGCGGTGGCAATAGTAACTACACGATTTTCCGAGTCCAAACCAAACAAGGAACTGTAACTTGGTCTATTTATGACACAGTGGCATTAAACCGGCTTCTTGACAGTAATAAACAGGTACAGATGAATAGTGCGGAGGCGAAGAGCGCCTGTGTTGGTAGCTTTACGCAGTCGGGTAGTGGCATAGTCAGACCGAACGGTTCTTTCCAAGGCGTTGATATGCTCAGTAATACGGAGATTTATACGTCAGGTGGCGCAGAAGGCCAAACTCCGCAAATCGCCATGATGTCAAACACGGGAGCATACAAAACCCTTGTGAAAATTACCAATGTAGGAACTCATGAAATCGAGGGTGTACAGACAAAGAACGGGAACGTTTATTTTACGATCGTTACAGACCCGCTGAATAAGCAAAATACGCAGAAAATTTACTACGTCTCTGATAGCATTTTTTAACTGGGTAGATGCGGCGGAGAGACCTTTTCCAGGTGAGCCTCGTACGCGTGAAGCGAATGAGAGCCGCTGTTCTACTTCAATCGGGGTCAGCTCGCGTGATCATTATTGGGTATCAACAACAAAAAATTAAAGGCATCATCCATGGAAAAGAAAATGCCAGAGCCAATCACTAGGGTGTGTCTGGCAAATTAAGTTGTTGGGGAAGAAGCGGCGAAAAAACCTTTTCTTGAGGAGCGCCTCGCCATGCGTGAAGCGAATGAGAAAATGGTTTTGGAGCCGCTGTCCTATTCATCAGACACGCCCTAATAGTCCTGGCATTTTCTATTTGCTATTTACCATAGTAACTTTCTTATACTACGGGATTTCTATTAAGCGTAGACAGATGATGAGATCCTTGTTCACGAAATAACTCAGCTAATTTTTTTCTTCCAGCGGCACCATTTTGCAATATGTATTGCAGCTCTTGTGAGGTGAGTATTTTGATGCTTACCAAACGTATATCACTGGCTGGACCGATGATACTGGTTGGAATTTGCTCAGATTCAAGACCGAGCAAGACACCTACGCGGCCTTCCTCATTGAAAGGTTCTGGTACATCAATATACGAAAACTCCATCGACAAAACACCATGATGCTCCAATAACTCTTTTACGCCTCCATGATGAGCAAAGTTTTGAGCAACTTCGTATAGCAACTGAAATTGCCATGTTTGATCGAGTTCAGCAATGTTTTTACGAAGGGCAGGATCGTCTGATTCAAGGTAACACTCCAATGAAAATCCTTGGTTGGGTTCCTCAACATCATCAAACGGATCAGACAAGCCGTCACTTGCCAAAATGACGGAATTCGGAGTCTCTATTTTCACAAAAGCTTGTCTCAATGCCGGCCATCTAGGCCCACCTCTAAAAGCTGGATTGATGAGGTGGGTCAACACATCTGGATCTATTTTTCCGATCTTTTTCCAAAAATCATACCTCACATCAACGGTTTCGTTAAACAAATCATCTTTCATGATGCATGCCTCCTTGGGGTCATTTGAATATTACAATATGTTATTCTTTTATTGGTTGTAAAGCAGTGATTAAGTGTTGCTTGGCATGCGGGAGGAATGTTATTGAAACTTCGAAAAGAGTTGGAGTTGAAACCAATATCTCCAGAGTGGAAAAGCGTCATCAGATCAAAAGTTCAACGGATTATCCATTTGTTGGAAACGAAACAACCTGTTGATAAAGAGATAGAAGAGTTTAACCAACTAACAGGAAAAGATTATATCGATGTTGACTTTATGCATCAGGAAGCCATGGATTTAGAAACGTTTGTTGATCTTGCTTCATTACCTGTTCCAAGTAAAGTGGAGGATATCACGACAGAAGAGTTGATTGAAATAGTCACCAGGGCTATGGATGTTGAAACATATGGAATTGAAACGCACTATTATATGGAACTCTTTGATATTCATGTACCTATGCCCAATGCTTCAAACCTGATTTTTTACCCGGACGAAAAGTTTAAGGGCAACAGGAGTGACGATGGTCTCACTCCGAAAGAAATAGTGGAGAAAGCGTTGGCATACAAACCGATATGTTTATAATGAAACTATTTATTTGCGGCGTTTTGTGAATACAAATCGTTAACCAAGGAGGTTTGACATTCATCTTTAGGTCGTTTGCTTTGAATGATAGAACTTTGGAGAACTTGTTGTAACTAAGAAAATGAAGTGCAAACTGACTACAGTCAGGCACTTCATTTTTTGTGTCGATTTGGCTTTGCATCTCAAGATGGAACCATAAAATCGACCAACGATCTTAAACGACAATTAGCTTGCAATCCTTGCTGGAGCGCGGCATTATTCACCTCATGCAAGTACGCCTCGGTTCCAGTCGATGGTTGAAACGGATTGCCGATTTCTTCCCACTATGCCACAACACTGGATGTTGAATAGAATACCTTTGTTACTTGTTTTTAACATTTAGCCTATTCGTTCGTTTACTTATTATTAGTGAAATATTATATTGTAAAGAGAAACAATCATATACAAAATCATGAAATGCTCTGCTTTGCTATTCGTAATTGTATATCCATGAATAGATTTAATCCGCAAATAATCAGATTTGTTGTCATTGGGTATGAAGTGGTGAGAGCTGGTTAAAAACCCGTTCAAAACCAAATACACGAGCAACCATAAAGATCGGAGGGGATAAGATGGAACAAAAGCTAATTCGCCTGAAGGATCGATTAAGTGATCTGAGCCGGAGAAATCGTTCCCTACGGCTACTTAGGCTACAAAGTAAATGGGTCTTCGACCTAACGGCGTTAGACCAAGAGAACGCACCACGGTCAAAACAGATTTTAGATCAAGTGATGACTGGTAAAAAGAAAATGGTGCTTACTCACTCATCTTTGACTGAAAAACAGTTACAAACTGTAGCACATAGCTTAACCCATCTTTATCGCAATATGAAGGCAATCGAAGATGAAACGGGATTGTATGATTTATACATAGGCTATCCTTTCTTATCAGGTAACTTAAGGGATGGTTCTTTTATTCAAGCCCCATTGTATTTATATCCGGTTCGCTTAGAACGAAAGGATCGAAGTAATTTATATTGGGAATTGCACTCTTTTCCAGATTCTGAGCCACAATTAAATCGCACACTCTTTTTAGGACTCAGACGTTTTCATCAAGCTACGTTTGAAGAGAGTATGTTTGAGGATAGTGCGCAGTGGAAGATGATCGATAAAGCAAACTTGTCCTCATGGGCAGAATGGTTAAGTCAGTATAACATCAACGTAACCTGTGCAGAAGAAGGATTAAAACCACTTCAAACGTATCGCAGGGAAACCCTTCCTCAAGATCAGCCACTCAAGATTGAACCTTATGCAATATTAGGTAGCTTCCCACAAGGTAATTCGTCGTTGATCCGGGATTATGATGAATTAATCGCCTTATCGACAAAACAACCATTACCCTTTATACAAGAGCTCATTCATTTTAATGAAGATCATACCTACGATCCTATGCCGGATTCCCAACGGGAGGAGCTGATTGAGGTTCAAGAGATTCAACCAGCAAAAGAAGAAGAACAATTCTTTATCTTGCCAACGGATTTTTCTCAAGAAACGATTCTTCATACAGCGCGTACCACAAAAGGATTAGTGGTGCATGGTCCTCCGGGAACGGGTAAATCTCAAGTCATTGTAAACTTAATTACTGATGCGTTAGCCAATGGGAAAAAAGTGCTTGTCGTCTGTCAGAAGAGAGCAGCTTTGGATGTTGTATACCAACGGTTAGATAGTATCGATTTGACTTCCTATGTGGCCTTAATTCATGACGAAAAACAGGACCGGAGCGGATTATATCAAAAAATCAATAAGCTCATTCCCGAAACAGTTACTCAAATCCAAGGAAAAGAATCCTCCTTGCGCCATTTGTGCAAGCGAATAGAAGAGCGTGAGCAGAAGCTCAATGCCATTTGTAAAGGGTTGCATGAACGGCAATCATGTGGGTTTAGCGCATATGAACTATATGGGCGAGCTAAGAAACAAGATGATGTCGTTCAAACCATCATGGTCTCCGACTTATCGAAAAGTGTGCATCGAGATGAGTTAGATGATATGCTCTCGACGATCTCGAGGTATGGTACTTATCAGCAACGTTTTGGTAAAGAAGCGTACATCCTAAGAAGAAGAAAATCCCTAGCTAATCTCGAGCTAAGAGATCAGACTCATCTGGTTGAGCAATTGGAACTTGCTTTAGAAAAAGCAGATGTTGCAATCCGAAAACTTAACCAATTGGATCATGAGAAAATCACTCCTGCTTACCTATGGTTAAACAGTGATCGCTTAGCTAAAATTTACGATGATTTAGATCCAAAAGAAAAGAAGACATTACAAAAGTTGCGGCTGTGGTGGTGGACCTCCTTTACAGGGAAAAGCGTGATTGAAGAATTATTAAATGGGCAGAAGTTTAAAGGGATTTCTTCTACAGAATGGCCCCGCATTCAAGAAAGCTTGCGTTTAATGTATGAAATTGCTCAGATCACCCAATCCCTAAAACAACATATCCGCTTCTTAGAAGAGATTTTAGACGATGATTTTTTTAAACAGATACAAAAAGAATTAGCTGAAGGGAAAATTCCACAGCGTACGCTGTTACAGATCCGCGAAGCGATTTCACGTGATTTCGACGATCTCAAAGCCATGGATCGCTGTTACTTTGAGGCTACTCCCACTGTGCAAAAGCTCATCAATAGGTTAAAACAGAAGGAGATGGGCCAGGAAGGAGAGCTTTCTGAAAAGTGGGTGGATGCCGTCAAACAATCCTTTTATCTATTTTGGATTGATGAAATTGAACGGAAACATCCATATCTAAGTAACGTATCAACGGGTGAGTATCAGCAGATTCGGGAAGAATTCGGTAAACTTCTGCTTGAAAAAAAGAAGTTAGCCTTACAGGTTCTTCAAGAACGCATGGTTATGAATATTAACCAATCATTGCAAAGTCATGTAAAAGCTTTTCGAGAGCTACGGCATCAAACAGGAAAGCAACGTCAGATTTGGCCTGTGCGTCGATTAGTCAAACACTTTGCTGAGAAAGGATTATTAGAGCTCCTCCCTGTGTGGTTGGCTTCGCCTGAAACCGTTTCTGCTATGTTCCCTTTAAGCCAGGGTTTGTTTGATTTAGTCATCTTCGATGAGGCATCACAGTGTACTGTAGAAAGTGGATTGCCAGCTGTATATCGTGGAAAGCAAATAGTAATCGCAGGGGATGAAAAGCAGTTGCAGCCATTCGAACAGTTTCGCGTTTCTTTGTATGATGAAGACGAAGATGAAATGGATTTTGAAATGGAAGAGTCAAAAAGCTTGCTTAACCTAGCTAAACGGATATATCCTGTGCGGATGCTTCAGTATCATTACCGTTCCAAGTTTGAGGAATTGATCCATTTCTCCAATCATGCCTTTTATCATGGAAAAATGCAGGTAGTACCCAATGTATCTGCTCATCATTCAACGCCAGCCATTCGTTGGATTAAGGTGGATGGGCATTGGATTAACCAATGTAACGAGCAGGAAGCAAGGATGGTTGTTGATCAGCTCAAACAGCAATTGGAAAAGCATCCCGATCAAACAGTGGGGATTATCACATTTAATGTGAAACAACACGATAAGATTTTGCAGTTGATCGATCAACGAGCCAAGGAGGATCCCCACTTTTCCGCTTTATATGAAGAAGCGATGAAGAGGGAGTTGGATGAACGCATCTTTGTTAAAAACATCGAAAACGTACAGGGGGATGAGCGGGATGTTATCATCTTCTCTGTTGGATATGCTCCTAATGAAGAAGGAAGAATTTATAACCGATTTGGTCTTCTCAATATACAGGGGGGAGAGAACCGATTAAATGTAGCAATTACAAGGGCAAAAGAGAAAATTCTTGTGGTCGCAAGTATTGATCCGCATGAACTAAATGTAGCTGGAACAAAGCATGAAGGACCTAAACTATTCCGTCATTACTTGGAATACGCCAAGGCTGTTTCTGAAGGGAATAAAGAGCAAGTCCTGAGTATTTTAAATCGAATTAACCCCCAGTCAGAAACCAAGAAGCAGTATCATGATGACCAGTTTGACTCTCCGTTTGAAGTGGAAGTATGCGATTATTTACGAAGCATTGGCTATGAAGTTGATACTCAGATTGGAGTCTCAGGATACCGGATTGATCTTGGAATTGTTCATCCAAAGGATCCAGGCCGCTATATCTTGGGAGTCGAATGTGATGGAGAGACTTATCACCGCTCTCCGCATGCAAAAGAGCGTGACTTATATCGGCAAGAGTTCCTAGAGTCAAGAGGATGGAACATTCAACGGATTTGGAGTCGAAATTGGTGGAGAAATCCGGGGATAGAAATAGAGAAAATCGATAGAAAGGTGAAAGAACTATTGGAGAAAGAGGAGCATAAAAAGAAGGTGACTTTGCCTTCAACCTAGGAAGTAATCACTTATCCATGAGCGAACACACTGAAAAAAGAATGAGATGATCCATCTAATTTGTCAAGGCAAGGGGTGAACCCCCTTGTTTTTTATCAGATGGATAGAAACATATTTTAACGGAAGAGTTTATCAGCGTATTAATCGGCGAGATAAATATGTTCCAGTAGGCCCTGTTACAATTTATATGTCCTGTAGTGGAATTGCCTACTGCCAAGCAGATGGGTATCTGCGTGCTCACGATGGAACACCGAAATAATTTAAAGAGTATTCTATGCTAACTACTTAGATTATTGCAAACATTAAATAAATGATGTTTCCGGTTTAGCTTTATATGATTAAAGCTAAGCTATTTTTTTGTCTTGTTATTGCTATGGCGTGTCTGATGAATAGGAAACTGGCTCCAATACAGTTCGCATTCGATTTTGATTTATGGGAAAAGGTTTTTCTGCCGCTTCTACCTACCGAGTCGATTGACCAGGCAGCTCTTATTCACATTCGATCCGATCCTTGATGATTTGTGCTAAATGCGTTTGCGAGAGGTCTCTATAAATACGAAGCTTTATCATATAAGACCCAATCATTCAAGGAACATACGTGGGAGCAAAGCATTCGACAAAGATTGCCTCGTATTGATTGCCCTATATCTCTTTTGTAATTCATGTGGTTTTGACTCGTGAAAAAAAATGAGAAAAAAGGGTTGCATTTGTATTTCAGTCATGATATATTATTCCTTGTCGCCGCGATGCGGTGACAAAGAGAAACGCACCTTGAAAATTAGATATGGAATAAAGCAACGAGGTTAAGAAGGAGATCCTTCTTTGACCGTCGATGTTGCAAATCACCGAGGAGATACCGAGCGGCATAGATATGCCGAATAAACCTAGTAGGTTAAGCTACTAAGGGCACACGGTGGATGCCTTGGCGCTAGGAGCCGATGAAGGACGGGACGAACTCCGATA
>NZ_PVTZ01000023.1 GCF_003003125.1 Laceyella sediminis | reverse complement strand
TGGCTATGCTGCTTTCGAGAGCAGGTAAGGGAGGTGGTTTTAAGTTTATATGGGTTGATATTCATCCATTAATTGTTTATATCCCTTTTATATACAAAAACCCTGCGATCAACAAAGTTGATTCGCAGGGTTTGTCAACATTCTCAGCTGACAAGAGATCTTGTCAGCTTTTTTATTCATTGCTCGCAATATAAAGCTAGCGGTAAAGTCCGCACATGCAACCAATCATGCTGCCCCAGCCTGTGCATCGCTTTGGCCGTGTTCCTCACACCCATTCAAATTGGGCTTGGTGCAAGCGATGATAGTGACCTTGTCGAGCCATCAATTCTTCATACCGGCCCTCTTCGGCAATGCCGTCCGGGGTCATTACAACGATGCGGTCGGCGTGCTTGATGGTGGCGAGGCGGTGGGCGATCACCAAGGTGGTGCGGCCTGCCGACAATTCGGACAACGATTTTTGAATGGCTGCTTCTGTCTCAGTGTCCAGTGCTGAAGTCGCTTCATCTAAGATCAAGATCGGCGGATTCTTGAGGAAGATTCTGGCGATCGACAAGCGTTGCTTCTGCCCGCCCGAGAGTTTGACTCCACGCTCACCTATCACGGTGTCCATCCCATCGGGCAATGATCGAATCCACTCATCCAATTGCGCGCGCCGGGCCGCCTCCCACACTTCCTCCTCCGAGGCATGCAGTTGGCCATAAAGAATGTTTTCCCGAATGGTGCCGGCAAATAAAAAGACGTCTTGTTGCACAATGCCAATCTGGCGCCGCAATGAGGCTAACGTGATCTGCCGAATGTCCATGCCGTCGATCGTGATCCGTCCTTGATCTACTTCATAAAATCGCGGTAGTAAGCTACACAGCGTCGTTTTCCCCGCTCCGGAGGCGCCGACAAAAGCCACCGTTTCCCCCGCCCGAATGGTCAGGTTGATCGATTTGAGCACAGGTGCGTCCGTTTCATAGCCGAAAGATACGTTTTCATAGCGGATGTCGCCCCGCAGTTGTGTTACTTCCACCGCATCGGGAGCGTCAGCGATGTCGGGTTCGGTTTCCAACAATTCGATATAACGTTTGAACCCAGCAATCCCTTTGGGATAACTTTCAATGACAGCGTTAATTTTTTCAATCGGCCGGAACAAGATATTGGACAGCAGCACAAACCCGACAAATTCCCCGTAGGTCAATTCGTTGCGAATCACAAACCAGGTGCCGCAAATCAAGATGAACAGTGTGACCAAACGCATAAGCATGTAGCTGATCGATAAGTTCATCGCCATGATTTTATATGACAGCAATTTTGACAAGCGAAATCGCAGATTATTTACAGAGAAACGGGCCCGTTCATGATCTTCATTGGCAAATGCCTGCACTACACGCATGCCGCTCACGTTGTCTTCCACCGTTGCGTTAAAATCGGCAATATCGGAATACAATTGATAGACGGCCTTCGTCATCTTGCGATTAAACATAATGGTCAACCACAATAAGACAGGAATCACGAGAAAAGTGAGCACCGCCAGCTTCAAGTGAATAATAGCCATAAAAATGAAGGCCCCCATCAAGGTCATGATGGCGATGAACACATCTTCCGGCCCATGGTGTGCCATTTCCCCGATTTCCATCAAGTCGTTGGTGAGACGGGAAAGCAGATGACCCGTTTTATTGTTGTCAAAAAAGCGAAATGACAACTTTTGAATATGATCAAATAATTTGCGGCGCATATCCGTTTCGATATTGATACCCAGCATGTGACCCCAGTAAGTAACAACATACTGCAATACCGCACTAAGCCCGTACAGGGCGAGCAAGCCCGCGCTGGCCCATAAAATCAAGGGCCAATCTCTGCTCGGTAACAACCTGTCGATAAACTGGTTTACCACTAATGGAAAACCCAATTCCAATAGCCCGGCAAACACCGCGCAAGTGAAATCGAGTAAAAACAAGCCTTTATAGGGCTGGTAATATGAGAAAAACTTGCGAAGCATACCCTTCCTCCTTTATTGCATATTTATTTCGACTAAGCCATCTTCTTGGCAACATCGTTGACAGCGTACTTTCTAATAGTAACGGAAAAAAAGGAAACACAAAATAAGGTATGCATCCTATTGCGCTCAAGAATTGTGTTAGTAGCAAAGGAGAGCAAGACGAAGTTGGCGTTGTTGTATTGATGTTTGCTCCTCAAATAACACGCGTTTATCTAGCAAATACTATGGGATGAGTGGTGAATGGTGTGAAAGCCCAGAGGACGACCAGCACAAATATTAACGAAAACATAACATTGTTGTGTGCGGTTGGCGGACAGATGTAAATCCTTTATAAATCAACGGTTATCATCAGGTGTATTAGCATAATTTTGCGTAACAATGTTTTATTTCTGTGAAATCGGGTATATCATGGGTGTGAAGATCACTCGAATATGAGGAGGGTTTTATCTTGCATGGCAAATGGTTAAAGGTATTGGTCCATGCGAGCACGTGGTTTGCGCCAGTGTTGTGTCCAATCATTGTGTATCTCATTTCTAGCGATCGCGATGTTAAGCGGGTTTCATTGCAGGCGCTCGTGTTTCATGTGATTATGGCCGGCTTGATTTGGCTGTCCAGCCTTTTGTCGTGGTTGTTGATCGGCATTCCGTTCTTAATCGTGTTCGGACTGATGGCCTTCATCTGCCCGATCAAAGGAATTTTGCGGGCGCTGAATGAGAAGGAGTACCATTACCCCTTTACGCGTTGGGCGATTAAATGATTTGATTCGAAGCGCACACGGCCAGTGTGATCATGTTTTGTTTTCTTAAAAGCCCCTGACCGCATTGCCCTTTTCATCAATGTATAGAAAAGGGCTTTTTTTGTGTGTTGTTAAGGGAAAGTTTAGCTTTGCCGCTACCTCTTTTGTGGGAAAATAAGGGGGAGATGGAGGGGATCGCTTTAACGGAAGGGGGCGTTTGGTCATGGCGCGGAGGCATCTCGGTGAACATCCCATTGTTTTTTTTGATGGGGAATGCAATTTTTGCAATGGCCGGATCAACTGGATCATAAAGAAGGATCGGGATGGGCTGTTCCGGTTCGCTTCGTTGCAGTCATCTTTTGCTGAAGAGGCGTTCCGTCAGTCGCCGCTCGGCCCCGTTTCTCTTGATACGATGGTCTTGTATGAAGGAGGCAAGTGGTATACCCGGTCAACGGCGGTGTTGCGCATCTGCCGCCGGCTGCCAGGTGGATGGAAGTGGCTCTCATTGCTCTTATGTATTCCGCGTCCGCTCAGAGACTTAGGTTATCGCTGGTTTGCGACCAACCGTTACCGGCTGTTTGGCAAAGCCGAAACATGTATGTTGCCAACACCGGAAGTGCGGGCGCGGTTTTTGGGGTTGGGGGATGAGTAGGAAAGAGTAAATGAATGAACACAATGGACGAAGCGATGGCTTTGTTGTCGGACATACGTGCCGAACAAGGCCAAAAGCATGCCGGGAGTGTCACATCCCGCATGCTTTTTTTGTGGCGAGATTACCGTTAGTTCAGGTATGGCGCAGAGGGTAAGCAGCGCGGCCGCCCGCTTTGGGATGAAAAATGCTCTCCATCTTGTCATATACTTTTCGATAAAGATTCATTTAAAACTGATAAAATGAATGGTGTTATTTGAAATGTGGATAGAAGAGGTGGAATGGGATGAAGAAAAAAATCATCTTTACGGGCGGGGGCACGGCGGGCCATGTGACGGTCAACTTGGCATTGATTCCTAAGTTTGCCCAAGATGGTTGGGAGATCAAATATATCGGTTCGGAAAATGGGATTGAGAAACAATTGGTGGCGCGACTGGATCGCGTTCCCTATGCTGGCATTTCTACGGGAAAATTGCGCCGCTATTTTGACTGGAATAACTTTAAAGACCCATTTCGCGTGATTAAAGGAATTTTTCAAGCATACAGCCTCATCAAACGAGAAAAGCCCAACATCCTATTTTCCAAAGGTGGCTTCGTCTCCGTACCTGTGGTACTAGCCGCGTGGTTGAACCGAGTACCTGTGATTATTCACGAATCGGATATCACACCGGGGTTGGCCAATAAGATTGCTATGCCGTTTGCGACCCGGATTTGCACGACCTTTCCGGAGACGGCCAAAGGATTGGACCCGAAAAAAACGGTTTATGTGGGCGCCATCATTCGGGATGAATTGAAACGGGGGAGCCGGGAGCGGGGATTATCCCTCTGCGGATTCCAAGCGGATAAGCCAGTGTTATTGATCATGGGAGGAAGCTTGGGATCGCAAAAGATTAACCAAGTGGTACGGCAAAACCTCGACAGTCTAATGCGTTATTTCCAAATCGTGCACCTGTGTGGTAAAGGCCAAGTGGATGAATCCTTGATCCGCCCCGGATATAAGCAGTTTGAATATATCAATGAGGAATTGGCTGATGTGATGGCGATGGCGGATATGGTGATTTCTCGTGCAGGCTCCAATTCCATTTTTGAATTTTTGTACTTGAGAAAGCCTATGTTGCTCATCCCACTTTCTAGAGCTGCCAGCCGTGGAGATCAGATACTGAATGCGGAGTCGTTCCGCAAGATGGGTTACTGCGATGTATTGCAAGAGGAAGAGCTTACCACCAAAACATTCCTGCAAAAAGTAGAAGGGGTCTTTAACAACCGTGACCGGTATATCGCCGAGATGTCCAAAAGCAATTCCGATGAAACGATGAAGCAAGTAATTGATATGATTAAGCAACTGGCCAAATAAAAACGGCTGAGAGAATGAAAAGAAGCAGCCCGGTTGATCTCGGGCTGCTTCTTCTTTATGGGTTCTCGTCCCGCGATTGCACTTGTTCTTGAGCCTCTTTTGCCGAGGAGCGTTTGAAGGCACCGTCGATGATGCCCCCAGCGTACAATGATGCGGCTCCGATCAGGAGATGAAGGGTGTCCATCGCCGCGGCGGATGGAAGTACGCCAAACAGATTGTCTGTGAACAACCCCCAGATGGCCGCCAACAGATACAGGCCGCCCAGTCCCAGAGAGGTCCAGCGGCGCGCTTGTTCTCGCTGGCTCACAGCCAAAAATACGCCTCCACTGATCAAGTGAATTAAATTGTGTGAGAGGGTCGGGTGAAACCAGTCATGCCATGCCCCTGTGTCAGGGATCACCAAGCCTCCCACTCCCATGGCTAACAACACACCGCCTATCGTTTGCATCCAACGTTTCATTATGGATTCCTCCTCCTTTGCGCAACATGGTACATGTATATGTCCCTTAAGTAGACGAGATCACTGCCAAAGAGGGAGAAAATTTTCCAACTTAAATTAGGGGATGTTAGAAGGAGAACATGCTGATTATAAAGAAGAGATTCAGGATGGATAACTAGGGTGTGTCTGGCAAATCAAGTTGTGTGGGGAAGAAGCGGCGGAAAAACCTTTTCTCGAGGAGCGCCGATGCACAAGTGAAGCGAATGAGAAAATGGTTTTGGAGCCGCTTGCCTATTCATCAGATACGCCTTAGCTCACATGGATCGCTTCATTGACAAACCGGCCCTGCAAGCCGTAGACTAATTATATCTATTATTAATTAATAATCGTTATCTAAACGGCGGAGAAGCGAGGTGTATACAAATGAGCAACAACCGCCTGGCAGAAGCTGTGGAGCTGTTGAAAGGCATTGGCGTACGGATGACTCCCCAGCGGTATGCCATTTTAAGCTTTCTTTATTCGACGATGAATCATCCCACCGCAGATGAGATATACAAGTCGTTGGAAGGTAACTTTCCCAATATGAGCGTAGCGACTGTGTACAATAATTTGCGTGTGTTTAAAGAGGCCGGACTGGTGCGGGAATTAACCTATGGCGATGCCTCCAGCCGTTTTGACGCCAATATGATGGATCATTATCATGTGATCTGCCGGGAATGCGGCAAAATCACCGACTTTGACCATCCGCCGTTGTTCCAAATGGAGGAACGAGCTGCCCAATCGACTGGATACCAAGTTGAATCGCATCGCATGGAAATATATGGGTTGTGCCCTGATTGCCAATCCCACCGTACGCAATGAAAGGCACCCTGCACAGGAAGCAGGGTGCCTTTCATTTGTTTGATGACTGCGATAGGGCGGCTAGTGGTTTTGTCTCTTGCGGGGTGGGCTTCCGGCCTTGGAGGTGCAGTTGCCCTCCGCTGCCCTTTGCGGCGAGATCGCCTGTGTGCAACCAACCAGCGCCCATGCCCGGATGTTTGACTAAGAGTTCACCATCGGGCGAGATACGCGTTTCCACTTGCGGCAACAATTGATAAGGCGCAGGATCAGATTGGTAGCTGTATTGGCAAGCGATGGGGCAACCGGTTTCCGCAATGCCGTACAGAGTTGCCAACGGGACCCCTAAGTGGCCGAAAAATTCGTGCAAGGCGGGAGTCAGCCGATCACCGCTGATTACCAACCGCAAGCGTCCGCCCAATTGCTGGTGCAAAGACGAGAATGAAAGCAAATGGGCCCAAGCGTAACCGAAACGCCATCGGCTGGGAATAGGGGTGTCTCGACCCGCACGGCGGTATTGGTGGTATTTGGCGGCTAGGCGCATGGCGTGGTTAAACGCCAGTTTGCGCCAAAGCGCCCCTTGGATGTGCTCCCATAGCTGTTGTTTCATCTGTGTAATGGACGTAGAGTCGGTGACGAGAAGCGTCGGTTTATGTTGTTGCAATTGCGCGATAATCGGCTCGCCATCCGCAATCGTGACCGTGGCGCCATGGCTAAGTGGCATTAGGTATCCCGTCAGTCGGGCATGCAACTCGGCGAAAGAGGAGTGAACCAACAAATCATCTTGTTGTTGCTGGGGATGAAGATAAGCAATGCCGTCCAAACTGTACAAAAGTTGCGCATGGGTCAGCGCGACGACTTGGGTTTCGCCGTTTGCGCCATTCACAAGCTGGATCGTGGCTGGATCGGAAGGTTGGACGGCGGGATAAGCCCAGTCCAATTCTTCCAATGCGATAGTTTGCCCGAGCTGGATGAGCGTGTCAAACCGCAGGGCTTTTTGTAAAGCGGGCGGGTTTTCGGTCAACTGGATGATATGACGGACGTTTTGTGGTGGATGGGTCAAGCCTTCGGGTGCATGGGTTGAGCCGATGATAACTACCTCCGCCTCGGTTAGTTGAAGCCACTTGTTCCATTCTTGCTCACTCGCTTCCGGGGGCAGAGGTACTGTGACGCTGCCTAGGCTCATGATGGCAAAATCGCACAAGATCCAGCGGGGATGGTTTTCAGCGATGAGTGCCACTCTTGTTCCCTGTTTGACGCCGAGGCGCTCCAATCCAAACGCGATGTCCCGCACCGTGTTCCAACATTTTTGATAAGTGAGCGCTTGGCCGTGATGGCGAAGCGCGGTCTGATCGGGGTGCCGCTTCACCGCGAGGGCCAACATTTCCACCAGGTTGTGGGGTTTCAACACAAAGAGGCCCCTCCTTTCGGGCATGGCAAGAATTAACTTAATTATAGTCATTTGACGAACAAAACAGAAGAGTGCGAATGCGCTGTCGGGAACAAGGCGTGCATGGTCAAGAGGAAAGCCTTCCCTTATATGCGGAAGGCTGAGCTTGTCGACAACGCGGGGCCGATGTTTGATTTTGCGCACGGTGGGCAAGAGCTCCGCTTGCTCCAAACTCCTAGTTACTCCGTTTACATTCCATGGGTTTGGCCAAAAATAGGTTTCTTTGGAGTCTGTTTATAGGGCGTGTCTGATGAATAGTCCAGCGGCTCCAAAATCATTTTTTCATTTGCTTCACTTGTGCATCGGCGCTCCTCGAGAGAAGGTTTTTCAGCCGCTTCTTCCCCACCAACTTGATTTGCCAGACACACCCTAGTCAACACCCGTGGTTAAGGCTTGTCTGCGGGAGCTGGTGCATCTTTGGGGTCCATGGACAGCACCGCTTTGCAATGCATGCATTGATCGCGTTTTCCTAGCATTTTGGTGTGGCGGTCGCACACGGGACACACAACCTGAGCCGCTTGGGTGGACAATATGCCAATCCAAAAGTAGATTCCCACGCTCGCCAGTACGAACAAGATGCCTAAGATAAAGAATAAGGCCATGAGCTTCGGAAACGCAAAGCCGATATACATAACCCCGATTCCCACAAAAATCAGGAGCAGGGCGAAAGTGCGGATTTTGTTCAGTTTACCCGACAGGAGCATGATAAAATTCCTCCGTGAACCGTAATTTGTTCAATCAGAATGATTTTATCATGATTTGATTGTTGACAGCAATGTAAAGAGAGACAGCAAAGGCGATCATCCCTAGTTCCATTCCGCTTGATTGGAGGGGGGATGATCGCCGGACGCCCTCAGTTTGGTCTGCGTTGCCGTATGCGGGGGCGTGGCCGATATTTGTGTGCCCTTGAAGATGGAATCGGCTTCGGTGCGAAGGGACTAAACACGGTTCCCGAGAAGGTGAGCGGCAGGATTAGATCGACTTGCTCAATGAGGTCAGAGTGAAGGGTGGCAGTGACAAGATAGATGGCTTCTGTATGCTGTTCTGAGATTTGATCGACACAGTGAAGGGGGACGGATGTGATGACCGGGTCGGCGGAACCATTGCCGAACGTTTCAATCCACCGAATCAGTTCTTGCTTGGTTTGGCCGTTTTCGCTGGAACGGTAAATCGCTGTTTCCAAGGAAAATGATTGCCCTTCCTCGGCATGTAAGAGAAAAGTTCCCTTCAGCTCTACGGTCTCCCCGCCTTTTAATTCATTAAAGGAAAGCCGGGCCAACTCAGCTTCTGTATCTGCTGTGATTGCCCGCAGAACGACATCCTTGCTACGGGTGTGCTGGGTGATGGATTGGAAGTCGCGCACGTAAACGGACATGTTCGCACCTCCTGTTTTTTTTAGGATATTCAATCGGGTTCTCTGTGGCGCGCGGGCAAAAACGCAGATTTGTAAAATGGGTGTGTTGGCATTTGGAGTGGAGAAATATTTTTTATAAAAAAGTGTTGACGGATGAATAATAAGATGATAGTATCTTATTTGTCGCCGCAAGAGCGGTACGAAATGAAACAACGTGTTCCTTGAAAACTAAAGAGTGACAACGTGACCTGTCAATTCATCGAGCATAGACTCAAACCTCAGTTTCACACTTCGATGTGAAACCTTTAACGGAGAGTTTGATCCTGGCTCAGGATGAACGCTGGCGGCATGCCTAATACATGCAAGTCGTGCGGGGGTCTTCGGACCCTA
>NZ_PVTZ01000022.1 GCF_003003125.1 Laceyella sediminis | reverse complement strand
TAAATTTGCCATACGGCGTGATGTGGTTATAAATCAGCGGACTGAGCGCGCGCAGATCTTCGGTTGTCAGTTTATTGAGCCATCCTTGTTCCTTGATGATATTTTGAATTTTGATGGTGTTGATATAAACCAGGCAGTTTTGAAGCAGGTTCAAACTCAGCACGGCAATCTCTTGTTCATCCACTTGGTTCTTTTGAATTTCTCCGTTCCGGCCAAAGAAAATAAAGCTGTTGGCTGAGTTCCAGTTTTCAACCACATTGAGCCCTTCATGAATCTCGCGCCGGATTTCCTCATGCTGTAGGTATTCGCAAAGGAAGATCGTTTTGATCACGCGGCCCAACTCACTCAATGCTTTGTAAACGGGATGGGTCTTGTTTTGACTGAATCGCTTGAGAATCGCTTCGGTCTCCGCAGTGTTGAATCGTAAGGCCACGGCGTATTTCACCATTTGGTCGTATTGCTGACGGATCAGATCCCAGTTGATCGGGTTCTTAGCCAAAACCGGTTGCAGGTTGAGGTATGCATCCGCCATGCCGTGATCGGGCTTATAGAGCTTCTGTGAGCCGATATTTTTTAATCGGGGCATCAGCTTAAAACCAAGCAGATGACAGAAGGCGAAGCCAATCTCACTTTGGCCATGCGTGTCCACGTAGTTCCGATCGACCTCCTTTTCGGTAGCGTGCCGGAGCAGTCCTTTAATCATGGCAGCCACTTCCGAAGACGTGCAGGTCTTTAATTGCGAGTGGATACAGGCGGACTTGTTTTCAACGTGCCAATAAATCATAACACCAGGGCCTCCGCGGTAACGGGGATGCCACTCTGTCATCAGGTTTTGATCCCAAGAACCGACTTTTTTGGAGTCGGATGCGCAAGATGTGGTGGCTTCCCCCCACACTTCGGCAAGGCGTTCCTTCAAAATAGCATTTACGACTTGGATATTGGCCGCCTTCAGGTTTTCTGGATGGATAAACTTCCGCTTGATGTAGAGAAGGTTTTCATACGTCACATCTGTGTTGCCGGTGGCCATTCTTTTCAGGCCCATATTGGTGCCCAGTCCATAAAGGCAAAGCAACAAACGCTTTTGGATTTCTTCACGACTTAACTGCTCACGGATCCCCAGAGACTGAAAGGCATCTGTGAAGCCAATACGCAAATCGGCTTCCTTAAAAATATCAATTAACTCGACCATCCACCAACGATTCGCAATTTCCTTTTTGAGCTGAACCAATCGCTCAGGCTCCGGTTGTGGATCTAATGGAGTGACCGAAATCCAACCTCCGCCTTTATGATTGGTGATTCTTACTTTTGGATTTTGTGGTATGGTCCGATTAAGTTGATCCAATGCGCGATGTAGTGATTGTTTGAGATCGTTGATGACAGAATCTACATCCATTTGCAGGCCAAGGGATTCATAATATTCTTCCCGGCGTTCCTCAAAGTCGCCTGGCAAATCCTCGTCTGGATTACGGTAGTGATTGGCCCCGACAACCCAAATTTCCTTACACCTTAGCTTCTCCCGTAGAGAATAGAGAACTGAAATCTCATAGTTCATGCGGTTGACGCGCAAATCACCGTTCTTATCTGTCTCAAGCACTACTTTCTTAAACTTGGGCGGGATCACGTCCTCAATTGGCACGTCATCGGCAACGGCAAAAAACTTTTGCTTGGTGCCGATATATTTTTTAATCAAGTCCAGTGCTTCGATAATAGGTTGATACCTTGAATTGTTTGAACGGAATTCAAGGGTTTTGAGGAGTTCACCAATCGCCGCGCGGTAATTGTTGCTATAAGAACTGCGCATTTTGTAGTAAACTTTTTCACGGTATACCTCTTTGTTATGGGTCAATTCCTTTAGTAAATCGCGCAACGTCTCTTCCTCAACTACAGAAAACACCACGTCCTGAACAACATGTTCCTTGTTTTCCAACAACGCTTCCAACAAGGAAGCCAAGATATTGTTTTTCCCGCGCACCTTCTTGATTTCCTGCAATATTTCGCGATCTACCTTGCGTTCAGCCTGAGCATTAATGTTATGGACAATGGTGATCAGCATTTCAACTAAGCTGTCGGTGATCTCTTGTTGTCGAGACCAAAAGAACGCCGACAACAGGGTGTAACGCACTTCTGGCGGATGGCGCCGGATCTCAACCAACTTTTCGGAGACGACACGTAACCGGTACTTCCTCAAGATTTTGGGAGGAACGTTCTTAAACAGATCGTGTGGCAATTCCAACATACGCAATTCCTTGAGTTTTTTGATTTCCTCCTCCAAGTTCTTTCTGTTAGCGCGGCCTGGACCCATGTTGATCTTACGGAAAGTCATTCGTTCCGGTTCCTCGGCCCCTATCTCCTCCGTAACCTCGTCCTCCGCATCGGCCCAGTCATCAATCATCGCGTCCATTCTGGAGATAGAGGTAGGGGAAAGACTTTGGAACGTTTGAGCGAAAAACCTCTGCTCATGATTATGTAGGGCGGATCGGACCAGCGTTTCCACCGTATTGTCCACGGGCGGTTCGATTTTCTGCTGCCGAAGTTCGGTATAAACGCGCTCCTTCAACACATCAATGTCGTGGATATGGCTTAATACTTTGTCCGCCAGCCACTGGGAAATCTGTTGAAGATCGTCTGCTGTATGTTCGCGAAAGCCAAAAAATTTCCGGATCTCAGCACGATGTCGCTTAATCGTTCGACCAGCCCAGTCATACTGATCAAAGTGATCTGTACTGACTCTTAGATGCTTGGCCAAAAACTCAACTACCGAAAGAGGAACATCTTCCGGACCGTCAGGAAACCGGGCTTCGTGCTGAAAGTATTTTAACAAAAGAGCAAATCCCAACCGTGTTTCGAAGTTCTTCGCTTCAATCAGTTGCCTTTCTGGGGGCAATAAAGTAAAGTGTTCAATGAGTTCTTCCTTCGTCCATTGTTGTTTCAACTCAGGTGCCAATCCTTTCTAAAGTTCCTAGAATAACTAGAGTCGGTACTTTTCTATTTATCTGAGTATAATGAGCATTGATTTTTCAGGCAAGAATAGCGGTAAAACACAGGAAGTTCCAAAACCAAAACAAAATTCGGAACAGACACAAAATGAATATCAGATGATTTTGCGCTATAATACCTTGCTTATACAACAACCAGTACAACCCATAGAAAAAAGGCATCCCAACTTGTCCATGCCTTTTTAATGGAGATCCTACGTGCTACTCAATTTGAGTAATCGATAGATAATAGTTTAATCGTAAGCCTGGTCTGCAAACTTCTGCGCTTCTACGGAAAGGATACCTGGTGCCAGTCTTGATTTGTTTTAAGAATGTCGATGTTTAAAAGCTAACGGGGAAAAGCCTGTTACTTTTCGAAAAATATTATAAAAATGAGAAGTATCATTGAAGCCTACCAAAAAACAGATCTCCGTATTATTTTTCTCTCCTTGTAACAATAAAAGCTTAGCTTGTTCAATACGAATTTGGTTTAAATACTGTTTTGGACTTATTCCTGTTTTTTTCTTAAACAACCGATGTAGATGGTACGAACTAATTCCAATACGTTTGGACAATTTTTGGAGAGTCCAAGGTTTATCGTATTCATTTTCCAGAATGTTTTTCACTTCTTTAATTACTTCTTGATTGGGGTCATAAGTGGACTGATACAAATCAGGACGACACCGTTTACAAGGTCTATATCCTTTTCGAAATGCCTCTTCAATATGAAAAAAGAATTCTACATTCTCTTGTTTTGGTGTTTTGGATTTACATGAGGGACGGCAGAAGATTCCGGTTGTCTTTACGGCATAGTAAAAAAATCCATCATACTTTCCATCACACTGAACAACTGCTTCCCATAACTTTTCACGTTGAATCTTCATTACCTTCCTCCTTTTCCGTGTTACGTATTATTTCGATTCAGTATTTTTTGTTTTCTTGTCGCTTTATTGTATAGAAAATACATCCCACTCACTACTGCGGGAACCAAAATGTGTAAACCCAGAAAAGGAACGGAGAGACCAAGTACAATCAGGGAGATTAGACCGCTAATCCATGGTTTGGTTCTTCTGTTGTACAATTTAAGGGCCGCAACCATAGAGAGGATATAAACAGACATACCCAAGGAATTCGGGATAAACAGTAATTGGGTAAAGTGAACCTTTAAGAACGTGGTCAGGATCACCCCTCCCCCGGCAAATATGACGACCAGCCAAACGACACGAGTCGGTGTCTTGGTTCGGGGATTTAAATAATAAAACCAAGAAGGCAAAGCCTGATCTCGACTTAATGCATAGCCGAGTTGAGTCAGACTGGCGACAAAAGCATTGACAGTACCTGTACATATAATCAAAGCCAAAATAGCAGTAATCAGTTGTGCCCCAAAACCCAAAGCACGATTGATCATTACTCCGATTGGGGATGAATCACTTTCCAGATTTCCATAAGTTCCACTTCCAATGGTAATAAAACTGAGAAGAAGAAACACTATACCGATAACCATTGCACTAATTAGAGCACTACGTACTAAATCTTTCTCTGGATGTTTGAATCGGTCAGCCAGACTGCAGATTGCCTCCCACCCGAAAAAGGACCAAAAAATCATAATCACAGCCGTTCCTACCGGATACCATCCTTTAGGAGCAAAGGGTTGGAAATGATCCCAGCGAACGTATGGCAATGTGACCGCCACCGCAATACACAATAAGATAAGCAAAAGTATACTGAGCACCAAAGACAATTTTCCGCTTATCCGTATTCCAAAATGATTGGATAGACCTCCGATAAACAAAATGAAGCAGGCAATCAAAGCAATTTCAATAGCTGATAAGTCAAAGGCCGCTCCGATATAACTAGCGCCTGTCAAAGAAACAATAATCTGTCCGACCGCAGCCGTCAAAAAATAAAACCATCCCACGAGATTTCCTGCATGTTCCCCGAAAGCCATGCGAGCAAAAGTCGCTGCTCCCCCGGCGTCGGGGTACGAGCGGGATAAAGCAGCAAATGTATAGGCTAAAGGGAAACTAAACAGGATCATAATCATCCAAGATAAAATAGAGGCGGGGCCCGCTACAGTCGCTGTACTAGCTGATAAAAACAAAATCCCTGAACCAAGAATAGCCGTAATATATAAAGCGATGGCTTCAGGTAAATTAATTGAACGATTCATGTTGTTTTAACCTCCCTTGTTTCCAAACCGACAGCCTTTTTTGCTACCAAACTACCTAACCGAATTCCACCCAAGATCTCGACCACACAGGGAAAAGAGGGATTAAATTGATACCGCGGACAGCTTTAAATGTAATTACCTTTTAAATATCATAATCAAATGAAAAGATCGTCTGTTTTTTTTGCGATGTAATTTACAATTACATGGTGAAATAATTGGTAAGACCAAGTGAAAAAAGAAGCAATCGTTGCAGTAACCGAAGAAAAATATGAGCGATGATCTCTAAATTTCCTGTATAAACACAAAATGACTTGAGTTCCCTTGTGGTTCTCAAGTCATTTTTCCATTTACTGGAGAGATGGCCCCAAAATCGGTCTTCGCTCCCTCCACCCCTATTAGGGGTAAGTCGGGAGGGGGGAGTTGGTGTCGTCTCCGACGCCCGGTTCCCTACTTCACGACTATCACCTTATGACCAGATCTTCCAGTGTCCTTCCGGATCGATGCTCGCCAGTCGAAGCCATCCATTTTGAACTTTCCGGTGAAAGGCCGGGTCATGATCCATCAATCGTTCCACATACTCCTGTGGTGCTTGAATCACCACCAGCAAACGCAGAGGAGCATGATAAACTTCTTGATCCGATCGCATCACGGACTGCCAGGGTAACCCGGATAACAAGTCACTGGCGTTCCCTTGCATGACGCCAAGACCTCCGGTAACAGTTTGGGTCGCTTTATTCCCACTCCCATAATAATGGGGTGCCACAGTAGACGCGTAATACTGCAGGTTGATCCATTGAGCAACCGTCACCGGCCCAGCAATAATGTTGGAAAGCAGAGTTCCGTCTTGATCTTTCTGCCAATCATAGCTGTGCAGAAAAACTCTCCCCTCAAGATTGCACTCTTGGGTCAGCCGGCGGTGGCCGATGATAAACGCTGCGTTACGGGCCAGTCCCCATTCCGGACGTACCTCACTCCAATCTTCCGCAAAACGTTGTGCCTCGACCCTCGGATCTTTGGAACGAAAGCCCAGACTGGGCAATTGCGATAATCGCTCCGCATTTGCATCTTGACTCACTTTTGGCAATAGGGTCTGGATCTGTTGAAATGCTGCTTGAGCCGCATCTGAAAGCTCAGGAACATAGATAAAGCGCAATTCATCAAGAGTGGTGATATGCTCAGCGGCTACAAAAACCGTGTCTTCCGGAATCAAAATCCCCTCTGTTGCTAGGATCTCCCTAATCTTTGGCAAATTACACAAAGCAGCTAAAACCCTCGCATTGAATCCGCCGGATGCCCCTCCACAAGCACCACAGTCCAGTGCGGCAGCATAGGGATTATTGGTACTGTGACTTCCATGCCCACAAATCACCACTAAGGGGGCGAAATGATTGGTGAGTCCCATCATTTTCAGAGCTTGTCGTACAAAATGAACTTTCTCTTCCTCAGAAAAACCGATTGGCAACTCTGTTTCCAGATGGTTCTCGCGATTGAGCGAGAGTTCGGTGGAAGGTTTGCGCAGCCATGCTTTCCGGAGTTTGCGGATCATCTGACCTGCACTGCGCGGAACCAAGCTGCGCCCCAACATCTGTAAGCAAAGCAAAGGTCCGCTTACCTCCGGCAACAATAAGCTGGCAAGCAGATTTTGTTTCATCATTTTAAACATGTAGCCAAATGAATTGACCGTCTGGCGACGTTGTTGGTATGATTTGAGTTCAAACTCAGGCGAAGACTCTTTTACCTGATATTGCGGCTTGAGTATCACCGGCAAAGAAGAATGAGCATGTTTACTGCCAAGTTCGCATGTCATTATTGGCAATCCGAAAAATCCAGCCATTCCATACGTCTCAAAAGGACCTGCTTTTTCCAACTTGCGACGAAAAGGCTCTGAACGCACATCAATACAGAATGCAAACTGTGCTAACGCCCGTTTTTTTTGATCGGATTCCCGTTTTTTTGATGAGATCATTTTCATTAATTGATCGGTGTATGTTTGTTCCCAAGCTTCCAGCCAAAGTCGGCGTCGGACGGTCTCATCAAAACGGCGGGCGAGTGTCAGGCGTGCTTTTTGTTCGAGGACTGACAACTTTTCCCAAGCTTCCATTGTCATGTCACCCCAATGAATCCAAGCCGCAATCAACGGAACAAGCGATAATTGTTCCTCAGATTTTTGCTTAAGCAAGGGTAAATGGGGTTTGATCAAGATCCATTCCATCGAAATTCGAACCGCCAAATATTCCGTTAGAAGTGAGCTTTCCTGTGTTGATTGTTGCGAACGCCAGAGCATCATTCCTGCCCATCCTGGCAAGGCAAGCAAATGGGCCTCAAGATAGTCCCGCATCTCTGACTGAGGGATTTTAAGGGCCGACAATGCTTTCTTCAGAGCAGTCTCTGCTTCTTGCGGCCAGTCCTTGAGTCGCTGTCGTTGTGTGTAACTAAGCGCCGGATCATATTGGATTAGGCGGCGCCACGCACGATAAAAACCCTCTTCACGATTGGGAAGTGACCAGGCTGCCTGGGACTCATCCAGGAACAATTTGCACCACTTGATCATGTGATGATCAAGTGCATGGGCCACCTTCTCGCCGCTTTGCTCCTCCAAACACAAGCTTAGCGGCTTCAATGGATGTTTTTCAGGATTCTGCGGCATTAAAGCACTTAATTTTTCTGCCAAGATCTTCAACTCGGGTGATTCCAATAGGACGGAAGGTAATTCATCCAGCTTAAGTGCCGCCCGACAGAATCGTTCGGCTACCCCTAGCGGCAAATCAACAGACTGTACATCAAGCCAACGTTGAAGTGCCATTTCCAGAAAATCCTCATCAACCTCACCGCGCTTCTGTGCCGCATGGATCAAGGAAGCACAAGGATATATTTCTACATCGCGAGTATCTTTGAGCCAGCGTGCTGTCTGTTCAAATGTTTGTCCTTCAAATCCCATCCAGGGATTACGTGCGGCAAATGTGGCAATAGGCCAAAGCGGGGCAATCACACGGCTGGCCGCCTTAACAAGATCGTTCAGATCAAGGTGAGGGGCATCCGGAGTCAACTTTTCCTTTTGCAAATTTAATTTTTCGGTTAATGTGGATGTTACTGTCATCGCCGATTCCCTCCCCAGTACAGAGATCGTGCAAGATAGTCCGGATGGCTTTCGACCGAATCAGACTGAGGCTCACTCAAACGTACCAACCATAAATAAAGGATAGCAAAGGACGCGGAAGAACGATGACGAGTGAACCAGATCCCTAAAGCACTGCCAGACAACAGGATAACCATGATCAAAATGACCACCAGCGCAGGCGGTTGTACAACGTGGTCAACCGTTTCATGCAACAACGCATAGAAGGCAGCATGAATCATGATGAACACCATTACCGCTCCTCCTAACAGGAACAATCCCGCAATCCGTCCAATGAGCCCGGCTCCAAAAGCCACCAGTTGTGTCCAGGCAAAAAACAGTGCGTATCCCAAAATGAGCGCACTAATGACTTGATAACCGATTTCAGGAGCAGTGAGCCAATCATAAATCGCCACGAAGAGGCCGCAAGCACTCCCGACGATCATCCATAAGAATGACGACAATTGAATCGGCCGGGATGTTCGCTCGTAGCGACGTACCGCTGAGCCAGCCTGTAAGAAAAGGGTTGCTTTAAACAAACCATGTAACACGAGATGAATAATCGCTGCCAAATAAGCACCCAATGCACATTGGATCAGCATGAACCCCATCTGAGCAATCGTCGAGCCAACTAACTGGCGTTTGTAGTCAACTTGCACGAGAATGATTCCGGTCCCCAAGAGGATTGATATACCAGAAATAATAACCAAAAAGATCTGAGCGATATCCCCACTGAACAGAGGAGCGAATCGAGTCAGCATAATTCCTCCGGCATTCACCAAACCCGCATGCATAACGGCAGAAACGGGGGTCGGAGCAACCACGGACTCCAATAACCAGCGTTGAAAAGGCCATTGTGCAGCCGGAATGATCACTGCCAATACCAACAGCAGGTTGATCCCAGTTCGCTCCCATGAACTGACTTGTGCCAAGCTATCTTTGGCCATCATAAGGGATAGCTGCCAGTGTCCCGTAGCTTGCCAAAACCAGAGGGTCGCTGCCAACAAAGCAAGCCAACTGATTATAAACAGACGACCGGAAAAGATCGCCGCGATTCCGGCCACTTTCCACTCTCTGTTTACGCTTACGAGTAACAGCAGCCCCAAGAGTGTGAGACCCCACCAAACCACCAGCCAACGAAGATCATTGCTTAGCCAAGTAAATGAAGCAGAACCTGATGTGAATGTCAATAGTGCAAAATATTTTCGATAAGAGCGATCACCAAGTAAGTAGCGTACGGAGTAACGCTGCACCACTAAACCTATCGTAAGAACAAACAAAACCATCAACCAAGCTAGAGAATCTAACCGCCAAGGGCCAATAATAGTACTTGCATCAGTAGTGATAAGTGCTAACAAGGAAATCAATACGGGGAAAGTAATGATTCCCACATGAAGACGAATAAATCTCAGAGGAACTCTTGGATGTAAGAAAAAGAATGCGCTAAGTATACAAACAGCAAGCGATACAGAAAAAGCTGAGAAAATTGGCAGAGAATCTAACAAAACTAACATCTGAACCTCCTGAAAAATGATTAAGACATTGTGTGTCTGAATGGATATTTTCAATAAAAAAACCGCCAATTTCAGAATTGACCGGCACGAAAGCCTCAATACTGAAAGTTGTCGGTTTATCTCCAACTAACCATACAAGGTTTTTTAGAAGATCTCCCTTTTTATGGACATTGGTTTCACAATGCTAATTACACTTATAGTATTTACTTATACTTGTTACTCGGATTCCACTACGCTTGATAATTTTCCACTAACAGTATCTACGGATAAACCATAGACCTTAACCCCAGATGGTTTTAACGGATGCCGACGAATCATATCCACAGACTGTTTAATACTATCTATTACTGTTTCGCTTCCCTTCAACCACTGGAAAATATCATTTTCTTTGAGTTCAGATAAATCGCCTTTTCTGTTTTTTGCCAAATAAATTAAATCCATCTTATTCAACTGAGACTCGTCGGTATCTGTTGCACCTATAACAAAAATTTCCTCTACATTTTCTTGATGTACTGCAATGATCACACTTCTCATAAGGCTATCATACGGTTCTGAGATAAGAGGGCCATGACATACTAAAACCAACATTTGTTCTGCAGGAAGATGAGTTGCGGAATACAACCATTGTTCTAATGGCTCCTCCATCCCAATAATGAATAATACTTTTTTTTGATTGAGCGAATCTATTATCTCAGATTGATTCTCCGTTAATTGTTTTTTAAAAATTTTATCCACAGACATCGTATTCACTTCCTTTTTATAATTTTCAACTGATTCATTCCTAGTACGAAAAAAGTGGGTCTATTTAAAGACCGGCCTGGTTTTATTTTTAGTTAAGACATGAGCTTTTTCTCTAAATTAGCAGATAATCTGAAGACTATAATCCGCTCACCAGTTTTTGTGCTGATATCCGTATGAAATGTGATTACTTCTTCACCAGTTAGATCCCTAATGATTTTACCTAATTCATCCCGACCTGATTCCACTAATTCACAACGAATTTTCTTAATGGACGATCTTCCTTCTGATGTTTCACATAATTTATATTCAGAAGGAGTTAATATTCCCTTCAAGGTAACAATTACCATGTCCCGAAGGATATCGGTCTTTACCATAACTGATCCGCGACCTAGATACTCCTTTTCCCATTTCGTTAATGCCTTGCTGATTTCTGCTTCTAATTGGCCTTTTGTCATATTCTCTCTCCTAACAATAAATCGGAATATAATATAACTATGTAGTAATATAGTTATATTATATTCCGATTTATTTCAATCTAACCACAAAGTCTCTATTTGTATTTTCACAGGGACAATGGCTCATTATCCAGGTGCTAATACAATTTTCTTTGTAGTTATATTGATAATCTATCGTAGCTTTAATATTACAGATACATTTTACCTTTAAGCTGTTCGATTGTCAACTATTTAGATGAAGTCGAACATCTTCGGCACAACGGAAAAGAATAAGAAAATTTATAAACAGTGAAAAGAAACGATTGAGCGAGTTTTTGCCGATATGAAAGAATAGCATCGCCTGCCATGAATTTAAAGAAGTTGGCCAATTGGCGATAGCGCAACCGTCGCCTTCGTCGATTTTTTAGCCAGTTAATTAGAAAAACCACTTTCTGGACAGTTTTCAGAAGCGGTTTTTCTACAGTCTGTAGAAGACCTATATAATAGGTCTCGAGGCTGATGACAAACCTGGCTCTTTTCATGAGAAAAGGGCTTGAGGTTGTATATTTCAGGATAATAAACAGATAAAGGAAATTTAATATGCGGTAAAACCATAACACAGAGCCTAGGAGTAGGGGTAAGTCCGATGGC
>NZ_PVTZ01000021.1 GCF_003003125.1 Laceyella sediminis | reverse complement strand
TGAAAGCATCTAAGCGCGAAGCCCCCCTCAAGATGAGATTTCCCATTCCCCTGTGGAAGTAAGACCCCTTGTAGATGACGAGGTTGATCGGTCCGAGGTGTAAGCGCAGCAATGCGTTTAGCTGACGGATACGAATTGGTCGAGGGCTTATCCTACTTCATCTCTTCATCTTGCAACACGCTTTATTCCATTCTAATTTTCAGGGTGTGGCAAGATTTGCTTCAAATCTGGGCAACACCTGATCACAATGAAAACATGTGCCCTTAGCTCAGCTGGATAGAGCGTTTGACTACGGATCAAAAGGTCGGGAGTTCGAATCTTCCAGGGCACGCCAATATTGTCTGGTGATGATGGCGGAGGGGATCCACCCGTTCCCATACCGAACACGGAAGTTAAGCCCTCCAGCGCCGATGGTACTTGGGCTTAAGCCCTGGGAGAGTAGGTCATTGCCAGGCATATCCCATCTTTTGATGGGAACGACGCGGGGTGGAGCAGTCTGGTAGCTCGTCGGGCTCATAACCCGAAGGTCGCAGGTTCAAATCCTGTCCCCGCAACCAAATGCAAAAAAGACACCTTTCGTTGATGAAAGGTGTCTTTTTTTATATTTTATAGGCTGTAGATAAGTAAATCTAAATCGAATACAAAACGCAGACTAAAAATCGGCTTGGAATCAGTTTGTTGACAAATCTATCGTGTTTGACGATTGCGCTATATGGCAAACACATCTCATAAATAGCATACTCCTGAACGATTTGTTTTGTACACTCCAGCTTTTTTTCCTGTGGTATAGTGAATAGTGTTCGAAACCGGAACGGAAAGGATATGAAACATGGATGCGATTCTAGCAGAAAAACCGGATCAAGCGCGGAAATTGGCTTCCCCGTTTGCGCATAAAAAGGAAAAGACACGGATAACCATTGCACCATGTCCTGAATTTCCGCGCGGAGCGATCATTGTGTGGGCGATTGGGCATCTTTGCGAATTAGCTGAGCCGGAAAAGTATGACCCAGCCTGGAAAAAATGGCGTTTAGAAACGCTTCCCATCATTCCCGACCGATTCAAGCACCAAGTGATCAAACAAAAGGCGGGTCACTTTAAATTGGTGAAAGAAGTGTTGAACCAAGCGGACACTATTATCATCGCAACGGATCCGGCCTGTGAAGGAGAATATATCGCCCGGATCATCATCCAAATGGCTGGGGCGTCTCGGAAAAAAATTAAACGCTGGTGGTGTAGTTCGTTGACGGAGCAAGCAATTAAAGAGGCATTTGGCCGGCTCCGTTCTGACCGCGAGACAAAGCCTTATTTTGAAGAATCGTTGGCTCGATCATACAGCGATTGGTTGGTGGGCATCAATACGAGTCGGGTGTATACGTTATTGATGCAACAAAAAGGGATCAGAGAGGTTTTTTCACGGGCAGGGTGCAAACTCCCTTATTGTGCCTGATCCGCCGACGCGAAGAGGAGATAGAGCGCTTCAAGCAGGAGCCTTTTTGGGAGATTGTCGCCGTTTTTGATGCGGATGGAGAGAAGTACAAAGGGAAATTAGAAGAGCGTTTTTTTGATAAAAAACAGGCGGAGCGTTTACTGGAACAAATGAGGGATAAGCCTGGCGTAGTGGGGAAAATCGAAACCAAGTTGAAAAAAATCAGCTCGCCTTTGTTGCACAGCTTAAGCACCCTTCAAGCTAAAATGAACCGCATGTATAAGTTGGCGCCGTCCAAAGTGTTGCAATTGGTCCAATCCTTATATGAAAAAGGGTATGTTTCTTATCCCCGAACGGATAGCCAGCATGTGACTGCTGCCGAGGCCAAGGCATTTCCGAAGATCTTACGCTTACTCACCCCCCACTACAATATTGCGGACGACTTGCGAGACGTCAGCCGAAACAAGCGGGTGGTTGATCCGAAAAAGGTGTCAGATCATCACGCGATTATACCGACGGAGCAAGTTCCCACCCTCATCAAGCTAACTTCAGATGAGCGGAAAATTTATGATGAGTTGGCGCGGAGTTTGATTGCCGTCCATTATCCTGATCATGAATTCCTGCAGACGACAGTATTGACCATGATTGACAAGCACGCCTTCAAAACGGTCGGCAATAAAGTGGTGAAGATCGGATGGAAAGCGGTATTTCAACATGAGCAAGAGCAGGGAGATGAGGGGAATCAACCGCTCCCTCCTTTGCGTGAGGGTCAGGTGGTCAAGCCGGAGGTGGCGTTGAAGGAAGGGATGACACAACCACCTAAGCCTTACACAGAAGGCCAATTGATCACATTGATGAAAACGGCCGGCAAACATATCGAGGATGAGGAACTTTCGTCGATGAAAGGGCTTGGATTGGGAACGGAAGCAACTCGCTCTGGAATTATCCAAACTCTCAAGGATCGCAAGTATATCAAAGTGCAGAAAAATGTGGTGTCCACTACGGAGAAAGGAAAAGCCTTGGTCTCGGCCGTCGCGGATACTATTTTGGGGAAAGCGGATTTGACGGCAAAGTGGGAACAGTATTTGCATGCGATTGGCCGTGGGGAAAAAGCGGCTGCTCCATTCATCGAAAAATCAAAAGAGTTGGCTAAGCATTTGGTTGCCGATGCAATCAAGCGCGCCGACGGATGGGAAGTAGCTGCGGCGATACAGGAAAAAACGCAAACAAGCGGACGGAAGGGATCTGCGCAAGAGACCGTGGGGTCATGTCCGTTATGCGGTCAAGCGGTGGTTGACCGGAAAAAATTTTATGGCTGTCAGGGTTACCAAACTGGATGCAAATTCACCCTTCCCAAAACGTTGTTGGGAAAAAAGCTGAGTTCAGCGGTTGTGAAAAAACTGTTAAGTGGGAAAGAATCAGGCTTACTCAAGGGGTTTGTCTCAAAGAAAGGCAAACGGTTTGACGCCCGGTTGCGATTGGAGAACGGCAGCATTGCCTTCACGTTCCCCGAAGGTGCGGCCAAAAGAGAGAAGGCATAGTGTTTTCCGTTAGGTTGAAATGTACGGTTGCATGTTGGATGCAACCGTTTTTTGTGCAGAGGGAGCGAGAAAATAAGTTGTCAAAATATTATAATCATTATGAGAGCCTGTTTGATTAAGCTTTAACCGCAATGTAACGGAGGTGCCTGATGAACGCGTTTAAAAAGCGCTTGGCGGTGTTGTGCCTGCTGGTGATGGTGATTATTCCTGGCTGGACGGGAGCGGCTGAACCACTTGCCGCACAGCTGTCCGCAATCCACGATTCGGCCGAGGTGTTAACGGCAAAACCGTCGGAACCGTCTCAGCAAAGTGAGCCGGATTTGCCACAATTGATTCATGAGGAAGCGGAAGAAGAGCAAATTGCGCAAGGGATTTCCCTGACACAGTTTACTAGGTTTGACACTAAGGGTTGGCTAGAAGGGGCGGCGCTGACGGTGGACTTGGCCGAACCTAGTGTGAAAACGAATTTGTTGACGCCTCCCCATGTGGCGCAAAGTATGCCGCTAATCCAGCAGATGAAAGCGGCGGGCGCGATTGCAGGAGTGAACGGGGATTTTTTTGATATTGGCAATACGCAAGCAGCGTTGGGGGCGGAAGTTCGGTCGGGGGAATTACGAAAAAGTGGCGAGGACCGCTTGGCAGCGAGCGTCTCACAAGACCGGATCGGCCAAATCAGCCCCCTCGTATTGCAGGGCAAAGTGATGGCCAATGGGGCGACGACGACGTTGCATGCCATTAACGCTCCCCAGTTGCCGGCGGATCATTTGGCGATGTACACCCCGGACTGGGGTACGGCGAAGCGAACGCATCTGGTCAGCCCCGATTTTTTTGAAGTGTTGGTGGAAGACGGGAAAGTGAAAATGACTTATGCCGGTGGGGTACACAATGAAGCATTGCATGAAGGCCAATTCATATTGAGTGGCAAAGGTGCCAGTGCGGCGTTTCTTAAAGCGTTACCGGTGGGGAGCGCGGTTGAAGTTCGTGTAGAGACCAGACCGGACTTTAGGAAATTGGCTTTTGCGATCGGAGGCGGTGCATTACTGGTGGACAAGGGGAAGGTGGTGACTAAGGATCATGGCGCAGTTCATCCCCGCACCGCGGTCGGTTTTACCAAAGACGGCAAGAAGATGATATTGGCAACCATTGATGGAAGATCGTCTCGTAGCAGAGGTATGACGTTATTGGAATTGGCCCAATGGATGAAAGAAAAAAGGGCTTGGACGGCCTTAAACTTGGATGGTGGAGGCTCCTCTACTCTGGTTGCGCGCATGCAGGGACAGACTGGATTGAAAGTTGTCAATACGCCATCCGATGGACAAGAACGCCCTGTTCCTAACGGAATCGGCGTATGGAACGACAAACGAACGGGCCAGCTGGGTGGATTTAAGATCGAAGCGGGGTCCCGGCGTGTGTTTTCTGGATTGACCCGCAAATTTCGTGCCATGGCGTATGATACTGCTTTTGCGCCGCTTCAAACGGATCAGATTCGGATGCATTGGAGGGCTTTGCCGGCCGCGCTCGGCCGTTTTGACGGGGCAGTATTGCGGGCCGCGCACCCTGGAAAAGGCCGAATTTCCGTACGGAGCAGGGGTGTGGAGTCGATGGCAGAAGTGCATGTGCTGGGAAAACCGGTCTCCCTGGCAATTGAACCCCGGTTGATGGGTTTAGAAAAAGGAAAAACAGCTACTTTTTTGGTGACAGGAAAAGATGCGTCTGGTTATCAGACTTATGTGGAGCCGGAGGATGTCCAATTGAGCTATGACCGGCAAATCATCGATGTGAAAGCCAATGCCGACGGCAGTTTGACGGTGGTGCCACAAGTAGAGCAAGGGGTGGCGCGCATTACAGCTCGGGTTGGCGATTTGCAGGCGGTTGCCGGAGTTTCCATCGGTTGGGAACAACAACGCATAGAAACATTTGAAGATGCTTCGACACCATGGACTTTTGCCAAAGCACCTGCTGAAACAACGGGTGAGTTGCTGTATGTGGATGACGCAGAGCGAAAAAGCAAAGCGCTAAAATTGACTTATGATTTCACCAAGTCCACCAAGACGCGGGCCGTGTACGCCTTGCCGCCCACGGGGCTGATGCCACTACCTGGGGAAGTGAAAAAAATCGGTGTCCATGTGCGTGGAGATGGGGGCAATGGGCATTGGCTGCGGACGCGGATCAAGGATGCGGCGGGAGTGTACCATACATTGGATTTGGCGGCGGAGGTAAATTGGCATGGCTGGACATATATGGAAACGAATGTGCCAGCAGGGGTGCAATATCCGATTCAATTGAATCAAATTTATTTGGTCGAACCGGACGCCAAAAAGCAGGACAAAGGGGACATCTTGTTGGACGACGTGGTCGTGTATGTGTCTGCGCCCTTGCATCTTCCTGATGAACCGGTGCAACCGCATCCAATGGTATTGCAACAAGAAACCATGCCATCATCCGGTTGGCGGTTCGCTGTGTTGAACGACTTGCATATTGTAAGCGCGGCTCCTGACAGCAAAGAGGTAAAACACACGGTGCAGGTGTTGCGAGATCTTTCGCGCGAGGATGTCGATTTTGTCATCTTTAACGGGGATTTGGTGGATGATGCTACCATTGAAAATGTTACCTTTGTCAAGACATTGATCGAGCAAAACCTAGACAAACCGTATTATGTGACGCCGGGCAATCACGAAACGTATGGCACGGGCAACCTGAATCTTTTTGTACAGGTTTTTGGACCAAGGGCGGCGTTGCATCATTTTGACCACAAAGGCGTGCGCTTTATTCTGAGCAACACTGCGCTGGGTGGTTGGCGGGTGAGCGATGATGCTCAGTGGCGTCAGTTGGATGCTTGGTTGGAACAAGGAAAGCAAGATCGAAAAGTGCGGCAACTCGTTTTTTTGGCGCATCATCCTCTCAACGATCCCAACCCGTCCAAGACATCACAAATATCCGATGCGAGAGAGGCGGGTTTGTTGCAGAAGAAGCTGACCGACTTTTCCGAACGAAGTGGCAAGCCGGCCATCATGATTGCAGCACATGCGCATGTCCATCACTGGACGCAACGTGACGGCGTTGCCTATGCGGTGGTGGGACCCGTCGGTAAGCGAGTGTATGGTTCGCCGGATCGGGGTGGATTTTACGGGTATGGTGTATTCAGCATTAACGGGGAGAAAAAAGGGAACGTTCGCAAGCTCCCGTGGCTTGTGGCTGATGTGCGACCGATCCTTGAGGACATCGCGTTGGAGCGGACGGAGTTTTATGTGAATGAAACGGCTGAGGTGAAAGTGTCAGGTTTGCAAACAGGAGGTTGGACTTTTCCGCTCACCTATCCGGCGACTGTGCGGTATCGAGGAGAGAACGGTTTGACCGTCACCCGTTTGGATCAGGCGACGGGTTCCAGCATCGCTGTGTTTGATCCGTTTACCCATTTGCTTCGTTTTAGACGGCCAGGGAAGGTGGTTTTAGTAGTGCAGAGCGGAGGTTTCAGCAAGCGGTTTGTATTGGTTGGCACTCGGGCCAACAGCGGTGGTAAATGAACGGAGCTTGCAAAAAAGGTGCGCTTCTAAAGAGAAAAGGCGGGTTATTTCACCCGCCGCAAATGATTTCGTTTCCTCTTTTTTTTCTTGATGGTTTCCAGTGTATGCAGGTCTTTGTAAAATTGCGCATCCCGATTGACAGTCATCGCCCGCAAGAAAAAGAGCAGCCATCTGGGCATGTGATCCATCCTCCTCTATGTCATTTTTTTTTACTTCCGAACTGGTTGATGGTGGAAACCATCATCTTGCTGTCGTCGAGGGTAGCTGAATCGGGTTGCTAGCTCCACTTTCCTGATGGAGCCGGCTGACTGCTGTTACGACATAGGTGTAAGGTTTTGTCGGTTGTGCTGTGTCGTCAAAGAAGATTTGCTGTGTGTTTGAAACCGTTTTGCGGATGATGCCGACGATGTTGCGGGGCTGGTTTATGGTGATGGCTTCCCCCTCATCAAAGCGGTAAATGACAAAATAACTTGCCTCACTAGCCCGATTGGTGAACTGTAGGGTGACTCCACCGTATCGGCGTGTGGCGGAGAGGAGCGAAGGCGCGGCGGGTGTCTGGCCACCTAACCAAGGCATGACCGGAATGAGGGAGGGATAGCGATAGAGGTCTGTGCGCAAGCGGTCAGCCAAGCCCAATGGGTTTTTTAACAGGTCTTTGGTGCTGAAAAAGACGCTACCTTTTACTTCCGGGTATTGCCGATTTAATTGCAGCTGGTTAGGAATTTCTTCGGGCTTGTCCCAAGCCGCGCCGCTACCAACTTTGTACACAGCATGACCGATATACAAATGCGTGGCTTTACCTTTCACTTCATTGGCCCACCAGGGAACGAGCTTTTCATAAGCGGCGGCTGGAAAACCGATGTTCCAGTATATTTGGGGAGCGATGTAATCGATCCAGCCTTGGCGGATCCATGTGCGGGCATCGGCGAACAGAGAATCGTAAGCCTGAAAGCCGGAGGTGTCCGATCCACTGGGGTCCGTCGATTTGTTCCGCCAGATGCCAAATGGGCTGATGCCGAACTTCACATGGGGCTTGAGCTGTTTGATCTGCGCATTTACTTCTTTAACTAAGCGGTTGACATTGTCACGCCGCCAATCCGCTTTGTTGGGAAAGGATGCTTGGCCGTAAGTCAAGTAAGTTTGCTCATCGGGAAAGTCAGTGCCGTCAGGATAAGGGTAAAAGTAATCGTCAAAATGGACGGCGTCGATGTCATAGTTGCGCACCACTTCTTTGATGGTGTCCACGATGTGTGACCGTACCTGGGGAATGCCTGGATCATACCACAGCTTGCCGCCGTAGCTGACCACCCAATTGGGGTTCTGCCGTGCCGGATGGCTTGGCACCAAGGCGTTCAATTGGGTGTCCATGCTGACGCGATAGGGGTTGAACCAAGCATGGAATTCCATGTTGCGTTTATGGGCAGCTTGCACCATAAACGCCAAGGGATCATAATCGGGCGACACGCCTTGGGTTCCTGTCAAATACTTGGACCAAGGGTTAAGCGTGGAAGGATAAAATGCGTCGGCGGTCGGCCTTACTTGAACAATGACGGCATTGATGCCCATCGCTTGTAGGCGGTCTAAAAGCGTGATGAACTCGGCTTGTTGCTGATCTTTACTGAGCCCGGTTTTGGAAGGCCAATCAATGTTCAGTACAGTGGCGATCCATGCGGCGCGCAATTGCCGCTTTTCTTCAATGGAAGCGCTTAACGAGGGATCCGGGCTTTCTTGTGCCCGCCCTTGCAGGGGGACGGCAAAAAGAAGGAGAAGCAGGGCCAACAGGCACGAAATCAACTCTCCACGCATCCTGATTCACTCCTCGAAAAATTCATAATGTTCTTTGTTTGTTAAATTATACCCTAGCCCGTGGTTATTTGAAAGCAGGAACCCCGACGATCTGATCGAGCAGAGGTTTTTAAAAATGGTTGCGATGAGTTGGAAAAGTGGAGGAGGTACCTTTTTTCAAACCGCATGTCCGGCCCGTTGGCTTGCATAAAAATATCCCAATCGTTGAGAGGGTTTTGTCTAGTTATTCTCTGTTTTATGAGTATAATCTAATTTGGAATAATAACGAAAGAAGGCCGGATTTGTATGTTGTTACCAGGAAAATGGAAAATGAGTTATCCGCGCAAAGTGTGGGTGCTTGGCTTTGGCATGTTTGTTTATTTGACAGGCATGTCTTTTCTATGGCCGTTGATAACGATTTATACCACGCAGCAATTGGGGGGATCCATGCGGATCGCGGGGTTGGTGCTGATGGTTTACCAAGGAGCAGGAATGGTTGGTAGCTTGTTGGGTGGGATGCTTTACGACCGCTATGGGACGAGGCGCATCATTCCCATCGGGGCGGTCGGCGCGGCTGTGTTTGCATTCATCCTACCGTGGATCGAATCGATTGGGATCTTTGCTTTTATCCTTTCTATAAGTGGGGTTTGTATCAATCTGGTTATTCCGATTATGTACGCTTTGGTGGGAGATGCGTAGCCAGAAGGAGGGAGAAAGGCGTTTAACTTAATGTACGTGAGTAGTAATTTAGGTGTGGCTCTTGGAGCGGCGATTGGTGGAATGCTTGCTCAAATTTCGTTTATGTATGTCTTTTTGGCCAATGGTCTTCTTTATTTGGCTTTTTTGTGGATCGTGTTGAAGCGGTTTCCTTATCCTGATCGAGATTCCAAAGCTTTAAAGGAAGTTTCATCCGCCGGATTGGCGGTTGGAAGCGGAAAGCGGCGATGGATATCGTTGTTGATTTTATGTGTGGGATACATGCTGTGTTGGATGGCTTATGTGCAGTGGCAATCCAATATTTCCACTTTTATGCTCACGTTGGATTACCCAACTGCTTTATACAGTTTGTTGTGGACGGTGAATGGCTTAGTGATTTTATGTGCCCAACCTCTGATTACATATGTGACCAAGCGATGGTTGGTCTCTCTGCGTAGCCAATTGATAGCTGGTGTCATTCTGTTTATGCTCGCGCTGTTAGGGCTGAGTCAATTTCATCTGCCTTTTGCGTGGATGGTTGTGTGGATGACGGTGATGACCTTGGGTGAAATCTTGATTTAGGCAGCAGTACCGACGGCGGCAGCGGAACTAGCGCCTCCGCGCCAGACTGGGCGTTATCAGGGGATGGTTAGTTTTGCGGCGACGGCGGGGCGAATGATTAGCCCGGTGTTCGGCGCTATCGTGGTTGAGCGTAGAGGAGCGGAGGGAATGTTGTGGGTCATGTCCGCTATCCTGTTGATACCGATTGTCCACTTTGCCTGTTATCATCTGTTTGCCAAGGATACGCTTCATGCGCACCAGCCATCCCAGTGATTGAGGACGGTGGACGCGCTTCGATATGATGCTCATTGTGGGTGCAGGACGCACACAGTATCTTGAAAAAACGCATGTGAACCAGTCACGTGCGTTTGTCTCTTCTCATATGATGAAGGGAAGAGATTTTTATGTAAAAAATTAATGGAAAATGGTGATGAAGGTATTGCGTTTTTGATTAAGGCATGTTATAGTTATATCTTGTGAGTGGCTTTTTTCACCACTTGGGGCTATAGCTCAGCTGGGAGAGCACCTGCCTTGCAAGCAGGGGGTCAGCGGTTCGAATCCGCTTAGCTCCACCAATATGGAGGGATACCAAAGTGGCCAAATGGGGCGGACTGTAAATCCGCTGGCTTTGCCTTCGTAGGTTCGAATCCTACTCCCTCCACCATCATGTTACGCTGGGGAATAGCCAAGTGGTAAGGCAACGGACTTTGACTCCGTGATGCGTAGGTTCGAATCCTACTTCCCCAGCCAATATGAGCCATTAGCTCAGTTGGTAGAGCACCTGACTTTTAATCAGGGTGTCGAAGGTTCGAGTCCTTCATGGCTCACCATATTTGTGCGGTCGTGGTGGAATTGGCAGACACGCTATCTTGAGGGGGTAGTGATCCCTGATCGTGCGAGTTCGAGTCTCGCCGACCGCACCAGCCTTCGCGGGTGTAGTTCAGTGGTAGAACATCGGCCTTCCAAGCCGAATGCGAGGGTTCGATTCCCTTCACCCGCTCCAGATGTTCCTCAGTAGCTCAATGGCAGAGCAACCGGCTGTTAACCGGTAGGTTGTAGGTTCGAGTCCTACCTGAGGAGCCAGCATGCTTCCTTAGCTCAGTCGGTAGAGCGCTTCCATGGTAAGGAAGAGGTCACCAGTTCGAGCCTGGTAGGAAGCTCCAGATATGGCCCGTTGGTGAAGCGGTTTAACACACTAGCCTTTCACGCTAGCATGCAGGGGTTCGAATCCCCTACGGGTCACCATTTTTCTTGGCGGCCGTGGCGAAGTGGTTAACGCACCGGATTGTGGCTCCGGCATTCATGGGTTCGATTCCCATCGGTCGCCCCACAACATGCGGAAGTGGCTCAGGGGTAGAGCATCGCCTTGCCAAGGCGAGGGTCGCGGGTTCGAATCCCGTCTTCCGCTCCAACTTAACAATTTAATATATGTGTGCCCTTAGCTCAGCTGGATAGAGCGTTTGACTACGGATCAAAAGGTCGGGAGTTCGAATCTTCCAGGGCACGCTGAAAAAACAGCAGACATCATGTCTGCTGTTTTTTGTTTTAACAACCGTTCATAGTGTGCGTGAAAGCGCTAGTTACCTGAGGGTTGCATGACATATTTTGAATTTTTCCCTTTTTTTGTTTTTTGTAGAAGGAATAACTAATTTTCTGTTGAAATAAGTTTAAGCATAAGGAGGGATACATACATGATTAAAAACTATTTAAAATCAATTTTCATGTGTATGTTGTTGTTTGCGTTGTCGTTTTCTTTTCCAGGGTTTTCAAGTGCTTCCCAAGAGGGTACCACCCTTGAGATGAAAGCAGAAGCACTGAAGAGTGCCAATTTTTTGACTGTGTTGCGGTTTGATGATGATTGCACCTCTTTGTATATGGATGCGAAAGTTAATCCGTTCATGGATCAGCTTGGTAATGTGCCAAAAGGAACGAATTATGATGTGGTCTACCATATTTATGAGATGCCAGCTACAGACAGCTCCCTGTCCCAAGGAAAGCTTGTGTCATCAGGGAAGATTGCCAATGCCACAGACAATAAGCGGTTTTCCATCAAGGTTCCTAATGCCGAGAAATCCAAAAAATACACCGCTAAATTGGAACTGAGGGCTGAAGGTACTAAATTGGGCAAAACGTTGGTGACAAACTTGCAATTCGGGGACTGCGGAAAAGACAAGCCGGGCAATAAGCCAGGTAACCCAGGTAATCCAGGTAATCCAGGCAATCCTGGTGATAACCCGGGAACCCCTGGTGACAATCCGGGCCAACCTGGCGATAACCCAGGCAAACCTGGAAACCCAGGTAACAATCCTGGTAACCAACATCCAGGCAACGGGGGTAAAATGCCGAAAACGGCAACTGCTTATCCTGTCTACATGATTGCTGGCATTGGTTTGTTGCTAGCTGGTTTGGGATTGAGCCGCTTGGCTAAGCGGGCTTAACCAAGCAGTGGTGAAGAGAAAGCTGTGTGCATGCACACAGCTTGAGGCTGCTGACAAACTGCCTTGAAAGGCAGGGTCAGCAGCCTTTTTTGTCGAATCAATAAAAAACAATCTATAAGGAGTTTTTTCTATGTTTAG
>NZ_PVTZ01000020.1 GCF_003003125.1 Laceyella sediminis | reverse complement strand
CTAAACATAGAAAAAACTCCTTATAGATTGTTTTTTATTGATTCGACAAAAAAGGCTGCTGACCCTGCCTTTCAAGGCAGTTTGTCAGCAGCCTCAGCTGACCAGAATGATGGTCAGCCTTTTTCTCACGTTTTTGTTCAGTTGGTTTTCAGCACTTTCAACCAGCTTTCCGCTTGTGCTTTTTCCTGTTCATCCATTTCCACCAAAGGCAAGCGCACATTGGGTTCGCACCAGCCTTGTAATGACATGGCGTACTTAAGCGGCACAGGGCTCGATGTCATAAACAAGCCATTGAACACGGGAAGCAACTTTTGATGCAGGGAAAGCGCCAAGGCATGATTTCCCGCAAAAAATGCTTCAATCATCTGTTTCATCTCGCGTCCGACCAAATGGCTGGCCACGCTGACGATTCCCGCGCCTCCCACAGCCAAAATCGGCAATGTCAAGCTGTCATCCCCACTATAGACAGCAACGTCCTCTGGGACTTGCATTACCAACTGTGAAATCTGGTTGAGGTCCCCACTAGCTTCTTTGATGGCGACCACGTTATCCAACTGGGCCAGACGCGCCATGGTGTCCGCAGTCATGTTCACACTGGTACGTCCTGGCACATTATACAGCATAACAGGCAATCGTGTGGCTTCAGCCACTGTTTTAAAGTGTTGATACAGCCCTTCTTGCGATGGCTTGTTGTAGTAAGGGGCTACCAACATCACCCCATCCACGCCGATCTCCTCTGCTTCTTTGGTCAAGAGAATGGTTTGCTCTGTGTTGTTACTCCCGGTTCCCGCAATGATTTTAGCGCGTCCGTCTGCTTTTTGCTTGGCGAACCGGAACAGCTCCAGTTTCTCCTCATGAGTCAAGGTGGGAGACTCTGCCGTGGTTCCCGCCACCACGATCGCATCGCTACCAGTGTCTATCAAGCGATCAATGCATTCTTCCACCTTACCCCAATCAATGCGATTCTCTTTCGTAAACGGCGTGCACATGGCCGTAATCAACCGACCAAACAGCATGATGGCATTCCTCCATTTGTTTAAGAAAAGTGTATGTTGTGCAAGTCGAATTTTCTATGAAGGGCGCGCACGGCTTTCACCATGTCTTCCCCGCGAACCAATACCCAAATCGTCGTATGCGAATCAGCCGATTGGAGTATTTGAATGTCTTCTTCCGTCAGGGCTTCGGAAATCTTGGCCATCACTCCTGGCACTCCCGCGATGCCCGCCCCGACGACCGACACTTTTGCGCATCCCCCGGTCAACTCCGGATGGAGACCCAATCCGGTCAGCAATTCGGCCGCCCGCTCTGCCATCCCGTCATACACGGTATACGCGATCTCGCTGGGGTTGACACTGATGAAGTCGACGCTGATCCCATGATCTGCCATCGTTTTGAACACTTTAAGCTGTGAATCGTATTGACCTTGTTCCAACCGAATTTTGATCTGCGTCACATCAGCCATCTGGGTAATCCCGATAATGGTCAAATCCCTAACTTCCCCGGCCAGGCGATCGGATTCCGTCGCATTGGTCACCAATGTCCCCGGATGATCCGACATCGTGGATCTTACGCGAATCGGGGTGTTGGTTTGCATCGCAATCTCTACCGCGCGCGGATGAATCACTTTGGCTCCTTGAAAAGCGAGGTTGCACATTTCTGTGTAAGTAACCCTCTCTAGGTAGGAAGCGTCATCCACAATACGGGGGTCTGCTGTCATAATCCCTTCGACATCAGTAAAAATATCTACATAATCAGCGCGCAAGGCCACGCCCAACGCCGTCGCAGTCGTGTCGCTCCCGCCTCGGCCAAGGGTGGTGATTTCACCATCCGTTGTCTGCCCTTGGAAGCCAGCCACTACCACTACCTGATTCCCTTCCAACTCCCGCAGGATTCGCTTGGGGTTAACTGTAAGAATCTGGGCATTGGTATGATGGTCATTCGTGATGATTCCCGCTTGTCCACCAGTCAACACAACATTCTTGATCTCGTGTTTGGTCAACATGCTCGAAATCGTGGTTGCAGAGATGATTTCACCGCAGCTCATCAGCATGTCTTTTTCGCGCGGCGTAATCTGGTCATCGTATTGCTTCGGCAATTGCAACAGCGTATCCGTCGCGTAAGGGTCCCCTTTTCTGCCCATCGCCGACACTACGACAACCAAGCGGTATTCTTCCGCCAAGGCTTTTCTGATATGGTGCAAAACCCGAGCCCGTTGTTCAGGTGTGGCAACGGAGGTTCCGCCAAATTTTTGCACTAAAATCCCCATGACATATCCCTTCTCTTCATCTATCTTGATCGATGAGCGCTTCGGCGATTTGGACAGCGTTGGTGGCCGCACCTTTTAACAAGTTGTCAGACACAACCCACATATTTAAGCCGCGTGGATGCGTCAAATCCCGCCGCAGGCGGCCAATAAATGTTTCCATGCGATCTGTCGCCTGAAGCGGCATCGGATACACTTGCTTTTGAATATCGTCCTGCACAATGACTCCCGGAGCCTCGCTCAACAGTTGCCGAACCTCTTCTAAATCATACTCCGACTTCAACTCGACATACACTGATTCGCTATGGCCGCGCACCACCGGAACGCGTACGCACGTGGCTGTCACGCCGATGCTGTCGTCACCTAAGATTTTTTTGGTTTCATTGACCATTTTCATCTCTTCAAAGGTATATCCGTTTTCCTGCCCCACATCAATCTGAGGGATCACGTTAAACGCGATTTGATAATGTTTATCCAATTTGCCTACCGGCAGGACGGACGGCGTCACCTCTTCACCGTTCAACACAGCTTTGCTTTGCTCTTCCAGCGCGATAGTCGCTTTCCAGCCGGCACCGGATACCGCTTGGTAGGTTGATACGATGATCCGCTCAATGCCATATCGGTCCAACAGCGGTTTCAACGCGACAACCATTTGGATCGTCGAGCAGTTCGGGTTTGCGATAATTCCTTGATGCTCTTTGATTTTGTCCGCATTCACCTCAGGCACAATCAGCGGCACTTGGGGATCCATCCGAAAAGCACTGGAGTTGTCAATGACCACCGCGCCCCGTTTCACGGCTTCCGGAGCCAACACTTTGCTCACGTTCCCGCCTGCACTAAAAAGGGCGATCTCCACGCCTTCAAATGCTTCCGGCGTCGCTTCCTGAATCGTGACTTCCTGTCCCTTGAAAGAAATCGTTCCCCCCGCCGAACGCTTTGAAGCGAGCGGACGCAATTCTTTCACCGGAAACTCCCGTTCTTCCAAGTATTTGACCATCTGTTGTCCCACAGCACCCGTTGCGCCCACAACCGCTACTGTATATCCTTGTATTGTCATAAGTATCATTCCCTCCCAAGCAGCACGCTGTTCATTATGACAAATGTCCCCTAAATCCCATTTCTCGTTTAGGGGACAAATAGGCTTATTAATAGCATACTATATTATTTAGCCAAATCCCGATATTTTTCAACTATTAATGGTTGCAGTTGTCTCCCTTCGATCGCGGCGAGACACGTCTCAGGTATCATCTCCATTCGCGCAACCATTGATTTGGGCTTTTTTTCCGGCGCGTCTTGGCCGAAAGGAACGAAATAGATATCTTTTGCCGCGAGTAGGCGGGCGAGGTTCATCGCATTCAATCCTAACGCGTCATTGGTAGAAATGGCAAGCACAACCGGCCGATGATTGCGCATTTGCGCCTTGGCGGCCATCAAAATCGGCCCATCCGTCATGGCGTTGGCCAGCCGCGACAGCGTGTTGCCCGTGCAAGGAGCGATCAGCATGCAGTCCAATGTTTGTTTCGGCCCGAACGGTTCAACTTCCGGCACCGTCATGAGCGGCGTCCGCCCAGTGATATCCTCGATCTTCCGCCGCCAATCTTCCGCCGTTCCAAACCGGCTATCTACTGTCGCGACGGTGTGAGAAATGATCGGGATCACCTCCGCCCCTAATGAGACCAGGCGCTGCATCTGCGGCAACACTTCATCATGTGTGCAATGCGACCCTGTCAAACCAAAGCCGATGGTGTACCCTTGGAAGTTCATCAAACGTTCCCCTCCTTTTGAAGTTCCATCGGTTTCAACAACTGCGTAATGGTTCGAGCCAAAATCCGGCCCGCCGTTTTAGGTGCGACGATCCCCGGCAAGCTGGGGGCCAAGATCGCTTTAATGCCCCTTTTCTCGGCAAAGGCGTAATCGACTCCACCCGGCTTGGAAGCCAAATCGATAATTACCACGTCGTGCGGGCAATGTCTGAGCGTCTGGGCTGTAATGATCGGCGCCGGGATCGTGTTGAATATCAAATCCGCCTCTTTCACATGTTGGTTAAGCTCCCGGGTGTCAAACGCCTTGAACCCCATTTCAAACGCGCGCGCGTGATGGGCAGAACTGCGAACCCCCACTCTTACATCGGCACCGATGGCATGCAGGACGCGAGCCAATGAAAGGCCGCATCGTCCCATCCCCAACACTAAGCAGATCGATCCGTGTAGTGTAATATCCGTGTTCTGAATAGCCATCATCAAAGCGCCCTCTACCGTGGGGATTGAATTGTAGATCGCCACGTCGTCCCGTTGCATCAATTCAATCAGCTCAATCCCATACCTTGCGCACAAATCCTTCAAATACGGCTTGGCGATTCCCGCAAATACGATGCAATGCGCCGGCAGTGAAGAGAGGTGCTCTTCCGTGAGGATGAGCGTGTCAGAAGTGAACACACTGCTTACATGTCCGTGTTCATCGGTTCCCACAATCGGCAAGACAAGCACATCTGCTTTGCTTAACACTTCGGTCGACAATTCTTTGAGAGAAGCCCCGCTGAATGGGCTTTGTAGATTGTCATAACCGATGAGGCTGACGCGGGCATTCATCTGAATGCAGCTTTTGATCACTTCCAACTGCCTTGCATCACCACCGAGGAAGACCACATGCTTGCCAGTCAGCATTTGCTCACGACCCCTTTCCCAGGGAAAATAATTGATTGAATAAGGGCGCATGCCAAAGTTCTATCCTTGCTTGCATCATATGTCACAGGTGGAATAGGGGTTACCTTTTTTCTGAGTGGGTGTCCACAATGACGATTTCCGGACCGATTTTTTTGATCATCGCCCAAGATAAAGCCAGATGCCGGGCATTTTTCTTAAGCCACGTGCCTCTCGCCGTTTCCAGCAAAATGCCTTCGATTTTTCCCGTCGTCGGATTAAATTCCATATCAGCCGCCGCAAAACTGCCTAGCTTTTCCCCATTGCTCACATCCACGCATTCTTTGACGGCAAATTCACTCCATCTCATCATTCGCCCTCCTCATTTGGGGTGCTGTTATTGAATGTATGGCTTACTTGTGGACATATGACTGAAAAACGAAAGAAACCCGGGGAGTATCCCGGGCCTAGGTCAACCAATGCGTGTTTGGCGGCATATTCGTTTCGCTTTTTGCATAGCGACGATGAGTGTGTCCAATCGTTTGGAAAGCGGTAACACATGCTCCGCAGACAGCCGTGAGGGTTCACCCTCCACGGACTGGTGCAGCTGCGAGCGAAGGCGTTCCATTTCTTGTTCCAGATGGCTCAGCGACTCTTCGGTCATGCAGATCCCCTCTTCCTTATCTGCCCGTATGACCAAATCCGCCTGATCCGCGCGCGGTATCGTCCAATTGTTCCACCACTTGGATTTCCACTTGCGGAACCGACATGAACACCAATTGAGCAATCCGTTCTCCACGTCGGACCACAAATGCCTCATCTCCCAGATTAAGCATGATCACTCCGATTTCTCCGCGGTAATCGGCATCGATGGTGCCAGGCGTATTTAACACCGTAATCCCATGCTTTAAAGCCAAACCACTGCGCGGGCGCACTTGCGCTTCAAGTCCATTCGGCATTGAAATCGCAATGCCCGTTTTGATTAATTTCCACTTACCCGGTTCGATGAGCACTTCTCCATGTATCGCCGCATGCAAATCAAAACCGCTGGAGCCTGTGGACATTTTCACTGGAAGAGGCAGATCTTCGTTTCCTGGTAATTGAATTAGTTTGACATCAATCAATTTAGTTCCTCCTAAAGGCAGCCGGCACCTTGGCGTCTGGGGATATAAGGGCGAGCGACATGGGGGAAGCGATCATTTCCCGAGCCAAGTCATTCACATCATCCAGCGTGATGTTCTCCACGCTTTCCACGATTTCATCCAATGAGAGGTGACGGCCCAAAAGTAATTCATTTCGACCTAATCGGCTCATGCGGTTGTTGGTGCTTTCGAGTCCCAGCATGAGGTTGCTTTTCAGCTGCTCTTTGGCCTTAACCAACTCCGCATGGGAGATGCCCTTTTCTTTCACTTGTGTCAAGATGTGCTGGACGCAATCGACCACTTCTTCTTCCTGCCCATGTTTGGTTCCCGCGTAAATGGCGAAAATCCCCATGTCCCGGTGGGCTGAATGGTATGAGTAGACAGAATAGGCCAATCCGCGCTCTTCGCGTATTTCTTGGAACAAGCGCGAGCTCATGTTGCCCCCTAAGACATTATTAAGCAACACCAGTGTGTAAATCCGCGAGTCTTTGACAGCAAGACCGGGCAAACCGATGCACAAATGCGTTTGCTCCGTCGGTTTTTCCTTCACTTTTGTGCCTGGGGTAAAGACCGGGAGATGATCTGTTCGCGCTAAGGTCTGGCCTTGGTAGCCGCTGAAAACCTCTTCTATCTGTTCGAGATAATCATCTGGCAAGTTGCCCGCCAAAGCCACCACCACTTGTTGCGGCGTATAGTATTGCTCACGGTAACGCACCAAATCTTGCTGGGTAAAACCTTCAACTGTCTCCACACTTCCCAAAACGGGATAACCTAGCGCATGATGCCCAAGAGACGCCTCGGACAAAAGATCATGTACTAGATCGTCCGGTGTATCTTCCACCATCCGGATTTCTTCGATGATCACCTTTTTTTCCTTTTCAATCTCCTCTTCGGCAAACACCGATTCAAAAAACATATCCGACAGGACGTCAAGCGCTGTTGGAAAATGCTGATCCAGCACTTTGGCGTAATAACAAGTCATCTCTTTGGATGTGAACGCGTTCACCTGACCCCCGATTTCATCAAACGCTTCCGCCAACTGACGGGCCGACCGCTTTTTGGTTCCCTTGAACAGCATGTGCTCAATGAAGTGGGAGATGCCGTTATTTTGCGGTGTCTCACGCTCGGAGCCCGTTCCGACCCAAATCCCAAAAGCGATCGAGCGGACATGGGGAATCTTCTCAGCAACTATGCGCACACCATTTGGAAGCGTATGTTTAACGATCACACAGGATCCTCCTTCTCATAAAAAACAATATCCCTACTATATCAAAACTCTCTTGTTCACTCAATCGTCTCCAGCCGTTCCGATGAGAGCAAACGCCCAACTGGCAACCATCGGCACCCCTTCTCCTTCATTGTGCGCAAAATCAGCGGTAATGCCTCCACCGTCCGATCCGTGGGATGGGTCAACAGCAAGTGACCGGGGCCCATAGCCTCCTTCACCTTGTTCACCATCATTGCGGGGGAAACCGACTTGCGCCAGTCAACTGTATCTACGGTCCATAATACAGTATGCATTCCGTGAGCCGCAGCAACGGCCACCACCCGTTGGTTGAAATCGCCTGCGGGCGGGCCAAACCAGCGGCTCTTGACGCCAAGCGTTTTTTCAATCAGCTGATTCGTTTTGCTAATTTCTTCATTCATCCGCTCTGGGGTCAGTTGACTCATCATCGGATGGGAATAAGCGTGGTTGCCTATTTCATGCCTATCTTTCACTATCCTCCGAGCCATGTCTGGATTTTGTTTAAGCCATGATCCGTCCAAAAAAAACGTCGCTTTCACGTTTTCCTGCCGCAATATTTGCAACATTTTTGGCAAATGTTCGGTTCCCCATGCTACATTCACCATCAACGCGACGGCCTTCTTTTGCTCATTCCCCCGGTAAATAGGATGGGCGCCCAGTTCTTCCATGGGTACAGCTGGCTTTACTTGGCGGTACACCCAGCGGATGGGGCGATTCCGTTTCTGCTTTTTGGTCTCTTTGATGGTGGCTTCAATATCCACTTCTCTCCCGTTTAATCCGGGAATGAGCTTCCACACCCGATCAACCCGCGCATCAATTGGCGGAATGGCCTGTTTGGGGGCTTCTGCTTGGATTTGCTTGCGCAACAACTCATCTTCATCCGCATGCGCCCATACCGGGATATCCTTCCCTTGCTTCACAGCAGTCACATAAGCTTCCATGAACGGCGTATCTGCCATGAAAAACAGCAGCAAGACGATAAGGATAAAGACCGTTAATCTGGCTGGGAAGAACAAGGTGTCCACCTCCTTTATTCCTACCTTATGCGGGTGGACAATTCCCTATTCTGCTGAAGTCTATAGGCGTAAAAAAAGAGGCAGATCGCTCTGTCTCTTTTTGCCTCTCTTGTCACTTGCTATGTTTTTTCTGCTCGGTGTTCTTATCCTCTTGTTTGAGAAGCACTTTGCGCGAGAGATTAATCCGACCTTGATCATCGATTTCCGTCACTTTGACCTTGATGGAATCACCGACATTAACCACATCTTGCACTTTGGCGACACGGTTTACATCAAGCTGTGAAATGTGGACTAACCCTTCCTTGCCTGGGAACAGCTCCACAAAGGCTCCGTATTTTTCTACTCGCTTCACTGTGCCAACGTAAATCTCGCCGACAACTACTTCACGCACCAAATCCTCAATAATCTTCTTGGCCCGTTCGTTTTGACTCGTTTCCGGGGAAGCAATATAAATGCGGCCATCTTGCTCGATGTCAATCTTCACGCCGGTTTCTTCGATGATCTTGTTGATCACGCGACCGCTCGGCCCGATGACGTCACGGATTTTGTCGGGGTGAATGCGCATGGTCAGGATTTTTGGAGCGTATGGGGACAGCTCTTTGTTCGGCTCGCTGATTGTCGCCTCCATGTTGTCCAAAAGGGTCATCCGCGCTTTTTTGGCTTGTTCCAGCGCCCGTTCGAGAATCGAGCGGTCAATGCCGGAGATTTTGATGTCCATTTGCAACGCAGTCACGCCGCGGCGCGTTCCAGCCACCTTGAAGTCCATGTCACCCAAATGGTCTTCCATGCCTTGAATATCGGTCAACACGACCACTTTGTTGTCTTCTTTCACCAATCCCATCGCGATACCGGCGACTGGCGCTTTGATCGGCACCCCTGCATGCATCAATGCCAAAGTGGAAGCACAAATGCTGGCTTGTGAAGTGGACCCGTTGGATTCCAACACTTCGGATACAAGACGAATGGTGTATGGGAACTCGTCTTCGGATGGAATCACTTGTTCCAATGCCCGTTCACCCAGGGCTCCATGGCCAATTTCACGGCGTCCCGGCGCACGGATCGGTCTCGCTTCCCCTACGCTAAACGGCGGGAAGTTGTAATGGTGCATGAAACGCTTTGATTCCTCCAGATCCAAGCCGTCCAAAATCTGCACATCACCCAGGGCCCCCAAGGTACAAACACTCAGCACTTGAGTTTGACCCCGCCGGAACAGACCGGAACCATGTGTGCGCGGCAAAATGCCAATCTCGCTGGAAAGCGGACGAATTTCCTCCGGTTTACGACCGTCTGGCCGTTTTCCTTCTTCGACAATCAGGCGGCGCACTTCTTCCTTCACAATCTTGTCCAACACTGCGTTGATATCTTTTTCATGTTCGGCGAATGCCTCTTCGCCCAATTCTTCCAACATCTGTTCAAGGGTTTGCTTTTTCACTTGATCAATGGCATCCTGACGGGCCTGCTTTTCCGTCACTTGCACGGCGGCAAGCAAGGAATCGGTGGCCAAAGCGCGCACCCGCGCGTCAATCTGCTCGTCTACCTGGTACAGCTGGACTTCCATTTTCGGTTTGCCCACTTGCGCCACGATTTCTTCTTGGAAGGCCACAATCTTCTTGATTACCTCATGACCGAGGAGAATCGCTTCCAAGATCGTTTCTTCCGGAATCTGCTTTGATCCCGCTTCCACCATGTTGATGCCTTCTTTTGTTCCAGCCACAACCAGGTGCAGGTCGGATCGCTCTTGTTGCTCAACCGTCGGATTGATGACCAGTTTGCCATCGACACGCCCTACGATTACGCCGCCGATCGGCCCCCGGAATGGGATGTCTGAGATGGACAGTGCGGTGGATGCGCCGATGAGTGCCGCGATCTCTGAGGAACAATCTTGATCGACGGACATCACAATCGTGACCACTTGCACTTCATGCCGGAACCCCTCATCAAACAACGGGCGAATGGGTCTATCGATCAAACGGCTGGCCAAAATGGCTTTATCGCTCGGGCGGCCTTCTCGCTTGATAAACCCGCCCGGGATTTTGCCCACAGCATACAAGCGCTCTTCATAATTGACTGTCAATGGAAAAAAGTCCGTATCACGTGGTTCTTTGGAAGCGACCACCGTCGCCATCACGACTGTATCTCCATAACGAACCATGACGGAACCGTTAGCTAACCCAGCAAATTTCCCAATTTCAAGTACGAGTTTGCGTCCTGCTAATTCCGTTTCAAATAGTGCTGATTCCATAGTACAAGTATTTCCCCCTCTCAAGAAAAACACACACAAACATTCCATACTTCTTCATATGTACAGTATGTTCCTTCTCTTAACTTTTTAAAAGGAAGGTAAGATAAAAAGCGGGGCAAAAATGCCCCGCTTGTGTTCTTATCGACGCAGACCAAGCTTTTCAATGAGTTCGCGATAACGGGTGATGTCTTTGTTCTTCAAATAGTTGAGCAGGTTACGACGCTGACCAACCATTTTCAGAAGACCACGGCGGGAATGATGATCTTTCTTGTGGTCTTTCAAGTGAGCGTTCAGCTCATTGATACGATGAGTCAGAATGGCGATTTGCACTTCCGGGGAACCCGTATCGCCTTCGTGTTTTTTAAATTGGTTGATAATGTCTCTTTTTACTTCATTGGTTAATGCCATGTCTCATATCCTCCTTATTCTAATCCCCCTTAACCCAGACCACCGTCGAGGCCTCGGCCATCCGAGCTAGGGTTGTCGTGGCATGTTTGCCACCGGAATAGTATAGCATAACATAGTGTGTTGCACAAGAAGCGGGCGCTTATTTCGCGTAGATTTGCAACCACTCTTCCGCATGTTGTTTATCTTGGCTGATTTGCTTGATCAGTTCATCGACGCCTGAGAATTTTTTCTCTTCGCGAATGAACGACAAGCATGAAACCCGTAACACTTTTCCGTACAAATTCGCATGTTTGTCAAGCAAATGCACTTCCAGCATTTCCTGCGGCGTCGGATCAGAAAAAGTAGGGCGCACTCCGATATTCATCAGGCCGTGGGCTGGCTCCCCGTCCACAGTCACGCCGACGACGTAAACCCCGCGGCGCGGAATGAGGTATGGGGCGGTCAGCCGCAAATTGGCGGTCGGAAAGCCCATCTGCCGCCCCCGCTTGTCGCCGTCCACCACCACGCCTTCAAAGGAATAAGGCCGTCCCAAAATGCGAGTAACCAATGTCATATCCCCATCAGCCAGCGCTTGGCGCAATCGGGTGCTACTGACCGGTCCTTCCCCCAGATCAATTCGGTTTACCACACGTGTAACGAACCGGCCCTGTGCCAGGTCGGCCAAGTCGGTCGCCGTACCGGTTGCCTTGCGGCCAAAAGTGAAGTTGAAGCCAGTCACAACCCCTTTGACCCCCAACGGCAACAACACTTCCTCTACAAACGCTTCTTTGGACAGCGCCGCAAAAGTCAAATCGAATTTCATTACAATCGCCCGTTCCACACCCAACTTGGCAAACTGCTTCAACTTTTCGTCAAGTGGCGTCAAATAGCGGGTGATGTGAGCCTGCCCCAACACATCCCGCGGATGGGGGTCGAACGTCATCACCGCGGGGCGGGCATCAAGCTCTTTCGCCAACTGGATGGCTTCACCAATCACCGCTTGGTGACCGCGATGCACCCCGTCAAAGTAACCGATCGCCAGCACCCATTCAGCCTCAGGCGTTTGCGGAATAAAAGGGTAAGTCATATGAATGATTTCCATCAGCGTTCCACATCCCGAAATACTTTTTCCGGCTTGGCCCGTCCAGCCGAGCCCATGCGGTACAAGGCCAAAAAAGCCCCTGTGTCCGCATACACCCGAAATAATTGTCCCGCTTCCACTCCGCTTTCGTCAAGAGTCAGCCAGCCGCCGTCCAACACTTTTTTCGCATCGACCCCGTTGACGGTCACCGCCGGGAAATGAGTCAATCCACCGTCGACCGGTGTTAAAACGCTTTTCCATTCCGCTGGCCCGCCCAACGCTTCCAACTCGGCGAGGGTGTAACAATCTTCCAAGCGAAAAGGTCCACTTTGAACCCGGATCAAAGAGGCCATATGCGCTGGATATCCCAAGGCTTTGCCCAAATCCACACACAACGTCCGCACATACGTCCCTTTGGAGCAAAGCACTTCAAAATGGATAACCGGATATCTGCCCTCTTCCAGTTCCAATAACTTTAGCTCATGGATGGTCACCTTCCGGCTGGGGCGCTCCACCACTTTTCCTTCCCGGGCCAACTGATACAATCGTTTGCCCTCGATTTTCACGGCAGAATACATAGGCGGCACCTGCTCAATCTCACCCACAAAGCGCTGAATGACTGATTCAACCCCTTCTCGTGTGATGTCAGGTACCGCCTCCACTTGTTCTGTCACCTGCCCGGTTTGATCCTCCGTATCCGTCGCGACGCCAAGCCTAAGCGAGCCGCGGTAACGTTTCGGCAACGCTTGCACATACTCCACCACGCGAGTCGCCTGCCCTAAGCAAATGGGCAACACGCCCTCCACCTCTGGGTCCAATGTGCCGGTGTGCCCCACCCGCTTTTGCTTGGCCAAGCGACGTATGGCTGCCACTATGTCGTGCGAAGTACGGCCGCGTGGTTTGAATACCGGCAAAATCCCATGCATTGTCATCTTGCTTCACTCCTAAGTTGCGAACGGATCTCCGCCAACACGCTCGCTTCCGCTTCCGCGATGGTGCCCTGCACTGTGCAACCCGCCGCCCGAGCATGGCCGCCGCCGCCAAACTGCTTGGCCACTCTCCCCACATCGACAATCTCGCGCGAACGCAGACTGACTTTGACCGTCTGGGGTTGCTCCTCTCTAAACAAGATTCCCACATCAACCCCTAAAATATTGCGGGCGTAGTTGACGATGCCATCCAAATCATCATGGGACGCATTTGCAATATCGGCCTTGGCCAACTTCATCCACGCGACCAATCCGTCATCCGTTTGCTGGAGTGTCCCTAGCGCCGCCTTTAATAAACGCAATTGGGAAAGTGTCACCGTCTCAAGCACTTGATCGGCAATCTGGTGGAATGAGATGCCCATCTCCACCAATTTGGCCGCTTGCCGCAACACCTTCGGAGATGTGTTGGAATATCGGAAACCGCCGGTGTCGGTCAACAATCCCGTGTAAATATGGGTTGCCAGCTCCTCATTCCACCCCACGCGGCTTTGGTCGATCCAATCATAGAGTATCTCCGCCGTTGCCGCCGCTTGCGGCTGGACGATGTTCATCGTTCCAAACGAATCATTGGTGGCGTGATGATCGATATTGACCACGGAAGCACCAGGGGCGATCAATTCGCAGCAAACCCCCATCCGAGCCCGATCAGCGCAGTCCAAGGCCACCACCCGCTCAAAGGTTTCGCTGACTTCATGGATTTGCTTCACTTCGTCCGCTCCCGGAAGAAACGCGAATTTCTTAGGCAATGGGGACTCATTAACCATAACCACCTGTTTTCCCATTGCCTGTAACATCGTTCCCATGGCAAGCGTAGAGCTGATCGCGTCTCCATCCGGGTGGATGTGAGACACGACCAGCACACGATCCGCTTCTTCAATCCATTGTTCCAAAGGTTGAATCCAGTTCATCTTACTCTTTCTCCTGTGTATTGACTTCAGTCAACAAACGGGAAATATGCTCTCCCCGGTCCAGCGAATTGTCTATGACAAAAACGAGCTCTGGAACATGGCGCAATTTGATGCGGCGGCCGACTTCAGAGCGAATGTATCCTTTTGCTTTCTCCAAACCGGACAAGGTTTGCGATTTTTGATCGGCGCTTCCCATCACACTGATGTAAACTTTGGCCACTTGCAAATCACCGCTCATCTCCACCGCCGTCACCGTTACAAAGCCGATGCGTGGATCTTTGATTTCTTGCTGGATGATCTGGCTCAATTCTTTCTTCACTTGCTCTCCAACACGGCTAACACGAATGCGCGCCATGGTCTACCCCTCCTACTTGCACATGTATTCACATAAAGGTGATAGAGGTATAAGTCACTTCCAACCCATCCGTATTTTCCAATACGGTGAGGGCCTGTCGCAACTCCTGTTCCACAACCTTCGCATGACTGCCCACACCGACGACGGCCAAGGCGGTAAGCTGCCGGTTGTCTTGATAACCCACTTCCGCAACGGACAAATTGAACTTGTTGCGCAGTTTCGCCTGCGCGCTTTGAATCACACGCCGTTTGTCCTTTAAGGAAGCAGAGACGGGCACGCGCCCCTCCACTTCCAACAATCCGATGTGCACGTTATGTCCGCTCCACTTCTTCAATCACATAAACTTCGATGACATCTCCTTCTTTGATGTCATTGTAGTTTTGCACCGTCAGGCCGCATTCATACCCTTGTGCCACTTCTTTGGCATCGTCTTTGAAACGCTTGAGGGTGTCCAGCTTGCCTTCATGCACAACCACGCCGTCGCGGATGAGGCGGATATGCCCGTCACGCACCACTTTACCTTCTGTGACGTAACATCCGGCAATGGTACCCACTTTGGACACTTTGAAGATTTGACGCACTTCAGCGGTACCCACCACCCGCTCTTCAAATTCAGGGTCTAACAACCCTTTCATCGCGGCTTCGATCTCTTCGATCACTTTGTAAATGATGCGGTGCAAGCGGATATCCACTTTTTCCTGCTCCGCCATCGCTCTGGCGTTTGGTTCTGGACGCACGTTAAACCCGATCACGATGGCGTTGGACGCAGAAGCGAGGATGATGTCGGACTCCGTAATTGCCCCGGCACCCTGATGGATGATCTTGACTCGTGCGCCTTCTACGTCGATTTTTTCCAGAGAGCCCCGCAACGCTTCTGCCGAGCCTTGCACGTCAGCTTTGATGATCACGTTCAGGTCTTTCACTTCCCCTTGTTGGATCTGCTTGAACAGATCATCCAAGGAAACGCGGCTGTTCGCGCCAAGCTCTTCTTCACGTTGCTTTTGCAGGCGCTTGTCTGCAATCGCCCGGCCTTTCTTCTCATCCTCAAACACCATAAATTGATCACCGGCGTTGGGCACATCAGGCAAGCCGAGAATTTCCACCGGCGTCGATGGCGGAGCCACTTTCACCCGACGTCCGCGGTCATTGACCATTGCACGGATTTTGCCAAAGAAGTTGCCCGCGACAACCCCATCGCCCACTTTCAACGTTCCGTTTTGTACCAATACGGTCGCGACCGGCCCACGGCCTTTATCCAGCTCGGCTTCGATTACGACGCCACGCGCCCGTTTGTTGGGGTTCGCCTTGTATTCTTGCACTTCTGCTACCAGAAGAATCATTTCCAACAGCTCATCAATGCCTGTTCCTGCCAACGCTGACACAGGAACGAAAATCGTGTCGCCACCCCATTCTTCTGGTACCAGACCATGCTCTGTCAATTGTTGCTTGACGCGGTCGGGATTAGAGTCTGGTTTATCGATCTTGTTGACCGCCACGATGATCGGCACTTCTGCCGCCTTAGCGTGGTTGATCGCCTCAATCGTCTGTGGCATGACACCGTCATCTGCAGCAACAACCAAAATGGTGATGTCGGTCACTTGCGCCCCGCGTGCGCGCATGGTTGTAAACGCGGCGTGGCCAGGAGTGTCAAGGAAAGTGATTTTCTTGCCCGATACCTCCACTTGGTACGCGCCGATATGCTGGGTGATACCACCCGCTTCCCCAGCGGTCACATTGGTGTGGCGGATTTTATCAAGCAAGGTCGTTTTACCGTGGTCAACATGCCCCATAATCGTAACCACAGGAGGACGTTCAACCAAATCCTCTGGAGCATCTTCTTCCACTTGCTCCTCGAAATTGCTTTCATCCACTTCCTCAACGTATTGGACTTTCACATCAAATTCGTCCCCGATGACAACCATGGTCTCCACATCGATTTCTTGGTTGATCGTAGCCATGACCCCATGCATAAGCAACTTCTTGATGACGGCAGAAGCCTCACGGCGCAGGAGCTTGGCGAAGTCCCCAACAGAAAGCGGGCCGGACACGGTGATTTCTTTAGGTAATACGGGTGCCTGTTTTTCGCGTTGTTCAGACCCGCGGCGGTCACCCTTGCGGCGATTGTTACGGCCGCCTTTGCCACCTGATCCAGACGAAGCGTTTCCTTTTCCGCCATTGGCTTTGTTAAACTTCCCTTTACGATTGTTGTCCGACTTCTTGCCACCAAAGGCATTTCCGGCATTGGACGTGCCGGCCGATTGTGCGTCGTTAGCCCCGTCATTGGCTTGACGTTTATTTTGATTTCTTGGTGATTGTTGGTTTGGCCGATTGTTTTGACGAGCCCCCCGGTTTTGCCCTTGATTCTTTTGAGCATTCGGGTTTTGCTTCGGCTTCTTTTCTCCCTGTGGCTTCTCTTCTTTACTGTTAGAAGACTTTTTTACTTCGTTTATATACTGTTCCACTTTTTGGATCATTCCTTCGTTCATCACGCTCATATGGTTATTTAATTTCATATCCATACGTTCTAAAATGTTAAGCACTTCCTTGCTGCTCATCTTCATCTGTTTGGCGTACTCATATACTCGGATTTTGGCCAATCCATTCACCCCCGTCAGTTACTCGAAAGCTTACGGAACGAACGGGCAAATCCCTCATCGAGTATAGCGATCACCACCCGTTCTTCTTTGCCGATTGCAGCTCCAAGCTCCCCCCGGGTACCATATCGAATCAATGGAACGCCATAGGAAGAGCATTTGTCCGTTACTTTCTTTTCCACATTTTTCGCGGCATCTGTGGCCAGGAAAACCAGCCGCGCCTTACCCGATCGGATCTCTTGAATGACTAGCTCTTCACCTGAAACCACTTTTCTCGCCCTCATAGCGAGACCCAACAACTGTAGCATCTTATTCATTCAGGTCCATCCCTTTTACCACTTCGCGCAGTTCGTCGTAAATTTCGGATGGAACTTGTGCTTTAAGGGCCCGGTCCAGCGCTTTTTTCTTTTGCGCCATGTCGATGTATTCCAACTTGGCACACAAGTACGCTCCGCGCCCCGATTTTTTCCCGCTCGGATCAATGATGATCTCGTTGTCGGGTGTACGAACAATACGAATTAAGTGCTTTTTTGGGAACATTTCCTGAGACGCCACGCATTTGCGCATGGGAACCTTCCGTTGCTTCATCGTTCAAGCAACCTCCCCATTTTATAACATTTCATCCGCTTCATGTGCGGGTTCAGCTTCCTCCGCTACCTGCTCAACCAGCATCGGCTCTTGTTCAATCGGTTCGCCGGCCTCTTGCGCTTCGGATTCGCTCTTGATGTCGATTTTCCAGTTGGTCAGTTTGGCAGCGAGGCGAGCGTTTTGCCCTTCTTTGCCGATAGCCAGCGACAACTGGTGATCCGGCACGATCACACGCGCCATCTTTTCTTCCTCATACACGGTGACACTGATCACTTTGGACGGGCTGAGTGCATTAGCAATCCACTCGCCGATATCTTCTGACCAGCGAACAATGTCGATTTTTTCCCCTTTTAATTCATTTACAACCGTTTGCACGCGTTGTCCGCGGTGACCCACACATGCTCCCACGGGATCGACATCCTCATTGCGCGAAGAAACGGCCACTTTGGAACGTTGTCCGGCTTCGCGGGCGATGGCGCGAATTTCGACCACGCCTTCGTAGATTTCTGGCACTTCCAACTCAAACAATCTTTTCAACAAACCAGGGTGGGTGCGAGAAAGGAAAATCTGCGGGCCTTTCGTCGATTTTTCTACCTTGGTAATGTAAGTTTTTACGCGATCTCCATGTTTGAAGCGTTCACCAGGAATCACTTCTGCATGTGGCAAAAGAGCTTCTACTCTACCCAGATCCACATAGTAGTGGCGGTTGTCGGCGCGTTGCACGATCCCGGTGATGATATCCTCTTCACGGTCGATGAAGTCTTTGTAGATCGCCGTGCGCTCCGCCTCGCGGATGCGTTGCGTCACCACTTGTTTGGCAGTTTGCGCCGCAATACGGCCAAAATCAGCCGGAGTCACTTCAATCTCGACGATATCGTCCAATTGGTAGTTCGGGTCCAATTCACGCGCAGCTGCCAAGCTGATTTCCAAGCGCGTGTCCAACACGTCCTCAACCACAGTTTTGCGCGCGAACACGCGCACTTCTCCGTTATGGCGGTTAATGTCGACCCGCACGTTTTGTGCAGAGTGAAAGTTGCGCTTATAACCGGAGATCAAGGCTGCTTCGATTGCTTCGATCAATATGTCCTTGCTAATCCCTTTTTCTTTCTCTAATTGACCGAGGGCTTCGATGAACTCAGCATTCATCGGCCAACATCCTCCCTTCGTTTTTAAAAAACGATAGCTAAACGGGCTTTCGCCACTTTTTCCCGTGGGATGTGCACCGTTTTCTTTTTCTCCTCTACCGTCAAAGAGACGCTGTCAACCTCTTTCAATACGCCTTCGAACACCTTTTGCCCGTCAATCGGCTCATAGGTTGTCACGTGCACATGTTTGCCGATAGCTTTGTGGAAATCGTTTTCTTTTTTTAGTGGTCTTTCAGCCCCAGGAGAAGAGACTTCCAGTATGTAAGCGCCTGGAATGGGATCACTCTCGTCAAGCACTTCGCTCAGTCGCTCACTGACGCGGCTGCAATCGTCCAAGTCCACTGGTTTTTCTTCGCGGTCAATAAATACGCGCAAAAACCAGTTTGTCCCTTCCTTTTTATACTCAATGTCGACTAATTCCAGTCCTTCTGCCTCTATGATTGGAAGTGCGATCTTCTCCACAACTTCTGACACTTGTCGGCTCAAGGCCAACCCTCCTTATTTTGAGCCAATTCGATATCACCCCTAGCAAAACGGAAAGAGTGGGTCAGCACCCACTCTTTATTGCCAACAGATGTATCTACACTAAGTATAACCAACGTGATTATAACACAATCAGCAAAATGCATGCAATTGCCTTTCACGGAAAAGCATGGGGTGCAGGCTTCGTTTTCCTTTATCATGCACAAAAAAAGATTTACATGAAATTGATGCCCTAATCCATATTTGCATGTTAAAATTCGATAGGATTATAAAAATATACAATATTATCCTTTATTTCGCTAAACAGGCAATGTGCTGAAACCATAGGGAATTTTGTTGTTTCCAGCTTGGTTCCAAGCGTTTTTTGTGATTTATTTTTTAATCTGGTTGTAACTAGATAGGAGTGGTTTGATGAGTCGCACACAAGCGAGTATCTATGTATTGATGGGCGCATCATCCTATGGTGTGGTGTCCACGATTACCAAACTAGCCTACCAACACGGGTTCGCCACGGGAGAAATCACGGGTAGCCAAGTGTTTTTTGGTTGTCTCTTTCTGTGGCTGGTTGCCTTGCCAGCCTGCGCCAAAACGAAGCGGCTTTCTCGCAAAAGCCTGCTGTCTCTAATTATGTGTGGGATGGTGTCCGGTTTGACGGGAATCTTCTATTATCTATCCCTCAAGACGCTGTCCGCCTCCTTTGCCATCATCCTCATGTTCCAATTCACCTGGATCGGTCTATTGTTGGAATGGATGCGTACGCGGGTGAGACCCCGCTGGAATCACTGGTTGGCCACAGTTATCATCTTGAGCGGGTCGTTGCTAGCCAGTGCTTCCCAACTCAACGGCGCCTCGCTTCATGCGAAGGGGATTTTCTTCAGTTTGCTGTCCGCTTTGACTTATGCGCTGTTCATTTATTTTAGCAATTTCGTCGCGATCGACGTCAATCCGATGATTCGTAGCGCCAGCTTTGTAACCGGCGGATTGTTTACTAACCTCCTTATCTTTTCCCCCGCTTTTCTCATCGAGGGGAAGCTATTTGACGGCTTGTGGTTTTGGGGTCTTTTGCTCGGTTTGTTCGGCACTGTCATCCCTACCATATTGTTTATGAAGGGCATCCCTCACATCGGCTCCGGGCTCGCCTCCATCTTGGGTTCCGTCGAATTGCCGGCAGTCATCGTCGTGGCGGCGCTCTTTTTGCATGAACAACCGACTATGCTGCAATGGGCCGGGGTGTTGCTGATCCTGCTCGGCATCTTGATATCCGAGGCTCCGAGCATTATCGGGAGGCGATCGATTTCTGCCAAACAATCGTGATTTCCCACCGCTCTCGAAAGGGTGACAAAACCGTTCGTAGATCGAATTTTGTTCCCCTTTCGAGTATAATGGTAAAAAAGAGGTAAGGGGGCTTTCTATGTCCAAGCAACAAAACAGCAAGCAACTGCCACATCGTTCGGAAGTGCCGGTGGAATACACCTGGCGTTTGGAAGATATTTTCGCAACCGACGACCTTTGGAACGAAGAGTTTAACAAGGTGAAAGCCTTGATACCCAAAGCCGCAGACTTCAAAGGGACATTGGGCGATTCAGCCGAATCCTTGTTGCGCGCGCTCAAGTTCAGGGATGAATTGCACATGCGCCTTGAACAATTGTATACATACGCCCACATGCGGTATGACCAAGATACCACCAACTCCTTCTATCAAGCGCTTGATGCACGGGCAAAAAGCTTGTTCGCAGAAGCGGGAAGCGCGCTTTCTTTTATGACACCCGAACTCCTTTCCATCAGCGAAGACAAAATCAAAGCGTTTCTCGCGGAAAACAGTGAACTCCGCGTGTACAGCCACGCGTTGGAAAAGCTAAACAAAAAACGCCCGCATGTATTATCCGAAAAAGAGGAAGCCATTTTGGCCCAAGCGGCTGATGTATTAGGCACTTCCGCTACGACCTTTGGCATGTTAAACAACGCTGACCTCACATTCCCAACGATCGTGGATGAAGACGGCACACCTGTACAAATCACACACGGCCGCTACATCAAATTGATGGAATCAAGCGACCGGCGGGTGCGGAAAGAAGCATTTGAAGGCTTGTACCACACGTATGACAAATTTAAAAACACCTTCGCCAGCACCCTGAGCGGAGTAGTCAAGAAAAACAGCTTCTACGCCAAGGTTCGCGGATACGATTCAGCCCGTCACGCCGCCCTGAGCAACAATCACATACCGGAAACCGTGTATGACCAGCTCGTCAACACAGTAAATGAGCATTTGCCGCTTTTGCACCGCTATCTGGAAATCCGCAAACGGGCATTGGGATATGAAGAACTGCACATGTATGACATCTACAACCCACTGGTGCCAGACGCGAAGATGAAAATCACCTATCCCGAAGCACAGCAAAAGTTGCTGGAAGGCCTGGCCGTCATGGGGGATGAATATATCTCCATCCTGAAAGAAGCGTATGAAAATCGCTGGGTAGACGTGATGGAAAACAAGGGCAAACGCAGCGGCGCGTACTCCTCTGGCTCTTATAGCACCAACCCTTACATCCTGATGAACTGGCAAGACACCGTCGACAACCTGTTCACTTTGGCCCACGAATTCGGGCATTCCGTACACAGTTACTACAGCCGCAAAAATCAACCTTATATCTATGGCGATTACACCATCTTCGTCGCTGAAGTCGCTTCAACCTGCAACGAGGCTCTGTTGAATGACTACTTGATGAAACACACCACCGACAAGCAACAAAAACTTTATCTTCTCAACCATTATCTCGACTCTTTCCGTGGCACCGTGTTTAGACAAACGATGTTCGCCGAGTTCGAGCATACCATCTACCAAAAGGCGCAAGCCGGCGAGGCGTTAACACCTGATCTGCTCACTTCGCTGTACTATGCACTCAATCAGAAATACCATGGCGAAGCGATGATCAGTGATAAGGAAATCGGCCTAGAATGGGCCCGCATTCCCCATTTTTATTACAATTATTACGTATACCAATACGCCACCGGGTTCAGCGCGGCCACAGCACTGTCCAAACAGATTTTGACTGAGGGCAAACGCGCCGTTGACCGCTACACAGAGTTCCTCAAAGCGGGCAGCTCTGACTACCCGATCGAAGTGCTGAAGAAAGCAGGTGTCGACATGACGACTGCTGAACCGATTCGGTTGGCGTTGAAGGACTTCGAAGAGAAACTGAATGAGCTGGAGCAACTCCTCTTTGCTTGAGCGAGATGAAAACCGAACCGGCCCGGCGCATGTTGATAGCGCCGGGCCGGTTCATTTCCCCCTCATTTTTCAAACAGTGGCAAATACTCGCCGTATCCCTCTTTAACCAACTCGTCCTTCGGTATAAAGCGCAGGGCCGCGGAGTTAATGCAATAGCGAAGGCCGTTGGGTCCGGGGCCGTCGTCAAACACATGTCCTAAATGCGAATCCCCGTCTTTGCTTCTGACTTCCGTACGAATCATCCCATGGCTTGTGTCTAGCTTTTCGACGATTCTGTCTGGCTCCACCGGTTTAGTAAAACTGGGCCAGCCACATCCAGAGTCAAACTTGTCCATGGAGGTGAACAATGGTTCGCCCGATACGATATCCACATACAGCCCTTCTTCGTCATGATCCCAAAATTCATTTTGAAACGGAGGCTCAGTCCCATTTTCTTGCGTAACTCGATATTGCAGGGGCGTTAAGCGCGCCTTCAATTCTTCGGGACTATAAGGCTTTTTATTGTCCATGGCATGTACCTCCCCAAGGCAGTTTTCCGTTTCTTATTATCTTAACCTTTTGCAACCATCCGTTGCATTCCCCCCAAAAAAACATTTCCCCCTCACAGAGTTTTTCACAGGACGAGTTGGGCTAATGGATCGAGCAATTCCCTCTCCATCAGCAACAATTAATTTATATTTCACAAAAACATTTATTATTGTGATAATTATATTATTGACCTTCGCGAACAAAGGAGCTGAAGTACGAAATGACCACCCCGCTCACCAAGCACCCCAAGCGCATCCCGGTCTGGCGGACGCTACTCATCACTCTCCTCCTGCTCGTCCTGTTGTCGGCCGGAACCGTCAGTCTCTTCGTGCTCCATCTGCTCCCCCAGACAACCGGGGAAGTGAAGTTACCTGGACTGAGAGCTCCTGTACAGGTGACACGCGATTCACAGGGAGTGCCGCATATCAAAGCGCAAAACGAGCATGACCTGTACATGGCCCAAGGCTATGTCACCGCGCAAGACCGTCTCTTTCAAATGGACATGTCCCGGCGTTTAGCATCCGGTCAATTGAGTGAAGTGGTGGGAAAGTCGGCATTAGACAAGGATAAGTTTTTCCGCACGCTGGGATTGCGCCGGGCAGCCGAACGCTCTTACGAAGCTTACTCCGATGAAGCCAAACGCATCTTGTCCGCTTACGCCAAAGGAGTGAATGCGTATATCAATGAAGCCAAACGGAATCACCGATTGCCACTGGAATTCACCCTTGCCGGTTATAAACCGCGTCCTTGGACACCGGTCGATTCCCTAATCATCGGCAAATATATGGCGTATGACTTGGGCGGCAAATGGAAGGGGCAAGCGTTTCGCTACCTGATGCTGATGCAATATCCACAGGCAAAAGCACTAGATTTGTTTCCGCCAGAAACGGACCGCACGATCCCCAGCGGTCAGTTAGACGTCCCATCAAAACGCGCGCTCTCCCAATTGACCACCAATTTGGCCAAAGCCCCTTTCCCGGCAGCGTACAACGGCAGTAACAACTGGGTCATCTCCGGTAGCAAAACGGCGACAGGCAAACCCCTGTTAGCCAACGACCCGCATCTGGGGCTTCATCTGCCATCCATCTGGTACCAAACCACATTAAGCGAACCGCACAGACAGGTGAGTGGCGTTGTTTTCGCCGGAGTTCCCGGCGTAATCTTGGGACACAATGAGGCTATCGCTTGGGGCGTCACCAACTTGGCCCCGGATGTGGAAGATCTCTACATCGAGAAACGCCATCCACACAACCCCGATCTCTTTCTGTACAAAGGCAACTGGGAACAGGCGAAAATCATCACAGAAACCATCCCTGTGAAAGGACAACAGCCTGTGCGGCACAAGGTGCGGATCACCCGTCACGGCCCCATCGTCTCTGAATGGGCTGATCCTAAACAAAACTTGCCAACTGACACGGCCTTTGCCTTGCGTTGGACCGCTTTGGAACCGACAACCGAATTTGAAGCAACTTTGCGAATCAACCGAGCGCGCAATTGGGAAGAGTTCAAAAAAGCATTGACCTATTTTGATGCGCCGGCCCAAAACTTCGTCTTCGCCGGTTCGGACGGCACCATCGCATACCGGGCCAACGGCAAAATTCCGGTGCGCAAAGGAAACCGGGCTTTGCCTGTTCCCGGATGGACCGATGAATATGAGTGGAATAGCTTCATCCCATGGGAGGAGTTGCCGACGATCGTCAACCCATCCAGCGGATACATCGCCACGGCCAACCACCGGGTGTTTTCGTACGAATATCCTCACCATATCGCCAGCACGTGGTCTCCTCCGTATCGAACCCAACGGATCCATGAAGTGCCTATGGATGGAAGAAATCAAACAACAATTGTACCGACCGCTTCATCCGAAACTAGCAGAACTGTTTGATGAAAAAGACATCGTCACCGACACCTTGCTTTCCCAAGCCGCACGCGGTGAAGAAAGTGACTGGGTGACTCAGGCAGGGGGAATCAAAAAACTGTGCACCGAAGCACTCCAACGCGTTGTGAAGCGAGCCAGCAACTTGCAGGGAGCTGATCCTACTGCTTGGCGATGGGGCGAATTCCACCGAATCACATTTACCCATCCACTCAGTGTGAAAAAGCCGCTCAACCTCCTATTCGATTCTGCCAGCTATCCGGTTGGTGGAAGCGAGCATACCGTCCGGGCCATGGGTTGGAACAAACAAACCGGCACAGTCGATCATGGCGCCCCTTGGCGTACTGTTGTCGATGTTGGCAACTTAAGCCAAGCCGAACACCTGTTGGGTCCTGGGCAATCGGGGCAACTGGGCAGTGACTGGTATGATGACCAAACGGAAAACTGGACGATGAACCGTTACTACCGCACCACCATCCAAGCCCCGGCCAACTCTGACCATCAGTTGCGACTCGTTCCGTGATATTCAAACATAAATAGCGGAGTATATTCAGCCACCCGTTTTTTCGCTGGACAAATTAAAAACTGCCAATCCAAATCGGATTGGCAGTTGCTTGCATTCCCTGAAAACTAAAGAGTGAGTGTCACGTGACCTGCGTTGAAGGGCTTAGTGCGTTTCGCACTTCGTCCTTCACGTCCCGCGAGCTTCGCTCGTCGGGGATTCCGTTTGTTTGCTCTAGAAAGAGCTCCTTAGAAAGGAGGTGATCCATCCCCACCTTCCGGTAGGGATACCTTGTTACGACTTCACCCCAATCATCTGCCCCACCTTCGGCGG
>NZ_PVTZ01000019.1 GCF_003003125.1 Laceyella sediminis | reverse complement strand
TAGGGTCCGAAGACCCCCGCACGACTTGCATGTATTAGGCATGCCGCCAGCGTTCATCCTGAGCCAGGATCAAACTCTCCGTTAAAGGTTTCACACCAACATGTGAAACTGAGGTTTGAGTCTATGCTCAATGAATTGACAGGTCACGTTGTCACTCTTTAGTTTTCAAGGAACGCTACTTTACATTGTTGTGCCGCCGTTCGTGGCGACAAATATGATACTAACATCATTTCAAACATGAGTCAACACTTTTTTTCAATTTTATTTAAGCTACAAAAAACAATTTAACCGCCAACAAATACAAAACCCCTGGCGCTCCTAGCATTCCCGCCACAATGGCCGTTACCGGATTAATAGGAATGTGGAAATGAACGTACTGTCCAACCAAGTTGATTAAAAACAACACCAATCCCCCAATGGCCGAATATAAAAAGCCCTGCCATATCCAGTACAAAGGCTGAGTGACCGAGCGGTTAATCACCATGAACACCACCACGGCCCCAACCAACGCAAATACCCACCACTTGATTTCCATCATTCTCTTCCCTCCTTTTAAATGGACAAGCTACAATTCCAATCTATGCCCCAATCTTCAAAAATATCCCCAGCTTATGCTACCTGATATATCAACCCAGGTTGCAACAGCATTGTTGAGGCAGTGAAACATGATCGGCGCCCACAAGGTTTTTGTCCACACTCTGAGCCAACCCATGACCACACCCAACAAAAACAACGCCGGAAATAGTGGTACATCAATGTGGAACAGTGCAAACAACATCGCCGACGCCCCCACTCCCGCAACTGCACCGACATGTTTGGTCAGCCATCCCTGCAAATACCCGCGAAACAGGATTTCCTCCGCGATCGGCCCGATAAACCCGATCGTTATCCACTGCAAAAGCAGTAAGACGGGATGAGATTGACCCGCCTGTTCTATGCCACGGCTGATGCTCTCTTCACGCCACGAGGACAGTTCCAATGAGCAGAGATCAGCAAACCATTCTGTCAAATGGCGGTCAACCACCAACACAAAAAACAGATACAATCCGACAATGACCAACGGAACCTTTACCCAAAAGGCGGCATCCACGGAGACACAATCGATCTGTCGCCATTTACCCCGTAATAAAAATATTGATACCAAACATATCCACATGAATGGAAAATACGATGCCAACAATGACAAAGCTTCCGTCTCCCCCTGTTCGGGCAACAAAACAAGCAACAGGGGCAAGGCGATCTGAAAGGTTTGCACCCACGCCGTAAAATAAACAATATCCCTCGCTTCAAGCTCTGATCCCAGCAACCTCCGCTCTTGGGAAAAACGAAGCAAACAGCCGCACAACACAAACACCATGCTCCCAGCCATCAAAATGATCCCCCACACCGCAAGCACCGCCATCTGCCCGGCGGAAAGATTTTCCACCGGTGCAATCAACCACGTACCGTGCGGCGTCCGCTGCCAATCCAGCAATGAAAATTCAAGAGGAACCATGAGAAAAAACGCAGCGCATAACAGCCAGGCCGCTCCTTGACGAAGTTGGTTTAATCGCCTCCAACCCGGTCTTATCATCTCACTCAATCACTATTCACCCGCTTTTTAACAAAATAAGAGCGACCCCCTTTTTTTGAAAAAGAGTGTCGCTCTACTATATGCACCGGCTTGTCAGATTAAACCTCACGCCGTCCTTCCAAAGCTTTAGTCAGAGTCACTTCATCTGCATACTCCAAATCGCCGCCAACCGGCAACCCATGCGCGATTCGCGTCACTTTCAAACCAAACGGCTTAATCAGTCGCGATAAGTACATGGCCGTGGCTTCCCCCTCGATATTGGGGTTGGTCGCCAAGATCAATTCCTGCACGTTGTCATCTTCCAAGCGCTTCAACAACTCAGGAATTTTCAATTCTTCGGGCCCGATTCCCTCAATCGGGGAAATCGCTCCATGCAACACATGGTACATCCCGTTGAACTCACGCGTGCGTTCCATCGCCATCAAATCTTTGGTGTCCTGAACCACGCAAATGACCGACCGATCCCGCTGTTTATCCGAACATATATAGCATGGGTCATGATCAGTAATATTTCCGCATACCGAACAAGTATGCAGATCGCGTTTGGCCCGAACCAAGGCTTTGGCCAAATCCAGCACATCGTCCTCTTCCATCGTCAATACGTAAAACGCCAATCTTTGCGCCGTTTTGGGACCAATCCCCGGCAACCGCATGAATCCTTCGATCAGTTTTGATATCGGTTCAGGCACATACAACGTTCGCCACCCCTAGCTTTTACTAAAACAGTCCGGGAATGTTCATTCCACCAGTAAACTTACCCAGGTCTTTCGCCAACAACTCGTCGGCTTGCTTCATCGCATCATTAAAAGCGGCCGTAATAAGATCTTGCAACATTTCCACGTCATCGGGATCAACCACTTCCGGCGCGATTTCAATCCCCCGCAACTGTTTGTGCCCGTTCATGGTCACTTTGACCACACCGCCGCCTGCAGTGCCGGTAACTTCTTTATGCTCCAGTTCCTGTTGCGCTTTGGCCATTTCCTGTTGCATTTTTTTTACTTGTTTCATCATTTGATTCATGTTTCGCATCATAAGGATTGTTCCTCCCACACTAGTTTTGGTCAATCACCTTTACCAATCGCTCACCAAACAAGTCGATGGCCTTCTTAATAATATCATCTTCTCCGCCGGATTCCGCAGGTTCATTCGGCTGTGTTTCCCGTTGTTTGCCATGGCGGGCCACAAATTCCTGCCATTCCGGCATCATGATGGTTTTCAACCGCATTGGCGTACCCAACACTTGCGCCATTACCTGCTGAATCAAATCTTTGTGCTTATTTTCCACCGTCTCGCAATGGATCTTGCTACGGAAAGCCAACACAACCGTGTCTTTTGTCGCCCCTACTACTTCGCCGTCAACCAGCCAGGCATGCACCATGATCTTCTCTTCTTTGACCCGGTACAACACTTCCGGCCAAGCGCGCTTGATTTCTTTCAGTTTCTCAGAAGACAGCAAAGTGACCCACTGTTCGGTCAGAGCAGTCAACCGCGGTTGGTTTTTGGCCGCGGCAGCCGGTTTCGGATGTGCTGCCGGAGCTGGCGTTGCCCGTTCAACGGGTGCGGGGGGAGCCGTTTGCAACGTGCGCAAGGCTTGCTCCAACTCACGAATCCGCTCTTCCAATTGGGCAAGTGGAGCCGAAGCAGCCGCTTTCTGCTCCTGCCTACCCGTATCGCTGAGGCGAAGCATCGCCATTTCCAGCACAACCCGGGGATGGGCGACCCATTTCATCTGCTGCTGGTAATGGAGCAACAAATCCAACATCTGCGTCAAACGGTCTATGGACAATTGTTGGCCCAAACGGGGAAGCAAATCACTGTATCCCAGGCTTGATTTGACAACATCCAACTGTGGTGCCGTTTTAAACAGCATGACATCCCGAACGGCCTGAATGAAATCCTGAATCAGCTTCTCCGGCTCCATCCCGCCCGTGACGGCTTCATCCAACGCCTTCAGCGCTTCCGAAACGGAGCCGTCTACCACTGCTTGGAGCATGCGCAACATGATTTCTTTGGAAACCGCTCCGGTCACAGCCAAGACAGCTTGTTCGTCCAGCCGGTCTTCAGCAAAAGCCAGGGCCTGATCCAATAAGCTCAAGGCATCGCGCATGCCGCCGTCCGCCGCTCGCGCCACTGCGTACAGGGCTGTGTCGTCATAGGACACTCCCATCGACTCACAGATTACTTTCATATGGGCGACAATCAGCTCAAAAGAAATGCGGCGGAAAGAGAAACGCTGGCAACGGGAAATGATCGTCGGAGGGAGTTTGTGCGGTTCCGTCGTAGCTAAAATGAAAATGACGTGCGCTGGAGGTTCTTCCAATGTCTTCAACAAGGCATTGAACGCCTCTGTCGTCAACATATGAACCTCGTCGATGATGTACACCTTGTAACGAACTTCCGTTGGGGCATATTTCACTTTATCCCGCAATTCGCGGATTTCTTCCACTCCACGGTTGGAAGCGGCGTCGATCTCCACCACGTCCATCATCGCGCCCTCGGTGATCCGCTTGCACGCCTCGCACTCATTGCACGGTTCAGGTGCTGGGCCGTGCACACAGTTAACCGCTTTAGCCAAAATCCTAGCGGCACTGGTCTTCCCTGTCCCCCGTGGGCCATTGAAGAGGTAAGCATGCGAAAGATGCTTTTCCTTCAAAGCGTTTTTCAGCGTTTTTGTCACATGTTCTTGCCCAACCAAGTCTTCAAAACGTTGCGATCTCCATACCCGATATAATGCCCGATAGGACACACCCAACACTCCAGCCTTCCCCATGTGGGGCAAAATCTGATGATCCTTTTTATCATACTACACCGATTCTCTTTTTTCCAAAAGACAAGGCATCTTCGGAAAAACAAAAACCCACCGTCAAGTGGGTTCAGTCATCAACCGTAACAGCAGGATAGGAAGGGGTCACCTAGCTCGCCAGCATTGGTTGTGTTTCTGACAGAGCCATAGATCAAGCCAGAGGCAAATAAACGCACATCGTCGTGCCTGTCTCGCTGGAATCCGGCTCGATCGTCCCGCCCAACTCCATCAGGATTTGCCTGCAAATGGGCAGCCCCAACCCCGTGCCATTCTCTTTCGTGGTAAAAAAAGGCTCAAATATCTTCTCTTGCACCTCTTCGGGAATCCCCGACCCTGAATCGATGATCTCCACACGCAATTGCCGTTCCTCTGCCATCGTGGCCAAACGGATGCTTAGCTTTCCACCCCGTTTCATCGCTTCGATGGCGTTTTTGCTCAAATTAAGAAAAACCTGCTTTAGCATCTCTCCGTCAGCGATGACGACAGGAAGAGCAGAGACGCTTTTTTCAAAAGAAACATCTATATTATGCAATAAGGCCTCATTTTTAATGATGGGCAATATCTCTCTCAAGACTTTGATCACATTCACAGCCCGCAAATCCGTTTGGCGGGGTTTGCTCAAGAGCAGGATCTCACCGACGAGATTGCTGATCCGCCCAATCTCTTTCAACATGATATCGATATAGCCGCATTCTTTGCCTTGGCCGCTATCTTTTAACTTATGCCGGATCACTTGCAGGAATCCTTTAATGGCGGTCAAGGGATTGCGGATCTCGTGAGCCGTACCGGCCGCGATTTGCCCAATGGTGGCCAAACGGCTGTTGCGCCGAACTTGCAATTCCAACAAACGGAGTGCGGTCACATCTTCAATCACCAGCATATAGCCAGCCAACCGTTGCTCATAATCTTTGAGCGCTTGCATGCGCAACGTAAAATACCGCTCCTCCCCTTCATCATGCCACACCCAGTCCATCTCCTGTCCGTCCCAGGCTGAGTACACGAATGAAGTCAATTGCTCCTTTTCTTGTGACTGCAAGCCCAACTGGGCAACCAATTCCTCAAATGACCGATAAACCACCCGCGCCCGATCCAATCTCAACAGCTTGGCGGCCGCAGGATTGAGTTCCAACACTTGGCTGCATTCATCTAGCACAATCACCCCAAGATGAATGTTCGCCATCATCTGGGCGGCCATGCGCTCAACCGTTATCATCGGATAAAAAGTAAGGTACTGGCAAGATGGATCAGCATGGTCTGTTAAAGATTTCATGTTCATATTAATCATAATCGCACCGCCACATCGTCGCTTCCCTTCTTCTCTTGAACTTCTTCCTACGTGAACACGGTTCTCTCGAAAGATTTCGCCTCGGACCAGCTACTTAGCATGGTCGCCGCCGATCCCAACGGATGCGCAACGTTCCGACAAGGGAAGGTTCCCCGCTCTCCATGAAAATCAGAAAAACAGGACGAGCCCCGATCGGCACGAGTCACCTCCATTTGGCTGACACTTTTCATGTCGGAACTTTTTGTCTAAATTGTGATATTTTTTAATTCGCCATTTTCCACTTTCTTCCTTCAAAAAAATCAGTCTTTTTTGCCTTTTGCCGAAGATAGGAGTGGAAAGCGCAAAAAAGCCCAAGCTCCAAAATGGAACTTGGACTTATCGTCATCTTATGTAGCCGCGCACCTATCCTTGACGCACCTAGCCCGAGCGGGCACTGGATCATCAGCTCAAACCAGGCACCCCTACGGCACACGAGGATTCTCCCTTAGTGCTGCTTCCGTCAGGACCTGACACGGTTCGGAAGGCCTCGTTGCGTAGGACCCAATTATCAACACTGATCATCCAGACCAGACCTCGCACAAGATGCGCCTCAGATAGGAATTCAACCCCGTTAAGGCGGATTACGGGTTACAGGGCACCGCCAGCTCCCCATCTAGCGCGGTGTTTCTATCATAACACAAGGTACCTTGCCATCGCAACGGGTGGATATATTTTACTGAAATACGATGAATATATAATCCAAGTATATAGAATCAATCTTGATTGCACTATTTTTCTTTGCAATCACTATTAGAACGTTCTGATGCATCAAGTTGGTGGGTTGAAGTGACGAAAAACCCTTTTTTAACCCCGGATGCTAATCCACTTGGTGGCCAATCGGATTGCCTCGAACTGGATCGCTTGATCGCTGTTCGAAAGCGTGAGACCTTCTCGGTCGACACACGGCTGGCATGCCCATCGTTCTTTTTCTGACGCGGCCACAATCCGGATCTCCCACGGCTTCACATTTTTATTGCAAAATTCGCAACGAGCTTGCGTATTTTCCGCATACTCTTCCATATCGAGTCGCCCTTTAAATTGAGCATGGTACTGCTTGGCCTGTTCCCGAACACGTGCTTTGCGCTCTTCCATTGTTCTTATCCTCCCTTGAGCCGCCGAAGGACTGTGCCGGCGCCGAATTTTCCTGTATTCGTGCATTTTACCACAACTTGCCCAGGTACGGGATTTCCGTTTGCGAACGAATTAAAACCGGTTTTGGCTTATTGAAAATGGATCAGGTAACGCAAATAGATATACAGATGCGAAATGGCCAAGGAAAGCAACATGATCGGCATACCCATTTTCATAAACTGCCAGAAGCTGAAACCGTGTTTTTCCCTAGCGGCAAGGCCCGCCACCACCACGTTGGCGGAAGCGCCGATAATCGTTCCGTTCCCACCAAGGCAAGCACCCAGGGACAAAGACCACCACAAGGCGTCAGCTTGCGGACCGTCGATGGCAAATCCAAGACCTGCAATCATATCTTGTATAAGCGGAATCATCGTCGCCACAAAAGGAATGTTGTCAACAAAAGCGGAAGCAATGCCAGATACCCATAAAATCAACACCGAGGCAACCGACACATCTCCGCCAGTCACTCGCAAGAGTTCGGTAGCCAATAACTTGATCACGCCCACTTCTTGCAAGCTTCCCACCAGCACAAACAATCCAGCGAAGAAGAAGATGGTGGGCCATTCCACGTATTCAAACACCTTTTCTACATCTTCATCTTTCACACTGATCAGCAACAACAACGTGGCACCAGTCATAGCCACCACAGCCGCCTCGATGTGAATGACCGAGTGAAGCACAAACCCCAAAATGGTTAAGACCAGCACGATCAGGGATTTGGTCAACAACTTCTGATCCGTGATGTAAGCCTTCTCATCCAATTTCATCAACTCAGTCACCATCGCTTGATCCACCTTCATCCGGCGACGGTAAATCAAATACACCAGCAACAGCACAACCGTCAAAATCACAACCACAATCGGCCCCAAGTTCAACAGAAAGTCGTTGAAGGTCAGATGCTTGTTGGCAGAGCCGATAATGATGTTGGGCGGGTCGCCGATCAACGTAGCAGTGCCCCCGATATTGGACGCAACCGCTTCCATGATCAAAAAGGGAATCGCATCCACTTTCAGCATGCGGGTGATGGAGAATGTCACCGGAACAATCAACAGCACGGTGGTCACATTGTCCAAAAAGGCTGACAATAGCGCCGTAAGTGCCGACAACATAATCATGATGCGTACCGGATTGCCTCCAGACAGCTTAGCGGTTTTCACGGCGAGATATTGGAATATCCCCGTTTTATTGATAATCCCCACTAAGATCATCATCCCGATCAAAAGGATGATCGTCTCCCAGTCGATGTACTCGTGAAACGCTTTTTCCGTGTCCAAGATCCCCAACACAATGACGGCAGAAGCACCAAGCAAGGCCACAACAGCCCGATTCAATTTTTCAGTGATAATAAAGGCATAAACAATTAAAAAGACCGTAACCGCTATCACCGCTGGGCTCATATCGTTTCTCTCCCCCTCTTGTTCATACTAATAGGGAGCCCAGGCCGAAGGGCTCCCTATTAGTATGGTTTCATTTCTTTTCCTATTATACTAGGACAGCCTAACGCCGTAAATTATCACCGTTCACTGGTAGCGTAATATCCGTTAAAATGCATTCATACGCCGCCTGCTTCTTTTCGCTTATTTTTAAATATTCTCCTCTTCTCTCACCCTACTGATCACCTATAATAGAAGTGTATCAAATTCCAACGATGAAGGAGCCGACAAGATGAGCTTATTTGAACCGTTCGATGTTGAAATTGAAGTGGATGAGAACGAGTTGGAAATTGAAATCGGCGGTGTCGAAGTGGAGTTGGAACTAAACGAAGACGGCCTCGAGCTCGAAGTAGAATTTGATGATTAAGGACAAAAAACGGCTTGGTTTTTATGAACCAGGCTGTTTTTTTGTCATCTGTTCAATCTCCTCGACCACTTCTGCAAAGGATCGGCCCGTTATCTCATCCTTGATCTGCACCTCTTCTTTTAACGTCACACGGGTGCCATCTGAAAGCTCTACAGTGGACTGGTTGTTTCTGCCGATCATAAGCTTTGCCGCTCCCTGCTCATCCCGTGCAATCAAAAATGGTTGAAAAGCCGGTAAGTAAGTTCCATCAGCATCGCGCTGGGACAAAAACAATACCATCGATTCGCCAGTCTTGGGTGCGATGTACTTCGGCCTTTTCAGCGCCACCTCCACTTTTTCCCCATCCACGCTCAATGTTTCGACATGCCGATAAGGCACGCGCACATGAATGTTATCCGGCGCATCTCCCTTCAATGTATCCCGTACCGCAAACGAAAATACTTTGGTCTCCATGGAAGAACCAGTCGATGGCCGCTCCACCTCGCCTTGATGCACTGCTACCACGATCAGGGCGGCATCCTGAGTCATCTGTTTCAGAGTTTGTGCTACAACCGGTTCCGCCATGATAGTAATTCCCCGCTTCGAGGGACGCAACGCTTCATTCCCCCACCACAGCAACAGCCCGACAGCGCAAATGCCTACACTCCAAAACAAAACCGCTTTTTTCAAGGTGATCCCTCCCGATCGGCCGACGTGCGGCCCGTTTCATCAAACCAAGCCTGATCCTTCGCTCTTCGGCTGAATGAAAGACACTCCGCATTCCTGTTGTAATTCCTCCAAAAACCGTTCCATAAACACATGGCGCTCCTCAGCCAACTTTCTTCCCGTTTCCGTATTCATCCGGTCTTTCAACAGCAGGAGTTTCTCATAAAAATGGTTGACTGACGTGCTTTGAGCCTGTTTGTATTCCGCGAACGAGGCATGGAGTGTCGGCTGGATCGCCGGATCATATAGGGGTTGTCCCTTGTACCCCCCATAAGCGAAAGCGCGGGCGATCCCAATAGCCCCAATGGCATCCAACCGATCCGCGTCTTGGACAACCATGCCCTCTTTGGTTTTCATCACCGTTTGAACATGAGCACCTTTAAAAGAGAGATCAGCGATGATCTGCGAAACGTGCCTTACCACTTCCTCATCCACACCTAATCCAGCCAGCCATTCCTCAGCCATACGGGGCCCCACGGTTTCATCTCCACCGTGAAACTTGTGGTCAGCGATATCATGCAACAGTGCCGCCAACTGAACCACCAACATGTCCGCCTGTTCCGCCTTTCCCAACTGGATCGCATTTTTCCACACCCGTTCAATATGAAACCAATCATGGCTTCCCTCTTGTTTCCGCAGTGTTTCCTTCACATAGTCAACCGTTTTTTCAATGATTGCTTCCGACTCCATCTTCCCTGCCCCCCAGCCGAAGGTTTTGTTCTTTAAAGAATAAATTCATCCACAAACAGCATAACTTTATCCCCAGCTCAATCAACATATCCACATACTTATCCACATTATCCACAATATATTGTGCCCAGTTTACACCCTAATGTGGAATCACTCACTAAACCATCCCTATTTTCCCAGTAAAAACCCTAATTCTGCCTGTTCATTCACTAAGTCTTTATTCCATTTCTATTTCGCATACTTCTAATTACTAACAGATGTTTATCCCTTTCCTCATATGATTCCTTTCAACAGGTCTAAGTTGCACTCCTTCCCCGCTTATTTGTGTCACGTTCCCAAACATAAAAAGCCGCTTATCCTATCCCCAAACGCAACAACAACACAACAAATCTTTATCAAAAAACATCTTGAAGAAGTATTCAAGCAAAGGTAAAATGTTCGCAATGAATGAACATATGTATTTTCGAGAAGAACATTGTCACATCGCCCATGTCAACCAGATCACAATCTAAAAAGGGGATCGATGCAATGAGACAAGGAATCTTGGAAAAATACCGTCCGTTTTTGCCAGTCACAGAGCAGACGCCCGCTTTGACTTTATATGAAGGGGAAACCCCGCTTTATCACGCGGCCCGACTCTCCCAGGAACTCGGTGTTCAACTGTACCTTAAATTTGAAGGGGCCAACCCCACCGGTTCGTTTAAAGACCGCGGCATGGTTCTGGCCATCGCCAAGGCCAAAGAAGAAGGGAGCGAGGCAGTCATGTGCGCCTCTACCGGCAACACATCCGCCTCGGCCGCTGCCTATGCCGCCAAGTTGGGGCTTGACTGTTACGTTGTGGTTCCCCATCAACATATTGCCTTAGGGAAACTATCCCAAGCGGTCATGTACGGAGCCAAAGTGTTGGCGATGGAAGGAAATTTTGATCAGGCGCTGGCGCTGGTGCGCGAAATTACTGATGAATATCCCATCACCTTGGTGAATTCCATCAACTCTTATCGAATCGAAGGGCAAAAAACGGCCGCTTTTGAAGTGTGCGACCAACTGGGACAAGCCCCGGACATCTTGGCCATCCCGGTTGGCAACGCCGGCAACATCACCGCATACTGGAAAGGCTTTAACGAATACTCCCAAGCACGTCGCATCCAACATCTGCCTAACATGTGGGGCTTTGAAGCCGAAGGTTCCGCCGCGATCGTGCGTGGAGAGCCGATTGAAAATCCGGAAACCATCGCTACCGCCATCCGCATCGGCAATCCCGCCAGCTGGCAAACAGCCGTGGCCGCCGCGACGGAATCCAAAGGATTGATCGGCAGTGTGACAGATGAGGAAATCTTGGCCGCCTACCGCATGATCGCCCGCATGGAGGGAGTGTTTTGTGAACCGGCTTCCGCCGCCTCCGTTGCCGGAGTGATCAAACAGCACCGTCAAGGCTGCTTGCCCGCTGGATCTACCGTTGTGTGCGTCTTGACCGGAAATGGCTTGAAAGATCCTACTACCGCCTTGGAATCGCTCGATGTCAAACCGGAAGTCATCCCCTGTAGCAAAGAAGCGATTCTTCAGCATGTCGTCATGGAGAGGGGTCTTACGCGATGATGTCGTTCGCCCCTTTTGAAGTATCTGTTCCTTGTAGCACCGCCAATCTAGGCCCCGGGTTCGACTCAATCGGATTGGCGTTTAATCGTTATCTGCGTTTGCGTTTTTCGCCTTCCACCCACTTACACATTCGTGTCATCTCCGGAGCGGGAAAGGATATTCCTCTGGATGAGAACAACCTGATCGTCAACGTAATGAAACAGGCATTTGCGGAAGCCCAGACAGTCCTTCCCCCCTTTACATTGGAGATCGAAAATGAAATCCCGTTGGCTCGGGGGCTGGGCAGTAGCGCGGCAGCTATCGTCGGCGCATATCTGGCCGCCAACCGAATGTTGGGTGAAAAGTGGTCCAAACAGGAGTTGTTGCAACGCGCCACACGATGGGAAGGGCATCCCGACAATGTGGGGGCCTCCCTTTACGGCGGAATGGTGGTCGGCACATGGGACGAAGAACAGGCTCACATCCTCCCTTGCCCTCCCCCTGATTTGCCGTTTTTAGCCGTCATCCCGCAACAAACGCTCTTCACCGAACAGGCTCGCCGCGTGTTGCCTAAGTCCTATTCCAAAGAAGATGCCATTCTATCAAGTAGCCGGGCCAATCTGCTGGTAGCCGCCTTGTTGCAAAAACGATGGGAATTCCTTTCCGTAGCGATGGATGATTTGTTTCATCAGCCTTATCGGCTTCCGCTCGTGCCTGGATTGCAAGAAGCGATTGCAGAAGCACGGCATCATGGGGCGTATGGCGTGGCCTTGAGCGGTGCCGGGCCAACACTCTTGGCCGCCTGCGAAAACGTCCAACAAGCAGCATCCTACTTTCGGCGCTTATATGAAAAGCTGGGCATCGCGATCGACCTCGTCGAGCTGTCTCCGTGCCTTGCCGGTGCCCAGGCGCGGCAACTTGATCAAGCACCTTTTTAACCACATAGCGGCGTTGCCGCCCAAAAAAACCCTCACTACACCCATCTGCATCATGACGCCACGGATACTTAACATCCGTGGCTTTTTCAACATCTGGCTTTGATAAGGAAAAATACACACTTTAAGAAATGAATTTCCATTACTTCAATAAAGCGCCTTGGATAAAATATACTATTGAATAATAAAATTTATTTTTAATTACACACCACTCTTCGAGTGAATACCCACCCCATGACGAACTCATCGCCTTAAATCCATACATTTAAACCCCAACTCTAAAAACCATATAAACCAAGGTTTTTTTCTACTTTAGTTCACTCGCGATGGGTTCGTCTTCAACTTAATCTCCCCATTTCGATGACAAAACTACTAACTTAAAATATCAAAAGTATATTATTTGATAAAATAACTAAATAATATGTATATTTGCATGATTGTTATTTGGTGTTTTATTGTGCTTATTAACCCCGAGAAACGGGCAAATGAGGATGAAAGGTACCGAAAATAATACATTGATACCTTAATAAGGTAAATTAAACAGGAAATATCCATCCATATTTTGGGCAGCAGGAATGAAGGCAACACCCGGTTTCATCTCCTAAGTAGCAAGGGATAGAACGGGCAACGCGCCATGCGTGAGGGACATAGACTCGGACCGATTGCTTAATGTAAAGTCGACTGGGCCACTACCCAGATAACGCGATGATCACTTATAACCATAAAAAAAGCTCCCTGGGGTAGCAGGAAGCTTATCTCCATCGCTCACTTATTTGATTGGCGTCAGATCAGACAAAACCGATTGTTGCGTGTAATCAGTGAGATAAAACCCGTAGGCGTATTTCCCTTTAGGCAATGGCTTGGTCTCCACCTGCAAACCTTGCGCCACAACAAATGTTTTGCCTGCCACCATTTTGGTTTGGGCTGTCTGTTTATCATATTCTGGATACATGAGGGTCAACTTGTCTCCTGATTGGATGGGGGTCAAATTGCGGTCGGCCACGCCTGTTTCCGCGTCAATGCCGTGCCATCCACCCAACACTTCATATGATTGGCCTGATTGGTTAAACAGAACAATCAGCTCCATGTCCTCATCGTTCAATTTGGCGGGAATCGCATAAGTGACATAGTTTCCTTGTTTATTCAACTCTTTCATGGGCACATACTCCCCACCCAGCGTAGGCCAAGCATTCGCCCAGCGCCCACGGATGGTTCCTGATTTGGCATCCAACCCAACATGATCTCCCTGGATCCCCAAAAGGCGCACTTTGTCTTTTGCACCTGACACCGCTTGGCTCAGCACACCCCGCACATCCACAATGGAAGTGGCTTGCTCTTGGTTCACTTTTACTTCCACTGTGGACCCATACCCGGCCGGAGCCACCTCTTTCTTGGCCCGCGAGACAGCGTTGTTAAATTTGATGCCGCTCTTCTTTTTCAACAAGTGGTTGATGTAAGAGACTAAGAACGTCTCATAAGTGGGATTGATGTCATATTTGTCATAAATATTCAGATTGCGTTTGAAATGTGTCTTGTCTTTGGACGGAAAATAGATGGAAATGCCTTTGGCTTTGGCATTGCCCGGACTGTTGAGGTTATGCTTCACCGCATTCTTGACAGCCTTGGCCACCGCAGCCGATTGTTTCGGATACCGCGCGGACAAATTAGCCGCCAGATCGGCTAGGTCAGCCATATCAGAACTGCCCTCTCCTCCCATATCCCCATAGTCCTCAGTGATGTAACGTTGCTTTGCGATCCATTTCACTTGCTCCACTTTCCCAACATCTGCACTCATCGCTTTTACCAAGTCTCTGAACGCAGTGACCACCGGGTTTAGCTTGGCCAAATCAACCACTGATAAAGTGATATCTTCCACCGTCTCTTCTGCTTGCGCCTGCTTTTTAAAGCCATCCAAGATCACTTTTCCCAATCGGTCCCCAGTGATGGAGCCGTTTTTCGCAATGGCATTAACAATGGGAGTATAGTTCCAACCATGGCCCGGTTCCAACTCTTCAGAAGCAACCAAATATTTTCCATACGGCTGTAGCAATTGGCCAATTTCCAAGCTGGCCATCAGGCAGGCATCAAATCCGATCAAGTCGAATTGGACGTTTGTTTTTTTGCGGGCGGTCTCAAATGCCTGTCGCAATTCGTTCAGCCTCAGCGCGTTGTAATTGTGCAATTCATCAGCACCATACCCCTGCACCGCTCCTGAACCGTGGTTCCAAAAGACGATGGCGTACTTTTTAGCTGGATAATTTTTTACGGTCCATGTGATAAAATCGCTCAATGTGCTCGATTTCCCCATGTCCCGATTTTCCAATTTCTTTAAGAGTTGAAGTTTCCCTTTGTTGACTAACCAACGTTGATTGTATTTATTGCTGATCCCCTTTTGTCTCCATTGGTTGGAACCTCCGGTTTCTACGATTACGTTGGTTTTTTGTGTCGATCCGACTTCCATCATTTCCCGCAGATCTTTGCTTGCAAAACCGCTACCACTTTCCAAGTCAGACCCCACCATGTACACCATCAGGGTGTAGTCATCCTTTCCCGCTGCATCCGCTTGTTGCGGCACAGGCGATAACGCGGTTGAAATCAAGATCAAGCTCAACGCCCAGCCGATAAACCGCACCAGGCTTCCCTCCCATATCTATCTAAATGCGGGCTTTTTGCCCTCCTTGCGTTACCAACCCATTATATTCATTAGTTATTACAAAACTTTTTCTAATGCTTATAGAAACTGTTGTATAAAAAGGGAAACATACCATTAATGATTGAATATCCGATTCTGCTCCGGTACCATGAGGAAAGAAACAAACTTTAATGACTCGGCAAACCTCTTTGTCCAATTTTCTGAAATTAATTGTCCAATCACGGTTTACAGGAGGTGGAAACAAATGGCGACAATATTGATAGTGGAAGATGAAAGCGATTTGTCCCATCTGATCGCCCGGCATTTGCATCTGGATATGCATGACACCCTCATTGCCTCCGATGGTCAAGCGGGAATGGAGTTGTGGCAGAAGAAACAGCCTGATTTAGTGATTTTGGATTGGAACCTGCCTGATATGGAAGGAGTGGAGATCTGCCGGAAAATGCGTGAGTCTTCGGTCGTTCCCGTGATCATGCTCACCGCGCGGGGGCATGAGATGGAGCGAATTTGGGGGCTGGATGTCGGAGCGGATGATTATATGACAAAACCGTTTAGCATGGGGGAACTACGGGCAAGGGTGCGGTCTTTGTTGCGGCGGATGGCCATGATGCACCAACCAGGAACCTCTCCCATCCACACGCCGCAGAAATTGGACTATGGGTTCATCCAACTTGATCCGGAAAAAAGAGAAGTATCCATCGATCAACGTCTGCTTGATCTCACTCCTAAAGAATACGAGCTCCTCTACCTTTTCCTCAAGCATCCAGGACGTGTGTTCAGCCGCAAGTACTTGTTGGAGAAAGTGTGGGACATTACATATGAGGGATTCGACCGCACCGTCGACACGCACATTTCTCGTCTGCGAAGCAAATTGAAACCTTACTCTGCTTCATTACAAACGGTATGGGGAACCGGGTATAAATTCGTTGCCGACAAAAACGATTCTTGATCCAAGGAATGACCAGAGACGCAAACAGCCCGAAGGGAGGGAACCCTTTGCAGCCGAGAGGATTTAAAACAGCCACGGTCAAGCGCACGCTGATCGAAGCTTTTTGCCCTTTTATTTTGCTTTATCTCATTTTAATCATATGGAATATCGATACGCTGAACGAATTGGCTATTGTCTATGTACTGACGTTCATACCTGAATTATGGATGAGCATGTGGCCTGCTTACCGCCTGCGGAGTGGGGGCAGAGGGCTGGACGGCGCGCGGAAATGGTTGAACTTCCTCTTGCCCTACTTGGGAATGGTCATCGTCACCGAATGGATCATGGAACAGCTGTTGGCCCGCTCCTCCATCTACCGGCAGTACTCCGAGTTGCTCTACCAACACCAGGAGCCGCTTGAAGATATTCTATTTGTGTTGTTTTTAGCATTTGCTATGTTTCTTACATTTCGACTCTTATTCCTATTGCTCAATCGGCTGTGGCAATGGGCTTCCAACCGCTTAGTCAGACAGATGACCTTGTCTCACATTTCGTTATTCTTGTTTCTGGTCATCCTGTTGATCTGCGTGGTTCTGTTCTACATCCTTTCTTTTTTCATTCCACAAGTGGTCCGCGGCGAGCAAGAAACGGAAAAAATGGCAGCCATGGCAGCACCCATGATGAGTTCAACTCGCTTAATCGCCCAACTCCCCGAGTGGATCAAGCACGTTCCGGAAACCGCTTGGGATCAGGTGATCTTCAAGTACACCACGTACAAACTGGAACGGCACTGGCGAATTTACGACAGGCAAGGCCGATTGTTGGCCTCAAACTGCCACCACAAGCCATCCAAAGAACCGGCAGTTCCGCCTGTTTCCGATGAAGAAAAGCAATTTGTGAAGCAAATTGTGCGCAAAGGGAAGATGGACAGCATTCCCATCAAAAGCGGGAGCATACATATGACCGGAGCACCCGTGCGCGGCGATAAAGGAACCATCGTCGGCGTGGTGTGCCAAATCATTAAGTTTGACGATTTCTTTTATGTGGACACAGTAGTATTGGTCATGTCTCTCTTTTTATTGCTCTCCATTCCATTGATCTTGTTGACGATCGGCGTCGCTTTTCTGCTTGCGCTGCCCTTCGCCTATCTGCGTGCCAAACCGCTTACACTCCGCATCGGCGAGGTGGCGTTGGCGGCACACGCTTGGTCTACCGGCAAATTATCAGCCCGGATCAAAGACCAGCAACAAGACGAATTAGGCGTGTTAAGCCAGCAACTTAATCAAGTGGCCGCCAGTCTGGAAGAAACGACGAACCATTTGGCAAAAGAGAAACGGCAAGTGGAAAATTTATTGATGGGGAAACGGGAATTTGTAGCTGATGTCTCCCATGAATTGCGGAATCCCATTGCCATCCTGCTCGGCTACTTGGAGCTACTGGATCAGCAACCGGAAGGGGATGAGCCGGTGGACATCGCCCTGTTGAAACGGGAAACCATTCGCCTAAAACAATTAATTGATGAACTGTTTTCTGCTGCAATTCAAGATGACAAACAATCACTGGAATCAACGTTGGAGATCGAAACGTGCGAGATTCCTCCACTCTTAAAGCAACTGCACGCCGGATTTTCCCGTATCGCTTGGCAAAAAAAGAAAATCGCTATGGAATTGGATCTGGGACCAAATCTTCCGCCGATCCAAGCCGATGCCAAGATTCTGGAACAAATCCTGCAAAACCTGTTGCGCAACGCTTTGCGCCACACCCCGGAAGGGGCGATGATCATGCTGACCTGCCAGACAAACGGCTCCGAATTGACGATTGAAGTGATCGATACAGGAAGCGGAATCCCCCAGGAAGATCTTCCTTACATCTTTGAGCGGTATTACCGGGGAAAATCCGGGCGCCACTCACAAGGCGCCGGACTAGGCCTTGCATTGGTCAAAAACATGGTGGAAGCCATGGGGGGCCGAGTGAAAGCGGAAAGCCGCGTGGGAGAGGGGACCGTGATCCGACTCATCTTTCCATTGAAACCGGCAATTGACGAGGATGTAAACACACAAGCCCCCATCCAATAAACGGGTAGGTTTCTTGATTTATGCACATTTTTATAAGCTTTTGTATAACATTTGTAACAAGTTTTATATAAAATTCGTTTGTCTAGAACAGATTCACCCAGACACCTCAGTCAGCCTCTCTTACTGAGACCGCATATTGTAAATGCGGTCTTTCTCTTTATCCACCTCTTACCTTCCGCTGATGTGACTACGTTGCCTTGTGCTGATCTTTCCGCACATCCCTCATGAAAAAGCTCAAAATCATTCCAATCAGAGCAAATCCAGCTGCCCACCAAAAAGCATCGTTGATTCCCATGACCGCCGCCATCTGGTTGGCTTTCCCCACCAAAAGCGAGGCGACTGTTTCCTGAGCTTTAGCGATCGGCAATCCCGTCGCGCTAGCCACTTCACTCGCTTTGTCATAAAAAGCCTGGCTGAACGCCGGGTCCATTCTATTCATTTGCTCGCCCAACTTGCCCAAGTGGAAATGGGTACGCATCGAGAAAATGGTGGTCATCACACTGATCCCCATCGAACCGGCAATTTGCCGAAATGTATTGGACATCGCCGTTCCGTGGCTGTTCAACTGTTGCGGCAACTGATTCAATCCGGCAGTCATGATTGTCATCATCAACAATGACATCCCAAACGAACGCACCATGTTGAGAATCAAAATAAAGGTATAACTCGTCTGCAACGTCAAATGGGTAAATTCATAGGTGGTGACTGTGGTGATGAGCAGTCCCACCACCGCCAGGGGCCGCGGTCCAATCTTATCAAACATCGATCCCGAAATGGGGGACATGACGCCCATGATGATCGCCCCCGGCAACATGAGCAGACCGGATTCCAGGGGTGTGAAGCCGCGCAGATTCTGGAGATAGATCGGCAACAGAAACATCCCTGCGAACATCGCGATCGTCACAATCACACTGATCACCGTAGACAATGTGAACATATCGTATGTGAACACGCGAAAGTCAAGCATAGGTGTTGAGGATTTCAACTGGAACACCACAAACAAAAAGATCGAAAAAGCCCCCACTGCCAGCGATCCCACCACCAGCGGATGATCCCAATCCTTGGTACCGGCTTCGCTCAACCCATACAGCAACAAACCAAATCCGAGTGAAGAAGTAAGCGTTCCCCACAAATCGAAACGCGGTTTTTCCCGCTTGCGGGGATCACGCAACATAAAGGCCGCCAACACGATCACCAGCGTCCCTAAAGGCACCATGCCATTAAACAAAATGCGCCAACTGTAGTGTTCAATCACCCAACCGGACAATGTGGGGCCCACCGCGGGGGCGAACATCATCCCCAGACCGAAAATCCCCATACCTTTCCCCCGTGCTTCGGGAGGAAAGACAGACAAGATAATCACCATGACCAGCGGCATCAAAATCCCTCCGCCCACGGCCTGGATCAAACGCCCTAGCAACATGGTCGAAAAGTTGGGGGCAATCCCGCACAACAGCGCACCTCCAGTGAAAAATACCATGGCTGCCAAAAACAGGACGCGAACTCCAAAGCGCTCAATCAAATACGCGGACAAGGGAACCAAAATCCCATTGACCAGCATATATCCGGTTAACAACCATTGCGCCGTCGTCGCTTCTACATGAAACTCATTGATCAAATGCGGGATCGCCACATTGAGCAGGGTTTGGTTCAACACTGCCAAAAACATCCCCAACATCAGCACCGACAACAAAGGGATATGTTGGGCAATTCCTGATTTGTTTTTTTCTTCCATCATTTCCCTCCTTTCTGCATCGTTTGGCCATATCACTTATGAATGCGAATTGTCGCACTTAAGCCTGGAACTAACGAATCCGGATACCGCTCCATCTCGATCTTCACCGGAATCCGCTGTACCACTTTGGTGTAGTCACCACTGGCCGATTGTTGCGGCATCAAAGAAAACAGCGAATTGGTCGCTTTCCCAATTTGCACGACTTTCCCGTCGATTTCCGTTTCCTTTTCGGCATCGACTACAATATCTACTTCTTGCCCAATCTGTATATCATTGATCTCTGTTTCTTCAATATTGGCTTGAATATACAGTTGACCCAAATCAACGACTTGAGCCATCACTTGACCCGGGGCTACCATTTGTCCATCGATTCCTTTGTTTTGCACAATCGTGCCTGCAATCGGAGAAACAATCTCCGTCGCCCGATTCCCTACCATTACATTGCCTAACACTTGCCCTTTTGTGACTTGCTCTCCTTCTTTCCCTTTCCAATTCGCAAGCACGCCACTGGTCGGAGCTGCTACCGATACAATATCTCCCGCTACCCGAGCGTCTTCCGTGTCAATGAAATGGGTGGCGTTATAATAATAGTTGTATCCACCAATGCCCAATGCCACGATCACAATGAAGATTACGGCATTCAATAATAATAATCTCCCGGTTTTCAAACTGTTCACCTTCCGTTTGTAATATTTAAGAGCGCTCCAGCTTGATGCTGGCATTCACGCCTGGTATCAACTTCATTGCCACGGCTTGATCCACCGTGATTTTAACCGGCACGTACTTAACGGATTTTCCTTCGGCTTGCTCTGATCTACTGGCCGAATCGTCGCCAGCCTTTTTGCCGATTTCTGCGACGCGGCCGGTCATTGTATGTCCTCTGTCAGAGGCTAATTTGATCTCCACGGATTGCCCTAGGCGGATGCCAGTCACATCTTTTTCATCCACATAGGCCAACACATGGGTTTGGGACAAATCTGCCACCACTGCCAGGGGACGGCCAGCTGGCACCACTTGCCCCGGCACAGCATGCGTCAGCAACACCACACCAGAAATAGGTGAGGTGATAGGCGTGGCGGCAACGCCCGGTTGGGTCGCTTCTTGCATGCCCAGCTGGGCACCGCGCTCCACCCGATCCCCAGTGTGAACCGTCCACTCCGTCAGCTTGCCAACCGCCGGCGGCACCACGGAAACGGTATCCGTCCACACTTGCGCACGATCGGTAATCACATACCGCGCTTGCTGTTGAAAGTAATACCCCCCGCCGCCAAACGCCACAAGCACAAAAGTCCATATAACCAAATGGATCGTCAGGCGTTTCATCTCACTGTTACTCCCTTGTCTATGGTTTTGCTTAGTATCTTCACAAACCGGCTCAACTTCTCAGTCAACAGGAAGATATCATCCAACTCCGCATGAGGCCACATCTGACGCAACATTTGGACCTCCCTTTCCTCCAGCGCTTCTAAGCACTTTAGGCAAGCCGGGCTCAATTGAACCCGTACCACCCGCCGGTCTTTTTGATCCCGCTCGCGACACAACAATCCCCTATCCTCCAGCCGGTCAACAATTTCGCTAAGTGAGCTGTTGGGCATATCCAACCTTCGACTCACTTGGCCCAACGGCTGGGGACCATCTCGCTTCAACAGATGAATGATCTTCGCTTGCAACATGGTGAGGCCCATCTCTTTATATTGACATTGCAATATCTGATGATAAAGATAAAGGCCATCTCGATACAGTTGCACCAGTCTTAGCAGGTGCTCCCCGATCTTCCCATCGTCCATCGGTTTCCACCCTCTAAATAATCATTAGGCTTATTAATACTTCGTCTCACGAATGATTTATATACTAAAATAGATTACTGCTATTTTCAAGAATAAAATGCGAACAAATTTTTACATTTGGGAACGATCCCTCCATCAAAAAAACCGCCATAACGGCGGTTTAATCCTGTATTGGAGTGGCCCGAAAGCTGATTTTAATCCAAAAGGCATCGACGGCTTTGTTCTACCAATTTTAAAGGGAAAGTGGCTTTATTGGACTTTAGTCTTTCTGCACTTCGCATAACACCCGATGTAGGCGGTCTGGATAGTTGGTGAACATGCCCGTGACGCCCCAACGAATCAACTTCTTCATTTCCGACGGTTCATTCACTGTATAGGGATGGATTTCCAAGCCGGCCTGCCGCCCCTTGCTTACGTAGGCTTGGTCAATTTTGTCGTAGTTTGGTCCCACGCCTACCGCGTACCGTTTGATATTTTTAATCTCTTCATCAGTGATTTGCGCCGTGCCCGCCGTTTCGTACCAGAGCAATTGAACCAACGGAATTCGCGGATTGAGCTGATGCACTTTCAACAGGCTTTCCTGACTAAACGACTGAATAATCACCTTGTTCGTACGCCCGCGCCCGTTTATGAGTCCTGTCTGTTTGAGCACTCGGAGCAACTCCTCTTCCATTCCTGGATATACTTCCGGCGCTTTTGTTTCAATATAATACCGTGCGTTGCGGCCGAACCGATGAATCACTTCCTCCAAAGTAGGCACTTTCAATCCAACATAAGCGGGATTGGCCAAGGCGGGGTATTTTTCATTGAACCAAGATCCCGCATCCAGCTTTTTAATTTCCGCCAGAGTCATATCCTTAACCCAGCCGGTGCCGTTGGTCGTGCGGTCCACCGTTTCATCATGCATCGCAATGAGATGGCCGTCCTTGGTCATCTGCAAGTCAATTTCAATATAATCGCCTTTCATTTTCTGGCCCAAGGCATATGCGGGAATCGTATGTTCCGGAGCATACCCGGACGCTCCCCGATGCGCAATGTTTAAGATTGAATCCGATGGATTGGGCTTCTTTGTCCTGGCTTGCCCCTCCAAAGGGAGTGCGCTGATCAGGCCGACTGTCAACACTGCAATGACACCGCATTTCAGCCATCGTTTCACTTTGCTCATCTCCTTTTCGCATCCCGGGATAACCCCCGTTCTCTCTTCCCATTGTCCATCATCCCGACTTTCATCGGGAAAATTCCGTATTTGATTTTTGTAAACATTTTATATAAAAAGACCGAATATTCCGTTTTATGCACCCGAACCAATTATCTAACCAAGGGAACGCTGTAGATTGGTAATAATTCTCGGGTTAATCGTTTTTCATCAGGAGATACTTATATTAAACATGCGATGATGGAAAGACCCTAAGACATGGAGATTTCATCATCCGCAGGATTGTTTTTGGGAGGGTTATTCATATGGGTAAAACAACTGGCACAGTAAAATGGTTTAATGCTGAAAAGGGATATGGGTTCATCGAGGTTCCCGGAAATGATGATGTTTTCGTGCATTATTCCGCAATCGAGGGAGAAGGGTTCAAAACGTTAGATGAAGGCCAGCGCGTCAGCTTCAACATCGTCGAAAACGACCAAGGACGGATGCAAGCTGCCAACGTAGAGAAATTATAAAAATTCCTCCTTCTCATCCATGGTTCAAAGCTGTTGGCGCTTTAGCTAACAGCTTTTCCCATCATTCTTGATCAACAGCTGACCATTTGTTCCAACAACGCATTGGCTTCATCTTCTGTGATCCCCTTCACCAACATCATCTCGCTGATGAAGATTTGCCTTGCTTGATCCAACACTGCTTTTTCACCGCGGCTCAATGTTTTGGTCAGGCTACGTGAAGCCAATTCGCAAATCACTTCCACCCCGTCATGAATATTGCCTGTTTTGATTTTATCCAAGAACACACGATGCCGATGATTCCACTGGGTGGATGGGTCGGAATCCGGTTTTGCTGCATTGCGCAAAATATCATCCAGTTCGCATGCATCGACAACAGCTCGGATACCCAATTCCTCTGCTTTCTCCACCGGAATCATCACTTGCATGCTTCCTGTCGTGATCTTGAGCACGTAGTAATTTTGCTTCACGCCCAAAATCTCTTTTTCTTCAATTGCTTCAATCACACCTGCGCCATGCATCGGATACATGATTTTGTCACCAACCTGAAACAATGCAACCACCCCCAATTCAACGCTATGATTAATCATAGCACATCTGAGGGTCATTTACAAATAAATATAATATTTTACTACGATGATTAGTTTCAAGTCAATAAGATGTGCCCGTTTTGTTTGTTAATCGTCATTTAACAAAAGAACCGCTCTTACCTGACCGCCAATAAGATAACGATATTGTTAAACATAAGGAACAGGATTGGAATAGCATCGCAATTATGCTACCATGTGATGGCGTAAAGACCATCTGAAGGAGCTTGTTCGCATGGACAATCATTCGAGAAAGCGTAGCCATTTGCTGTCGCCCCATCGTAAACCCATCAAGCACACCCTTTTGGAAAGCCATTACATAGAGAAACAAAAGGAAGACCCCGCCACAAAAAGGCAGAATCCTCGTATAACTCAGTTTGTTTTGGTAGCGGTCTTTTCCTTGTCCCTCGTCGGCGCCGTTTGCTGGATCATGCTTCCCCAGGACAAACGGACTTCCGCCACTGCTTACCAACAGTCACCCTCTCCAACAGGGATGTTCACTTCTCGGAGCAAACCGAACATCTCAATAGAGCTTGACGAACAGCAATCATCCAAACCACATAAGTTAGTAGCCATTGCTGGCAATGCCAACAACCAGCCTCCACCGAAGCAACAGGCAACAACGGCGGCCAGTCCCCTTCCCTCTGCGGACAATACACCGGATGCGGATGCGCCCTCGTCATCTACAACACCTGACACACCGGCGGAACTGCCCAAACCACAGGAACCATCCACGCCGACCACGCCCCAGCCAGACGATCCGCCATCTGCCGGAGACAATCCCCCTGCTTGCCGTCCTTCTATTTGGAATTTGTTCTGGTGTGGAGACTGACACATCACAACCTAAAAACGATCGGCCCTGTTAATCAGGACCGATCGTCATATGGTTGAACATCTTTGTTAAGACAATCTTGCAACATCAATGTTGTCATTTATTTCAAATTAGCTGTGCTCATCTTCCATGCATATACATCATACCCGGCTCTCAGCCAAGGAGACAGAGGAGCATCTTTTTTATCGCTGGTATGCTGGGTGATATAGACTTCCCACATTCCGACTTTGGTAACAATGGCCGAATGCTCGATGTCGCCGTCATGGTCAAAGTCGACATTGACCACATCCCCCACCGACAAGTCTTTCCAACTTTTCACCTCTTGTGCTCTCTCCTTGAAGTGCTTGTAGAAACTGTTGGCTACTCCCCAAGCGTATGAAGGTTTTGTATCGCTGTAATACCAATAGGTGCCGTTTCTTCTCTCCTGAATGCCGCCGGCTTTGATCGCTTGTGACACAAAATTGGTGCAATCTGCCCAACAATTATAACAACCGCCGCTCACCCGGGAATAATAATTGTATTGTTCATTGTTACGCTTGTTCCACCATTGGTAAGCATAATCCCTAGCCTTAATTGGATCATACTGGTTACCGGGCTTGGGTTGTTGCGGCACTGGCTGATTAGGTTGCCCCGGTTTAGGCTCTTGCGGCACCGGCTGATTAGGTTGCCCCGGTTTAGGCTCCTGTTGCACCGGTTTGCCAGGTTGTTCTTCTTTGGGTTGTTGTGGTCCCGGGTTTTCTAGGCCACCTTGTCCCGGCTTGTCTTTCGACGGCGGAGGCCCTTGCAACTTTTGCCCCGGCTTAATGGGGGTCACAGCGTCCAACAGCGCCTTGTCTTCTTGGGTCAGCGACACACCCATGTTGACCTTTTCCTTCATTTGCTTAATGATTTCATTCTTTTTGCTATTCTCATAGGCGTCCACTTTTTTAGCATAGTCAATCACCGCTTTCGCTTCGTCCGGGGTGAGAGACTGGATGTTCGTGGCCGCCGCCACTACCATCTCACGGAACTTGCTGTTGTTCACGTCCGGCTTCACATTGACTTTATGCTGTTTAGCCACACGGTCGATGGCTGCCAACGCTTTTTGCTCAGCCGCCGGCTTTTGCTTATTTGCTTTCTGATAATAGCTCACTTTCTCCAAATGCTTTAGGTCATTCTTGTTTGGTTGGGTCTTTTGGCTCACGGGTGCACTTTTCTTAGCCACCTCTTGCGACGCCGTTTCTACTACATCTACTGGGCTCAACTCGGTTTCATTCGACTGGGCGGTTTTGGCCGCTGGTTGTTTTTTGGTCTCCTGGCCCTGTTGCGCATCAGTCGATGAACATCCGCTGGCTATCAATGCAAGAATCATCATGGAAGAAATCATGATTCTGTTCACGGTGTTCCCTTCCTTCTAAGGTGTGATGAAATCATAACTTTAGAATATGATAAGTCGCGCTATGATAGGGAGTCGTTTTCAAAATTGTTTTCGAATGTTTTTATTTTTTTAGCAAAAGATTTGAGAAATAGATATTGACAAACCGATTTCTCCAAGATGAGAAACGGTGGGTGTGGCGCCCCTTCGGCCCCTGCCCGAAAGCTTCCTTTCAAAAGTGTAAGATGACTGTAATATTAAACAATGGTTCACCTGTTCTGTTCATGCTAATCTAAAATACGAAAGAAATAAAATTCTTTTTATAAAGCAAACTTACCGAAACAACCCTCTTTCGGCAAGGTGGTATTTTTGTAAAATACAACAAAATGGGTAAATTTATAAATCAGACGGTTTGATTTGGTCTGATTGGTGGTATGAGAGTTTATACCTTTTGCTGTTATCCGCCGGTTTGGTCCACCCCACCGCAACTCAATCCACGGTGATACCCTCCCACCGGTAGCAAGGCCCTTTTCCAACATAAAACATTTCCCTCCCAACAACGCAAATGGGCCGTGTGACCGTTTGCGCACATAACCTGCGTAATCTTAAAGAGGCTACTGGCCGTTCAACATAAAGGAGAGAATGATGTGCGTATTGTGGATGGACTGACCCAGTTTTCGTTACGCAACGCAGCCATGGTTTTTTTGCTGGTTGTTCTCATCACCGCTGGCGGCGTCTACACTGCGACCCAATTGAAAATGGAATCGATGCCCGACATTGACATCCCGGTCATCGCTGCTGTCACCGGCTATCCCGGCGCATCCCCGCAAGAAGTGGACGAAAAGGTGACCAAGCCGATTGAGCAAGCTTTGCAGGAACTGGAAGGTGTCAAAAAAGTCACTTCCATGTCTTCTGACAGCGTGTCCATGGTTGCGGTCGAATACAGTTTTAACACCGATTTGAATCAAGCCAAACAAGAGATGCAGAACGCCATCGAACAGACGCGCCTGCCCAAAGAAACGACCCCGACCAGCTTCAATCGCTTCGGCTTTAACTCCAAACCGTTCATGATTTTGAGCGTAACCAGCAAAACCCAATCCATCACCGAATTGGAACAATGGGTCAAACAAACCATGACACCGGCCCTCAAACGCATTAAAGAGGTTGGTAAAGCGGAAATCCAAGGGCAAAGCTCCAAAGCGGTCTACGTCCGCTTAAAGCAAGACCAGCTCAAAAAGTACAACTTGTCTGTGCAACAAGTGCAACAAGCATTGCAAGGAAACAACGTGACCATTCCCGTCGGCGATGTGCATGCGGAAGACGTCATCCGCCCTGTGCAAATCGACCAGAAAATCACTTCCGTGGAACAATTGAAAAACCTGCGCATCCCTCTATATCCCAACCCGCAGGAAAACCTCCAGAAATCAATGAAACAAATCGATCAGGGATTTCAGGGATTGGGGCAATCGGTCGGACAATTGGGCCAAGGATTAGGGCAAGTGGGCCAAGGCCTTGGACTGCTTCAGGCTCAAATGCAACTGATGCAAGCCGCCCAACAGTTGCAAGCCAAATTATTGGCTGATCAACTGGCGTTAAACGCCGCCCAGCTCTGGCTCAAACAACATCCTGAAGACGAGAAGGCAAAAGCCACCGTCGCCACATTGAAGCCAAAAGTCGACGCGGAGACCAAAGCGCTGAAAAAAATGAACGACAAGCTGAAGCAACTGCAAAACCGCATGCCGAAACCCGAACGGCCCGCGGGCAAACTTCAGCCGGGCAAAGGACAGGCCACTCCTGCTCAGACGGCCGCTCCTTCCCAACCACAAAGTCTCAAAACCATCAAACTTTCACAAATCGCCAGCGTGACGGAATCGATTGAAGATGCACCGCTGATCACGCGTGTCAACGGAAAACCCTCCGTCAACATCGAACTGCTTAAAAACCCTGATGGGAACATCGTCGATGCAGCTAACAAGGTGAAAGAAAAAACAGCCTCTCTCATGAAGCAGCACCCTGGCTTGGCGATCTCCGTCTTACTCGACCAATCGGTGATGGTCAAGCTTTCGATTCACACCATCATTCGCGAGGGACTCTTGGGATCCTTGTTTGCCATGCTTGTGATTTTGTTGTTTCTACGCAACCTACGTACCGTGGTGATTTCCATCGTCTCCATTCCGCTGTCCATTATGGCGACACTGATTTTCCTGGACCAAGCGGATCTCACCCTAAACGTGATGACTCTGGGGGGACTCGCTGTCGCCATCGGCAGGATCGTGGATGATAGCCTGGTCGTCATCGAAAACATTCACCGCCATCTATTGCGGTCAAATAAAGAGACAGTCTCTCTCATCCAAACGGCGACCAAAGAAGTGGCCTCAGCCATCACCTCGTCGACATTCACCACTGTCGTCGTCTTTATTCCGCTGGGGTTCATCGACGGCATGGTCGGCAAGCTGTTCACTCCCTTCGCTTTGACCATTGTCTTCTCTCTCTTGTGTTCGTTGGTGGTTTCCATCACGGTTGTGCCGCTGATGGCCAAATATCTGCTCAATGGGGAGAAGCGATCGCGCCGACGCCGAAAAAAAAGCCAAGTGGTGCTGTTTTACCAAGCGAGCCTGGATTGGGCCTTCCAGCATAAAGCCGTCATCCTCATCTCCGCTGCTGCTTTACTTGCGGCCAGCTTGTGCTTGATCCCCATTGTGGGCACCAGCTTCATTCCGGCAGATCAAAACCGAACCTTGCAAGTGAAGCTGACATTGCCTCCTGGCACATCCCTGTCCGCGACCAACCAGAAGGCCAAAGAGATTGAAAGCCAGCTAAAGTCGCATTCCGAAGTACAAGTGGTGTCAGCTTCGATCGGCAATCTAAACAGTCCGATGGCGGGAGATACCAATCACATCTCCCTGCTCGTCAGCCTTCGCCCTGACACAGACACAAACGCTATGGTCGAACGCATCCGGCAAAGGCTCCAGCGGCACAAAGGAAACGCCGAGCTTCAAGTGCTAGAACTTAAAAGCCTTGGCCCCTCTACCAATCAGATCACCAGTGTGGTGAAGGGGGAGCGGATCTCTGACATCCAAGCCGTGGCAGCTGAATTAACCCAACGTATGAAACAGATGAAAGGGTTGACCAATGTTTCCAACAATCTGAGCGAACAAAAAAAATTGTTGAACGTGGATATCAACCAACAAAAGGCTTCCAGCGAGGGCTTGACCGCTAGTCAAGTAGCGATGTCTGTGCGCGCCTTGCTAAAAGCGGACAAAGTGAACGAAATCACACAAGGCAACCAGTCGTTGGAGATTCGGTTGGGCCTAGAAAAACCACAAATCAATCTCGTGCAGAAGTTGAAAGATCTACAATTATTGAGTCCATCTGGCAGAATGGTTAAACTCGGGTCCATCGCCACGGTCAAAGAAATCAATGGGCCTCTCAAAATCCAAAAAGAAAACGGCCAACAGTACGCCACCATCTCTGGGGACGCCGTCACGCAAGACACTGGCGCTCTCTCTGCAGAGTTGCGCAACATCATCAACGGAATGAAATTGCCGCCCGGAGTGGAAGTGACCATTGGCGGCGACGCCCAACAAATGAGTGATAGTTTCCAACAGATCGGCATCGCCATCGCTGGCGCGACCCTCCTTGTTTATTTGGTCATGCTGGCCACCTTTAAGGAAGCGACAACCCCGTTCACTATCCTTTTCTCCCTTCCGTTCGCGGTGATCGGCGGGCTTGTCGGCTTATGGATCGCCGGTTTGCCCATCAGTGTGGCCGCTCTGATCGGTGCCTTGATGCTAATCGGGATTGTCGTTACCAATGCGATCGTGTTGCTTGATCGGGTTCATCAACAGATGGCAGACGGCTTGGAACTGGAAGACGCGTTGCTGGAAGCCGCAGGCACTCGCTTGCGCCCAATCATGATGACGGCTTGCGCCACCGTGTTTGCCTTGATTCCGGCCGGATTGGGGATTGGCGAAGGAAATGCGATCACCCAAGGCTTGTCTGTTGTGGTCATTGGAGGGCTGATTTCCTCCACTCTGCTCACGCTGTACATCGTCCCCATCATGTACCTGCTGCTTTCAAAGATCGGACGGCGCAACCCTGCCAAGCAAAACTCACCGCTAAACTCAAGCCTGCCGAGTGCGCAGCCGATGAACACAACCTCATAATGCGCAGGCGAATGAAGAACTTCAACGCAAAAGGAGCTTCCGACAACGGACAGCTCCTTTTTTCATGCAAGCTGACACATATGAAAAGAGGCGATAACATCTTTCAACGATGAGTGCTACTGGAGGAGAACCGGGCACCTGCCATTTCTTTTATTAATCAAGCCTCTCGCGGGTGAGCCGTCCAATACCCCTTTTCATCTTATTCATATAATGATCTGAGTGCTGAAATCATTGACAAGGGAGTGAGACGATGGGTCTTTTATTTCGCAACAGCACCAACTCAACCGTGTATGTGGCCTACGCCTATCAAAATTCAGACTGCCGGCCTATCACCTATGCGAAGATTGGCTGGTTTCGGTTGGACCCGGGACAACTCAGAGAAGTGTGGAGCGGATTCGCCGGGGGCCGCACCTTCTTTTACTACGCTGAGAGTGACAGACTGGTGTGGACTGGTCCATACTTCACCCAAGTCCCCTTTCAAGCTTTCCATTGGTGTTGGAACGTAGGGTGCACCACCTGCAGAAATGTAGGGATGAACCGGGTCGATGTCGGCAATTTTGTCTTCAACCACACAGTAAACCTGATCGGAATCGGCAGTAGCCAACGTAAATCATCGGAAAATGTAACGATCGCCTTGCCCACAAACCCAACAAACAAAAAGCCCGTGCCGCGGCAAATGCCCACAACCATGCCCAAAAAACTGAGAAAGGGTTGCCCAGTATTAAAAAACCGCGTCACTTTTCCGCTGAAGGTCCGCAGACAAACCTGATGTCGGATCAGGCTAATTGCAAAAAAAAGGGTTCCGCAGTCGCGGAACCCTTTTTACATCGTTCCATTCATCCAACACATCACGCCCCCCACTCCCCAAGGGCATTTCTTATCACATAAAACAGCCATTCAAACAGCTACTATCAAATAAAAATAAAAGCGCTATAAAGATTGCGACATGCGCTTCTTACTGCGCTTTTTGGAGATAAAACATCTTATGCTAACAATCATGTACACAGGAGATAACGGCTGTGAAAATGCCGCATTCCTATCTTTCCAGCACTCGGAACGCTTCTCTCACCTTTCTCGCGAAATCGAGCGGGCGATCAACCGATTCCCAATGGATATACATCAAGCGCGGATCGTCAAATAACCAATGGTTGTGCACTGCTGTCACGATGAGGCCCCGCTTGCGCAGCTCGGTAATGAACGGGTTGATCTCTCTCTGCAAGATAACCGTCTCCCCCAAGTTTAGCGCCCTTCCTCTACTGTCCAGCCCTTCAAAGGAAAAGAGCGCCGCAATGGCCAATGGGGAACGCGTCCGACGCCCCAAAATCGTGGGTGACAGATTGCGCAAACGGGTGACCACGCAAACCCCGTTTACAATCTCCCCCGTCCCTCCCAGAATTTTAGCAAACCGATCACATAACGTTTTACTGCGTGCCATAACGATTCCTCCTTTCAATCTAAATCCATCTCACTGTATGCCAGCGAAAACCAGGAGGAAACGGCAAGAAACCAAACGTCACCCGATTTCGGTAAAATAAAAAAGGGCTCCGAATTGCGGAACCCTTTCAGCTCGCCCCAACTTATTGGACAACATTTAAAAAACTATTTTTCTGAATCCCACACTTCTATAAACTCAAATCCAACCAGGCGATTGGCTTCAACGACATGTTTAAATTCGTCAGATACAAACACAACTGGATGAACTTGATCACCTAGATATACTTGAAAAATATGTTCCCCTTTTACTTTTTCCTTGCTAAAGGCATATTTCTCAAAGTCAATTAGTCGACCTGATTCTGTGGTTTCGACGATAGCTTTCTCATAATCAACGGCATCAATTGCATGTAGTACATGAATCAACCAATAACTATCTTCAGGATGAACCAAAGGTAATGCTTCTACTTTCTCTTTTACTAAGTCCTCTAAAACACCTAACGCCCTTTCGCTAAATACAAGTGCAAAACTGCATCCCCAAAATGGTGGACAATCACTTTTCCTTTTTCCTTCCTCAATACTATATACTTCGACAGGCTGCCAAAATTCAAACATCGGCTCCACTTCAAAAAATCTTTTATCAAAATACTTATTATAATCTTGCTCAAAATGAACTAGTTGAAGAGATTGGAAATCCTCATTTAATAAGCTCTGTAATTGCCAAACCTTCATGATACACCTCCATAGAATAGACTACATTATTTTTTCGTTGGGCTAGTTTAACGATAATGAACCATCTAGGGTGTGTCTGGCAAATCAAGTTGGTGGGAAGAAGCGGCGGAAAAACCTTTTCTCGAGGAGCGCCTCGCCAAGCGTGAAGCGAATGAGAAAATGGTTTTGGAGCCGCTGTCCTATTCAACAGACACGCCCTAATAGTTTTGCTCTAATTTGATTTATCTCTTTAACTGCATCCGATGTTGTTCCACCTTTTAATTTTACTAACCTTAATCGTTGCGTTACATATCGAATATAATTTTGTCCATGATTTCCACGATGCAGAGCTTCATCCCCAACATACTTTCCTTGTGGATGGTTATTGTCAACGTAAGGCAAAAACACACCATTTGCTGCAGAGTTTTCGTTTATGCCAAATTCCTTCAATAACTGTTGAGCTTCACGCGCTCTTGGATCATTCCATGGGATAATATGATGCGCAGCATTCGGATAAGGGGGAGCTTCAACACCAGCCTTCTTGAGCTCTTCACGTAATATAACGGATGCCTGCGTGCCTTCTTTATAATTACCCGTCAACTGAGTCCGGTTACTAACCAGGATAGAATACCCTTGAGCGGAATTTACTTTTGCTCCACTGCTATTGCTTATTTTACTGGTTTCCCCACCGCTACCCCGGTCAACTTGAGCATACAAGCACTCAATAATGTTTTCATTACCAAATCTAATCAGCGCAAAGTATTGAGGCGTTTGTTTAAACGCAAAACATTTGTCCACGTTTTTAATAACTGGTTTAACTTTCGACACAACCGGGCCTGCATGTTTTTCAATCGTAGCAGTAGCTTTATTAATAAGCGGTTGAACCAGTGGATAGGTGCCAGAGGCAAAACCGACCAATGTGGCTCCTGCTAAACCAGAGAGAACAGCTCGTTTCCAGTTCAACTCTTTCCCTCTTAACCTATCATCCACTCCACTGGTAATGGCTCCTTCTGCTACTGTCATTGCCCCCATTTTGCTAAAGAGCCCACCAACCATACGTTGGACAAAAGCTGGAGCTTTGCCAAGAATCTGCTTCCCACCACTAATGATTGGTCCTAAGAACCGCGATCCTGTAATAGCAGTCCCCAGTCCTGGTGCAAACTTCGTTAAGCCAGAAAAAAATGCACCCGCTGCTCCACCGCCGATTGCACCAGCCGCACCACCAATGGCCGCTCCCAACATCACCGTCTTGTCCACTTTGCCGCCATTAAGTAATGCGCCGAAACCAAGTGAAAGACCCCAGTTCGCCAACAGCATGAGTCCCAATGGTTCCATCCCAGGAATAAGTAGAAGACCCACTCCAGCAATAATCACCCCAGCTGAAGCAACCGCCTCTTTATTTTCCTTCACCCATTGCCATGCGCTGTCAAAAGCGTTGGTTGTATTATTCCATAGAGACTGAGTAACTTCCCCCAAATCTTTGTTTTTTACGTTTTCCCATACTTCAGATAATCCTTGTTTGAACTTGTTTTTTAATGATTGATAACCCGATATTAGATCGTTTATCCACTCTGGCTTTCCAAAAAGATCGTCCTTTCGTTCCTCAAGTGATTGTTCTTTAGGACTTTCATCAACTGAGGCAACCATGTTTTGTCCTGTGAGCACTTGCATGATCTTATCCTTTAGTGATCCTTGCACTTCTGCAAAGGCCATCACTTGGTTTAACAATAAAGCCAGTGCAACACCACAGGCGATTACGATGATATATTCCATCGTTGGCGACCCTTTACGACTCTGTAGAACCTTGGCCATTCTACTTAAGAATCTTTTCAAAAAGCGTTCACCTTCCAAATGATGATTTGTGTACAATCCTATTCTATGTCAACCGGAAATAGCAGGAAATAGATTGGATTATAAAAAATTTTGAATTAGCGAAAATTAATATAAAACATAAAAAGCAACGGAGATTCCGTTGCTTGCAATAAACCAATATTAAAACGATACTTCCGACGAGTTAATACTTTGTTTATACCAATCCAACACAGGTGCAACAATAGATGTCATGATTTTCGGATCGGGATCAGGTGAAATTTCCATCTCAGGTGCATCTGGATAAAATTTTCTCAAAAACAGATTTATACATATCCAAATATCAATTGTTCTATACTCTACAAGAGACATCCACTTATCCAACTCTTCCTTTGTTGTTGTACTGAGTAGTGAATATGCCCACACTTCCCTTACACCGCACTCACTTGATTCTTTGTGTACCTTACTCCAATATTTTTCTCTCTCTAACTGGTCAACGGGGTCTCCTAAACCCTGTATAGCCACTTTTTTTACCATTGGAGACTCATCATTTGTATGTCTCCATATTTCATCCCTTGTTAGCTTTTCTTTTTTGATCAACATTGTTAAGGACAAAGCCCTCTCCAATGGATTTTTGGATAGAATAGATTGATTTTCATCGGTTACCTTTACTAACGGCTCTGTAGATGGCGGTTTACTATTCCGGTAACCCTCTTTTAATAATTGAATGGCCTTATCTCCATTTACAATTGGAGCTGGAAAATCCTCTATAACGTCCCCTACCTCTGTTAACGCATTTCGTATATCATTTGGAGTAAGCTCTGGCATGATGGACATAAGGTATGCACACAAACCAGCAACCACGGTGGAAGCACCACAAGTACCTCCAAAGTAATTCAATCCTTCTCCCGTTAAACTAGGTAAAGGTAAGTATGTATAGGGGGCGAGTAGATCAGGCCTCCAATAACCATCGCCGTTTAAACCATACGATGCTGAAGGATGTTGTTCATACCTGCTTTTTTCATTCACTCCTTTATCGTTAAATCCACCAACTACAAAAAACGAATTAGGATGTAAATTGTTAAGGGCTTTGGAATTTCCCCCAGCCGCAACAACTAACAGCCCAGCATCTAAAGCTGGTTGCATAGCCTGCACATCTATATCTTGATTCGTTGGAGACATCCAACCAAATGGTTGTGGAACCCACAAATTTAATAAAATCCTAGCATTCCAGTCTTGATCCAATATCCATTCTAAACCTGCCTTTATTCGATCTGGTTTGCTTGTAGGAAGGAAAATAAAGTTTGCCGATGGTGCTAAGCCTGAATACAAATTCCCTTTGAATTCCAATGATTGATGGGCTAGAAGGCTAAGAACCATTAATCCATGTTCAGTATCTCTCGTTACTTTTTCTGTTAATGGCTCCTCAAACACATCCGAACAGGTAATGGTAAGATCTTTATGGACTTTGACCTGCTTTACCCTACCTTTTAAATGGTGTAAGGAAATATGGGGAACAATATAATCCAAAATAATAATCCCAATTCCCTTTCCTGAATTTTCTTCAAGCGGTTCCCTAAGTCCGATTCTTTTCCAAGTGGGTTCAACGATCATCGTTTGATCCACTCCCATAGTAAATTTTAATAACCATGATGTCTAAGCCAAAGTTCTAAGCCGAAAGTTTTCAATATTATTCCAAGTCCATTATTAAAGCCATATTTAAATCGTTCAACAGCATCTTGCAACACGTCTTTCTTAATCCATCCGAAGTCAGCTGCACGAGATGTTTGAATGATTTCATTTACAAACCGAGCCTCTTGGTAAAATCCCTTACGAAAGATTTCTGTGAAGAAACTATTATCCGGCTTCATTATAATCTCTCTAGGTATTGTATTTTGAAGCCCTTCTCTGATACACCTTTTTTTATGGCTCATCTCTAGCTTTGCAAAAGACGGTAATGAAAATACAAACTCGATCAGCCGTGCTTCCACCAACTCTGCCAATTGCAACGCAACATCTGCCTCCCTAAGTCCAAAACCAACTGCACCCGTGTCTGGGCCACCATGCCCAGGATCAATGACTACTTTCATCTTTATCCTTCTCCTTTCCTTTTCCGTAAGATCTCAATTCCTTTCTGAAGCTGTGGAGGGAT
>NZ_PVTZ01000018.1 GCF_003003125.1 Laceyella sediminis | reverse complement strand
TCATGGCTCACTCTTACATGCGGAAGTGGCTCAGGGGTAGAGCATCGCCTTGCCAAGGCGAGGGTCGCGGGTTCGAATCCCGTCTTCCGCTCCAAGATGCGGGTGTAGTTCAGTGGTAGAACATCGGCCTTCCAAGCCGAATGCGAGGGTTCGATTCCCTTCACCCGCTCCAAATGTTCCTCAGTAGCTCAATGGCAGAGCAACCGGCTGTTAACCGGTAGGTTGTAGGTTCGAGTCCTACCTGAGGAGCCAACATGCTTCCTTAGCTCAGTCGGCAGAGCGCTTCCATGGTAAGGAAGAGGTCACCAGTTCGAGCCTGGTAGGAAGCTCCAGAAATGGCCCGTTGGTGAAGCGGTTTAACACACTAGCCTTTCACGCTAGCATGCAGGGGTTCGAATCCCCTACGGGTCACCAAATGTGGACGCTTAGCTCAGCTGGGAGAGCATCTGCCTTACAAGCAGAGGGTCGGCGGTTCGATCCCGTCAGCGTCCACCAAGATTGTTTTTCTTTGCGGAGCTGTGGTGTAGAGGCCTAACATGCCTGCCTGTCACGCAGGAGATCGCGGGTTCGAATCCCGTCAGCTCCGCCAGTTATTTGAGCCATTAGCTCAGTTGGTAGAGCACCTGACTTTTAATCAGGGTGTCGAAGGTTCGAGTCCTTCATGGCTCACTCTTTATATGCGGAAGTGGCTCAGGGGTAGAGCATCGCCTTGCCAAGGCGAGGGTCGCGGGTTCGAATCCCGTCTTCCGCTCCAAATTTATTAAGCAAAACCTCCAGATAACTGGAGGTTTTTTTATTTTTACGGATCTTTGCCAAAGCCACTTTCCTAATTGTAAAGGACGGCTTGATTTTCTTTGCAAGCTTCTATTTTTGCATACACGGTGGGGCATAATATGAGTGTGAATCAAGTGGTGAATGGTGGCAGCAAGATGGCAAATGAGGCGTTTGAAGGTAGCAGGATGTGGTTTGTCCTATCCCTAGGTCTGACTGTGTTGTGGCGTTAGCTGGCAGCTTGTATGTTCATCGGTTTACCATGGGGATTTACTGTACATTGGCCATGATGTCTGTAGACTGAGGCATAATATCCCCTTGGTTAATTTTTTATATCTATGTTGCCATTTCCATGGTTCGCCAGAGCTGTGTTACGATTAGGTGTCGTACTTAAATTGGAAAATGGTGGTTTGATATGCCATGCAAAGTAACTCGGATCAGGCATTAAAAGTTTTATGTAAGATTAAAACATTTTTGAGAAACTAAGGACTGCACCTTTTCATACAAGGTCATAAATAGGGTGAAAATTCCTGATTGAATATACTATAAAATGAATAATTATTACAATATTGTTTGTTATAACTAAAATATTTTTGTTAGTAAACTATTCTCTGTGATACAATGGTATCACCTAGTCTGTATAGAAAAGGGGATATAGCAATGGAAAAAAAGCCGATTTCAATTATTGGGATGCCAATGGACTTAGGACAGGGACGCCGCGGTGTGGACATGGGTCCGAGCGCCATCCGCTATGCTTCCGCGCAATCCTTGTTGGAGGGATTGGGTTATGAAGTGGAAGATATCGGGGATATTTCTGTTCCCAGCCCTGAGTCGATTCAAATCGGTAACCCCAAATTAAAATATTTGACTGAAATTAAGGACGTATGTGAAAAGTTATCGGAGACGGTTTCTAGTGTCGTAGAAAGAAAGCGTTTTCCATTGGTGTTTGGCGGTGACCACAGCATGGCGATCGGAACCATTGCAGGGGTGGCTAAACATTACAACAACATGGGTTTGATTTGGTTTGACGCCCATGGCGATTTGAATACCGGGAAAACGTCTCCCTCAGGAAATATCCATGGCATGTCCTTGGCGATTAGCTTGGGAATTGGTGATCCCGATTTGGTGAACATCAGTGGATATGCGCCCAAAGTGCGGCCGGAGAACACCGTGATCATCGGTGCGCGGGAGCTGGACCCTGGCGAGAAGGAATTGATCGCTCAGTTGGGAATCAAAGTGTTTACGATGCATGAAATCGATCGGTTAGGCATGGCGCGGGTGATGGATGAAGCGATTGGTATCGTCTCCCATGATACGGATGGCGTCCATCTCAGCTTAGACTTAGATGGCTTGGATCCGAAAGATGCACCTGGTGTGGGCACCCCGGTACCGGGAGGTATCACATACCGTGAGAGCCATTTGGCGATGGAGATGTTGGCGGAAGCGGGGATTCTCACTTCTGCGGAGTTTGTTGAAGTGAACCCGATTCTGGATCGCGAAAACCAGACGGCGAAAGTAGCGGTGGCGCTGATGGGTTCTGTTTTCGGTCAAAAAGTGCTATAAGTGGTTATTTGATGTTACAGTCAAAACGCAACCTCATGGCAGGTTGTGTTTTTTTGTGGCTTTTGCTCAATGGATTTTTATGCGCTTAAAAAGTTCTTTTATTCCGAATGTTCGTATAATACTGAGTGCCTTTGGGATCATGCATGTGCGCCTTATTCATGTTGTCTCTAGGGCGTGTCTGATGAATAGGCCAGCGGCTCCAAAACCATTTTCTCATTCGCTTCACTTGTGCATCGGCGCTCCTCGAGAAAAGGTTTTCCGCCGCTTCTTCCCCACCAACTTGATTTGCCAGACACACCCTAGACAGAGTGAATGCTAAGGCTTTTACATGAGAGCTTGGTGGAAGAAACAATTGATTATGGAAATGGGCACCATTTTTATAGACATTTCTTTTTTCGGTCTTTTCCCCCATAATGAAAGAGGGTAAAAACAGCACTCGATGTAGCATAATACACAAGAGATGGACGTGATGGAGGGTTGGAATGCAGATAGAGGGTGTAACGAGTTATCTCAATGATATTGTAGATATATTAATTGTCAGTTATATCATTTACCACCTTTTGATGTTGCTTAGGGGAACCAGAGCGGTTCAACTATTAAAAGGGATTAGTGTCCTTTTATTAATCTGGTTGATGAGCAACCTGTTCCATTTGGCCACGTTGCAATGGCTGATTGAGAACCTGTTTTCTGTTGGGGTGATCGCAGTGATGATCATCTTTCAGCCGGAGTTGCGCCGTGCTTTGGAGCAGTTGGGCCGGGGTGGCATTTTCGGCCGCACCAGCCAGATAGAAGATCAGATGGCGGCGATGGTGGTGGGAGAAGTCTCCCGTGCTGTTTCTTTTTTGTCCAAGCGGAAAATTGGCGGGCTCATCGCCATTGAACGGCAGACCGGCTTAAGTGATTATATTGAAACCGGCACGGTGATCGAGGCAAAATTGAGTTCGGAACTGCTGAAAAATATCTTTTTTCCCAACACACCCTTGCATGATGGAGCGGTGGTGATTCGTCATGATCGGCTCATGGCTGCGGGATGTTATTTTCCATTATCTGAAAATCCTTTCATCAGTAAAGAGCTTGGCACCCGCCACCGCGCAGGGATCGGCTTGAGCGAAATTTCTGATGCGGTGATGGTGATTGTCTCTGAGGAAACGGGGCAAATTTCATTGGCGTTAATGGGGCAATTGGAAAGGGATATCAGTGAAGAACAGTTAGTGTCCCGTTTATATGAAGAGCTGAAACCACCTGAAAAAAGTCCGGTCTTTTGGCTGCGCAGGGAGAAGGAGGCAAAGCGGCATGAATAACTGGGTGCAAAATGATATGTTGTTGCGCGTGGTTTCAGTAGCCTTGGCGGTCATGCTGTGGGGTTCTGTTACCGATGCGACCTTCACTGCTCCTACGGATGGAGATCGCACGCAGATTCGGGACATTTCAGTTGCCGTGAAATATGACAAAAACCGCTATGAATTGGTGGAGCAGCCGCAAAAAGTGATGCTGACTCTGTATGGTAATGATGCTCAGCTGGAGCGCTTCCCTAGTACATACCAAGTGTTTGTCGATGCGAGAAATGTGGGAGCAGGAACACATTCGTTGCCGGTGCGGGTGGAGGGGTTGCCCAAGGGGATTACCAAACAGGTGGAGCCGAAAGAAGTAGAGGTTCATCTAGAAGAAAAAGTGCAAAAAGAGATGATGGTGCGGGCGGAGTTTGTCGGTGATGTGCCAGATGGGTTCAAAGTGAGCCAACCGATTATCAACCCTTCCAAGGTATTGGTTCGCGGATCGGAGTCTACTCTCGAACGAGTCACATCGGTGAAGGTCATGATTCATTTAAACAAACAAGAACAATCGTTTGACAAACAGTTACGGGTTCAGGCTTACGGCGAATCAGGCGTTCTGCGACAGGTGGATGTAAATCCCGAAGCGGTTCATGTGCAAGTGCCGATCAATATACCCAACAAGGAAGTACCGCTGCAAGTGGGAGTAGAAAAGGGACCGCCGCCCGGTTACGCAGTGGAAGAAATTACCACCAATGTGAACAAAGTGACTGTATACGGCCCGGAAGATTACCTGGAAGACTTGCAAGTTTATAGCGGGCCTAAGCTGGATTTGAGCAAAGTGAAACGGGATCAGACGATTTTGGCTCCCATTCCTGTTCAGGATGGCGCCATAAAAGTGGAACCCAAACAGGTAGAAATCTATGTTAAAATGGTTCGTGCTGAGACTAAAATATTTAAAGAGATTCCCATAGAGCTGACTGGTCTCAGGGAAGGGGCCACAGCGGAAATCATCTCACCGGCGGGTGGTAAACTGAATGTCACCCTTTCCGGATCGCCTGCACAACTGGCAAAATTGAATCATACAGACATAAAAACGCTGGTCGATGTATCCAATTTACCTGTAGGGACTCATGAAGTGCCGATCCAATTCATATTGCCTTCATATGTCGAGGTGGTTGGGCAACCAGAACCAAAAGCAAAAATCAAAATTGCTGAATAAGGGTTTGGTTTGTTAACGAGGAGGAGAAAACATGGGTAAATATTTTGGAACCGATGGGGTTAGGGGAGTAGCCAATCAACAGTTGACTCCGGAATTGGCTTTCCGCCTGGGACGTTGTGGTGCCTATGTGTTGACAAAAGGAAAACAGCGTCCCAAGATCGTCATCGGTCGTGACACTCGCCTGTCGGGCGAAATGCTGGAAGCTTCCCTGATGGCTGGCATGCTGTCGATGGGTTGCGATGTCGTCCGTTTGGGAGTGGTGAGCACCCCGGGCGTGGCGTTTCTTACGCGTCATTTGGAGGCGGATGCTGGTGTGATGATTTCCGCTTCCCATAATCCGTTTGAAGATAACGGCATCAAATTTTTTGGTGCGGATGGTTATAAATTGCTGGATGAAGTCGAAGCCGAAATCGAGCAATTGTTGGACGCAAAAGAGGATGAGTTACCGCGTCCAGCAGGCGACCAAATCGGGCGTATTACGGATGACCGCGATGCGGTGAAGGCGTATTTGGAGCACTTGAAGTCGACCATCGACACTGATTTGTGTGGTATGCACATTGTGGTGGACTGTGCGAATGGTGCGGCTTATGAATTGGCGCCGCATCTTTTGCGTGATTTGGGAGCGGATGTGACGGCGATGAGTGTCCATCCGGACGGGACCAACATCAATGTGGACTGCGGTTCGACCCATCCGGAACGGTTGCGCCAAGAGGTGTTGAACAAACAAGCACATCTTGGCTTGGCGTTTGACGGTGATGCTGACCGCCTCATTGCTGTGGATGAAAAAGGCAACCTGATCGATGGGGACATGATCATGTCCATCTGCGCCGGGTATATGAAAGAAAAAGGCGAGTTGAACGGAAATACCGTTGTTACCACCGTCATGAGCAATATCGGCTTTTTCAAAGCCATGGATGAGTTAGGTATTAAGACCGAGCGCACAAAAGTGGGAGACCGATACGTGATGGAGAAGATGCGAGAGGGCGGATACAACCTGGGTGGAGAACAATCCGGCCACATCATTTTCTTGAATCACAACACCACGGGTGACGGGATGTTGACAGCAGTCCAATTGTTGCGCGTGGTGAAGGATAAAGCCCAAACCCTCAGCGATTTGGCCCGTGTCATGAAGCAATATCCGCAAGTGTTGGTTAATGTGCGCGTGCATTCCAAAGAAGGTTGGGAGCAAAACGAAGCGATTCAAAATAGCATTCGCGAAGTGGAAAAGCAGCTGGGCAACGATGGCCGCGTATTGGTGCGGGCATCGGGAACCGAACCGCTTATCCGTGTGATGGCGGAAGGCCCAGATGAACAAATTGTGAAAAATCATGTGGAGAAAATAGCTGATGTCGTTAGGAATCAGCTGGGTTCGTAAGATAAATGCATTATTAGGCGGCATTTTGGCGGAAATGCCGCCCTTTACATTTTGTTTCTTTTGGAATAACATGAATACATCCCTTTGTTTTTATGTTCAATGCATGGACATAGAAACAAAGGCCTTTGATTTTATGTTGTCAAGCGCCAGGACTGTGGCATGGACGTAGCGCCGCAGTTGACGAGGTGGAGGCATATCGAATTTTCGGCGGATACCTCCCGGCTTCGCATCAGAGCCGCGGAACTGAGGGACAAACCAATGGGGTGACTCATTGTACAAAACTCTCGGTATGATGCGTGAACGGACTTAGGGAACAATAAATAGAGAATTGATGCAACACCATCAAACCATTCTTTTAGGGGGTACAATTTAATATGTGCGGAATCGTGGGTTACATTGGTGAAAAGCAGGCTCAGTCCATTTTGCTGGAAGGACTCAGCAAGCTTGAGTACCGTGGGTATGACTCTGCAGGGTTGGCTGTATACAATGGCGAGACGATCAAGGTCAATAAAGCCAAAGGCCGACTGGCCAATCTGGAAGAGCGGTTGGCTGTAGAATCCCTGCCAGGCGTGCTGGGGATCGGACACACTCGTTGGGCAACCCATGGAAAGCCATCTGATGAGAACTCGCATCCTCATGTGGACATGGCGGGACGGTTTGCCATTGTTCACAACGGGATTATCGAGAATTACATCGAGCTGAAAGAAGAGCTGATGGCAAAAGGGCATGTTTTCACCTCTGAAACGGACACCGAGGTCGTGGCAAAGCTTTTGGCCGAACTGTGGGATGGTGATCTCGTCTCCACCGTGCAAAAAGCAGTTGCCCGTTTGGAAGGGGCCTACGCACTTGGCGTAATCAGCGAGTATGAGCCAGATAAGCTGGTTGCAGTCCGCTATGCAAGCCCGCTGGTTGTGGGAGTGGGCGACGGGGAGAATTTCATCGCTTCGGATATTCCGGCGATCTTAAAACACACCCGTGATGTGTACATCTTGGAAGATGGCGAAATGGCCATCTTGAAGCCGGATAGCGTGACGTTGATGCGCGTCGATGGCACGCCGGTTGAGCGGGAAACGATGAAAGTAAACTGGGATATCGCCACTGCGGAAAAAGGCGGCTATGACCACTTCATGATGAAAGAGATCCATGAGCAACCCAAAGCGATTCGCGATACGTTGAGTGGACGGGTAAAAGACGGAGTGGTTGACCTGTCTCAAGAGATTAGCTTGACGAAGGAGCAGATCAAAGGCATTGAGAAAATCCACTTTGTCGCTTGCGGTACGGCTTACCATGCGGGATTGGTTGGCAAGACGGTATTGGAAGAGTTGGCTCGCATCCCGGTTGAATGTGATGTAGCGTCTGAGTACCGCTACCGCAACCCGATTATCACGGATAAAACCCTGGTGGTAGTGGTGAGCCAGTCTGGTGAGACGGCTGATACGCTGGCGGCGTTGCGTGAGGCCAAAAAACAAGGCGCACGCGTCATCGCGATCACCAATGTGGTCGGTTCCAGCGTGGCCCGTGAAGCCGATGATGTGATCATCACTTGGGCAGGACCGGAGATTGCGGTCGCTTCAACCAAAGCATACACATCGCAATTGATTGCCATCTACCTGTTGGGCCTCTATTTGGCTCAAGTGCGGGGACCGAAAACAGCGGAGCAATTGAGTGAGATCGTCAACCACTTGATGGCTCTTTCCACTCAGGCGGAAGATGTGCTCAAGCAAGAAAAACAGATTGCCCAGTTTGCTCGCAGCATGGCGAAAAACGAGCATCTTTTCTTCTTGGGCCGGGGCTTGGATTATGCCGTAGCGCTGGAAGGCTCGCTCAAGCTGAAGGAGATTTCTTACATTCATTCTGAAGCGTATGCCGCAGGTGAGTTGAAGCACGGTACCTTGGCGTTGATTGAGGAAGGCATTCCGGTGGTGGCACTCGCAACGCAACATGCGGTGTATGATAAAATGGTAAGCAACATTCAAGAGGTGAAAGCACGCGGAGCCCATGTGCTGGGACTCGCGACAGAAGGGGACAGCGAGTTGCGGAAAACGGTGGATGAAGTGATCCACATCCCCAAAACGATTGACCTCTTGACACCAGTGCTGACGGTGATTCCGTTGCAATTGTTCGCCTACTACGCTTGCGTGGAGCGCGGTTACGATGTGGATAAACCACGTAACCTGGCGAAAAGTGTGACGGTCGAATAATAGAAAATGATGAATCAATGCATCCCTTCAGATATGATTATCTGAAGGGGTGTTTTTTTATGGAGATCGAACATGCTGTGTTATGTTGGCATCATGATAACGATGAGCAAGGGGGAGAGACATGAGAAGCGAACAAGAAATGATGCAGATGCTGATCGATTTTGCTGTACATGACCAGCGCATCCGCTTGGTCACACTGGAAGGCTCGCGCACCAATAAGAACATTCCGCCGGATAAATTTCAGGATTATGATATTTCCTATTTCGTCACCGATCTTGACTCATTTAAAGAGAATGATTTGTGGCTGGATGCATTTGGTTATCGTTTGTTTATGCAAAAGTCGGAAGACATGGAGCTTTTCCCGCCGGAGTTGGGCAATTGGTTTTCGTATCTCATCTTATTTGATGATGGCAATAAGCTAGATCTCACGCTGATTCCGTTGGAAGAAGTGGAAGAGTATTTTGCCGATAGCGACGGCTTGGTGCAAGTCCTCCTTGATAAAGATGGTCTGGTCAAACAGGAAGTGGTGGCCAGCGACAGGCAATATTGGATTAAAAAGCCGACCGCAAGGGAGTTTGATGATTGTTGCAATGAGTATTGGTGGGTTTCCACATATATTGTGAAAGGTTTGGCGAGAAAGGAAATCCTGTTTGCTATCGACCACTTAAATGAGAATGGAAGACCCAATTTGTTGCGGATGATGTCTTGGCATATTGGGTCTGAGCAAGGTTTTTCTTTCAGTTTGGGGAAAAATTATAAATTTATTGAGCGCTATCTGCCCGAACAAGATTGGCAAAAGTTGTTGTCCACCTATTCTGAGAACAGTTACGAAAACATGTGGCAATCGCTATTCACTTGTCACGAGCTGTTTAGAAAATATGCCAAAGCCGTGTCAAAAAAACTTGAATATCCTTATCCAAATTATGATGAAGTGATCACCAAGTATACAGAGGAAATCTATCATTCTTTGAACTGATCGCGTTGATAAAGGGGTTCATCTTGAGCGAGTGGATCGTAGAGGCTTATCCGCTGAAAATGAAGTGGCTTACACCCCGGATGAGGAAGCTGGCGCCATAGACGGCTAAGAGCAGGCTCGCTCCCCTCATGAAGATTTGTAGGAGGGTGGGTTTGACAAAATGACGGCAATGGCTAACCGCAAAGGAGAGCAAGGAGTTCCACAGACAGGAGCCGAGCAGAAGCCAAGCAAAAGCGGACCAGATGAAGTCAATGGATTGTTGACTGATGCTGCTGTAGATGCCAAGCCAGGACAACAGGTCGCTGGGATTGATCAAGCCAAGACAAAATCCTTTCATCATCGCTGAAACCGGATCGGGAAAGGAAACGGAAAGCAACGAGATCGTCATGTTGGAACGCAGGCCCAATTGAATGAGGAAAAGGCCGCCGATGATGGAGAAGATGGCACGTACCCATTCATGCGCAAGCCAATCTGACAACCCATACAACAGAATCAGCATGAAAAACAGATTGGAAAAAACGTCACCCAATCCCACTAGCCATGACAAATAAAATCCCCGATTCATGCCGAGTTTGATCATCTCCAGATTGGCCGGTCCGACAGGGGTGGACAAGGCCAAACCCAGCAGCAAGAAATGAAACCAACTTTCCATCGGCGTTTCTCCCATCCGCTTCGCTTGATTGAACTACTACATGGTATGCTTTTACGTGCCGGGACTATGCCTTTAATAGTATCCTCAGAAAACAGGATGCAAGCTTGGTAAGCTTTCAATGCCGCTTTTTCACTTGCGGAACAAATAAGCGAGACGTCTGGTTGAGTTAATTAAATGGTTTTAGTATGTTTTACCTGTATATTAACATTGAAAAATGACTAAGGTTAGCTTATACTCGTTACATACGAACCAGAAATCGAATAGGTAAACCCTCATCGGATCTCTTCGGTGAGGTAGAGGTCGCGGTTTTTATGAGTAGTTGATTGGAGACACAGAGAAGTCGGCGAAAATCAATGAAAGGAAAGACCGCCGAAGCTTCATTGTGTTCTCTGATCAGTGAGGCTGGGGCTGTGCTCGAATAGGGGCAGCACTGTCACATTTGCCTGCCAAGCAAATGTGTTGCGCTATCTTGCGGGGATTTGGTGTGAGTATGGTAATATGCCGTCCAAATCAGGTGCATCGTCATTGGGCGGTATTTTTATTATCCTGACCACCTCGCCATACTATAACAGTAGAGAGGTGTTTTTTCATGAGAAGAGGAAAATCGGGTGGCGATTTGAAACGCGACTTAAAAGCCAGGCATCTGATGATGATTGCCATCGGCGGCTCCATCGGGACAGGGGTCTTTTTGGCCAGCGGCTCCGCGATTCAACAAGCGGGCCCTGGAGGGGCGTTGGTCGCATACATGGCCATTGGTATGATGGTGTACTTCTTGATGACCAGCCTGGGGGAGTTGGCCACCTATATGCCAGTCTCCGGCTCCTTCAGCACATATGCCAGCCGTTTTGTTGACCCGGCCTTCGGTTTCGCTTTGGGTTGGAATTATTGGTACAATTGGGCGATCACCATTGCGGTGGAATTGTCGGCAGGCTCAATTATCATGAAATATTGGTTTCCTGATTCGCCTGCCATTTTATGGAGCGCGTTGTTTCTGGTGCTGATGTTCGCCTTGAATGCGTTATCGGTCAAAGGATATGGTGAATCGGAGTATTGGTTTTCCTTCATCAAAGTGGCAACAGTGATCATTTTTATTGTGGTCGGTTTGTTAATGATTGTCGGCATTCTGGGTGGACAAGCCGTCGGCACCAAGAACTGGACGGTGGGAGAAGCACCGTTTAGCGGCGGGTTGATGGGGATCATCAGCGTATTTATGATTGCTGGTTTTTCATTCCAAGGGACAGAACTGGTCGGCGTGGCCGCGGGAGAGAGTGAGAACCCAAGCAAAAACGTGCCGCGGGCGATTCGGCAAGTGTTTTGGCGGATCTTGTTGTTCTATGGTTTGGCGATTTTGGTGATTGGCACGATTCTTCCGTATACGCATCCGAACTTAGCCGGTGGAGATGTAGATGCTATCGCCAAAAGTCCGTTCACACTGGTGTTTGAACGCGCTGGTTTCGCCTTTGCCGCTTCCGTGATGAATGCGGTGATATTGACATCTGTCTTGTCCGCTGGCAACTCGGGGATGTACGCTTCCACAAGGATGTTGTGGATGTTGGCTAAAGAAGGGAAGGCGCCAAAGATTTTTACTAAACTGACGAAAAATGGCGTGCCGATTTATGCTTTGTTGGCTACGGCGTTGATCGGGGGATTGGCTTTCCTCGCTTCGTTGGTTGGGGAAGGGACGATCTACATTTGGCTGCTGAACGCTTCCGGTATGACCGGGTTTATCGCATGGCTGGGAATTGCGATCAGCCACTACCGTTTCCGCCGCGCCTATGTTCGTCAAGGAAGAGACTTGGCCGACTTGCCTTACAGAGCCAAGTGGTTCCCGTTTGGGCCGTTGTTTGCTTTTACCCTCTGCTTGATCGTGATTGTGGGACAAAACTACCAAGCGTTGTTGGGACAAACGATTGACTGGTATGGGCTGTTGGTTTCATATATCGGTATTCCTGTGTTCTTGGCCTTTTATCTCGGTTATAAATGGACGAAGAAAACCAAGCTCATCCCATTGGATAAATGCGAGTTGGATGATTGATTAGACAAGCTGCACACGACAGGATGATGATAACAACCCCGGCTTGAACGAAGTGTTCCGCTGGGGTTGTTTTGTAAGCGGACTAGGGAAGAGAGGGTTGCAGGCACATAGGCGCTATAACGAAAGGGGATGGCAAAGGGATCGATGCAAGAATAATAGAACCACTCGTGATCGATCATGCGAGATGACCGTTGGAGGGATGCTTGGACGTCTGCCCTCTTTCTAGTTGCAAATAAAAGCTTCATGACCAAATGGCCATGAAGCTTTTGTTGGTTTATGCCAATTTGACGGTGGCGAAGAAGATCAGCACAGCCATCAGCAATAGTGAAATATTGAGCAACATGATGTAACGCTTGATGATGGACTGCGCTTTGGCGCTCTCGATGCCGCTGGCTTGCACTTGGTTCAGCGCCTTGCGGCCGTAAATGACGACAAACAAGATGAACAAAAGGACAACCACGCTGCCGAAACGCTCTTTGACGATCAGCCACAGCGGCTTCTCGCCGTCCACTTGCATCAGCATGTACATACCAGTGATCAGGGACAACACTGCACTGGGCATAAACATGGTCATATTCCAGCGTTGGGCGCGATTCAATGCGTGCGACATGGTGTCGAGGTTGTTGGAGCGAGTCGCGTCGCGCAACACCATGGCCATCAGGCTGATGCCGCCAAACCAAGTGGCGACGAACAGAACATGCAAAAATTTAACAACTAATCCTGCTGTCATGAAGAAAGTCACTCCTTAAGTTATTTGGTATTGAATGAGCGCGAGTAAGGTTATGTAATCCTTACATGATAGCTGCTCAGCTCAGGCCGGTTGGTTTCACCGGTACGTCCGCCGTGAGCGCGCTTAAAGTGGTCGCTTTCCACCCATGCGCGATAATCTTCTTTGGATTTGAAAACGGTTTCCACAAGGACATGGGAACCATCTTCCGCCTCCAACAAACGGAACGAGACGAAACCGGGAACCCTGCTCATCGATTCGGGCGCGTTGCTGAAACGTTCCCGCAATATCGTCAGATGCTCAGGGGATGTGATGTTGATGCGGTTATTCACCTGATACATGGAGAAGCCTCCTCATCAAACCATATTCCTTATCTACTATACCATTAATTTACCGTTGGGAAGACCGTAAAAAAACGGATGTCAATTCCATGGGCGGTTGGTGATCCCTTTTTCGTTGTGTTATGCTCTTTTTGATAATCAGCGGGCTATTTGTTGTGGGCTTGCTCTGATTGAGAGGTGAAGCAAGTGATTTGGGGGATTGGAACCGATATCGTCGAGTTGGAACGCATTGAGCGATTGGGTTGTGAACGACTGGCCAGCCGTATCTTGACTGCGGAGGAATGGGCGAGAATGCCTGAACAGCCTCGTCGCTGTTTGGAATACGTTGCGGGGCGGTTTGCCGCCAAAGAAGCGATTTCCAAAGCATTGGGGACGGGGATCGGCGGTGTTTGTTCGTTTCATGATATTGAAGTGGTGAATGACGGACATGGGAAGCCATTTGTCATTTTGTCGGAGGCGGTGGTTCAGCGCGTGTTCCCAGAAGGGATGGCCACTGTGCATTTGTCTATTTCGCACAGTGCGCATTACGCGCTAGCAATGGCTGTGGTCGAGCGGGTGGATAAAGCATAACTGCCCGTAGTGGGACATACATATATAACGCGGTTAGGAGGGACAGACAGCCGCGGGAGAATGTTGCCGAGAGGGCGGGAATGCTGCCATCACTCCGTCGATCCAGTTATGTGTTATAATGTGTAGCTTCTTCCAGAAAAACGGTCCCCTGCTAACCGACACATTTCCCGGGAAATTGACGAAAGGGAGGATCTTATGTGTCGGAAAGTCTGGCTAAGTCTGATAGTCATTGCATTGGCATTGAGCATGGCCGGATGCGGCGTCAAAGACGCTAAGGAAGTCGTGAGCGACTTATCCAAGCGTTCGGAAGAGATGGAGTCTTATGTTAGCCATGGGAAAATGACGATCCGCTCTGGCAAAGAACCGCAACTATACGATATAGAGGTGTGGTACAAGAAGCCGCATTTTTTCCGCGTGGCGATCAAAAACATGAAAAAAGGGATTACCCAGATCTTGTTGCGCAATGAAGAAGGGGTGTATGTGCTGACGCCGCACCTCAAAAAGAGTTTCCGGTTCCAAAGTGACTGGCCTTATTCGGGTGGGCAGGTTTATCTTTATCAAACAGTCATTCAAAGCATTATCGATGACAATGAGCGCACTTTTCGCGCCGGGAAAAAACAATATCAATTTGAAGTGGTTGCCAAATATCCTTTTAACCTACATGCTAACAAGCAGCGGATCTGGTTGGATCACAAGTTGAACCCCCACAAAGTGGCGGTGTTGAGCGAATCGAACGAAGAGTTGATCAAGGTGGAGTTTGACCGGTTTAAAGAAGGCGCATCCTTTGACAAAGACGCGTTTGACATGAAACGCAACTTGGAGGAACTACCTCAGGATTCCAAAACTTCGCTGGCGGCGATGGCCAAACCCTCTGCTAAACAAAAAGAGATCGAAGCCGTACTACCTGAATACATTCCCCAGGGAACCCGCCTGCAAAGTGAGCGAACCATTCAAACGCCGCAAGGGCCGGTGGTGGTGATGCGTTTCAAAGGCGACAAATCATTCACGCTGACTGAGCGGCATCCACAAGCGTTGGAAGCAGGTTTACCCCTGATGGGCAAACCGGTGGAATTGGCGGAGACCGTGGGCGTGTTGCTGGAGATGGGGGAACGGAAGCGGCTCACATGGACGGAAGGCGGCGTCGATTATGAATTAATTGGCAATCTGTCTTTGGATGAGCTCGTGCAAATCGCAAACTCTACGTACAATCAGTCATCCAAATAATGATACAAATGGACTGCCGCCTGGAGGTCGTCCATTTTTTTGTCCGTATATCTGCCGAATCTCTGGTATAATACAGATTAGTTGTGGAAATGACTTGCTAAAAGGATGAGGTTAAAGGATGGCGAAACAGGCACTGGTCGTGGAGAAATCCAAGTACCCAACGTTGCTGTACCGGAAAAACGGCGTGCTTAAATTGCTGGAGTCGGGATTTTTTGCAATCGGCTTGTTGCTCGTGTTAAGCGTTTTTCCGTTTCGGAGCCCGGGATTTGTTGTCGGGATGGTTCTTTCGGCGGTGTTTGCGATGCTCATCGTGCCCATTTTGTACTTGATATGGGCGAAACCAAGCTATGAACTGTACCAAGATCGTTTGCTGGCCAAAGTGGGAACCAAAGAGGAAACCATTTGGCTCCATGAGATAGAAAAAGAGTATGATTTGCCTTATATGATCAGAGTCAAAGGGAAAAGATTCCCTTTGTTGGTCAGTGACGCATTTTTAAAAGAACTCAATGTCCAGTTGGAAGTGGTGCGACGTGGTTGGAAAAAGTGATAGGATGATTCATGGCCGGGATGCATGGATTGAAGTGGATCTTGACGCCATCATGCACAATATCAAAGAGTTTCGGCGCTACCTGCCACAACGCACCCGAGTGATGGCCGTGGTCAAAGCCAATGGCTACGGCCATGGTGCTGTGCCGGTGGCTCGTGCGGCGCTGGAAGCGGGTGCGAGCCATTTGGCGGTCGCGTTTGTTGATGAAGGAGTGGAACTTCGTCAGGCAGGCATTGACGCCCCGATTTTGGTGTTGGGCTACACGCCCCCACATGCCGTCGGCTACGCCTTGCGAAATGGGTTGACGCTGACTGTATACCGCCCCGAAATATTAGAGGCGGTGGAACAGGAAGCGGTTCGCTTGGGAGTTACGGCACGGGTGCATGTCAAAGTGGATACCGGAATGGGCCGGTTGGGAGTGTTGCCTGAGGAAGTTTCCCCCCTTCTGGCGCAAGCGGAGGGCCTTGGCCATGTGGAAGTGGAAGGCATCTTCACCCACTATGCCACGGCAGATGAAGAAGAGGATGATTATGCGCGTTTTCAATTGCAGCGCTTCACCGATGTGGTCAACCAAGTGCGAAAGCGGCACAACATACCGCTGGTGCACATCTCCAACAGCGCAGGAGCGATCCAATTGCCTGAGGGCGCGTTTGACATGGTGCGGATCGGCATCAGCATGTATGGCTTTTATCCGTCCGCGGAGGTGAAGCGGGATGCGGTGGACTTGCGGCCGGCGCTGTCGCTGAAATGCCGTGTCGCCCATGTGAAAAAACCACCGCGGGGCACGGGCGTGAGCTATGGAAAAACGTACACCGTTTCGGGTCAAGAATGGATCGCTGTCTTGCCCGTCGGTTATGCGGATGGCATCAACCGCCATCTTTCCAATGCGGGCCACGTGCTGGTAAAGGGAAAGCGAGTGCCTATCGTCGGTAGAATTTGCATGGACCAGTTGATGATCCAGGTGACAGACGCGATGCCTGTACAAGTGGGAGATGAAGCAGTCATCTATGGCCAACAAGGCGGGGAGCAAATTACCGTGGATGAAGTAGCGAGTTTTTTGAAGACGATCTCATATGAAGTGGTTTGTGCCTTGAGTCATCGATTGCCCCGTTTTTATATAAAAAACGGAGAGATTGTTGACTTTATAAACCGTTTGCAATACAATCCACCAAGAAAGTGGGACAATCAACTGGACAAGGGTGAACAATTTTAGTATTACAATTGAAAGGGAAGGAATTTAAACGGACGGCACGAATACATTTAACTATGCCTGTTGAATCCTTCTCTATCGCGCTTATATAGCTTATTAATAAGTATATTTTTGCAACATCCACGACATAATGGTAGTATTGATGGGAAATGCTTACGGTGATGATTGGTTGGGGGTGCTTCATTTTGTCCGGAACAAAGAGAATTATGATCAGCCTGCCAACAAATTTGCTTCAAGAAGTAGATGGTATGGTGGCGAGGGATAATTCCAATCGCAGCGAATTTATTCGTCAGGCGATGAAAATGTATCTCCAAGAGCGGAAAAAACGTCTCATCCGCGAAATGATGCAAAGAGGCTATATGGAAATGGCTCGCATCAATCTCAACATCGCTTCTGAAGCATTTGTAGCGGAAGAAGAGGCTGAAGATACTTTGGATCGATTAGTTAGCGGGGTGTAATTGATTTGATTGTTAAGCGTGGCGATGTCTATTTCGCAGATCTTTCCCCTGTGGTCGGATCCGAACAGGGTGGGGTTCGACCTGTCTTAGTGATACAAAATGATATTGGGAACCGATTTAGCCCCACCGTTATCGTCGCCGCGATTACAGCCCAAATCCAAAAAGCCAAGTTACCTACGCATGTAGAAATCGATGCCAAAGCGTACGGATTTGATCGTGACTCGGTCATTTTGCTCGAACAAATTCGGACCATCGATAAACAGAGATTGACAGATAAGATCACCCATCTTGATGATGAGATGATGAATCGAGTCAATGAAGCGTTGATGATTAGCTTGGGTATGATTGATTTTTGATGGAGATTGGAGAATGGTGAATGGGCCATTCTCTTTTTTTGTTGAACTTGTTTAATTCTGTTCCCTTCTGTGATATTTTAAATTTAAAATGTAAAATGAGGATGGCCTTTCTATGCCTTCCTCATAGAAAGGCGATATGTTGCCGTATTGCTTTCGAATATTGGAGCAATTTAAGCGCAGGCTCCAGCAAGGAGAACTAACACATGGATATTCATCTAAAAAAACTATATGAGAAGCTGCTCGCTTCCTATATGACCGAGCCTAAGGAAGACCATCTTTACAGCGCGCAACAGCTAAGCAAATGGTTTATAGAAAAACGCGTTTCGCCGGAAGAAGTGATTAATGTCCATATTGGATCGGTCAAGCGAATGGTACCGGAGCTGCCCAGAGAAGTGAAAGCCACGTTGGAGATGCTGTTGGAAGTCATGGTGGGGTACGGTGTCGCTTATCAGGAACGGGAACAGCTGATGAGCCGGCAACGCGAGTTGGAAGATGAGATCGAAGTTGCAGCGGGTCTGCAACAAACGCTACTACCCGAGGCCACCCCTTCGCTTCCTGGTGTGGACATCGGGGTGATTAGTGTGGCGTCCAAGCAGATGAGCGGAGATTACTACAATTTTGTCGACCATGGGATGCAACAGTTGGGAGTGGGCATTGCCGATATTGTCGGGAAAGGGATTCCCGCGGCTTTGTGTATGTCGATGATTAAGTACACAATGGACCGGCTGGATGCCAAATCCCTTTCCCCGGGGGAGATTTTGCGCGACTTAAACACAATTGTGGAACGCAATGTTTTGCCAAGCATGTTTATCACGATGATCTACGGGGTATATGATTCGTTGAACCACCAGTTTCGTTATGCAACGGCTGGTCATGAGCCCGGGCTGATTTATTCCGCCAGGGAAGATTGCTTCACCAGTTTGGAGACCAAAGGAATGGTTCTGGGTGTGTTGCGGGACAATGAATATCCCGAGTACGTGGCCGACTTGGAGCCGAACGATGCGATTATCCTGTTCACCGACGGAGTGACGGAGGCAAGGGTCGACGGCAAGTTCATCGAAAGGGAAACGATCAAAAGCATGATTCGTGATCATATACACCTGCCCGCCCAACAAGCGGTGGAAGCTATTCATCAGAAATTATACGAAATGACTAACTATATAATGAGAGACGATCAAACCATTTTGATGATCAAGCGCGTCGGCTGATCGAGGCAGGAGGGGAAGAGCAATGAATTTGAGCGTTCAAGAAAAAATAGAGAACGAAAAAGAGATCACCTATGTGGTTTCAGGGGAAATTGATGTGTATACCGCGCCCAAACTACGGGAAAAACTGTTACCGCGCTGTCAAGGCGGAACCACGATTACGATCGACTTTACTGATGTGGAATATATCGATAGCACGGGTCTGAGTGTGTTGATCGGTGCATATAAGGCGCAGGGTCAAACGGGTGGCAAACTGATTTTGAAAGGCATGAACGCGCGGCTGCAACGCATTTTCCGCATCACCAACCTGAACGTAATTATGCTCAATGAAGAAAAAGTGCAGGAGGATGGCCGACAATGAGTGGTAAACCCTTAGATTTGGTGAATTTGACAATTCCTGCGAAGCCGGACTATGTGGGCATAGCCCGGTTGGCTGTCTCTGGAATTGCCAATCGCATGGGTTTCTCATATGACGATATCGAAGATCTGAAATTGGCAGTTTCCGAAGCGTGTACCAATGCCGTGGATCATGCTTATTGCGGCGGCGATGGGGAGATCGAGGTCAGTTGCAATATTTTCTCCAACCGGTTGGAAATCGAAGTGGTTGACCGTGGAAACAGCTTTAATATCGAAGAGATTGAAAAGCGTACTGGGCCGATCGAAGTCGGGCCAACCATGAACGCGCTTCGCGAAAGAGGGTTGGGCGTCTTTCTGATGCGATCTTTGATGGATCATGTGGATATCAAAGGGGACAATGGCGTAATTGTGACGATGACCAAGTATATCCGAAAGGGCGTGGTGGAGTCACATGTCAAGTCGTCCACATCCTTCACTAACCGATGAACAGGTGTATAACCTGATAGCAAGATTCCAAGAGGATGGGGATGCAGAGGCTCAAACGATTTTAGTCGCGCATTACCGTGATCTAGTGGAAACATTGGCCTTTAAGTTCGCCCATGGATCAGAGCCGTACGAAGATCTCGTTCAGGTCGGAATGATCGGGCTGATCGCTTCATTGAAGCGCTTTGATTCCGATTATGGCCGGAGTTTCGAAAGCTTTGCCGTGCCGACGATCGTGGGTGAAATCAAGCGCCATATCCGGGACAAGACATGGAGTGTGCATGTTCCACGGCGCATCAAGGAGTTGGGGCCGCGCATCAAGGCGGCGGTCGAAGAATTAACGACACAATTGCAACGTTCCCCCCGGGTGCAGGAGATTGCGGAATATCTCGGCGTCTCAGAAGAAGAGGTGTTGGAGACGATGGAGATGGGGCGGAGTTACAACGCCGTTTCCGTCGATAGCCCGATTGAAGCCGCCAATGATGGCAGCCAAATCACCCTGCTCGATCTGGTGGGTACAGAAGATGGCGGATATGAACAAATTGACCGCAAGATGTTGTTGGACAAAATCTTTGCTGTGCTGACTGAAAGGGAACAAGAGATCCTGCGTCTCACCTTTTTTGAGAATCTCAGCCAAAAACAGGTGGGGGATCAACTGGGAATTTCTCAAATGCATGTTTCGCGCCTGCAACGAAGGGCGTTGGCGAAGTTGCGGCAAGCGATTCGCATGGAGCCGTCGGAAGTGATTGGATAATAGGGGTAGGTGTGTCGGATCGTGAGCTACAGGCGATTCGGCACACCTTTTGTTTTATCTGCTCCCCATCAACGAGGGTGTATCTGGTGAGCCAAGTTGGTAGGGAAGAAGCGGCGGAAAATCTTTTCTCGAGGAACGCCTAGTAACGCGTAAAGCGGATGAGAAAAGGGTTTTGGAGCCGATTGCCTATTTATCAGACACGCTCTAGCCAAGTGGAGCAGAGTAAATGTCAAACCTTTCACATAAAATTCTCCGTCACGGTGCCAGAATTTCGTTATCTTTATATATTGGGGAATCATTTTCCTCGTGAGGTTGTTGTGATGGTTGAGGAAAGAAGGGTTGAATATGGATCAGCAACAGATGTTTCAACTGATCGCTACCGAAACGGCTGTCAAGCCGACGCAGGTGAAAGCGGCAGTTGAATTGATTGAAGAAGGCAACACCATCCCCTTTATCGCGCGCTATCGCAAAGAGCGCACAGGGGAACTGGATGAAGAGCAATTGCGGGCAATTGAAGAACGCTACCATTATCTCACCCAATTGAACCAACGCAAAGAAGAAGTGATTCGGCTCATTGACGAACAAGGGAAACTAACGGATGAGCTGACGCAAAAAATCATGCAGTCAACCAAATTGCAAGAGGTGGAGGACTTATATCTTCCTTTCCGCCCCAAACGGAAGACCCGGGCGTCCATTGCCCGTGAAAAAGGATTGGAGCCGTTGGCGCGCTTGATGGCGGAGTCCTCTCAGGCAGAGCCCGTTCAAGCGGCGGCCGCTTCGTACGTGGATGCGGAGAAGGGTGTGGACTCAGCTGACGCCGCGTTGCAAGGTGCCATGGATATCTTGGCAGAAGAGCTTTCTGAAGACGCGGATATCCGCAAATGGGTGCGTGAATATACTTGGAAACACGGCATGTTGGTGTCCAAGGCTAAAGACGCGGAAGCTCGCACCGTTTATGAAATGTATTACGATTATAGTGAGCCTGTACATAAAATGCCGCCGCATCGGATTTTGGCGGTGAACCGCGGGGAGCGGGAAGAAGTCCTCAAAGTAAAGATTGAAGTGGATGAGGAGAAGATTTTCCTGCGATTGGCCAAGTGGTTTGCCGTTCCAGCCCACGCATACTTGACCCAAGTGGTGCAAGATAGCTACAAACGCCTGATTGCGCCTTCCATCGAACGGGAAGTGCGGGCGCAGATGACAGAGCAGGCGGAGGAACAGGCGATCCGTATTTTCTCCGAGAATTTGCGTCCATTGCTGTTGCAACCGCCGGTTCGGGGCAAAATGGTGCTGGGCGTCGATCCGGCATACCGCACGGGTTGTAAATGGGCGGTGGTGGATGATACGGGAAAAATGTTGGAAGTGGGTGTGATCTACCCGACGCCGCCCCAGAACAAAGTTGCTGAGGCCAAAGCGGAAGTGCTTGCTCTCTTGGATAAATATCCGATCGATATCATCGCGATTGGTAACGGTACCGCTTCCCGTGAAACCGAAGCTTTTATTGCCGATGTGATCAAAGAGGCAAAACGGCCGGTGTATTATATTATCGTCAATGAAGCGGGTGCCAGTGTTTACTCTGCTTCTAAAATCGCGAAAGAGGAATTCCCTGATCTGGACGCGGCTCGCCGAAGCGCGGTATCGATTGCCCGGCGCCTGCAAGATCCATTGGCTGAATTGGTTAAGATCGATCCGAAATCGGTGGGTGTCGGCCAATATCAGCATGATGTGTCACAGAAACGCTTGAGTGAAAGCTTGACACACGTGGTGGAATCTGCGGTGAACTACGTCGGGGTAGATGTAAACACGGCTTCCCCGTCATTGTTGTCTTATGTGTCAGGAATCAGCGGCACCGTGGCCAAAAACATTGTGAAGCGGCGGGAAGAAGTGGGACGTTTTACTAAGCGGACTGATCTGAAAGAGGTACCACGCCTTGGAGCGAAGACGTATGAACAGAGTATCGGCTTTATGCGGATTCATGATGGTGAGAATCCTTTAGACCAAACGCCGATTCATCCGGAGTCTTATGCAGTGGTGGGACGCTTGTTCTCCGAATTAGGTTTGGAGTTGGATCAAATCGGCAGTGATGCTTGCAAGGAGCGTCTTAAACAAGTGGATGTAGAGAGCATGGCCGAGCGGTTGGCATGCGGCGTGCCAACATTGAAGGATATTATCGAAGCGCTCTTGCGTCCAGGCCGCGACCCACGGGATGAACTGCCCAAACCGCTTCTGCGATCTGATGTGTTGAAGCTGGAAGACTTGCATGTGGGGATGCAGCTACAGGGAACCGTTCGTAATGTGGTCGATTTCGGCGCCTTTGTGGACATTGGCTTGAAGAATGATGGGTTGGTTCACATTTCCCGTTTAAGCGAACGGTTTGTCAAGAATCCGATGGATGTGGTGACTGTCGGGGATATTGTTGACGTGTGGGTGTACAATGTGGATGTGGAGCGAGAACGGGTCGGGCTCAGCATGATCCCGGTCAAACCTGAAAACGACAACGAAGAAAAATGATACCGGAAAAAGCTACCGATGTGCCTGATGCACCGGTAGCTTTTTTGTCATGGGGTAGACTAAGGGCACCATTGCCCAGATGGGGAATGCAAATCTTGACAAAAGGTGGGTTGGTGATGCGTTTAAGTTTTGTTCCTGTTCGCGCCTTTGCGGCCGCGTTGGTGATCATCCTTAGCCTATTTCCTTTCGGTGCTGTTGCTGAAGCGCGCGTTACGCATTCGTTGCGGTTGGATGCGGGTACCCCTTCCGTTTGGAGCGGGTGGGAATCCCTTCCTGCAGGGGACCTTCGCGTATCGATTCACAATGAGGGGCCGGGTCCGGTGACTTTTTATGTCTTTATACACTGTGACCATTTGCAATGCCCCACGCTGGTGAATGGCCAAGTGAATGCGGGAGAGCGAGTGCGGATAGATGTGGCGCACCCAGCCGGAAAGTATATGTTTAAACTGGATAACGATTCGCAGTCGGCTTCGCGCGCGATAGGCGTCTTCAGTCAATGAGAAAGCCGTGTCCCCCATGACTTCCCCCAGCCTTTCAGGTAAGCTGGAGGAGGGCTTCGCCTTTTGGCCCGTCCCGCAGATTATCAACTAATCCGTTTTCCTTGATTACACCGGTAGTGGAACCAGCAGTGGTTCAACCATTGGATGAGCCGGCGGTCTTTCATGGAAAAGGCATGCATCAGTTGTTTGATCAACCAGCTGGGCATTCCTTCTTCCTCCCTTGACGAAAATAACGGATAGGGTAATGTATGTTGAAAACGAGCGGTTTGTGTCAGGAGAGATGGCATTGACGGATTCGGAATTGCAGGCCTGGGTGGAATCTCTATCATTGGCCTGCTTCGGCAAACCTTTTTTGCATGAAGCCCGGTTTAATCCGCGTTTGAAAACCACCGGCGGGCGTTATCATCTGGGGGATCACCGGATTGAAATGAATCCCAAGCATTTGATTCATGGGCGAGAGGTTTTTGGTAAAATTGTTTTGCATGAATTGTGCCACTACCACTTGCATCTGGAGGGAAAAGGATACCGGCATCGCGATCGTGACTTCAAGCAGTTGCTTGCTGCGGTTGGCGGCCTGAGATATGCTCCAAGGCTACCAGGACAGACGAAGCCGAAGTATATGGTACATTGCCTTGCGTGCGGCCGTCGTGCCTTCCGACAACGCCAGATGCAAGTGGATCGGTATCGTTGCGCCCAGTGCGGCGGCAGATTGAAGCTGGAACACGTGGTAGCAGAACAGTTAAACAAAGGAGATGGATGCCTTGATGACACTGAATGACTGGTTTGCGAAAGGCATGACATTTGACACATATGTGGACAGCATGCAGGTGAATCGTGACGAGTTGCTGTCTTTGTATGAGCAAGTCACCCTCACTGAAGAGGAAGTAGCGGCATTGGCCAAAAAACGAACCGAACCCTGGCGGGTGATCGTGCTGACTGCCGACTGGTGCGGGGACGCCCTCTTATGCGTGCCTATTGTGAAACGGATCGCCGAAAGCGCGGGAATGGAGATGCGTTTCTTGATTCGCGACGAGAATCTGGAATTGATGGATCAGTATTTGACCAATGGTACATCGCGGTCGATTCCCATTTTCATCTTCATTGACGAAGCAGGGAAAGAGCGGGCAGTGTGGGGACCGCGCTCCCCTGAAGTGCAGGCGATGGTTGACCACATGCGTAGCGGATTGCCACCCAAGGATGACCCGCGCTTTGAAGCGGAGCAACGCGCAATGTACAAAGGGTTTCGCGAACGCTTGCTCAGTGACCGCAGTTTGTGGCAATCGGTGGTTAACAGTGTGCTTGGCCGGTTGAGCGAAGCGTGAGCGGGGCTTGCCAGCCGCATCCGTAGCGTTTGAAGAGGAAGGGGCAGGAGAATGGAAGGACTGAAAATCGGATTTATCGGCTTGGGGATCATGGGGAAATCGATGGCGCGCAATTTGCACCGAGCAGGTTTCGAAGTAACTGTTTGGAACCGGACAGCCGCCAAGATGGCCGAGGCTAAGGCCGAATGGGGCGCCCACCTCGCTGTTTCGCCCAAGGATGTGGCGGTGCGAAGTGATGTAGTGATCACCATGGTTGGCGATACCCCAGATGTGCGAGAAGTGGTGACCGGTGAAGAAGGGGTTTTGGCCGGCGCACGGCCAGGGACGGTTTTGATTGATATGAGCACCATTTCGCCCGAGGCGACGCGTGAGTTGGCGGAATTAGCGGCCGAAAAAGGTGTGGCCATGTTAGATGCGCCTGTCAGTGGCGGAGATGTAGGAGCGCGCAATGGCACGCTTTCGATCATGGTCGGGGGAGAAGAAGAAGTGCTGGAGAAGGTACGCCCGGTCTTGGAAGCGATGGGCAAGACGATTGTCCACTGCGGTCCGATTGGCGCCGGCCAGACAGTGAAGGCGTGCAATCAGATATTGTGCGGACTAAACTTGCTGGGCATGGTAGAGGCGTTGGCCTTTGCCAAGAAAAGCGGTGTGGACCTAGAGAAAATGATTCAAGTAACTTCGCAAGGGGCGGGTGGTTCATGGGCCCTCGCCAACTATGGGCCGCGTGTAGTCAAAGGAGATCTAGATCCAGGCTTTTCTGTGCGTTTCCAACAAAAAGATTTGCGGATTGTGCTCGCTGAAGCGGAGCGGATGGAACTTCCGTTGTTGGGAACGGCCACCGTGCAACAATTGTTGCGTGCTGTGCAAGCACACGGCGGTAACGAGGATGGCACGCAAGCGTTGGTTCGGGTGATGGAACAATTGGGGAATGTGGAGATCACGCCAAAGCAATAGTGCGCTTTTTAGCCGATGGTGAACAACAAGGCTCCGGGTATTCCGGAGCCTTAGTGTTATTTAAAAACCGATATATTTGGCAACCAAGTTTTTAGCCAAAGCGGTGTCGGTGGTGCCTTGTACGAGGATGCGTCCATCCGGGAACACGGCTAGGCGGTGTTGTTCATCGATCTGTACCCGTAGCATAAAGGGATTGCGTTCCGTTTCCCCGACATGGCGTAGGCGCTCAGTCAAGCTGTCCAAATCCAACTTCACTTGACCCAAGGAGATTTGAACGGATTGGCGTCCGCACATGGAGATTTCTTGCGCCTCTTTTTCCACCGGATCGAGATAATCCCATTGTCGCTTGGCACAACAGGGGCATTGGTCGTTTTTTTGCGCAGACACCTGAAGTGCCTGGGCTTGATTGTGCCACAAATCGATGTGACGCATCCGCGTTTCCAAGACTTCCTCTGCCCCACATAGTAGCTTTAGGGCTTCTGTCGCTTGGTAAGCGGCGATGACATGGATGATTGGGCCGATCACCCCGGCCGTGTCGCATGTTTCTGTGGTGCCGGGTGCGGGGGCATCCGGAAACAAACAGCGCAAGCAGGGGGTCACCCCAGGACGAATCGTGTAACTCATGCCGCGCGCACTCACGGCACCGCCATAAATCCAAGGGACGCCATGCTTGACACTAAAATCGTTCACCAGATAGCGTACCTGGAAGTTATCTGAGCCGTCCAAGATCAGATCGACTCCGGATAACAATGACTCTGCGTTTTTCCATGTCAGATCAGTGACGTGGGCTTCCAGAGTCAGCGTGGAGTTAATCGCCCGCAATTTGCGTTCGGCGGCGACGGCTTTGGGCATGAAGTTTTGGGCATCTGCTTCGTCAAACAGCATTTGCCGTTGCAGATTGCTCTCTTCAACGAAGTCGCGGTCAATCAGGCGCAACATGCCCACTCCGGCGCGAGCCATATGGTTGGCCAAGGCTGTGCCCAGAGCCCCTAAGCCGACAATCGCTACCCGGGCCTGGCCCAACTTTTCTTGGCCGCTCGGACCGATGGGGGCGAACAACATTTGGCGCGAATAACGGTTCATGTCTATGTTCATCAGTGAGTACGCCTCCTTCAACCCAAATTATAGCGGATTTTGAAAGCTGGCGGATGTGGAATGAATTTCTGGCTTGTGGGGAAGGGTTAAAGGATGAGGAGGTAGGGCAAATGGAAAAAAAGACGTACTACGTGACTGTTGACATCGGGCCGCGAGCGGGCGAGATTCGGGAAACTCTCGATGTGAACGACCCCAATTACGATTTTGAAATTGAAGCGACACCGGAAGAGATTAATCGTTTGGAGCAGATGTTCAACCAGGTGGAAGACACCGATTTTTCTACATTCGTGTTGGCACATATCCCATTTTTGGATAATGAACGGAAAGAAAATGTGACCGAAGACAAACAAATTGAGAAGATCTACCGCACCATTTATGAATTGGGGACGCCGGAAACCAAAGAGCGGATGCGGAGCGCCGGGTTAGTGCGTTGAGATCTAGGAGGCCGGTTGTAAGCGGATATCAGCAACTTTTGAAACTACTTATAAACAAAAGATCGAAAATTAGCATTGAAAGCGGTTACAACTGCTTTGTCTAAGCGGATTCCCCTTCGCAAGCGAACATACTTTTTGATATACTTAGGCTGTGCATGCTTCTGGTTTTGGAAGTTGGGCACAAAAAATAAAAAAAGTATGTTCGGAGGGAACGTACCGATGAATCAAACGCAGTTTAACAACGGTGCAGGTAGCGCCGTCGCCTCGCGGACAAACACAATGCTACCTCGCGTGTTTTTGTTGATGTTCATGGGTTTGACCATGACCGCTATCATCGCGTATGTATTGGGAACAAATCAAAATGTGGTTCAAGCACTCCTGCAAAACTCGGGGATCTTCTGGGGTATCTGGATCGTGCAATTGGTGTTGGTCTTCGGATTGTCGGCCTTGATCAACCGCATCCCCGCCTTTGTGGCCAACATCGCCTTTTTCGTGTATGCAGCGGTAACTGGAGTCAGCTTTTCGGTCCTGATGGTGTTTTTCAGCTTAGATAGCATCGCCGGGGCGTTTTTCATCGCCGCGGGCATGTTTGGCATCAGCGCATTGGTTGGTTATACCACGAAGATGGACCTATCCAAGATTGGCTTTTTGGCGCTAATGTTGGTGTTGGGCCTGATTTTGGCATCGCTGGTCAACATCTTCTTCCTGAAGAGCAGCATGATCGAATTGATCATCTCTTATGCTATGGTGATCTTGTTCACGATTGTCACTGCATTTGATATGCAGACCATCAAGCACATGAGCGAGATGGACATGGACGAAGAAAACGTAAACAAGTATGCGATCTATGGCGCGTTGATGTTGTACATCGACTTCATCATGATCTTCAGAAACTTGCTTACCATTTTGAACGATGATTAATATGCGGCCCCCTGCAAGCCCTTGTAGGGGGAGTTTTTGTATGGCAAAAAGGATTCCACTCGTAGGGGCACTATGCCAATTAAAGCATAAAATTTTTTAAAGAACTTTGGTGCAAAAGCTCTTGACTCCGGTTGTTCTCCATGTTAAATTATTAATTGTCACTGCTCCCTGATGCAGTGGAAACAGAGAAAAACAAAGAACCATAAAAAGTTCTTGCAAATTGAAATCAAATGCGATATAATAAATCACGTCGCTGATAATTTTAAAATATTCCTCAGTAGCTCAATGGCAGAGCAACCGGCTGTTAACCGGTAGGTTGTAGGTTCGAGTCCTACCTGAGGAGCCAACGCGGAGAGATACTCAAGAGGCCGAAGAGGACGGTTTGCTAAACCGTTAGGGGGCTACTAAGCCCCGCGAGGGTTCGAATCCCTCTCTCTCCGCCATTTATATGCCTTGGCCCGTTGGTGAAGCGGTTTAACACACTAGCCTTTCACGCTAGCATGCAGGGGTTCGAATCCCCTACGGGTCACCAATATGGACGCTTAGCTCAGCTGGGAGAGCATCTGCCTTACAAGCAGAGGGTCGGCGGTTCGATCCCGTCAGCGTCCACCATATTTTATGGAGCTGTGGTGTAGAGGCCTAACATGCCTGCCTGTCACGCAGGAGATCGCGGGTTCGAATCCCGTCAGCTCCGCCATCTTTCTTGGCGGCCGTGGCGAAGTGGTTAACGCACCGGATTGTGGCTCCGGCATTCGAGGGTTCGATTCCCTCCGGTCGCCCCACTTTGGGGGATAGCCAAGCGGTAAGGCAACGGACTTTGACTCCGTCATGCGTAGGTTCGATCCCTACTCCCCCAGCCATTTTTTTTGCGAGCCATTAGCTCAGTTGGTAGAGCACCTGACTTTTAATCAGGGTGTCGAAGGTTCGAGTCCTTCATGGCTCACCACAACACATTGTGCAGTTGGGCATGACTGCATGCAGACAGGGGTTCAAAATGGGAACGCCTTTTTTTATGCCCATCAACGCCTTATTGTCGGGTTGCGCCGACAGTGGGGCGTTTTTTTTGAATAGATCCTTTGGTGTGCCGAGTCTTTATGCGTAGGTCATAACGATCAGTGTTGCATCATCCACTGTCGAATGGTAGGGATTGCGGGGTGATTTTGTGAAAACGGCGGAGCATTATTTGGAATTGAGGTATCGGCTACGGAATGTGGCCAATCATTGCTCCATCTATGTCAGTTTGGATGAATTGGCGTCCATTCTCTATTGTTCTACACGAAATGTAAAACGCATCCTTAGCAATATGCAAGAAGACGGGCTGATCTATTGGAAGCCGGGGGGCGGTCGTGGGCACCGGTCCAAACTGCTGTTCAGGTGTTCGTTGGAAGAAGCGCTAACCACCCATATTGATGCTTTGTTGCATCGGGGAGCATTCAAAGAAGCGATTCGTTGGCTTAAACGGGAAGGCATTCCCGCCCGGGTGCGGGAGCGTTGTTATCGTGAAGTGTTAGCGGCGCTGAGCTTTCCACGCATCCATGTTAGGGAGGTAGAAGGACTGGACCGAACATGGCCATCTGGCATTGCGCCGGCGATGGTTTCCACGAATACGGGAAGGTGGCTGTTTGTGGATGGTCGCGACGGCGATAATAGAAAATAAAAGAAACGAGAAAGCCCGGCAGACCAGCGCCGGGCTTTTTGTGCCTAATTTCCTTCAGATACCCAGCTCCCCTGGACAACGTGATGGTGGAAAGATCACTGCGTCCGCCGCTGGATGAGAGGGGCGATGCGGTCGATGCGGTTGGTCCAGATGCCACCTGCGTAGTTTTCTGGCAAATGGTTGAGGTCTTCGGCGGTGTCAAAACCGGCGGAAAAACCACCACCATCCCGGACGAGAATGGTTCGTGTGCCCGCCTCGTTCATCCGGGCTAAGAAACGGTGGGGCCAACCCCACAACCATGACGCGGCGTAATCGGGAATATGGAGTTGCGTGTGTTTGCATGCGTCTGGTACGATACCGGTCCAACCGATGGCCATGTAAGGAAGCAGACACTTTTTCAGTGAGGCTTTGGACATGGTGCGCAGATGGGGAAGTTGCCGTTCTAGAGCGGCAATGGGTTCATCCCCGCCATATACGGTGATCCGGGACAAGCGGTCAGCGGGCAAGGCGGCGAGCCGACGGGCTAGCTGAGTTCCTTCCGCAGGGTCGTTGCTCTTCACATGAATCAGCAACTCCTGCTTGGGAAACGCAGCTAGCACTTCGTCAAGCGAAGGCATTAGCCCCACTCCTTTGCCGCGGAATGGAAACGTTTTGCCGCCGTCAGCGGTGTATCCGTAACCGATATCCAACTTCTTCAGTTCAGACAGAGTATAATCACGCGTCACACCGGTAGCATTTGTCCGGCAATCGAGTGTCCAGTCATGAAAAACAGCAAACTGGCCATCTTTGGTGGGGTGAACATCCAATTCCACCATATCGGCCCCGGCCGCAAACGCCGCTCGCATGGATGGGAGCGTATTTTCGAGGTAGGGGTGTTCAGGTGGATGAATTCGCTCCGCTGTGCAAGTGTCATTGGTCAGCCCCGTCATGTCGAATGTTTGCCCAAGTCCCCGGTGCGCCAGCAACATGGGTTTTTGAGCGGGTGGGTTGGTGAAGAGCGAGCTGTTGTTGAAATATACGAAAACGATCAAGCCCAGCACCACCCAGAATCGCTTTTTCTTGAATAGTCGCTTCATCTTTGGTAGCCCTCCATTTCACGGTAATCTATTAAATGGAGCAATATGATTGCGGTGTGGAATGAATGTTTTCACTTCCCATTTTACTGGCGGAGGGGGAAAGAAAAAGGGAATTTCAGACGTTCTATGTCCCCGTTTTTGCGCGCTAGAGGCCTAGGGGAGCGACATCAGGGTGGAGGGGACAAAAAAGCGGCTGTTCTACGTCCAGCCGCCTAGTTGTTATTTATTTATTTTAAGTCGTTGTACAATTTGTTGAGTAGTGTTTGGTTGCGGTCACTTGACAACTCCCAGAACATGGCACCAGCCAAGCCTTTGGATTTGAGATAAGCGGTTTTGTGGCCGAAGGATTCCGCATCATCATAGGAAATGAACACTTTGTTGGTCGGATTGTACAGATAGGGCACTTTGGAGACCGAATTCCAGTAGCGGGTGTAACCGTTTTTATTGATATAGTTGTTTTCTAGGTCAGAGAAGTCCAACACGCCATTTTCCCATGTTCCTTGGGAAGGGCCATTACAGGTTTGGAATTGGCCGTTGTTGGTAGCAGGGCAATCTTTCCAACCGCGCCCGTAGAATGGCATGCCCAGCACCAATTTGGAGGCGGGAACGCCTTTATTCAGGAAGCCGTTTACAGCAGCGTCAATGTTGTAAGTGTCACGCTTTGGATGGGGATCACTGGGGTCCACATAGAGCGGAGCATTATGTCCGTTGGCGTTTTCCCATGCGCCCCGGAAATCATAGGTCATGATGTTGATCCAATCAACATAGTTTTTCACTTTGTCCATTTCAGTATTGTCGTTGTAGTAGCTGGGGCTGGCGCCTGCAGCGATGGTCAAAAGATAATGTTTGCCGTCAGCTTGTCCGGCCGCGTCCAGTTTTTCCCGCACTTTTGCAAGGAGCAAGGTGAAGTTTTGCTTATCCTCGGGACGTCCGGGATTTAAACCGCCGCCCACGGGGTACTCCCAGTCAAGATCCACGCCGTCAAAACCGTATTGTCTGATGAAACGAACCGCGCTATCGGCGAAACGGGTGCGCGATGCGTCAGTGAGGGCTGCATCGGAGAAGCCGCCGGACCAAGTCCAACCGCCAACGGAAATCAATGTTTTCAAGTGGGGATATTTTTGCTTCAACTTAGTCAATTGATTGAAATTGCCGCGCTTACAGCCGGGATCCCAACAATCGCCGGGGAACGCTTTATCCGTGTCGGCGTAAGTGTCTCCAACGACGATTTCGCCGTTGGCGATGTTAGCAAAGGCGTAATTGAGGTGTGTGATTTTAGAAGCGTCGATATCCGCTACTTGATAGTTTCGTGCATAGGTGGACCAACTGGTATAGTAGGCTACGATCTTGTGTGAGCTGGGGTTGGGATTTGGATTGGTGCCGTTTGCTTTGGTTTTCACCGTCACTGCGTTGCTCGAATCGGATACGTTGCCGGCTTTGTCTTTGGCTTTGACTGTATAGGTGTAAGCGGTGTCCGCGGTTAAACCGGTATCGGTGTAAGTGGTGGCGGTGGCAGTGCCCGCTTTGGTGTTGCCGCGGTAAATCTCATATTGGGTTACACCGACATTGTCAGTGGAAGCGTTCCAAGAGAGGGAGATGGAGGATGCCGTTTGAGCGGTTGAGACGAGATTGGACGGTGCAGTGGGCCGTTGTGTATCATCTCCAGCGCCATCAGTCAACTTCCACAGCGCGGGGGCGTTGGGAGGCTCCCAACCAGCAAGGGAAGTATGGGATTGTAGGCATTGGTAAACGCTTCCTTGATAAGTCACAACATCGCCTACTTTATAAGCGGTGTTCGGTTGCCATTCACTGGCCGCAAAGGCCCCTGGCGGCACAAGGGCAACGAGCAGCAACAGAACCATGGCGATACAAAGGAATTTGCTTGCTGATCTTCTTCTCATGATGTCACTCCTTTGGTTGTGAGATGGGCAGGGTGGATTGTGATGACCATTGCAAAGGATATAGATGACTGATTGTATAGACAACTATACGTGATTCGATTTTTATTATATAATCTTCTAATTATTTAATCAATAATAATGTGTGCTTCTCATTTTTGCATTTAAAAATAAGACTGATAACGGAACTTGTACACAGAGTCATACGAAGCAAGAACCGCTGGTTTTTCACGAAAGACAGCATTCTTCCTAATCAGGATAAAGACATAATATTCGATCTTAAAAAACCTGTTGACTTTGTGCACTATCCATGTTAAATTTATTCTTGTCGATTGAGAGCGACATTGTTTGTAGGCTTAAATAAACCTATTTTGTGAGCGGGTGTGGCGGAATTGGCAGACGCACTAGATTTAGGTTCTAGCGCCTCTGGCGTGGGGGTTCAAGTCCCTCCACCCGCACCATGGACTTACACATGCGGTCGTGGTGGAACTGGCAGACACGCTATCTTGAGGGGGTAGTGGTCCCTGACCGTGCGAGTTCGAGTCTCGCCGACCGCACCATTTTCACCATTTTCATTATAATTTCGGGGTGTGGCTCAGCTTGGTAGAGCGCCTCGTTCGGGACGAGGAGGTCGCAGGTTCAAATCCTGTCACCCCGACCAAGTCAATTGAAACAGCACGATAGTGTACGCGGGTGTAGTTCAGTGGTAGAACATCGGCCTTCCAAGCCGAATGCGAGGGTTCGATTCCCTTCACCCGCTCTAAAGAATGAACGAGGGACCGTGGCATAAGCTGCGGTCCTTTGTTTATTGCATAGTTGACCATCATGGTGGGAAAAGCTGTGAACAGATCGAAGGATGCGGGCAAAGTGAGATGTTTGGTAAACTGTGTGTGAGTGTGTTGCCGTTGATAGTCGGCTTTCTTCTAATAGAAAGGTTGGGAGAGCCAATTTCTGAAGTTGGGTGATCGTATGGAAAAGGTATGCGTACTGACCACGAAATCGGAACAAATGACCCGAGCGCTGGCGGTTCGGCTGGCCGGATTGCTCCGCGCCGGTGATGTTTTGGCTTTGGAAGGGGACTTGGGCGCTGGAAAAACGGCGTTTGCCAAAGGGATCGCCGAAGGACTCGCTGTACAGGAAGAGGTAGACAGCCCCACCTTCACGATCATTAAAGAGTATGAAGGCACGCTTCCGCTTTATCATATGGATGTGTACCGGTTGGATGGCGTGGAAGAAATAGGGCTGGACGATTATTTTTACGGCGACGGCGTGTGTGTGGTCGAATGGGCTTCACGCGTGGAGCCTTGGTTGCCGGAAGAGACGCTGTGGCTCAACTTCTCCGTGCGTGGCGATGGATCGAGGGAAATTGCTTGCTACTCCAGCCATGCGCGGTGGGAATCGGTTTGTAAGGAGTTGGGTGTTGAATGAAGTTATTGGCGATGGACACATCCACGTTGGTGTTGGGTGTGGCCGTTTACGACGCGGAATCGGATCGGGTGTTGGGCGAAGTGATGACCAATCTGCATAAGAACCATTCGGTGCGCTTGATGCCTGCGGTGGATCGGTTGCTTGCCGATCTGGAGCTGTCGATTGAGGAGGTTGGTGCGTTGGCGGTCACCGCCGGACCAGGCTCCTATACGGGAATTCGCATAGGCGTGACGACGGCGAAGACGATGGCTTGGGTTCGCCAGTTGCCGCTGTACAGCGAATCGAGCTTGACGGTGCTAGCGATGAATGGATTGAACTACCCCGGTCTGGTGGTGCCGATGTTTGATGCGCGGAGGCAACGGGCATACACGGGCGTGTACCGTGGGCAACGGGGAGTGCCGACCGAAGTTTTGCCCCAGCAAGTGATGGAAGTGAGCGCGTTGCTGGAATGGTTGCGGGAGCGAGAAGAACCGGTTCTGTTTTTGGGGGATGACGTGACCAAGTTTCGTGAAAGCATCCAAGAGGCACTGGGTGACCGAGCCGTGTGGGGCAATGCTGCGGATCACATTCCGCGTGCTGCGCAATTGGCGTGGCTGTGCGGCCAGAAGTGGAAGGCGCACCAACCGCCAGAGCACGCCGATTTTACGCCGAATTATTTGCAAATCACCGAAGCGGAAGCTAATTGGTTGAAAAAGAGGGGAAAGGCAGAGTCGAATGAGTGAGAAACGTGAGGAGGCCGTCACTTTCCGGCCGATGGAGTTGTTGGATTTGACGCGCATCGCTGAAGTGGAAAGCCTCTCCTTTCCCACCCCTTGGCCCAGAAAAGCATTTTATAATGAGCTGGTGCTCAACCAGTTCGCCCACTACACGGTGGTGTGTGTCGCCGGGGAGATTGTGGGTTATTGCGGGTTTTGGCTGATTTTGGATGAAGCGCACATCACCAATGTGGCCATCCATCCAGATTACCGTGGGCAGGGATTGGGAAAACGACTGTTGCTTCATGTGATGCAGTTGGCGCGGGAGCTGGGGGCCACTTCCATGACATTGGAAGTGCGGGTTTCCAACCATGTAGCCCAGGCGCTGTATGAACAGTTGGGTTTTGTCCGCTCAGGAGTGAGAAAAGCGTATTACACCGATAATAAAGAAGATGCCATAATCATGTGGGTGACATTGCATGAACAAGATGAACAACCAACTTCTCATATTGGGAATTGAAACGAGCTGTGACGAAACATCGGCTGCGGTGGTTCGCGGAGGAACCGAATGCCTGTCCAATGTGATTTCGTCGCAGATGGATGTACACAAGAAATTTGGCGGGGTCGTGCCGGAAGTGGCTTCGCGTCGGCATGTTGAGCGCATCACCTTGATCATTCAGAAGGCCTTGGAAGAGGCGAAGGTGAAGATGGAGGAAATTGATGCGATTGCGGTGACGCAGGGCCCCGGATTGGTGGGTGCTTTGCTCATCGGTGTGACTGCGGCCAAAGCCCTAGCGTATGCTACTGGGAAGCCACTGGTGCCGGTTCACCACATTGCAGGGCACATTTACGCCAACCATTTGGTGGAACCACTCACCTTTCCGCTGGTTGCCCTTGTTGTATCGGGCGGGCATACGGAACTGATCCACATGGATCGTCACAACCATTTCCGCCGTCTGGGCAAAACCCGAGATGACGCCGTTGGGGAAGCTTTTGACAAAGTGGCTCGCCTCATGAAGTTGCCGTATCCGGGAGGCCCGCAGATTGACCGATTAGCGGCGCAAGGGGAGCCCACCTACGATTTGCCGCGGGCTTGGCTGGAGCCGGGGTCGTTTGATTTTAGCTTCAGCGGGTTGAAATCGGCGGTGATGAATTTGATGCACAATGCTAGCCAACGCGGAGAAGAGATTCGGTATGTTGATTTGGCGGCCAGTTTTCAGGAGGCGGCGCTAGACGTGTTGGTGGAGAAATCGATTCGCGCCGTAAAGGAAACCGGCGTAGATCAACTGGTGTTGGCTGGTGGGGTGTCGGCGAACAGCGCCTTGCGCATTCGCCTTTTAGAACGATGCAAAGAAGAGGGCATCCGGCTGGCGATCCCGCCGTTGGAGTTGTGCACGGACAACGCGGCGATGATTGCCGTGGCGGGAACATATCAGTTTTTGGACGGCGAACTAGCTGATTTGGAGCTTAATGCGGATGCCAATTTGCCATTAATAAAATAAACGCAAGGTAAGGGATGAGAAGAGTTACTGCTGGGGAGGGCGGTAACTCTTTTTGTGTATAAATTGTGGATGAATTTGTGGATAACCAGTCGTTTGCGCACTTCTTGTGATTAAGTTGTGAATAACTTGTGAATGATTGCGGAAATTTCGCTCGCATGACCTGTTGGAAGTTCTTTGAGCTGAATGATTCATTTGTCAAGTAAGTTAGTGTATTATAAATAGAAAGAATATAACAATGATTTGGAATAGGAGACATCCATGATGCATGTGCGCTTGCTGGGTGATCAAGGGTTGCTATTTGAGCTGGATGGGGAAGGCGCCCGCCAACACCATGAGCAACTGGTCTTCCTGTGCGAAATGTTGGAGCGGCAGAGACCTCCGGGGATCGTGGAATGGATTCCCGGTTTTGCCGGGGTAGCGGTGGTGTATGATCCTGTGCGCACCTCAGCCAAGGCGGTGGAGAGATGGATGAGGCGTCAGGCTGTTAAGTGGCGTCCTGACAAGGAGAAGGTTGCCCGGCGGGTGGTGGAGATTCCTGTAGCTTATGGCGGAGAATGGGGGCCGGATCTGGCTGATGTGGCCAGGTTGAATCACCTGAGTGAGGACGAGGTGATCCGGCTCCACACGGCGCCAACCTATTGGGTGCAGATGATCGGGTTTGTACCGGGATTTGCATACTTGGGAGGCATGTCTGCCCGCATTGCTACACCGCGGTTGGCTACGCCCAGACCCCGCATCGAGGCGGGAGCGGTCGGAATCGCTGGAAGGCAGACCGGGATTTATCCGCTGGCGACTCCCGGGGGTTGGCGAATCATCGGTCGGACCCCCTTGCCGCTTTTTCAACCGAACAGTGCCGCTCCCAGTCTGCTGAACATGGGGGACTACCTCCGCTTCCGACCTTGTGGGCTGGAGGAATTCTGTGCGCTTCAAGCGGCTAGCCAAACTGGGAACCCGCCGGTAAAGGTGACTTGGGAGCATGGAGGGGGGATGTCCGGTGAAGGGGAGCATTGATATAAATGTTGACTTGGGAGAGGGTTTTGGACGGTATCGGCTGGGGGAGGATGAGGCTTTGTTGTCGTGGGTCACGTCTGCCAATATTGCCTGTGGATACCATGCAGGTGATCCGCAAGTCATGGGGCGGGCAGTTGTGCTAGCCAAAACGCACAAAGTGGCGGTGGGGGCGCATCCAGGGTTGCCTGACTTGCTTGGTTTTGGGCGGCGGGAGATGAATGTGAGTGCTTCGGATGTCTATCACATGACTGTGTACCAAGTGGGCGCGTTATTGGCATTCACTCGCGCGCATCAGGTTCGTTTGCATCATGTGAAGCCGCATGGAGCACTGTACAACATGGCGGAGCGAGATCCAGCATTGGCGGAGGCATTGGCGCAGGCGGTTGTTGACATTGATCCTACTCTGGTCTTGTATGCTTTGGCAGGGGGCTTGTTGGCGAAAGCTGGACGGGAGCAAGGGCTGACTGTTGCCGAAGAAGTGTTTGCCGACCGCACTTACCAAGCCGATGGGAAATTGACGCCCCGCACCAATCCGCAGGCGGTGATCACTGACCCTGCGGAAGCCGTGGCACAGGTTCTCACCATGATAAAGGAAGGGGTGGTGGAGACGCTAGATGGCGGCAAACACCCGATCAACGCGGACACGGTTTGCTTGCATGGGGATCATCCACACGCGCCCGCATTGGCCCAGGCGTTGCGCCGACGGTTGCAAGCGGAGGGCATCATTGTCAAGCCGGTGGGGGAAGTCCGATGATCCGCGTGCTGTCCCCCGGGTTGCTGACAACGGTGCAAGACCTTGGACGCCCAGGATTTCAGCGGTTTGGGGTGAGTGTCGGCGGGGCGCTAGATGCGGTGGCTCTTCAGCTAGGGAATATTCTGGTCGGGAACCCACCGGAAGCGGCGGGATTGGAAGTGACGCTACAAGGCCCGGTGCTTGAGGCGGAAACCGATCTTTTGATCGCTATCACTGGTGCTGATCTAGGGGCGCGACTCGCGGGTAAGCCAGTGCCGTTGTGGAAGAGTTTGTGGTGGCGCAAGGGAGAGCAGTTAACAGTGCGGGGGAAACCCTTTGGTGCGCGCGCATATTTGTCAGTGGCTGGGGGAGTGGATGTGCCAAGCCTATTGGGCAGCCGATCCACTTATCTCACCGCCGGAATGGGGGGATGGCGGGGACGCCCTCTGCGCCGGGGCGATCGATTGCCAATCGGCTCTTCCCGTGGCCAGGTGGCCACAGAAGGACGCCTGTTGCCCCCTTCGTGCCGGCCTGTTTACCGGCAAGGCGCTCCGATCAGGGTTATCCTAGGCCCGCATCAAGATGCATTCACAACGGAGGCCTTGGAGGCATTTTTCAATACCCCCTATACGGTGACGCCACAAATGAATCGGATGGGGGTTAAGTTGGACGGTGTTCCCTTGACCCATGTGAAAGGCGCAGACATCTTGTCTGGCGCGGTGACCTGCGGTTCCATTCAAGTGCCCGCCGACGGTCAGCCCATCCTTTTATTGGCCGAACGGCAAACCACGGGGGGATATGCACAGATCGCTACGGTGAGCACTGTCGATCTCCCTCAGATTGCCCAAGCGTTACCGGGTGACCGTTTGCGCTTTCAAGCCGTCACCTTGGACGAAGCGCAACGATGCCTGCGGAGACAAAGGCAATTTCTGCGTTTACTCCGGGTGCATGTAGGGTTATAAACAATGGAGCGGATGTCACTTTGACACCCGCTCCTATCAATCGGGAATTGGCGATTACTCCGCCCATTCCGCCCATTCATCGGTCTTTTGTTCCAAGTCCGCTTCCAGCGAACGCAATTCATTTTGTAAAGAGGCGCTCTGCTCCGGATCGCTGAACACTTCCGGCTTGCACAGCTCGTTGTGAATGGCGGCGATTCTGTTTTCCAGTTGTGCGATCTCTTTCTCCAACTGGTCGATCATTTGTTGCCGTTTCTTCCGTTGGCGTTTTTCTTCTTTCTCGCGTTGGCGGTAAGCCTCCGCTTGTTTGGCCTTTGCATCGTCATCCGCTTTGGTGGCAGGCTGTTCTTTTTTCTCTAATGCTTCTAACGCCTTTTTTTCAAGATAGCGTTCATAGTCTCCCACATAATCTTTCATCCCGTCTGGGGTCAATTCCCAGATCCTCGTCGCTAGGCGATTGATGAAGTACCGGTCGTGGGAGACGAACAACAGGGTGCCCGGATAATCTTCCAACGCTTCTTCTAACCGTTCTTTGCTTACCATGTCCAAGTGGTTGGTCGGCTCGTCCATCAGCAGGAAATTGGCTTGGTTTAAAAGGCGTTTGCATAGGGAAAGACGGGCTTTTTCGCCGCCGCTTAACGCGCCCACTGGTTTAAACACATCATCACCGCTGAACAGAAATTGCCCTAGATAAGAGCGGATGGTGGTCTGATCCAAGTTGGGGTAATCATCCCACAGCTCGTCAATTACTTGCTTGTCGGGGTGCAACTCTTTCTGTTCCTGATCATAATAATCCAACTCCACTTGTACGCCCCATTTCAGGTTGCCCGCAAGGGGTTGAAGCTTGCCTGCGATCGTTTTCAAGAGGGTGGATTTGCCCATTCCGTTGGGTCCGAGCAAGGCGATGTGCTCACCGCGCTCGATCTGGAAAGAAAGCCCGCTCATTAGCGGTTGGTCGTAGCCGATGGCCAAATCGGTGGCCGCTAGGACTTCCTTGCCGCTTGTCACGGCGGTTTCAAAGCGGATGGCTGCTTCTCGGCGCTGGTCTGCGGGTCGCTCGAGCCGTTCGATCTTTTCCAACGCTTTGCGTCGGCTTTGCGCCCGCTTGGTGGTGGAGGCGCGGGCGATATTCTTTTGGATAAACTCCTCCATCTTTTTAATCTCGGCTTGTTGACTTTCATACCGTTTGAGATCTTGCAACCGTTTTTCCTCTTTTAATTGTACGTACTTGGTGTAATTGCCGACATAGCGGGTGAGGTGGTGATGTTCCAGCTCATAGATCACAGTGACCAACCGGTCGAGGAAATACCGGTCGTGTGAGACGATGAGGAGCGAACCGCTATAGTTGCTCAATGTTTGTTCCAGCCAAGTGACTGCCTGCATATCCAGGTAGTTGGTCGGCTCGTCCAAAATCAACAGATCTGGTTCTTCCAACAACATTTTAGCCAGAGCCAAGCGGGTTTTTTGCCCTCCGCTCAGTTCATTGACCTGAGTTCGCTTCCAATCGAAATCACCCAATCCCAATCCGTGCAAGGCTCCACGAATGCGGGCTTCAAACGCATAACCGCCTTTCTCTTCAAAGGTTTCTTGTAATTTGGTGTAACGTTCGGTGATTTTTTGGTAAAGGCCAGCGTCGGAGTAAACCTGTTCTAGGCCCATTTCGTGTTCGAGGGCGCGCATTTGCTTCTCCAGATCCAACAGATCGGCAAAGACGGATAAAAGCTCGTTCCAGATGGTTTCCTCTGAGGAGAAGCCGGTGTTTTGCGCAAGATAGCCCAAGCGCGTTTTTTTGGACACCTGGATTTCCCCGTGATCGGGGGCGGTTTCACCGATGATGATTTTGAGCAAAGTGGATTTGCCCGCGCCGTTGGGTCCGATCAGCCCAATCCGTTCATGCTCGTTCACCTGTATGTGGACATCCTCGAGCACCGTGGTTCCGCCGTAAGATTTATGAATATGTTTTGCTTGCAATAGCATGATGTCACCTCGTTCATTCATTCACTTCCCAGTGTAATAAAGACGCGGAACGAGAGCAAACGAGCTCGCTGGCGGAAGTGGGAGCGTCAGATAACAAGAAAAAATGTTTTCTGGTAAAATAATGAGGATTAACATAAAATTGAAGGATGAAGCTCTCATGTCCAACAAAGAAACGTTGCGCAAGCGACAACTGGAGCGCAGGAACCAGCTTGCTCCCGAATATATGAAAGAAAGTTCAGAACGCATCTGCCAGCGTTTGATCGATCATCCCGTGTTTCAACAGTCTACCATGATTGGTTTTTACATGCCATTTCGAAATGAAGTGGATGTGCAGATGGCGATGGAAACCGCGCTTCAGCAAGGCAAACGAGTGGCCTTGCCGAAAGTGATCAGGGAAACCCGCCGGATGAGTTGGTATGAAGTCAGCAGTTTGCAGGAGTGTGTAGCAGGGGCTTACGGCATTTTTGAGCCGCCGGCAATTTTGGAACGGCAGGTAGCAGACACAAGGCTGGAAGCGGTGATTGTGCCTGGAGTCGCCTTTGATCTCGCCGGGTATCGGCTGGGTTATGGAGGGGGTTATTATGATCGGTTGTTCGAGCGGCAAGCCAAGGCTTGGCGCATCGGTGTCGCTTTTGAAGAGCAGATTGTGCCAACCGTTTATCCTGAACCTCATGATCAACCATTGCACCTGCTGATCAGTTCCGGGAGGGGGATGTCATTTGCGCGGGCCTGATCCGTTGTGGATGGAAAGCCCCGCCAAAATGGCGAAAATGAATAAACGGGGCCCATGTATGCCATGAGTGATTGTGTTATATTGGACATGCACATTTCTTGTTCGGAAATTCACAAATCTGGAGGTGTGGGGAAACAACATGGCTGAACAAAAGATCCCTCAGGTGACAGCCAAACGTTTGCCTTTGTATTACCGTTACTTGGAGAAATTACACGCGATCGGTAAGCAGCGCGTCTCTTCATCCGATTTGAGTGATGCGCTACAGATCGATCCAGCGACGATTCGCCGCGACTTTTCATATCTTGGTGAACTAGGGAAAAAAGGATATGGCTATAATGTGACTTATTTGCTCCAGTTTTTGCGCGACTTTCTGAAGCAGGACGAGGTGACCAACGTTGTTTTGATCGGCGTGGGCAACCTGGGGACGGCCTTGTTGCGGTATAATTTTTACCGTAGTCACAATACCAAACTTGTGGCCGGGTTTGATCAGGACCCGCGCAAAGTGGGTACAGACATCGATGGCATCCCCGTCTACTCGATGGATCGGCTCAAAGAAGTGATCGCCTTGCATCATGTGGAAGTGGCGATTTTGACGGTACCCGTCAATGTGGCCCAAGCGACGGCGGACTTCTTGTTTGAAGCGGGCATTCGCGGCATTCTCAACTTTACGCCGGCTCGGTTGACGGCCCCGCCCACTGTCCGGATTCACAATATCGATTTGACGATTGAGTTGCAAACCTTGATTTATTTCCTGAAAAACTTTCCGGATGACGAGAACGTTGAGGTGTCTGATGAAAAGGAGTAACCCGTAATTTAATGTCAAGGGAGTCGTCTTGAAATGAAGAATGACGAGTTGCAGCCGCTGTCTGATCATTTGGGGGAGTTGCGGCGCAGGATCATATGGTGTTTGGTGTTTTTTGTGATAGCGCTGGTGATCAGCCTGTTTTATTCCATGCCGATTTTCCGCTACATAGTGAGCGACTTGTTCCCAAAACAGGCCATTAACACGATGGGACTACAAGACGGCATGAGAATCTATATGAATATTTCCTTCATCATGGCGTTCATCGTGACGTTGCCTTTTCTCATGTACCATGCATGGAGATTCGTCCAACCGGGCCTGAACCCCCGCGAACAGCGGGCAGCTTTGTTGTACATCCCCGTGTCGGTCGGGTTGTTCCTGCTTGGCATCGCATTTGGTTATTTTGTCATCATCCCTTATTTGATTGATTTTCTGAAGAACATTAACCAGCTGATGGGACTCGGCACACTCTTGGCGGCCAAAGAAACCTTCAATTTTCTATTTGGGGTGATTTTGCCGCTGGGTATCTTTTTCGAACTGCCGATCATCATTCTGTTTTTGACCCGCATCCGGATCATCACGCCGCAGTTGTTGGCTAAGATGAGAAGATACGCTTATTTCATCATGGTGGTGATCGCAGCGGTGATCACGCCGCCCGATTTTTTAAGCAACATCCTTGTGGCCATCCCCTTGATCGTTTTGTATGAGGTGGGGATTTGGCTATCAGCTGGCTTGGTGAGAAAGATGGAGCGGGAAGAGGCGGACGATAACGCTGTGTAAAACGCCATTGTTGGCGGGCTACCTAAAGTGGCCCGCTCAAACGGCGTTTTTTTTACATAACCTTCATCGGTTGGGGCACACTTCACCATGAGAAAGATTTCTCATGTTGGAGGTAAGAGCATGGACTATTGGAGAAGAGACCGTAGCTCTAGTTGTGCTTTGCTGTGGTTGGTGGTGATCGGCGCGCTGGCGTGGTTGTTGGCACCTTCCCTCCGCAGGCTGTGGAACAGAGCGCAGGGACAGGGGATGGCCGTCACCATGTCTAATTTGGCGTCGCAAACCAAAACGCAGATGGGACAGTACATTGACTTAACGAAGTTCATGAAGCGGAAGTCAAAATCAGAGGCCCAGCCGTCCGCAACAAGGCAGCCGAATCATATGGCGCCAGAGATGGCGGACATGGGCGATTTGACGGATCAAAACGCGTTCGACGATCATTTTGAGCCGCCGGAGCGCGGACAAGAGTGAGGGAAGCGGCAAACACCGGTTGCCTATATGGAGAGGATGGGCGGCCAGTGTTTTATATTAGGGTCACCATGCGGCAAGCAGGCAACTCGGCGAATAATGAGGGGGATACCAGACCCGGCCAGCGCTTGATATGCGTGAGGAAGGAACAATATTTATTTGATTTTTTTTGTGGTGGATACTTGAAAAATGAAATCGAGATGAATATCATTATAATTGATGTTAGCACTCATCGAGGTCGAGTGCTAACAACATGAAACTATTTCATACCACCTCATACGAAGGAGGGTTATTACGATGATCAAACCATTGGGTGATCGTGTCGTTTTAGAAGCAGTTGAGAAAGAAGAAAAAACCGCTAGCGGAATCGTATTGCCAGAAACCGCCAAAGAAAAGCCACAAGAAGGGCGGATCGTGGCAGTAGGCGCAGGCCGCGTGGATGAGAAAGGGAACCGCATCGCATTGGAGGTTAAAGAAGGCGACCTCGTCATCTTCTCCAAATATGCCGGCACCGAAGTGAAGTATGGTGAGAAAGAATATCTCATCCTTCGTGAAAGCGACATTCTCGCTGTTGTGGAGTAATGAAGGACATCTGAGCGTTGCTTTAACATAAATTAAATACCCTACATACGAAAGGGGACGGAAGATTATGGCGAAAGATATCAAATTCAGTGAAGACGCGCGTCGCGCGATGCTGCGCGGGGTAGATGCTCTGGCTAACGCAGTAAAAGTAACCATCGGCCCAAAAGGTCGCAATGTGGTATTGGAGAGAAAATTCGGTTCTCCGCTCATCACCAATGACGGTGTGACCATCGCGAAAGAAATCGAATTGGAAGACCCATTCGAAAACATGGGTGCGCAACTGGTTAAAGAAGTTGCAACCAAAACCAACGACGTGGCTGGGGACGGTACCACCACCGCAACTGTGTTGGCACAAGCGATCATTCGCGAAGGCCTCAAAAACGTGGCTGCTGGCGCTAACCCAATGGTTCTGCGCAAAGGGATTGAAAAAGCAGTAAGTGCTGCTGTGACCGAAATCAAAAAGATTGCAAAACCGATCGAAGGCAAAGATTCCATCGCACAAGTAGCTGCCATCTCTGCTAACGACGAAGAGACGGGTGCATTGATTGCCGAAGCGATGGAAAGAGTGGGCAATGACGGCGTTATCACCGTGGAAGAGTCCAAAGGATTCAACACTGAGCTGGAAGTTGTGGAAGGGATGCAATTTGACCGCGGTTACATCTCTCCATACATGATCACTGACACCGACAAAATGGAAGCAGTGTTGGATGAGCCGTACATCTTGATCACCGACAAGAAGATCAGCAACATCCAAGACGTGCTGCCAGTATTGGAGAAAGTCGTACAACAAGGCCGTCCGCTGTTGATCATCGCTGAAGATGTAGAAGGCGAAGCATTGGCGACTCTCGTAGTGAACAAACTGCGTGGTACCTTCACCGCTGTTGCCGTTAAAGCACCAGGCTTCGGCGATCGCCGCAAAGCGATGCTCGAAGATATTGCGATCCTGACCGGCGGTCAAGTGATCACCGAAGACTTGGGATTGGATCTCAAATCCACGGGTATCGAATCCCTCGGTCGCGCACGTCAAGTTCGCGTAAACAAAGAAAACACCATCGTGGTGGATGGTTTTGGCGAGCAATCCGACATCCAAGCGCGCATCAAACAAATCCGTCAACAACTGGAAGAAACCACTTCCGAGTTCGACAAAGAAAAACTGCAAGAGCGTCTGGCTAAATTGGCTGGTGGCGTAGCAGTGATCAAAGTTGGTGCAGCTACCGAAACCGAATTGAAAGAGAAAAAACTGCGCATTGAAGACGCGTTGAACGCTACTCGTGCGGCAGTAGAAGAAGGCATCGTATCTGGTGGCGGTACCGCGTTGGTGAATGTCATCCGTGCGGTAGAAGACCTCGAAGAAAGCTTGCCGGTTGGCGACGAAAAAACGGGTGTAAGCATCATCAAACGCGCTCTGGAAGAGCCAGTACGTCAAATCGCTCACAACTCCGGACTGGAAGGTTCCGTCATTGTAGAGCGCCTCAAAAAAGAAGAAGTGGGCATTGGTTTCAACGCACTCACCGGCGAATGGGTAAACATGATCCAAGTGGGTGTTGTAGACCCAGCCAAAGTAACCCGCTCCGCACTGCAAAACGCAGCTTCCGTAGCAGCTATGTTCCTGACCACCGAAGCGGTTGTTGCTGACAAACCGGAAGAAAACAAAGCTCAAGCTCCAGACATGAATGGCATGGGCGGAATGGGCGGCATGATGTAATAAGCATCATAAAGCCTTTCGGCATGGGGGATAGTAGAATAAAGGTTCATGTTGCTCATCATCAGCAAACAATGATCACTTTATTCACAATAACCACCCCAACAATGAAGGTCTTTCATCAGTGTAAAACTGGTGGAAGGCCTTCTCTTTTATATGGATCGTTAAAGGGAGGTGCTTGACATTTTTTTCAAAACGGCATATAGTTACCTTGGGTAATAGTTTCCTATGTTAACCATTTCTCCATAGGAGGGAGCACCAACAGTGGAGGGGTTTTTTCAACGATATTTAAGGCTGTATCGGCCGCTTATCACTAGGCTGAATGAATTAATGAGCACTTATCAGCTTTCTTATTCTTTATGGCAAGTGATTTTTTATATAAAAAACCATGGACCATCGACGCTTGTAGATATTTCAAATCAATATCAAGTTGAAAAGCCAACCATTACGAGGAGAGTTCAACGTTTGGAAGAGCTGAAAATAGTGAAGCAAATTCCAGGCAAAGACAGGCGGGAAAAGATCATTCAGTTAACCGAATTAGGAGAAGAGATTTACAAAGAATGCAGAAAAAAAATAACGGAATTGGAACATCGCGTAATGGAAGGGATCGATAAAGAAGATCAAATAATTATGTTTCAAACATTGCCCAAAGTGCAGGCGAACATCATGAAACGAGAGGGGAGCAACATTGAGCAAAGCGAAATTGTGGACAAATAATTTTATCATTGTGTCTAGCATCAACTTTTTGCTGACGCTGGTTTTTTATTTGCTAGTCGTAATTATAGGTGTTTATGCGGTAGATGAATATCATGCCACTGCAAGCCAGGCCGGTCTGGTTACAGGGATTTTTATTGTAGGGACGCTAATTGGGCGTCTTTTTATTGGTCGTAAAATTGATTCAATTGGCTACAAAAGAACGTTGTTTATTGGATTGGGTCTCTATATTTTAACGATATCGTTATATTTCATCCATCTGGGTATCACCTTTCTTATTATCACTCGTTTCGTGCATGGGATTGCATTAGGCATCGCAAGCACGGCAACCGGAACGATTGTGGCTCAAATCATCCCCGCTACGCGAAAAGGAGAAGGCGTCGGTTATTACAGCATGAGCACGACATTGGCCACAGCGATCGGGCCGTTTATTGGACTGTATATGAATCAGCATGCAAGCGCGCAAATGATCTTTAGTCTCTGCCTGGCTCTAGGCATCATCAGTTTGCTCACGGCATTTTTTGTACATGCCCCGGCATTAGAAAGTGCCACAAAAAAGGCTGAGATGACAGAGTTCAAACCCTTTCAATTTATTGAACCGAAGGCGGTTCCCATATCATGGGTTACACTAGTCATTGCCTTTTGTTACTCCAGTGTTCTTTCGTTTATTAACTTCTATGCCATTGAAATGGACCTAGTTAGTGCAGCTAGTTTCTTCTTTCTTGTCTATTCTATCGCTGTATTGATTTCACGCCCATTTACGGGTCGGTTAATGGACGTGAAAGGAGCCAACTATGTCATGTACCCGGCTTTTATTCTCTTTGCAACTGGCATGTTGCTTTTAGGTTTAGCCCATAGCAGTTTTACTTTGTTGTTGGGGGGTGCACTGGTAGGACTTGGATTTGGGAATATGCAGTCATGCACTCAGGCGATCGCTGTAAAGTTGACGCCTCCTGAACGCATGGGGCTGGCAACGTCGACCTTCTTTATCTTTCTTGATGCCGGGCTAGGATTTGGCCCTTATCTATTGGGACTCTTCATTCCCATGATCAGCTATCGCTCGCTATATATCATCCTAGGCGTTGTCGTTTTGGCTTCTTCCGGCCTTTACTTTTTGCTGCACGGTAAGAAAGAAAAGACCTGCTTCAATGCTTTGGCTCGGCAATAAGTGGGACTTAAACAGATGGCGCCATAATCATCCTCTGAAAGTTAGCCTCTAGCAGTCGGTTGACTGGTGGGGGCTTTTTTGGCTCGTTTTTTCGTGATTTCAATAAATGGACAAATGAAGCGGGCAACCGTTGTGACAAGAGGGATTTGAGCAGGTGTCATCAGTGCCCTGCCATGATACAAAGTCATAAAAATGAAATTTGTATCGAATGAAAGAATGAGACGGCCCTTACGCATTTTGTTAAAATGCTAATAGAATCACATGACGGAAGGAGAAGATGATGAGAAGAATCCTGCCTATCGGTTTCATCACTCTGGCGCTTGTGGTGTCGTCTTGGGGAATGCACGGCAGTCCAGCATTGGCGGCCCCCACGCAGTCAGACACGAAAAAGAAACTGGAAGATGTGAAAAACGAAGCGAAGGAAACGAAGGCGAGTTTGAAGGAAGTAGAAGCTAAACTGGAACAGCATAAAAAAGATGTGTCGAAAGTAGATGAAAAGCTTTCAGCCTATCTGCAACAAATAGATGCATTGAACAAAAACCTGGCCGCCAATGAAAAAGAGAAGAAGGCGGTTGAACAGAAATTACGCAAGAAATTGCAACGCCTCTATTTGCAAGGCGAAAACGAATACTTAGCCCACATGTTGGCAGCGGAGTCATTTGCCGACTTTTTGAATCGATTCCAATTGATCCGCATCATCGTCAATCAAGATATGAACGACTTTCAGCATTATAATGATTTGATGAAAAAATATGAAGAAGATAAAGCCAAAGTCGTCAAAGCCAAGGAGGAGCAAGAAAAGCTTCTCAAAGAATCAAAGCAACGCGTCGAGAAAATGATGAAGGAGATGTCCAAGTACAAAGCCGAGTTGAAGGAACTCGAAAAGCAAGAGCAGAAGTTGATGGGAGAATTCAGCTTTGTCGGGGGCGGTGTCTTGGGATATCCATCCTCACGGGGCATGACCTTCTGGAACTACGGGCAAAACCGCGGTAGCCACATTCATGCTGGTGTAGATATTCCTCGGCCGATCGGCACGCCGATTTATGCGGCAGAAGACGGCGTGGTGAAGTCGGTGCGATATGATGCGGGCGGATATGGCTGGTATATCATTGTGCGCCATAATAATGGATTGGAGACGTTATACGCCCACATGTACAGCTATCAAGTGAAAGTGAGCACGGGGCAACGGGTCGCCCGGGGCCAAGTGATCGGGGCGGTGGGTAATGCCGGCCGTTCCTCAGGACCTCACTTGCACTTTGAAGTGCATAAAAACGGACAGGCTGTCAACCCCAAACCATATATCTCATAAATTCGCTAACACTGCCGGCCAAAGCCGGCGGTTTTTTTATGCTGGAGGGCATGCAAAAACGCTGTCAGGTGTTTACCTGACAGCGTTTTTTCTCGCATCGCTGGGTAATCACATGGTGGGATACGCGAGGCGGTCCATCCGCTCTTTGTATTCTTTGATTCGCGTTTCCTGTTCTTGTGCGTCCGCATCACGGTGCAAGTGAATCATCCGGTGCAAGTAGACAAAGTACAGCCGGAATTCCACGAAGAAGTCCAATTGCTGGCGCCAATCGTCTTCCAAGATGTTTTCGAGGAAGTAGCCCGACATGAACTCATGGGTGAACAGTTGCTTGAAAGCGTCATGGTCTGATTCCGGGATCGTTTCTAAGGCGTGGAATAGCACAATGGCGATATCGTATGTAAACCAGTGATATTTGACACGGTTGAAATCAACCACGATCGGATTGCCTGTATTGCTGATCAAGATGCTGTTATGATGGAAATCATTATTGATCAACCCATAGGATCTGCTTGTTTTGGAGAATTGGTGTACCCTTTGCATCATCGATGACCAGCGGTCAGCGACCGGACGGTCGATGAAGGACCAATCTCTATGATATATCTCACCTTCGTCCCATTCCTCAAAAGTAGTGGCCTGTTCTTTTTGCAAGAAGCGTTGAGAAAGGGAATGCATCTTGCCCATCACTTGGCCCATCCGGCGCAACAGATTGGGGCTCCAATCATTGAGGCGGGAGGCTTCCAACAGTTTCCCTTCCCCTTTGCTGAAAGAGATCGCGCAACATGGGATGGGAAGCTCGATAATGGTTTCAATCGATTGACCGCGCGTCGATAAGATTTGCTTAGGGATAGCGATGCCATGCGAACGCAAAAAATTCACCCATTTTAACTCTGAGTGAAGTTGACTTTTATCTTTGGTGGCGATGGGCATCAGCTTGAGTACACACGCCTCACCATCCCGTTCGTACTCAAACACGTTGTTATAAAAGCCCCCGAGCGGCTTGATTGTTTCGGGTGTTCCCTTAAACCTACGACATGCTTCTTCTACCAGTTCTTTTTTCCACATGGATTTAACCCACCTATCTCGGTTCAATCATCATCTGTCTTTCTTCATGATAACATTGTTATCTTATTCTTTCTATTATAGGGAGTTCGCAAAAAAAAGGGTGGGACAGCTGGGTGAATTGTTGCCCGGAGCCAACATTAATGGGAGTTGTCAGCTTTTCTAAATGGGGTAAAAAACGTTTCTCTAGACTAAGAAGGGACCCCTTCCTTATCATATAGTGGGTTGAAGAAGGAAGGGGGACAAAAATGGTAAAGCTACCTGAGGCCAAGCAAGCGGCAGAAGCGCAAAAAGGAGCCTGGCTCAGCATTTTTTCCTACCTCATCTTAAGTGCGGTCAAGTGTTGGGTCGGCGTGACGGAACATTCCCAAGCGGTGTTCGCTGACGGATTGAATAATGTTTCGGACATATTGTTGTCGGTGGCGATTCTGATTGGGTTGCGGGTGGCCGTCCAACCAGCGGATAGCAATCATCCATTTGGCCATAGCAAAGCTGAGACGGTAGCCACATTGGTGGCGGCATCATGCATGGTGCTGGTGGCCTTGGAAGTGTGGATTGGTGCGGTTGAGGCAGTGTTGCACCCGCGCTCGGGGCAGATTGGCAACGCCGCACTTGCCGTATCGCTGATCTCGGCCGTGGTCATGTTGCTTGTATCCAGCGTCAACTTCGCGTTAAGCAAGAAAACGAACAGCGAAGCACTGCAAGCAGCTGCCCACGACAACCGTTCAGATGCATTAGTCAGTTTGGGGGCGGCGGTGGGGATCATCGGCGCCAACTTAGGATGGATGTGGATGGACCCATTGGCCGCGTTTGCAGTGGGCCTGTTGATCTTGCGCACGGGATACCAAGTGGGGAAGCCGGCGATTGATATGTTGATGGATGGGTTTGACGCGGAAAAAACAGAGCGAATTCAAGCACGGGTTGTTCAAATCGCGGGCATTCGCGAGGTTAAAGCGTTACGTGCACGCCATCAAGGCATGCATGTGTTTGTGGAGTTGACTGTGGGCGTGGATGCCCATTTATCAGTTGAGGAAAGCCACCGTTTGACGGAAGAGGTGGAGGAGGCGTTGATCGGTTTTGAGCAAATTGCCCATGTTCATGTGCATGTGGAACCGGCTGATCCACCGCAGAAGTTGACTTCTATATGATGGGGGAGGTTCGTGTCTATTGCGTTGCTGGTAGCTTCGGGTGGTTGAGAAGAATGCCCCCTCCTACTGCAAACCGCCCAGGAACCAATAGCTTGGTTCTTGGGCGGTTTGCGGTTAAAATCCACGTTTGTATTGTTTAGGACCCAAATATTCTACGCCGAGTTTTTTGGCGGCATGAATGGTCCAATAGGGGTCACGCAACAGAACCCGAGCCAAAAAGACAAGATCGGCCCGGCCATTGGCAATAATCTCTTCTGCTTGTTCTGGGGTGGTGATCAGGCCGACAGCCCCGGTGGAAATCCCGGCTTCGCGCTTGATTGTTTCGGCGTAAGAGACTTGATATCCAGGGAAGATGCGATCCGGTGGTTGAGGGGTCGTGCCGCCAGAGGAGACATCCACCAGATCAACACCCCACGCTTTCATCATCCGTGCCAGCGCGACACTGTCCGCCAATTGGATGCCATCAGGGTGATAGTCCACAGCAGAAATGCGTACATAAAGGGGACGAGAGGTTCCCCATTCCGCTTTGACGGCTTGGATGACCTCTTTGAGCAGTCGTGCTCTGCCATTCAGGTCGCCCCCGTACTCATCGGTTCTTTTGTTGGACAGTGGCGACAAAAATTGATTGAGCAAATAGCCATGGGCGGCATGGATCTCAATGATGTCAAAGCCGATCTCTGAAGCGCGTCGCGCCGCTTGGGCGAACGCTTCAATCACTTGGGCGATTTCCTCTTTTCCCATCTCCAGCGGTGTTTTGTCTCCTTCACTAAACGGAATCGCACTGGGGGCGATGATCGGTTCATCCACGTTCGCTTTCCGGCCGGCATGGGCCAATTGGATAGCCGTTTTGCTACCTTGAGAATGGGCAAACGAAACAATCCGTTTTAATCCTTCCATCTGCTCATCAGACCACAACCCCAAATCATTCATGCTGATGCGGCCCCGGGGTTCCACCGCGGTTGCCTCTACCATCAGCAATCCCACTTTTCCGGCCGCTCTTGTGCCATAATGGACAATGTGCCAGTCAGTTACCTTTCCGTCGTCTCCAGCGGAGTACATGCACATGGGGGAACAAACAACACGGTTGGGCAAAGTGACTTCCTTTTGAGTAAAAGGTTGAAATAAAAACGACATTCCATCATCCCCGCCTTTTGAATATGTATTAACTTATCTTTCTACATTATATTACCTTTATTCCATTCCGTGAAACATAAAATTTTCCTTCTTTCAACAGGGCACGGCTACGAGTGTGACTGGCAAGCAAGGGGGTGGGAAATACCCGAGTGAAGCAAATGAGAAAACGGTTTTGGAGCCACTTGTCTAGGGTGTGTCTCGCAAATCAAGTTGGTGGGGAAGAAGCGGCGGAAAAACCTTTTCTCGAGGAGTGCCTCGCCACGCGTGAAGCGAATGAGAAAATGGTTTTGGAGCCGCTGGCCTATTCATCAGACACGCCCTAGTTACCAGGCGTGCCCTATTCACTTAGTAATATGTTCTAGCAGGTGAAGGGAACCGTATCGAGAGCGGATCAGGTTTGTATATAATAATATTATGATTTTGTTTAAGAGTCTTTTTGATACAGATGGACATGCGGATCGCCCTGCGTGTGCTAGCACCAACTGAAAGTTGGTTTCAAATATCGAAAATGGAGGGAATCGATGACAACAGAAGAGACGAGTGGCTTTGTTTGGGATGAAGGACATTCACAGGTAAATCAATTGATTGAAAATATAGAAAAAGTGATGGTAGGCAAACGGGAAGTGATTGGGCTCAGCATGGCCGCCCCGTTGGCCAAGGGGCATGTCTTGCTTGAAGATGTGCCGGGCGTGGGCAAAACGATGTTGGTCAAAGCGTTGGCCCGTTCACTTGGTTGCTGGTTCCGGCGGATTCAATTCACCCCTGACCAGACAGATCGAGAGATTGCCTCGTTCATTCGTTGGTATGAACAACGGAGATATGGGGCAAACGAAGAAGGAAAGGCGATGGTGTTGCGTTGGCGAACATTGTGGAAAATCATGGGTGGACGGATGCGATCTTGACCGCCTATGGACGGCTTGATATGATGAAATTTAGTTGTTCGCCCACCCGTATATGTTTAGGAATAAGGCCTGAACGTCTCTACCCGGCTACCGAAAATAGCTGGACTACGGTTGATGGGGCGCCGGGAAGCCTTATATTTTCTTCATGACGAAGGAATCGGGGGACCGGGGTCCATATCGCCGGGAGCGGCGGTGTGGGTTACCCGGGTTTTTTTGTACCTACCTAAAGTTTCATGACAAAAGAGGGGTTATATGATGGAGAAGCCATTAGAACGCGTTGTTGTGCTCGATTTCGGAGGGCAGTATAACCAATTGATCGCCCGCCGCATCCGCGATTTGGGTGTGTTCAGTGAATTGTTGCCACCCACGACCACCGCGGCCGAGTTGAAACAAATCAATCCAAAAGGCATTGTTTTCTCAGGTGGCCCAAACAGTGTGTATGACGAGAATTCACCAAAGTGCGACCCGGAGATTTTTAATTTGGGGATTCCCGTATTCGGAATTTGCTACGGCATGCAAATGATCGCCCACCATTTTGGTGCGAACGTATCCCGCGCCAGCAAGCGCGAGTACGGCAAAGCGGAGATGGAGATTGTGTCCGATAGCGCCTTGTTTAAAGGCTTGGATACAAAACAAACGGTGTGGATGAGCCACAGCGATGTGGTTGTGGAGCCACCGGCCAACTTCCAAGTGGATGGGAAAACGCATTCTGCACCGGTCGCCGCGATGAGCAATCCAGCTGAGAACATCTACGCAGTGCAATTCCACCCTGAAGTGCAACACTCAGTGAACGGGAATGAAATGATCAAGCACTTCTTGTACGATGTGTGCGGATGCTCAGGTGATTGGAGCATGGGAACATTCATCGAAGACAGCGTGAGAGCGATTCGCGAGCAAGTTGGCGACAAAAAAGTGTTGTGCGCGTTGAGCGGAGGCGTTGACTCGTCTGTCGTTGCGGCGCTGATTCACAAAGCGGTAGGAGATCAACTCACTTGCATGTTTGTCGATCATGGCCTCTTGCGTAAAGGCGAAGCGGAGAGCGTGGTTGAAACCTTCGGCAAAAACTTCAAAATGAACTTGGTTAAAATCGACGCCCGTGAGCGTTTCTTGTCCAAGCTGGCTGGTGTTTCCGACCCGGAACAAAAACGGAAAATCATCGGTGTTGAATTTATCCGGGTATTTGAAGAAGAGTCGGCTAAATTTGGCGATCATGAATTCTTGGGTCAAGGTACGTTGTACACTGACATCATTGAATCGGGTACTGCCACCGCGCACACGATTAAGTCCCACCACAATGTAGGTGGGCTGCCAGAGGATATGAAAATGCAGTTGGTAGAACCGCTCAACACCTTGTTCAAAGATGAAGTCCGCAAAGTGGGTGAAGAGTTAGGCTTGCCTGCGGACATCGTGTGGCGTCAGCCTTTCCCAGGTCCAGGACTGGCGATTCGCGTTATCGGTGAAGTGACGGAAGCCAAGTTGGAGATCGTGCGCGAGTCGGATGCGATCCTGCGCGAAGAGATCAAAAAAGCCGGACTCGACCGTGAGATTTGGCAATACTTCACGGCACTACCTGACTTCAAAAGCGTGGGCGTGATGGGAGACGTGCGCACTTACGCTTATACGGTAGGTATCCGTGCAGTGACCTCGATCGACGGCATGACCGCGGATTGGGCTCGTATCCCTTATGATGTCCTTGAGAAAATTTCCACCCGCATTGTCAATGAAGTGGATGGCGTAAACCGTGTCGTTTATGACGTGACTTCTAAGCCGCCTTCAACCATTGAATGGGAATAACAGAGAATCAGGTGATCTCACATGTCCAAGTTTGCAACAGGGTTGGCCCGTTACTTTGACTTTGCTGGACACCAAACCAACTTGCGGACAGAGATCCTTGCCGGGGTTACTACTTTTTTCACGATGGCGTACATCTTGTTGGTGGCGCCATCAATCCTTGGCAAGACCGGGATGGATCTGGGCGCGGTTTTTGTGGCCACAGGTTTGTCCGCGTGTATCGGTACCTTCCTGATGGGCGTCGTGGCGAATTATCCCATTGCCCTGGCCCCGGGGATTGGGTTGATTTCTTATTTTGCGTTCGCTGTCGTACTCGGGATGAATGTGCCATGGACGCAAGCGCTGGGCGCCGTGTTTTTGTCTGGCACTGTGTTTTTTGTGTTGACAGTCACCAAAATCAGGGAACTGATTATTAATGCCATTCCGACCGGGTTGAAATATGCCGTGTCGTCAGGTATTGGACTTTTTATCGCTTTTATCGGTCTCAAAAATGCTCAAATCATTCTTCCCGCGGAAGCGACTTATGTAATGATCAACCCCGACTTGACTAAAAAACCAGAGATTTTGTTAACACTGTTCGGTTTGCTGATCACATCTGTGATGATGGTGCGCCGGGTAAAGGGAGCCATTTTCATCGGGATGCTGGCCACGGCTGTAGTCGGCATGATGACGGGATTGATCAAGGTACCGGACAAGCTGTTTGCAATGCCGCCCAGCATGGCACCTACTTTCTTGAAATTGGATGTAATGGGTGCTTTGGAATTGGGCTTTGTCACGATCGTGTTTGCTTTCTTGTTTGTTGATCTTTTTGACAATGCTGGCACGCTGGTGGGAGTGGCTAGCCAGGCCGGGCTGATGAAAGACAACAAACTGCCGCGCGCCGGACGGGCCTTGATCACCGACTCGATTGCGACGGTGTTGGGGGCGTTGTTTGGTACGTCTACAGTCACTTCGTACATTGAGTCATCAGCGGGAGTGGCTTCGGGAGGACGGACGGGCATGACCTCAGTCACGACCGCGCTTTGTTTTGCGGCGGCGCTGTTTTTTTTCCCGATCGTACAGACGCTCGCTTCAGTGGCCGCGATCACGTCACCGGCGTTGATCATCGTGGGTGTGCTGATGGCCGGCAACTTGAGCAAGATTGAGTGGGACTCCTTGTCTGAAGCGATTCCAGCCTTTATCACTTTGATCATGATGCCACTCAGTTTCAGCATCGCGACTGGCATTGCCGCTGGCTTTATCCTGTATCCATTGTGCAAGGTCGTGGCAGGAGAAGGCAAACACGTCCACCCCGTCGTGTATGTGTTGGGGGTTATTTTCATCTTGCGATTCATGTTTCTGGGGAGTGTCTGAATGAGCTCCGACCGGAAGGTGCGAAAGACGCATAAAGCCCTGCGTACGTCAACGTGACGAAGCGCAGGGTTTTTTTGTCTGCGAATTAGTTGGACGTGGAGACACACCATCTATCCGTCATCTTTACGGATAGTCCACTTTGGAATAGAAGGAGTTGTCAAAACCAAGTCGGCCAGTGTGCGAAAGTAGGGTTAAAACCAGCGTAGAATTGCCATCTTATAGATAAAGATGGAGGTGGGCTAGAATGCGACGCAAGGTGTTATGGATAGGATTGTGTGTAGGGATCGCGCTACTTGTTGGTTGGTGCGCACAGGGTGCGGAAGCAGCTGAACGATCTGTATCGGGGATGGCAAAGGAGATCGGAGAGATCCGGCAATTGTTCGCACAAAAGGAGCAGGCACTCAAAGAAAAAAATTGGCTTATGTACCGAGCGACATTGGATGGGGAGAACAAAACATATCTCCATGAACAGAAGCGGTGGTTTCAAGATGCGGTGCGTGTGATCGAACCAGGATCATTTCGATTGCAACTGCTCAAAGTGAAGGCCGTTGGCCGGGGAACCGCCGTCGTCCAAGTAAAACAATCCTACCGGATGGGCAAAAAGGCCGTTTCTTTCAGCTATCCGCTGTCACTGAAAAAAAGGGGGGATGGTTGGAAGGATGCTGATCTGGCTTTTTCTGTGTTGAAGAATGAGCGAATCAGCGTGTATTATAGCGACCCTGTCCTCGAGCGGGAAGCGACATTGGCCATCAACACTTTGCAACAAGCCTATGAAGGGCTACATGGGCGTATGGGGTGGACGACCAAAGGGATTGAGGTGAAATTGTATCACCGCCCGGAGGTGTTCCGCCAATTTGTCAAACCGTCGTTGCCGGAATGGGCTGGTGGTTGGCATGAAGCCAATCAAGCGATCAAATTTATCGGCGGCTGGGGGGAAGACCGGTTGTTGGCCGCTGGTTTGGTACACGAGCTGACGCATCAGATGGTGAGCGAATTGTCTAATGACAATGCAGCGTATTGGTTGCAGGAAGGAGCTGCGATGTATTATGAAGCCCATTTGCTGCCTCGGTTGATGGTTGGCCATGAAACGAAGCGATTAAAGCGGCGGATGAGCTTGGCCGAACTAGAGCGGGCAAAGCTGGAAAAATTGCCGTCGGATCAAGCAGAACAGTATTATCTCAGTGCATATCTCGCTTACAAATCATTGGCCGAACGATGGGGGGATCGCGCCCTTGGTGCGGTGTTGCGGGAGTTGGGAAAATACCCATACCTCGATCTCGACAGCAGTGAAAAGCAACCAACACTCAACCAGCGGACGAGAAACGCATGGATGCGCGCGTTTGGCCGCGGCATTGAAAGGATGGTGGGAATGTCTGCTTAAGAATTGGGAGAGTGAAGATGAAGGCATCGGCAGAGACAGAAGCCAACAGAAGAAAAAGCCATTGACAAGGAATAGGATTCTTGTTATAGTTAGTTTCGTTGCTTGTCGCAACACAATTCCATGTTCCTTTCACTTAAATTGACCATAAAAGTTGTTGACAGGTGGAAGGAAGCGTGATAAGATGTTAAACGTCGCTACAAGAGCGACACTAAAAATGAAGTGTTCCTTGAAAACTAAAGAGTGACAACGTGACCTGTCAATTCATTGAGCATAGACTCAAACCTCAGTTTTGCACTTTAGTGTGAAACCTTTAACGGAGAGTTTGATCCTGGCTCAGGATGAACGCTGGCGGCATGCCTAATACATGCAAGTCGTGCGGGGGTCTTCGGACCCTA
>NZ_PVTZ01000017.1 GCF_003003125.1 Laceyella sediminis | reverse complement strand
CTAAACATAGAAAAAACTCCTTATAGAGTGTTTTTTATTGATTCGACAAAAAAGGCTGCTGACCCTGCCTTTCAAGGCAGTTTGTCAGCAGCCTCGCGGGATGGGGTGTGGTACCCCATCCCGCTCTTTTTTACCAATCTCGATCACATCCGGGAAACATGCCGGTAGAGATGGCGATGCGATTCCAGCTGTTGATGGTGTTAATCACCATGATGAGTGTTACGAACTGCGTCTCGTCGTAGTGGACTCGAACTTGTTCATACAGATCATCAGGTACTCCAGCCTCGGAGATGTGCGTGACCGCTTCTGCCAAGGCCAGTGCCGCCCGTTCTGCTTCTGTGTACACGGGGGCCTCGCGCCATACCGGGAGCAGGTCAATGCGCTCTTCCTCCACCCCCAATTTGCGCAAGTCCTTGGCATGCATGGCCACACAATACGCGCAGCCGTTCAATTGCGAAACGCGGAGCTTGATGAGTTCAATCAATGTTTTTTCGAGCCCTGAGCTATTGATGAACTTCTCTAGCTGAAACATCGTCGCCAACGCACCGGGGTTGGCTTGGCGGTAATTCATTCGCGTTTTCATCGTATCTCCTCCGTTTGTCCTTGGATTGGGTACTGCATAGTAATAGACAACGGACAACGGGGAAATGTGACATTGCGGCGGCAATTATTTTTGTTCATTCCCGGGGCGGTTTCGCGGGATGGCTGAGGTGTTGCAATTTATCGGGATTGTTGACGAGAAAGAGGTGCGTCGCTTGCGTCCTGTTCTCATGCGGGGCGAAGCTGATAGCCATGCTGACAGCCTGTTGTCCGTTTTTAATCAACAACAGCCCGGGTTGCCCATTCAGGGTCACTTGGTATAGAACGCCATTGAAAGCCCCTTTTCTGGTGATGCCTTCCAAGAAGGCACGGATACGTTCGCGGCCGATGATCGGTTGAATGGCGGCGCGGACTTTTCCGCCACCATCAGACAACAAGACGGCATGTTCGGTCAACAAGTCGATAAAACGGTCAAACTTTCCGGTATGAACCGCTTGCTGAAATGCTTGTGCCAGTGCCTCGGCCTGAGCCGATTTGCAAGAGGGGAGGCCGGAGGACGTTTGCAATTTGGTTTTAGCGCGGCTGTATATTTTGCGGCAATTGGCTTCTGATTTGCCCAAGACACGGGCGATTTCGGCATGAGTATAACCAAGCGCTTCCCGTAACACGAACACGGCTCGTTCTACGGGCGAGAGCCGCTCCATCATCACCAGCAAGCCGTAGGCCATGGTTTCCTGCTGGATCACTTCCGTCGCCGGGTCTGTGTGGTCGCCTGGGCTTTGCAGGGGTTCAGGCAACCATGGCCCTACATAGGTCTCCCTTTTTTGGCGCGCGGATGTTAAGAAGTTCAAACAGCGGTTGGTGATCAACTTGATGAGATAAGCCTGCGGATGGCGGATCAGTCCGACATCGTTGCGCTGGATGTTCACAAACACATCATGAACCAAATCTTCGGCGTCCGCGAGCGTGCCGACCATCCGGTAAGCGACTGAGATCAGCAAGGGTTTGTAAGTTTCATAAAGCGTTTCATATTCCATGTTGGGTTGCCACTTCCTTTGATCATGAACGTGTTCCAATCTCATCATATGCAATGGATGCGGGTGAATCGGACGAGGTCTGTGAATGTTTCCGGAACATGTGGGTTCGGTAGGGCATCGGCCTGAATATAGAGTAAATGGTTGATTCACCCAGAGAGGAATAGGAAAGTGCCACATATATTTTTCATGACAATTACACAATGACAAAAAGTGAGGGATAAAACATGGATTTGTTGGATTTCTATCCAGATATGCTGAATGACGAAGAGATGGGTGAATGGGAAGAGTTAGAAGCGATGTTGGAAGAGGAAGCCAACATCGATCAATACCAAAGCTGGTTCTGCCGCCAAAACCCCTGGCATCCGTCTTGCCGCCGTGACCGTCGTCGCTTCTGTCGTGAAAACCCTTGGCACCCGTCTTGCCGCTGGAGATAAACGATCCGCGCCAAAGTGCCGATTTCATCATCCCTGTGCCGACTGCTAGGGGGTTGCGGCGGTCAAAATGAGTTCATCGCGACTCCCGGTTCCCTTTGCCGATGCTGGTTTTTAGGCCGACCAAGACCACTGTCATCAGAATACCGATTTGGCTGAGTTCTTCGATTAGGGCGTGTCTGATGAATAGGCCAGCGGCTCCAAAACCATTTTCTCATTCGCTTCACTTGTGCATCGGCGCTCCTCGAGAAAAGGTTTTTCCGCCGCTTCTTCCCCACCAACTTGATTTGCCAGGCACACCCTAGTGCAGAGTCTTCCTTCCAAGTTAACAACGCGGGTTCGCATGCCATCCCCCATCCTTTATCTTAGTGCGACCAGAGCGCATAATAGCAGGCTTTGCCCATGTCAGGCTTTTTATACGAAATTGGTGCAGATCGTTGAAAAGCATCAGCAGAAAATAAGTTAATCCGCGGCAGAGCAAGCGCCCAATGTAGCTGCGGGCATAATAAAACCCTTAAAAGCAAGGGATTGAATGCTTTTAAGGGTTTTTTATTTCTGCTGTTTCAGTGTAGCGGAACTTAATGGGCGAGCACACCGTCAAAGCCCAAGTTGTGCGCGACAACCTTCACTTTGTAGTTGCCTTTCACTTTTTCGTAATAGTGGACATACCGCTCTTTCCCGGTGTCGGGGATGTCGGTCACATCATGTCTGAATTCGTACGCCAGCTTGCCGGTTTTGTCATAAAACTGAACAGCGATATATTTGCCGCCTGGCTGTTGTGGAAGGTCAGGGTTGTCAATCAAATAAAGCGTGCCGTCAATCCGGCTGTCTGGATTGCCAGTAAAACGGAGAAGCTTGCCACCAGCAATCCAGATCGATTCGTAATAAGCACTTACTTCTACTTGATTAAGGGCTTGCGTTTGCCGTTCGATGCTTGTTTTGCTTGCGGATGCCAAGGCAACATCGGTGTGACACATGCCAACAGAGAAAATGATGGTTGCCGCTGTTGTGATTGCAAATGATTTCATTTTTCTATTCATGAAAATCTCCCCATTCGTTATGGTATGAAGCCATGTTTTTTTCATCGATGTTTTTGCATGTATTTTCTTTTTGTCTAGGGCGTGTCTGGAAAATCAAGTTGGTGGGGAAGAAGCGGCGGAAAAACCTTTTCTCGAGGAGCGCCGATGCACAAGTGAAGCGAATGAGAAAATGGTTTTGGAGCCGCTGACCTATTCATCAGACACACCCTAGTGATGCATTGGTTCGTTTGCTGATTTCTTCCAAGCAAGCCCTCCTAACCGTGTTATGCGCACGCGACAACGATTGCCCATTGGGAAAAGGATGTTCCATTTGCCGATGACTTGCGAAATCACTCGTAGGTTCACCTGCTTGCTGCATCACCTCCTTCACCAGAATCGATCAAAATAATGAGCCGATGACACGGCACTCCTCTAATAGAAAGGCAAAGTCGTGTTTAGTGGTGGCTAGGCAATGAAGGATAGGGCGGAGCGAAATCAAATAAGTTCAATTGGGTTGGAATGGATGTTGAAAAGTTCGTATATGGGTTGAGTGATGAAAGTAGGTAGGGATTAGATAAGACTTCTTCCGCGGAGACTTCCAGCCAAGAGGGATGTTTGATGTGCCGGGTTCTGGGCTTATCCCGGATTTCGATGTGCAAGATGGGATAACCGTGCTGATCAAGCAGGGAGAGATGGGAGTGGAGCGTCCGTTTGGGGTGGATGCGAATGCCGTGATTCAGTTTGATTTGATGGATCTCTTCCCGTGGGAGTTCGTAACGTTTTTCGCAGAAGGGTTGCACTTCTACAGGATCACCGCTTCCCTTCATCCAACGGGTCAACACCAAATGGAGAACATGTTTGGCCAGGACGACTGACGAATGCTCCAGTTTGCACTTGATTTTGTTCGTGTGCGCGAAATAGGGGTTTTGCAATTTGCTAAAGCGCAGGCTCAATGCTTTTTTGCATTCGGGGCACCGGTACAGGTTGCCGCGCACCGCTTCTTCGGGCGAGATGATTTGCCCATCGGGGGCCATCGCGCACGGGACGAGCTTATACCGTTTCCGATGTTTGGCTCGAATCGTCACATCCCTCCCTCCTTTCAAATTTTATCATACTATTTGTAAATATTATACTCCTAACGTTGAGATGAATAAAAGGGGAAAGGCTGATTTCATTGCCATTGACTTACATGACGTTGCGAATCGTATGTTTGCTGGAGTTAAAACATGTATTTTTATTTGAAATGTAAATTTGTTTGCTGCACAGACTTCCGTTATTAGTATCGACATGCGCCTAGCTGATATGAAAGCGTTTGTCACGAGTGTCCAATACTTTTTTCGTTCTAAGCCCTGATCCAGATCGTGTCACAAACCAGAAATGAAATAAATTGGTAACAAATTAATGGAAAAAGATGGATGATATATTGAGATGATGAAGAACTTATCTGTATTAACGGAATTTGAGGTGAGTTGACCAATGTCATTGCAATTAGTGGAGAACAAACAAATGAATGGGTCGTCGAATGGGATTGACACAAGCAAAATGTATAAATTGGTCCCTGGAAACAATGGCCAAAGGCCGTTGACTTTTGAAAGAATGTCTGGCTGGGAGCAAGCGGTGTTGCTGAATTACGCGTCTGATCCGTTGGGGGGACGCCGATCAGGCTTCATCGGTTTGATGATACCAGATATCGCATCCAAGCGCTAATGTTGGACAAGGAAGAGTCGGTGACTTGGGTCAGGGGATTGAAGCGTTGGTTGGTTCTTGACAAGGAACGGGAGTCAACGGTTTGGCACTTTGAGCAGAAAGGGGACAATCTGTACGTCATTTCAGGCTGCTTGGGATATTGGAATTGGCTCCAACCACCCCATTCACACAGGAAATGGGTTCATCTGTCAACAGAGCCGTTGACGTGGCACTTGGTGCCGATCAGCTGAGCAAGCCAGCTATTCGGGACAGTGGTGCCTGGGAACAATCGAAGAAAACAAAAGTAAAAGAACGGTCTTTGCGACGGTTCTTTTACTTTTATTAGCTCATAGGAAATGTTGCTTCTTTTAAGATCGGATGAGGTTTCTTTTGTCACTTTTACATGGGGCGATCAGATACAGGCCATTTGTCAATCGTCCCACCACTATATGGTACAATCCACAAGTTTTACCAGACGGGCTATGTTTTCGAGAGCCAATGATCAACCCCAACCTTTTTTAAATTTTCATTAATTTATCTTCTTGTAGCCATTCACACATATCGATGATTTCAATCCATGTCTTCAGTTCTTTTTTTCTTCCAAGAAGCTTGGAGACAATCATGCAATCCCTCATCCAGTTGATTAGTTGGGATGGAGTTGGATGTTCACCTGGGTATTCTTCTTGATAGGATTGTAGAAGAAGGGGCTTGATTTCATTGAAATAAGAGGCTAGATGGATCATAAACTCTTTATCAGTGCATACATCATGTTTGTACAGCTGACGTTGAAGGCGCTTTTTGTCTTTGGGCCAGTTCCAAATAATACGCCTTTTCGTTAGGCTGTTCGTGATCCTTGTTAAATCGTTACGGAATGGAGGACTGAGCAGATTCATTTCGTCTAGGTGTATTGTCACTTTTCTCATCCTTTCAGAGGGTATTTCCATATTCCTCCTGTTCAACATCATATCTAAAAGCCCTTCCAAGGAAATGAGCATTCGATCCAATTCTGATTGAAAAATACAATATCTTAAGCAATCATTCAGTTACATATGCAAAACAAAGAGACTCATAGAAGTCTCTTCTTTTATGTCAACTATCTGACTGACATGAGATTTAACCATTTTTGGACGCACATAAACGAACTAGTGCAAAGTTGCATGTAGCGCATACCTTGATTCTATTTTCCTAATTGTCACGTGATATTGACGTATGTTTCTAATAAAATCAAATGGGGGTGATTATTTGTCGCAGAAGTGGAAGCAACCAGAGAGGCCCATTTTTATTGAGATAAAGGGTTCAGACGTTTTCATGACTGATCGACGCTACATTATCGGAAAAGAGCAGGCACTAGAGATCATTCAGAAATTACTTGAGTTCTATGAACTGGACGATGTAGACGAGATCATTAGTCAGCATAATTTAGTTCTAGATTTCTCATATGACGGATTCGATTTTAGTAACCGTTATAATCGGCACGGTTCGCTTGTTTACTACTACACGGAATTTGGCTTAGATCGAAAAGAAGAATGGTCATTTAAATGTGACTGGTGCAATAAAAAGGTGTCCAGTAAAGAAGAAGCCGGATATTATAGGTTTACCTCTTTTCCGGATATAGAAGCGACGATGATGGGGCGTACCTGCTCTGAGGATTGTGCCCGTCATCGGTAGGATGAATTGTTAATCGAATTTATAAAAGCCAGATACCCTAATGAACATGAATTGTTGTTAAAAAAGTTGGGGTTAAAGGATTGATAATAGAAGACAAAACGGCCTACATCAAGGCCGTTTTTTACATACAAAAAAAGTCGTATGCGCGCTATGCAAATGAGCCAGACCGGATATGAATTTCATTTTGGGCTGCATCCGGGCAATCTTCAAACTCGATCATCAGTTTTTTCATCCCCAAGGTACGTAAGATTTTTTCATACGTTTCCGCTTTGATACCAGGAGATGCTCCTTCTACTCTGGAGATGGTAGATTGCGGCATGGAATCACCTGTTACTATCTTCACCTGTTTGGCCAATTCTTCTTGTGTCCAGCCTAAGTCGATGCGGCGGGCTATGATTTGGTGGGCTATTAATACAGGGAAACTCTCCATGAACTCTTTCACGCCAGGTACTTCATCCAGTTCCCGCATCAGGTCTTCATGTTTCATGTCACTGACTTTCATGCTTATTCCCCCTTACTCCAATTGGTTTTAAATGACTCATATATTTGTAACGCTTCTGCGATCAGCTCCTCGAATCGCGCCGGTGACTTTTCTCGTTTAATCATGCCATTCACGAAATAAATGTGTTGGATAAGGATTTCCTGTCCTCGGTGCCGCCACTCATTGATTCTGAGTTCATAGAGTGGGTACGCATGGTTCAAGCGTTTGACTAAGGGATCCACTCGAACCGTCCAACCATTCTTTGTTGGGATCGTCCACTCATAGGAAAAGTTTTGGATGTTCCAATCGGGCACCCCGCGTAGTTCGATCGTGGATAGCGCATACCGGAAATGTCTGGCTAACCGAGCAAACAAGGGGTCTTCTTTCCCTAAATGGACGATGTCCCGAATCAGTTGAACGGTCGGCACCGAACCGTCTGGATGTTCGACGTAATGAAACTTGATCTGATACTCCTTATTCATAGTATACCTCACTTGCGCCATAATTAGTCATACAATTTATCGCATACATGCTATATTACAACTTCGATATGGTCGCTTGTTCTCCTACTTCACGCTTAACAACAAAAAAGAGCGGCTTATGCCGCAGATTGCGCAGACTTTTGTTCAGAAGGTCATCGGTTTTAACCAATATGGCGGTGGAGAGAACCGTCTTTACCAAGATGAAAATGAAAAATTCACCGTGGCGCTCCGCTCGCTCACTCAAATTCCGGGCTTGCTGGACTTGATGCGGCAGGTACGGAAAGATTTTGCGCAAGAGGTCTACCTCAATGTGAATGGGGTGGCCGAACTGATAGAGGAGTAAGCGCGGTATAACAACCGGCGTCCGATGCATATACGGGCGCCGGTCGTATGTAGGGAAGCGGAGGAAAGCGGCGCCAACTGGGTCGTTGCCAGGAATATAAAATAATGCGATTAATTCTTACAAAATGGATTGACCTGATAATGATTATCATTTAGTATTGTTATTGAAAATCATTATCATCTCAGAAAGGGTGAGACACATGCCCGTCTCCATCCATAAACAGGATGAGAACAAGGCTCTCCCTTCGTCAATCATCGAGTGCGTGGGGAATACGCCGTTGGTTAGTTTGCGGCGGCTCTTTGCGGGAACCAGTGTGGAGGTATTTGCCAAACTGGAATACATGAATCCGGGAGGAAGCATGAAAGACCGTCCCGCCCGCTTCATGATTGAACAAGGGTTGCGCGACGGCACCATCACCGCCGATTCGCACATTATCGAAAGCAGTTCTGGCAATCTAGGTGTGGCGATCGCGATGGTGGCTCGCGTGTACGGTTTGCCATTCACTTGTGTCGTCGATCCCAAAACGGCGCCAAGCAATCTCAAAATCTTAAGTCAGTTGGGCGCCAAGATCGAGATGGTGACAGAAGCTGATGATCAGGGCGGTTATCTCAAGACGCGAATCCGTCGCGTGCAAGAGTTGTTACATAGTATTCCGAATGCGGTATGGATGAATCAGTATGCCAATGAACGGAATTGGCAGGCCCATTATTATGGAACGGGAAGCGAGATGGCGGAACAGCTGCCTCAAGCGCCGGACTGCCTGATTGCGGCGGTGAGCACGAGCGGTAGCATCTTGGGGTGCGCTAGACGGCTGAGAGAAACGTATCCCGATGTCAAAGTGATCGCCGTGGATGCAGTTGGTTCTGTCATCTTCGGTACGCCGCCGAAGCGCCGCGAGTTACCGGGTATCGGCTCCAGCCGCGTTCCTGAGATACTGGTCAGGGAAGAAATTGACGATGTGATCCATGTCAATGACCGGGAGTCGGTCGAGGGGTGCCGGGACTTGTTGTACCATGAAGGTATTTTTGCAGGGGGATCTTCTGGCTCAGTGATCGCCGCGATTAAGAAGCTGATTCCCACTGTGCCCAAACCATACCGCATCTGCACGATTTTGCCCGACCGGGGAGACCGGTATCTGGACATGGTGTACGACGAGGACTGGGTTGACCGTTTGCCAACCACTTAAACCAATAAAACATAAGAGGTGTTTCAACATGACACATGCGCAACATCCTGAACTGCTGTATCTGTCCAAGCGAGACATTGTAGAGCTGGGCGGAGACCATTCCAATCTGTATGTAGAGGCGATTGAACGGGCTCTCACCCTGCATGCGGAAAAGAACTTCGTGCAACCGCTAAAGCCATATCTTCGCTCACAGGGTGCTGACGGTCATATCGCTGACCGTATCATCGCCATGCCGGCGCACATCGGAAATCCGGGTATCTCCGGGTTGAAGTGGGTTGGAAGCAAGCACGACAACCCCAAAAAACGCGGCTTGGAACGGGCCAGTGCGTTGGTGATCCTCAATGATCCCGAAACCAACTACCCCATCGCCGTGATGGAGGGAAGCCTGATTAGCGGGATGAGAACGGCGGCCGTGACAGTTGTTGCTTCCAAACATTTGGCCAAGCCAGGCTTTACCCATGTGACGAGCATTGGATGCGGCGTCATCGCAAAAATGCAATTGTTCTCGATGATCGAACAGTTCCCCCAAATCAAAACCATCCATCTTTATGATGTATTCCCAGAGGCCGCGGTGAAATTGTCCGAGGCGATTCGGCAGAAAGCACCGGAAGTGGAAGTCAAATGTTGCGACACGGTGGAAGCGGCAGTCAAGCAAGGGGAAGTGGTGATCACTTGCACCGTGGCGGACAAGCCTTACATTCCGTTTGCTTGGATTCAAAAAGGGGCGTTTATCAGCAACGTCTCCATCATGGATGTGCATAAAGAAGTTTATTTGCAAGCGGACAAAGTGGTTGTGGACGATTGGGAGCAAAGCAACCGAGAGAAAAAAGTGATCAATCAGCTCGTGTTGGAAGGGCGCTTCTCTCGTGAACAATTGCATGCAGAATTGGGTGAAATCGTGGTGGGGAGAAAGCCCGGACGGGAGAGCGACGATGAGATCATCCTGCTCAATCCGATGGGGATGGCCATTGAGGATATCGCCTGCGCAGAACAAATTTATCATGAGGCAGTCAAAAAGCAGATCGGTACCAAATTGAGCCTTTACTAGACGCTTGGTAAGCGTGCATGCGGCGAGGCGCTCATCAAAGCAAGATTTTTCGCCGTTTCCCCGGTTGACGGGCTGTTCTGGACGCAACCGGGGACGTTTTTAGGATAGCAAACGAAATGACAACATGATTGGACGGGAAAGGACGTAGAGGCAATGAAGCTTTCAGATACCCCCCATGCTGCACGAAAAGCCGATGCGGAGGAACAAGTGTTTACCGACTTGGTAAATGCCCTGATCTATGAGGATTTCATGGGGATGAGGAGTCGAAGCGTGCTACTTCGCGATCCACAGGAAGTGCTGGATCAGGCTGGTCTGACTTTAGCTGAAGCGGAGGGCTTGCTTGCGTTTCCGCTTCGAGATGGCCGAACCTTGCATTTTCGCGTAATTCCAGACAGCCGTTTTCAATCTTACCGTTTCAGCCGTCCGCCCATTCTGTTGGCGGGGCCGGAAGAAGGGGAAACCGGCGTTCGCTTGCTAGAAATGGATGAATACGTGTGGCTTTTGGCCGAGGAAGCGGAGGATGATCCCTTCCCCAATCTGGCTGGATTTTGTGACGAATTGAAATTGGCAGTTGAGCAGACCATCCTTTCTTCACAAGCTTCGACGGCACTGGAGACGACGAGGGGAATCGTGAGCTTGCGGGAGTCTGAACGTTACGCTTCCTTGCGGGATCGCCCTTTCCACCCTACTTCCCGAGTGAAAAACGGGTGGGACAAAGACGATTATTCCCTGTATGGGTCGGAGTTTGGGCAGGTGTTCGGGTTGGACTGGGTCGCTGTTCGCAACGACCGGGTGCTCCTGGGGGATGGAGGGAAAGCCCCGCTTTACACCGAGCTGTTGACTGCGGACGAACAAGAGCGTTTGCTTCGTTCCCTCCAAGCGAAAGGGCTGTCCCCCGCGGACTATTGTTTGATGCCCGTCCACCCTTGGCAGATGAAGCATGTGCTTCCTCGCGTGTTTGAACATGAGCTGGCGGAGCAGGTTATCATTCCAGTGGCGTCTGGGCTAGGGCAGTTCACGCCGAGTTCTTCGGTGCGCAGCTTGATTCCGCTACACAATCCGACTGTGCACGTCAAAGTGCCGTTAGGTGTGTATGCGTTGGGTGCCATTCGGATCATGCCGCCGCGCTATTTGGAAAACGGGGTGAAAGGGCAGAAAATGGTGGAGCGGCTTTGCGCGGGCGAGGCGCAAGCGACCCCTTCCGTGGCCGTCTGCGATGAGGAAAGCTGGGTGGCATATACTGCTCCCGGTGAAGATCTGTTTGCTGACAAACCGGGTCATCTCGGCTGTTTGGTGCGGCGGTATCCGCAAACGATGCTGGAAGCGGATGTGGTTTGTCCGATGTCTGCACTCGCGGTGTTCACGAAGCGGGGAGAGGCTCCACTGATCGAGCATTTATTGCATCAACGGGAAGAGACGGACGGGCGAGCCTTGTTCCGTGACATCTGTCAAGCTTTCATCGGGCGTGCAGTGTGGTTTGCCAAGGTGGGCGTCCTGCCGGAGATGCACGGGCAAAATGTCATTCTCCTGTTTGAACAGGGACAGCTTAAGCAACTGTTGTTGCGGGATCATGACACGGTACGCGTCTATCCCGAATGGATGGAGCACGCCGGCCTGCCGCCTGTTCCATACACGGTGAAGCCCAACACGCGAAACACGCTGATCCTGGGTACAGCGGCCGACTTTTTATCCTATTTGCAGACGTTAGGCATCCAAGTAAATCTGGCGTCGATCTTGCAGGCATTTGCCGCGTGCGGATGGCTGTCCGAGGATGAAGGGTGGCTCATGATCCGGCAGGAATTGGAGCGGGCTATCAAACAGGAAGCGCCGGCCGGGGTGATGGCGGAGATGGCTGAAGTGTTGTTGGAAGCCGAACATTGGCCGGTCAAGGAGATTATCGCTCCCCTGTTGCGCCGGGAGGGCACCGGCGGCGGAAGCATGCCGTCAGGCCAAGGAAGAATTGCCAACCCATTGCGGTGGGAGGGGTGATGGAATGAACGGACTTGCCTGGAAGCGCAACTTTGTCACGTTGTGGACCGGACAGTTCGTCTCCACCGCCGGCTTGACGGTGATGGTGCCCCTGCTCCCCTTTTATCTGGGAGAACTGGGTGGACATACCGGCGCCCAGCATGGCTGGATGGGGCTATGCTTGGCGGCGCCGGCGCTAACCATGTTTATCTTTTCCCCGCTCTGGGGGCGGATCGGCGATCGGATCGGCCGTAAAATGATGGTGGTTCGGGCGTTGATGGGACTGGCTTTCAGTCTTCTGCTCATGGGGTTTGCGCAGACGCCTTTGCAACTCTTTTTATGTCGGCTGTTGCAAGGAGCGTTTGGCGGCGTGGTGGACGCTTCGGCGGCTTTTGCCAGTGCGGAGGCGCCGCAAGGAAAAAACGGGAAGACGCTGGGAAGCTTGCAGGGGGCGACCGCGGCCGGCTCTTTTCTGGGCCCGCTGTTGGGAGGGGTTCTGGCTGATACGTTCGGTTATCGGACCCTGTTTGTAGCGATGGCGGCTTTGACCGGTGTCAGCGCTCTGGTAGCGGCTTGGCTCTTGCGCGAGAGCAAGGGCGCGTCTACCGCCAATCAAGCAGAGCCTCGTCTCCCTCTCTTCGCCGCATTGCGATCGCTTGTGCAGAAGAAAGAAACGCGAGCCTTTATTGTGGCCGGGATTTGCGTGCAATCCGGCATCTATGGTTTGACGGTGATCTTTGCGCCTTATGTACAAAGCATGACCGATGGAGGGGAGCGCGCCGCGACATGGGTGGGCGTGTTGCAGGCGGTGATGTGGTTGGCGACGATGGTAGCCTCACCGTGGTGGGGGAAACAAAACGATCACAAACCGGTGCGGCTCAACTTCTTTGTCGCTGCGTTGGGTTGCGGGATCAGCATTTGGCTCCAGCTGCTACCCACTTCTGCGGCGTGGTTGATCCCACTCAGAATGGTGCAGGGGCTCTGCTTTGCGGCACTGCTTCCTTCCGTATATTTTCAAGTGAGCCGTTCATCCCGCCGCCAAGACCAAGGGATGAACATCGGGTTGACGAACAGCTGCTTGGTCGGAGGGCAAGTCATGGGCTCATTGGCCGGGGCCGGGCTAACCGGATTTCTATCTTTGCCGACGGTGCTTTTTTGTATGGGAAGCTTGTTTGTGTTGGGCGCGTGCGTGGTTGCAGGCGGCAGACCGACAAACTCGGACCGGACTTTCCATCTGCCCTTTGTATCGCGCAATGATCAGGTGAGCTGATCGCATCATCAATAGAAAGGTAGACGGAGATGGAACCAAATCTGTATCAGATTGCAGAACATCAAACAGTGGAACGCATTTTGAACGCCTTCATCCGGGAACGGGGCGATGCGTCCCTTTTCGCTGAGAGCGATGACGCACTTGTTCGTTGGATTGACGCACAGGAGCCGGGAGCGACGTGGCTGAGTTTGCCTCTGCCGAAACGGCGGGCGAAATTGTTGGGAATCGTTACATATTCATCGGTGTTTGGCCACCACCGGTATGGAAAGCAGTTTTGGATTGCGGACGCAGATCAGCGCGTGACTCCCGTACCATCCGCCACCCAATTAATCACTTGGTTGGTGGAGGAGCTGGCCGGAGAGGATGAGGCGGAGCCTGTTGCCGAACTGTTGGCCCAGATTCAAAACAGCATCGAAAAAACGGCTCTCTATCTTGAACACGCGTTGGCACATGGGGTGCGGGACGGATGGGATTTGCACCCGGAAGAAAGGCTGAAATGGATGGAACAGCGCCTGTTGAGCGGACATCCTTTTCACCCCACGCCCAAAAGCTCAGAAGGGTTCAGTACGGAAGATTTGCGGCGATTCGCCCCTGAATTGCAAGCGTCCTTTCCGTTGCACTTTTTCGCGCTCCACCCGGACTGGATCGATGAAGAGTGGACGGAGGGAACAGCTCCGGCCAAGGCGTCCATCTTGCCGCCGGATGTGGCTGAGCGCACCGCTCGTGCCATTCCGGAGGGCTACCGTCTGTTGCCGATGCATCCATGGCAGGCAGCATATGTGCGGCGGTTTTTAGCTTGGCGCACGGGACTGGAACAAGGTTTTATTATCGATTTAGGCCAGCTGGGACCGGAGGTGTATCCTACCTCGTCAGTGCGGACGGTGTGGAGCGCCCGCTATCCTTATTCGTTCAAATTGCCGCTTCATGTGCGTATCACCCATTTTGTGAGGGAAAACACGGCGGAACAAGTGAAGCGATCCCTTGATGCCAGTCGCGTGATGGCCGTGTTGCGCCAAGCGTGGCCACATGCGTCCATGTCCGTGTTGGCTGAGGCGGGTGCGATCCGGTTCAACCCTCCGGCAGACTTGGGAGGAGAGTATTCGCCAGCCAGCTTCAATGTGCTATTGCGGGAAAATCCTGATTTGGCCAAAGGGCGCACGCCGTTGGTGGTGGCTTCCCTGCTGGAATGTTGGCCCAACCAAAGTGAACCGCCGCTCTTGCAGGCGATTCGGCAGGCGGTTGGGGTGTCGGAAGGGCCGATCCCGTCGGAGCATCTGGCAACCTGGCTGAGAAAGTATGTGGAAGTGGTGTTCCTTCCGGCGCTAGATCTGTTTGCCAATGAAGGGGTTAGCCTGGAAGCCCACGTGCAGAATTCATTGCTTCATTTGGAACAGGGATGGCCCGATCATTTTTATGTGCGGGATATGGAAGGGATCAGCATCAACCGGGACTTGGCTGAGACCAAAGGGTATTACGATGGTGCGATTGCCCCAGACAGCCCCGTTCTCTACTCCGGAGAGCAGGCATGGGAGCGACTGCAATATTATTTGATCACCAATCACTTGGGCCATCTTTTGCATGTTATCGCGTACTATGGACGCTGGTGTGAACGAGAAGCGTGGGCGGTGGTGCGCGGTCGCCTGGAACGGGAGAAAGAGGTTGCTTCCCCGCTTATGCGCCAAGTGCTGGAGAGATTGTTGGGAGCGCCTGTCATTCGGGCCAAAGCGAATCTGCTCAGCCGGTTCCAAAACCGGTCCGACTCGGCCGTTTATCTGGATTTGATCAACCCCATGCACAGCGAGGTGAAGGCGAAATGAAAAATGTATCCTATGCCTGGTTGGACGAAGCGTTGCAATCGCCGCTAGCCACCGAGGTACGCCGCCGCATCTTCCGGCAGCTGGTGGAGTCGCTGGTCTATGAAAAGGTGATTCCCTGCCGTAGCGAACGGCTCCAAGGAGAAGAACGGTTATATGTGATTGAGACAAAGCAGGAAGACGGGCAAGAGGTGAGCTATCAGTTTCGGGGTATGCGGACAAAAACATTTGGGCGCATCCGCATGACCTCTGGCTCTGTGCGCCGCCGTCTAGGTGAAGAGGAAGGGGAAGCCGTTTCTTTGCGCCAGTTTTTACTTGATTTGCGCCCGATCTTGAAAGAAGTAGACGAAAGCAAACTGGTGCAATTCATCCGTGAGTTGGAACAGACGTGGCTAAAGGACAGTGTGGCCCAATTCGTCCGGCACCGGGATGGGCTGGTTTTGGCAGGATCGGATTACAATCGCTTGGAACACCGGATTATGGATGGCCACCCGTATCACCCGTCCTACAAGTCGCGTATCGGGTTTGACTTTGATGACAATATGCGGTACGGGCCGGAGTTTGCTGAAGGCATCCGACTGGTGTGGCTGGCCGTGAAGCGGGAGGAGGCGCTTCTGTCATTTGGAGAGGCTGATCCAGACCAATTTATGATGGAGCAGGTGGGAGAAGAGCGTTTTGCAGAGATGCAGGCGCAGATCCGGGCCAAAGGGCGGCGACCTGAGGAATACATCATGGTGCCAGTGCATCCGTGGCAATGGGAGAAGCACATCGTGCATCATCTTCAAGATTATCTTGCGGCCGGGTCTATTCTGTATTTGGGCGAATCGACGGAAGAATACGGGGCGCAACAGTCCATCCGCACCCTGGCCAACCGGACACATCCGGAGAAGCCATATGTCAAGTTGGCGCTCAGCATCGTAAACACCTCCACCGGGCGAATTTTGGCCCCACACACGGTGCAAAACGCTGCGCCGATCTCCTTGTGGCTGGAAGGGATTGTCAGCCGAGATCCATATTTGCGTGATGAACACCGCTTGATTTTGCTAAAGGAAGTGGCGGGGCTCTCTTATCATCCACCTGCGCCGGAATTGTTGCAGGCTGACACTTATGGTGTGATCGGTTGTATTTGGCGGGAGAGCTTGGAGTTCAAACTACTTCCGGGTGAACGAGCTATTCCGTTCAACGCGTTGACGGCGTTGGATGTGGATGGCAAACCGTTTATCGATATTTATATTCTGCAGTCTGGACTGGTAGCGTGGGTGAAAAAACTTCTCCACACCAGTGTGTTGCCGCTGGTTCATCTGTTGTATGCCCATGGAATTGCGATGGAATCCCACGCGCAAAACATTGTGCTGGTCTTAAAAGATGGTATGCCGGAGCGGTTGGCCTTAAAGGATTTCCATGACGGCCTTCGCTTTTCGCGCCAGCATTTGACCGAACCCGAGCGGTGTCCCGCATTGCAGGGAACCCCTGAATACCATGCTCGCGTCAACCGCAACTCTTTCATTGAAACCGATGATGTGTTGCAGGTACGAGATTTTATGCTGGATGCCTTTTTCTTCATTAACTTGGGTGAGCTGGCGCTGTTCCTGGACAAGCATTACGGGTTGGCGGAGGAGGCGTTCTGGGGCTTGGTTCACCAGACCATTCAAGCGTATATGCAGTCGTTTCCCGACCAAGCAGAGCGATACCGCTTGTTTGATCTTTACACAGAGACGATCGAAGTGGAGCAGTTAACCAAAAGACGGCTTTATCCTGACACAGAATTGCGTGTCCACGCTGTGCCCAATCCACTGGCGGACATTCGCCGACAGGAGGAAAACCATGCGATTCATTAACCGCACCAAACAGAAAATTGCTCGTGGCGAGCCCGTGTACGGTTTGTTTTGTTCCAACCCTTCGCCGCTGACTGTGGAGATGATCGCAGCGGCTGGATATGATTTTGTAATCATTGATATGGAGCATACCTTGACCAATCCGGAGACGATTCAACATATGATCCGCGCTGCGGAGGTGTTTGAGATTACGCCCTTGGTGCGCGTTCCTGAGCGTTCGCCGGGTGTCATCCTGCAAGTGCTTGACGCTGGCGCCCAAGGGGTGGTTGTTCCCCATGTCAGAAACCGGGCGGAACTGATGGAGGCCATGGAATCCTGTTACTACACGCCCAAAGGCAAGCGCAGTTTGAACGGAGGCAGAAATGCGCGCTTTGGCGCGGATGATCTGCGTGAGGTGATGGAGCGAGCCAACCGGGAAGTGATGTTTGTCCCAATGATTGAAGACAAGGAAGCTTTGGAACACTTGGATGAGATCTTATCAGTGGAAGGCATCGACTTCGTGCTGGAAGGGGCCGCTGATTTGTCGGGTTCTTTGGGAGTGCCGTGGCAAACCCAGCATCCAGAGGTGAAGGAAGCATTGCGGACATTGCATGAACGGGCCGTTCACCACGGGGTTCCGTATGGCGCCATACCAAGGAACAAGGCTGATCGGCAGGGATGGTGGGACAAAGGGGTTCGCGTGTTCGTAGTGGGCGACGACCGGGGGATCTTTTACCGGGCTTTGAAAGCGCAGCTCAGTGAATATGTTGATCAAGTGCAGGTGGAAAAGCAATGAATAAGCAGATGGAAGCGATTCTCACGCAGCTGAAAGAGACCAGCGGCCAACCGGTGTGCGCGTATTTGTATGACTTGGATCGTTTGCGGGCGCATGTGAGCGGGGTGGTGTCGCAACTCCCTGAACGATGTGAGATGTATTATGCGATGAAAGCCAATTCCGAACGCCCTATTTTGGAGGAGTTGGCGCCATTGGTACGGGGATTTGAAGTGGCATCGGCAGGTGAAGTGAAAAAGGCACGACAAGTGGATGGCCAGATTCCGATCATCTTCGGCGGGCCGGGCAAGACGGATGCAGAGTTGGTGGAGGCGATACAAGCTGGCGTGAAGCTGGTCCATGTGGAGAGCATGCATGAGCTGATGCGTTTGGAACATCTGGCGGGACAGATGATTGCGACGGTGTCCATCTTATTGCGCATCAACTTGGCGGGCCCGTTTCCAGATGCGGCCACATTGCATATGGCTGGCCGCCCTACCCAGTTTGGAATCAATGAGCGGGAAGTGCCGGAAGTCATGAAGCAGTTGGCCCGGTGCGAGCATGTGCGGCTGGAAGGGTTCCACTTCCACTCCATCTCCAATCACTTGCATGAATCGAATCATATCTCTCTGTTGCGTATCTATGTGCAAAAGGCCAAACAGTGGGCGGAAGATTACGGATTGGAGATCACGAGGCTAAATGTGGGTGGCGGCATCGGGGTCAACTACCAAGCGCTGGAAGAGCAATTCGATTGGTCTTTGTTCGTGTCGCTATTGGCAGAGTTCGTAGAGCGCGAAGTGCCGGAAAATTGGAAGTTGATGTTTGAGTGCGGGCGGTTTTTGACAGCTTCCTGTGGTTATTATGTAACTGAAGTGCTGGATTTGAAAGAAAACCATGGCGAACGTTACGCTGTCGTCCGCGGGGGGACGCATCACTTCCGTTTGCCTTCGTCCTGGCAGCATAACCATCCCTTTGAGATCGTGCCTGTGGAGCAGTGGGTATACCCATTTGCCAGAAAGGAGTGGGAAGCGGTGGATGTGACGGTGGTAGGCCAATTGTGTACGCCTAAAGATGTGATGGCCAGAAAAGTGCCAGTGAGCCGTATCCGGATTGGGGATTGGATCGCATTTCAATATACGGGTGCTTATAGTTGGTCGATTTCCCACCACGATTTCCTCAGCCATCCCCATCCCGCTCATGTCTGGGTTCGTCCGTCAGAGAACGAGTGGAGCGTGACGGGAAAGGTGGGGGAAGTATGGACATCATAGCCGCGTTAGAGCGCATTCCGATCCAAGATTTGCATCTTCATGAAGCACATGAACCGGGGCGATTGCAAAAGACATGCGACAGCATCCGCCAAGAAGGGATGCTGCGCCATCCTATTCTGGCCACTCCGATGGCCGGGGGATACCTGGTCTTGGACGGGGCACACCGCTTGGCTTCGTTGCGCCGTCTCGGTTGTGTTTATGCACCGGTGCAAATCATCGAGCGGGAACATCTTTCCCTTTCCGCATGGGATCATGTGGTACCTGACGGAGAGTGGCTTGATGACTGGATGAACGAGGCCAAGGTGCGATGCGTGCCGGAAATGGAAGCGGCCAACGAGGAAGTGGTGGTCACGCTGATTCGCCAGCGCAAGCCTTATGCCCTGCTGTTGCCTGCGGGTGAGAATGCGGCGGGGAAGCGTTTGTCCCTGTGGCGGAGCTTGGTGGAAAACTACAGCCGCCGGTTTAAAGTGATCCGTTTGCCTTACGGGACAGGGGTGTATCCAGATGAAAAGATGGTTTGCATACGGCATGCCGTCTGTGATCTGGAAGACGTGATGAAAACGGTGATGCGTAAAGAAGTGTATCCGGCCGGGGTTACCCGCTTCTTGATCGAAGGGCGCCTGCTGAACTTATGTATTCCACTTGCGCTCATGGCCGATGATCCATTTGCGAAGCGCGCTTGGGAGCATGCTTTGGCTCATTGGCGTTCGCATTTGCGCTGTTACACGGAGAAAGTGTATCTCTGTGAGGCTTCTGCCAGTGCATTGCTGATGGGAGAGAAAGCTGGGCAGGCGCCAAATGTGGTTGGTGACGTCGCTCCCATCCTATCCGCAAATTGAGGACGGGACGAGACGATGTGGCTTTTGGGGGCAACGAAGAGAAAAACCCTGCGGCATAGGTGACCGTAGGGTTTTTTGGTTGCGCAGGATCAAGCCGACTTCATGCTCCCTGGTTGAATCACTTTGTCAATGATTCCATACTGCAAGGCTTCATCTGCGGTCATGTAGTTGTCGCGATCGGTATCCCGTTCGATTTCTTCAAGTGTCTTGCCGCAACGCTCGGCATAAATTCCGTTGAGCACAGCCCGACTGTGCAAGATGTGTTTGGCCCGAATTTCAATGTCTGATGCTGGCCCTTGAATCTGTTGCACCCAAGGCTGGTGGATCATGATTTCGGTGTGGGGCAAAGCCATCCGTTTCCCCGGTGCCCCGCCGACCAAAATGGTTGTGCCCATCGAGGCGGCGAATCCGATGGCGATGGTGGATACATCCGGTTTGATGTATTGCATTGTGTCATAGATAGCGAGGCCGGCTGAGACGGAACCGCCGGGGGAGTTGATATACATATGGATGTCTTTGTCGGGGTCTTCGGCGGCTAGAAACAGCAACTGGGCAATGACGGCATTGGCCAATGCATCATCAATGACTGAACCGATGAATACAATCCGGTCTTTTAACATCCGTGAATAAATGTCATAAGACCGCTCTCCCACTTTCGTCTGTTCAACCACATATGGAATGTGCATGATTTTTCCGCCTTTCTAAGCATGGGGATGGCATGGAATGATATCCATGCGGAGTTTGTCGGTACAGGGGCGCTTTAAGCTGCGGATAGCATCGCGCGGGGGGAGGCGGAAGCGCGCACGCCCCCAAACCCAGAAGAGACGATGCGGATGGTAGCGACTGCATCTGCTTGCCGAATGGTCCGCTCTTCATGGAGCGCTTCTCTTTGGATGGGAAAGGGGACAACTTGTTGCCCGTTGGTGCCGGTTGCGCGATGTTCCCAAACGATGGTTGCGTCGCGCTTTTCTTCCGCTTGGTGCGGAGATGTTTGCTCCTGTGCTTTATTCACTTTTATCACTCCCGGGGTCAAGGTCGGGGTACACCGCCAGCAACACTTGGTAAGGGTGAGAACCCGACGCTTTGGTCTGGTATTTGCTGATCAATTGCTTGACCAGCTCCACATAATCTTGCACAAACTGTTGACGCTCCGCTTCGTCTTGCAAATAGACTTGCATGTGCATGGAGGCGCTGGGGACGGTTTCATCTTGGTCAACTTGCTCCATCAAGGCCAAAGCATCTTTTTTGATCCGTTCCGAAGTGTGGATCAAATGAAGCAGGGAACCTTGATCTTTCATTTTTTTTAGGGTGTTTTTTCCATAGGACAATGCTTCGGACAATATAAAAGTGCGGGCCACGCTTTGATAAAGCACTTCCACCAAATTGCGCACCTGCCGGGTGCCCATGCGTTGAACCAAACCGACTTTTTCCAATGCTTTCAAGTGGTAGTTGATGCGTTGTGGGGTTTCGCGGAGAAGCTTTGCCACCTCTGTCGCAGATGCAGGTTCCTTCAGATGAGACAGGATTTCGGCTCGTAGCGGGTTCATCAGCGCAGAGGCTTGCTCAGGAGATTCAACTACATAGGTTTCGCGAATTGGTTGTTTCAAAGGATCACCATCTCAAAACAATTGTATTACGTAAAAATATTTTATTACGTAAATCGATCGTTGTCAATGCTACGGTTGCGGATGTTGTAATAGAGGTGCGTAATGTTGAGAATTATCGTATAATAAAACTGTACAGTCTAGTTTGATTGGAGGTGCCTCATGGAACGTCCACTCAGTCCGCGCGCCCAAGCAAAGAAAAATCAGATTTGTGAAGCGGCCAAAAAGCTGTTTTTGGAGTTGGGCTTTGCCGCTACAAGCATGGATGCCGTCAGCAGAGAAGCGGGTGTCTCTAAGCAGACGCTATACGGTTATTATGACGGCAAAGAGGCATTGCTCGTCGATGTGTTAGAGCAACTTATTCAAAATCTGGGGCAGGAGCGATTCTTTGCGCTGCCAGAGCCATTGGCGGATCGTACGCAACTTCGGGAAGCATTGAAACAGATCGCCGAAGCAGTGGTGACCAGTCTGATGCAGGTTGAGTATTTGGCGCTGGTGCGGGTCATCATTTCCGAATCTCCAAGGTTTCCACGTTTGGGCCAATTGTTTCGAACCACGGTACCTGAGCAGATGTTGAAACGGGTTTCCAGCTTGATGCGGCAAGCGAAGGAGCGGGGCTTGGCCCAATTTCCTGATGCAGAGAGTGCGGCGCGGATGTTCGTCGGTCCCTTACTTACGTATGTGTTGCTTGATGGGCTGTTTGCGCCTGCTACTCAGCCACAGGCCCCATCATCGCAACAGATCGAAGCGGTTGTCGATTTGGCGATGAAAGCGATGGCGGTGGAATGTGTCTGAAGGGAAAAAGCATTTTCACCCAAAGAGAGGATGAGGGGAATGGCAGAAGCGGTATCCGCACATGTCACTGAGGTACTGGTTGTCGGTGCTGGCCCTACTGGTTTGACGTTAGCCAATGAACTGGCTCGGCAAGGGGTGCATTGCCGGATCATTGATCGCGCCCTGGCGCCTTCCATTCATTCCAAAGCGCTGGGTGTGGTGCCCAGGACGTTGGAGCTACTCGAGAAGTTTGGAATAAGCCAATCGCTTGTAGACCAAGGGAACAAAGTAAGAGGGGTAAATGTATTTAGTCGGGAAAAACGCCTTGTTCATCTAGAGCTGGCGCCGCTTTTTCACAGTGAATACCCGTTTCTGTTGATTGTGCCGCAGTCGGTGACAGAAATCGCACTGTTGGAGCGATTGGTTCGGTGGGGAATCAGGGTGGAGCGCGGAGTCGAGCTGGTGGCGTTATCTACAGATGAGGAGCATGTGGAGGCCACGTTGCGGTCGGGAAACGGTAAGGAGGAGCGAGTGATCGCCAATTGGGTGATCGGTTGTGATGGTGCGCATAGTACGGTGCGCCACCAGTTAGGTATGTCGTTTGATGGGAGTGCTTTTGCACGGCGGTTCGCCTTGGCCGATGTCGGTCTGGATGTTGATCTGCCCCGGGATGAATTACATGCCTTTTGGGTGCAAGGGGGATTTGTCGGCATTTTCCCGATGCGAGAGGAGAGTCGGTACCGCTTGGTGTTCGACCTGCCATCAGCGGAGGAAGAGGTGACCTTATCGGAAGTGGAACATGCTTTAGCGCGATGTGGCCTCGGGCGGGCGCGGGTGTTTGAACCCACATGGCTGTCGCGGTTTAGTATCAATCAACGGAAAACGAAACATTATCGCCAAGGACGGGTGTTTTTGGCCGGGGATGCGGCCCACATCCACTCGCCCATCGGTGGGCAAGGAATGAATACGGGCATCCAAGACGCCTTTAATTTGGCTTGGAAACTGGCGATGGTGGTGAAGAAAGAGGCACCAGTGTCATTATTGGACAGTTATGAGGCGGAGCGGGAGCCGATCGGCAAACGGATTGTGCAGTTGACGGCGCTAGCGACGCGGGCGATGCTTGTTCAAAACCCCGTGGCCAGGGGGATACGCGACTGGTTGGTACCGCTTGCAGCTGCCAGTCGAAAGCGGCAAGAGAAGATGGCTAACGGGCTGGCGCAACTTTCCCACTCTTACCGAAACAGCCCGATCGTGCGCGACCGACGGCCAGACCGAAGCGATGGCAGCCTGAGAGCCGGAGATCGCTTGCCTGCCGGGTGGCTGAATGTGAATGGCGTGCAGGTGCGCCTCTGGGATCTCTTGCATGATACCGGTTACACCCTTCTCTTGTTTGCGGGGAATCAATCGGGGGACGTGCTGGAGAAGCAGTGGGTGGAATTGGAGAGAAACATAGTGGACTGCTATGGGGACAAGGTTCGTGTGCAGGTGATTGGCTGGGATGGCTCAAGCTCATGCACCGTACATGATGGCGGAGGCGTGATCCACGCCATGGCTGGTCTGGAGCAAGGGGGTGCACTGTTGATCCGCCCCGATGGGCACATCGCTTTGGCTGTGGGGCCGTCGCCGGAGCGCGTTTGGGATGACGTGGCACAGTGGATTGTACCGACAGGGATGGAATAAGGAAAGCCCGCCTTCTGACGAGATGGGAAGGCGGGTTTAATTGCATCAATAATATGGAGAGATCATCAGATAGACGAGCACGCCGGTGATGCTCACATATAACCAAATCGGCATGGTGTAGCGGGCGATTTTGCGGTGTTTTTCTACATCCATCTTATAACCGAACACCGCCGTGTACAGCGCCAAGAACACGGTTGGCGCGGCCAGCACGATATGGCTGATCAGCACGATGTAGTAGATCACCTTGATTACGCCTTCGCCGCCAAAGGGGGTCGATTCGGCATTGAGATGATAGAACACATAAGTGATCAAAAACAAAAAGGTGCTGGTGAACGCCGCGAAGATGAAGCGACGATGCATGGTGATGTTTTTCCGCTTGATGAAGATCAGCGCCCCCAACAGAAACAACGTGGTGAAGCTGTTGAAGACGGCGTTAAGCGCGGGTAAAAACGTCAAATCCAAATGGGAGAGCCCATCATACTTAGGCATAAAAAAAAGCAGGGCAATGACGGAATTGAGCAGGATGGTAATGCCGACAATCCAGGGGGTGTAATTGTCTGTTTTCACTTTCATTTCACTTCCCACCAATCTGTGCGTGCGATATAATGATGAATTTGTAGACGAAAGCGACTCCCTGGCAGCTTGGCTGTGGTAGGGGTTCGCTTGGTCATGCGTCATTCCGACTGACACGAATACTCTCACTGGCTATTTTAGAGATTCGCTTTGGGATAGTCAATGAAGCCGATGGTTACGTGATCGAGCCGCACCATCTGGCAACCTCATTTGTTCATCTTTTCGACACAATGATATGGGCATTTGTACAATGTTTTCTGTTGTTTTTTATCCATGCGCGGGTATGATGGCAGGGAAATAACCAAGTCGCGGATAAAGACCTTGTCCGTCGCAAAAGGGGGAAGGGGAAGTTGAAGAACACCTCACTGCGCCTCCGGTTTTTGCTCACTTTCACATCCATATTCATCCTTTCCTTGGTGCTGCTCGTGTCCGGCGTCTTGGTGAGCATGGTGGCGTTGGCCGGGGACATCACCGGTGTGAGCCATTTTTACACCCACTACATCGCGCAAAAACCGCTCAGCGCTCAAGAGGAAAATCTGTATCTCGACTTAAAATACATGGCCAAGAAACAGCCAGATCTGCTCGAAAAAAAGCAGGTATGGCACAATTTGGAGAAAAAACGGCTGGCTTCGGTGAAGATGGCTTTGGTTGTACGCAAAGGGCAAACCGTTTTGTACCAGTCGCCCACATTGAAAGACAAACAGGTCGCCCAGGTCTTGCCACCATACGAACCGGCCAATCTCAAGGTGCGCGATACCTTGGAAGTGAACGGGCAATATTATTCATTTGTCAAATTTGATTATGATTGTCCCGATCAAGGAGACGGCAGTTTGTATCTGCTGAAGAAAGTCAATCCTTTCACCGAGTTGGTTCGCAAATGTCTGCCATTCTTTTTGGTGATATTGCTGATTTTGTTTGTCGGTAGCAATGGGTATGTGTATTACCTGGTTTCTCGCAGTGTCATCCGTCCGCTCAATCATTTGGAGCAGGCTGCCAACCGGATCAAGGAAGGGGAATTGGACTTTCGCATCGCGCCCATGGCCCGGGACGAGATTGGCAGGGTGGCCAGCGCTTTTGAAGAGATGAGATCGAAACTCAAAGATTCAGTCGAACAACAAGTGCAGACTGAACAAAGCCGTAAGGAAATGGTTTCGTCCATTTCTCACGATTTGAAAACCCCCATCACCTCCATCATCGGCTATGTGGAAGGTATTCGAGACGGAGTGGCCAATTCGCCTGACAAAGTGGAACAATATTTGGCGACGATCGCCTCCAAAGCACGCTACATGGATCGCATGATTGATGAATTGGCGTTATTTTCCAAATTGGATTTAAAGCAAACCCCGTTTTCATTTCAATCGATTCATCTGCAAGCTTATTTGCGGGATGTGCTGGAAGAACGGGCGGTTGATTTGGCCAAAGCGGGGTTTGTCGTGCGCCATGACTGGTCGTCGGAACCAATCTACGTGTGGGCCGATCCGGAAAAACTAGCCCGGGTGCTGGGCAATGTGCTGGACAACAGTGTGAAGTATGGGGACAAAGAAGAGAAGTGGTTGGCCATCAACGTCACTTGTGGAGACAGTAAGGCGACCATTGAAATGAAGGACAATGGCGCGGGCATCGAGCTGCCTAGTCTGTCTCGGGTGTTTGAACGCTTTTATCGTGCTGAGCCTTCCCGTAGCTCCCAGACCGGGGGGAGCGGATTGGGATTGGCGATCGCCAAACAGATCGTGGAGGGGCATGGCGGGCGGATTTGGGCTGTGAGTGAAAAATCCAAGGGAACAAGCATTTTCTTCACCCTACCGATGGCAGGTGAACATGGTGAAACGAGTGTTAATCATTGAAGATGACACCAGCATTGCGCAATTTCAAAAAGATTATTTAGAGGTGAACGGCTTTCAGGTGGAGGTGGAGCATTCGGGGCACAAGGGGTTGCAGGCCGCACTGGGCGCCGATTATGACTTGATTGTGCTGGATCTGATGTTGCCCAACATCGACGGGTTCGAAGTGTGCCGTCGGATTCGGGCGGAAAAAGACGTTTGCATCTTGTTGGTGACCGCTCGCAATGAGGATATCGACAAGATTAAAGGCTTTAGCCTCGGTGCCGACGATTATATTACTAAGCCGTTTAGCCCCGGTGAGTTCGTCGCCAGGGTGAAAGCGCATCTGGCGCGTTATGAACGCCTTTTGGCCAAACGGGAAGAACAGCAGCAGGAAATTCACCTGCGCGATGTGGTCATCAACCAATCGTCACACCGCGTTTATGTCAGGGGGCGGGAAGTGTTTCTGACGAGCAAAGAATTTGAGCTGTTGTGCTTCTTTGCCAACCATCCCAACCAGGTGTTTAGCAAAGAGAATTTGTTCGACCGGCTGTGGGGCGTGGATGCGACTGCTGATCTGTCCACCGTGACGGTGCACGTGCACCGATTGCGTGAAAAAATTGAAGCCAACCCTTCCCGCCCGCAGTTGATTGAAACCGTGTGGGGGGCCGGTTACCGTTTGAACGTCTGACCAACACAGCCCTTGCGTTTGGTATCGATACCGGCGCAAGGGCTGTTTTGCGCAGGGGCACCACTCCTTGCCTATCACACGGGACAGGCTGTTTGAAAGGCAAATGAAGTGGGAACTGAACCTAGTACAGAGGTTCAGCCGATGCGGTTGTGCGTCTGTTAAGCGAGCGGCCGGTGGGATGGATGGTTGGCTGTTCAAAGAAGCGGAAAGGAGTGAACACCGCCGATGGCGACCACAAAAAGCAGACAACGTGAGGGTGATTTTATCGAGCGGTCTGTATATTGTGAAAGCGAGTATGACCGATTGCAGGAGGTGCTGATGTGTCCGCCTGCTTATATGTCCATTAAAGAAGTGATCAATCATACGCAACAACATTATTTCCGGGAAAACATTGATGTGGCGCGGGCAACCAAGCAATTTAACGAATTTATTGAATTTTTGGTTAATATGTCCATCCGGGTGGAGTTGTTGTCGCCTGTACCCACCCTTCCTGAACAAGTGTTTACTCGGGATATCGGCGTGGTGATTGGGAATCGCCTTATTTTGTCAAGGATGGAGCAATCCATTCGGCGGGGGGAGGAGAAAGCGTTAGAAGCTTGGCTTCGCAAACAGGTCATCCCATTTACCAAAGTACAGAGTGGAAGCTTGGAAGGGGGAGACATTATGATAGACGGCCACCAGATCTGGGTTGGCGTTGGCAATCGCACGTCCCCCGAGGTGGTGGACGAGTTGCAGGCATGGTTTCCCCACCACCAGGTTTCGGCTATTGCCGTGCGACCACGGTATCTGCATTTGGACTGCATTTTGAATGTGGTTGCGCCAGGGGTGGCATTGGTGTATGTGGATGCCTTTGATATCGAGTCCTTGGCAACGTTGCGCCGGTTTTATCGATTGATCGAGGTGACTGAAGAAGAGCAGTTTCGGCTGGCGACCAATGTGCTGTCGCTAGGTGAGGGACGTATCATCAGCTTGCCGCAAAACAGACGTGTCAATGAAGAGTTGGGGAAAGCGGGGTTGGAAGTGTATGAAATCGACATCACGGAAATTACGAAATCGGGTGGTTCGTTTCGGTGTATCACCTTTCCATTGCGCCGCGGCGGGGTTTTTGTCGGTGACTGACGGTTGTGCCATAATATGAGTGCGCGCGGGAGCCAGTTCGCTAAAAACAGCTGAGCCAAGCGCGAAGAAACACGCTAACGGAGGTGAGCGGGATTGCCAACCGCTATTCCTGACCACTTGGCTCCCGATTTGGATATTTTGTTCGTCGGGTTCAACCCCAGTCTTAAATCGGGGGAAACCGGGCATCATTATGCGAATCCGCACAACCGATTTTGGAAAATCTTGCACTTGTCGGGATTAACCCCGCGGTTGTACCGTGCGGAAGAAGACAGGGAGTTGTTAAAGCTGGGTTATGGCTTTACCAACATCGTTGAGCGTCCGACCCAGCGTGCGGACCAGATTACGAAAGAGGAATACCGCGTCGGGCGACTTCGGCTGATGCAGAAGATTGCGGACTGGCGCCCTCGAGTGGTCTGCTTCGTGGGCAAAGGCGTGTACCTCCAATATAGCGGCAAGAAAAGCGCCGCATGGGGATTGCAGGAATCATCCGTCATTCCAGGGGTGCAGGAGTTTGTGGCCCCTTCTTCCAGCGGGTTGGTCCGCATGAAGTTGGATGAGATCGTGGCCATTTATGCTGAATTGGCGCGGTTGATCAAGACTCAATAAAAAATCCGCTGAACGCGCAATAAGTCAGGCGCCACAGCAGATGACATAGGGATGAACGGCGGCGATATCACGCCTCCCGCATGCTGGAGTAACGCTATCGCCCCGTTCATCAATTTCCGTCTCTCTCTTTGTACCACTATACCCCGAGCGAAAGCGGTCAAGCAAAACGCTTTATAAGTAATTGTAAGTGAAATTATAATATATTTGACCATATAACTTAAATATGCTTATATTTACGTAAGAATACTGATCGAGCGGGAGGATTTCATGTACCAAGAAGAAAGATTGGTCGCCATCATGCGGTATCTCAAAGAACATCAGCGTATGAGTGTGCAGGAGATTTGTGAACGGTTTGGTGTTTCACGCGATACGGCCCGCCGCGATTTGGTGAAATTAAGCGAACAAAACGCCATCATCCGGACACGGGGTGGAGCGGTATTACCCGTGGTGCAAAAGGAGATCGAAAGCTACAAGGAACGGCTCGATTTGAAGAGTGAAGTAAAGAGTCGGATCGGGGCGGAGGCGGCCCGCCACATCAAAGATGGGGATGTGGTGCTGATGGATACCTCCACCACCGTTCAACACGCCGCTCAAGCGTTGCAGGCGGAAGAGGTGACCGTGGTGACCAATTCCATTGACATCGCCGATATTCTATCGACGAAAGAGCGAGTGACCGTTCATTTGCTCGGGGGCGTGTTCCATGCGCACAGCCGCTATTTGTACGGGGTGGGCACGGTAAAAAAGTTGCAGGAATACCATGTTAACAAGTGTTTTATGGGAGGGGGCGGAGTGGCCGAGGACGGCATTTATTTTCCGAGTGAAGATGATGGGCAAGTGGTGCGGCAAATGATTGCTCAGTCAGAACAAGTGATTGTGTTGGTGGATCGCACCAAGTTTAACAAAAAACTATTTTTCAAAGTGTGCCCGTTGGAACAAATCGATGTCCTGATTGCCGACGATGTGCCCGAGGAGTGGCAGGAGAGATTGGCGCAGGCGGAGGTGGAAGTGATAAGGGTGATGCCGGGTGCGAGGAGCTAAGAGAAATAGGTGCGGAAAAAACGGATCTGCGGCTCTGCTTCCCGTTGCTTCACTTGTACCAAGGCAGCGCGGTAAAACGGGTAACCCGCCAGATGAGGGCCTTCGGGGTTTAGATATCTCCGCCGGTAGGTGACGGCATTGACATCCTCTACCAAAACCAATCCGCGTGCCTCCAGATAAGCAGGCAACTGTTCGGGAAGCATCCCAAATGTCCACGGTTCTCCGATACGTTCCAACAACCGGTGGATGCGCCGTGTTTTTTTGTCTGCTGCCAACTGCTTGATGGCGTGTTGGTGCACATAGGTGAACAGCAGAAAACTGCCGGGCGCGGTGGTGCCGATAAAGCGCAGAGTGCTGTCAACCGCTTGTTCAGTCAGGTATTGGGTCACGCCTTCCCAGATAAAAAAAGCGGGTTGGGACGGATCAAAGCCGGCGGCGCTCAAGGTTCGTTCCAATTGCTGCACATTGAGGTCGGTTTCGACAAACGTCACGCTTGTGGGCAATTGGCCGAGCAAGCCGGCCAGCTTTTTTCGCTTGGCGGAGAGCGTGTGCGGTTGATCCACTTCAAACACCCGCACGTTTCGCATGCGCGGGATGCGGTAAGCACGGCTATCGAAGCCAGATCCTAAGATCACCACTTGGTTTATGCCCTGTTCCAAGGCATGGGTCAGGTGATCATCGATCAAGCGGGTGCGAGCCACCCCTGAGGTTCGAGCACCGGGGCCAAAGCGATCCAGCAACATCGGCACAATTCTGCCAATGAAGGGTAGGCGGGCAAACTGGGTGGCCGCTTGCAAAGGGGTGCAAATAAACCGCACAGCAAAAGGGTCTTCAAACAGACGACGCTCTTTAGGGAAGCTTTTTTCCAATGCGCGGAACCAAGCGGCAAATTCAGCAGTCCAACTGGCCTGCCCTGACTGACGCCTTTCGTTGGTCGATCGGATCATGAAAGTGAACTCACCTCTAAGCACCGATATTTCTTTCTATATATTCGATATTTCTATGGATATGTCTCTTTCATTTTGACAAAAGGCAACCAGCCGTCCGGAATGAAGCGGGCGGCTGGTTTTTGTGCGGTGATGGACAAGCCTCATCGCAACCCGTACTTTTTCATTTTGTTGTAGAGCGTTCCCCGGGAAATGCCTAACAACTTGGCGGCAGCCGCTTTGTTTCCGTAAGTGGTGCGTAGTGCATTTTGTATCGCGTGATATTCGGAGGTTTCTTCCCCCATGCCGCTGGGGAGAGTAGGGGGGAGTGGTGCTTCAGCATGGAGACGGGGTACTTGCACGGCGGTTGGCAAATGCTCACGGCTGATCGGTCCATCTTCGGTCAGGATTACCAGCCGTTCGATGATGTTACGAAGCTCACGGATATTTCCGGGCCAATTGTAGTTCATTAAGGTAACCAGTACTTCCGGGCTGAATTCAGGATTGGGCTTGCCGTATTGCACAGCGATTTCTCTGGCGAACAATTGGATTAATTCGGGAATGTCCTCGATCCGATCGCGGAGGGGAGGCACTTCGATTGACACCACATTGAGGCGGTAGAAGAGATCTTCACGAAAAGCGCCCGCGTTGACGCGCTCTTCCAAATTCCGGTTGGTGGCGGCGATGATGCGGATGTCCACTTTGACGGGTTCGGTTCCTCCCACGCGGTAAAATTGTTTCTCTTGTAACACGCGCAACAATTTTACTTGCATGTCCAAGGGAAGTTCGCCGATCTCATCCAAAAACAGGGTTCCTTTATGTGCCAACTCCAGCTTGCCCGCTTTTCCTGTTCGATCCGCGCCTGTGAAGGCGCCCCCCTGGTAGCCGAACAGCTCGCTTTCAAATAGGGAAGCCGGGATCGCTCCGCAATTGATGGCGACAAAGGGGTGTTTGGCCCGTTGGCTACCATGATGAATGGCATGGGCGAACAACTCTTTGCCGACCCCCGATTCGCCGGTGATGAGCACGGTCGCGTCGGTTGGTGCGACGCGGCGAGCCACTTGCACCGCTTGCAAAATGGCCGGGCCGTTTCCTTTGATGCGGTGGAAAGGGTCCGGGGCAGAGGCCAGTTGGCTGATTTTTTCTTCCAGAGTGTGGAGCTGGGAAGTGGTGGAAAACAATTCATTCCCCAAGCGGACCAATTTGGTCACATCCTGTTCGCAAGAAATGGCTCCGATCATGGTGCCGTTTCGGAAAATAGGGGATGTGTTCACCAAGACGTACACGCCGGGGCGTGGTTCATGGTAGGCCTCCTGAATTGGTTGCCCTTCTTCCAACATGCGTGAAATCATGAGGGAATTCCAGCTGAAGTCCGATATGTTTTTGCCGACGATCTTTGCCGCGGGAATGTCATACAGCTGTTCTGCGGCTTTGTTCCAGTGAAGCACCGTCCCGTCTGTGTCGACAATGGTGATCGCTTCGCTGACCATGTCCAACAAGGTGTTTAAAATCGTTTCCGCGTGTAACAATGGCGTTTCCTCCTACCCAGTGCCGGGTTGATAATCATGAACAAAAGTGTAATCGATTAAACATAGATGTGCAAGTGATTGAACACCTTTGTGTACATTTAGTGAATAAATGGCCGCCAAATCCTGTGAAAATAAGTTGGTATGATTTTTGCTAGATTGTTTATTACTAAAACAGGAAAGGCACAAGGGGAGATTATGATGGAACAATTGATGCGGGATATGTTTTTATTCTTGTCAAAAAACAAAGTAGCCAATAAAGCGGCTAAAAAATGGGGGCTTCGGTTTGGGGCGAACCGATTCGTGGCCGGTGAAACCATCAAAGCGGCGATCTCCACAGTCAAAGAGCTGAATGAAAAAGGCATTGTTGCGACGTTGGACCATTTAGGCGAATTCGTATTTAGTGAAGAAGAAGCAATCGAATCGGCTGATTATTGCATCCGTACTTTGGAAGCGATTGCAGAAGCGGGTGTAAAGTCCAATCTGTCATTAAAAATGACGCAGTTGGGTTTGGACATTTCGAAAGAACTGTGCATGAAAAACATGCGCCGCATTCTTGATTGCGCCAAACGCCTCAACAACTTTGTGCGGATCGACATGGAAGATTACGAACACAATCAAATCACCATGGACATTTTTAGTGAGTTGCGGGAAGAATACGGTGAAACCGTGGGCTTGGTCGTGCAAGCATATTTGTACAAAGTAGAGCAGGACATCGATGAGTTGAACAAGTTTAAGCCAAACCTGCGCTTGGTGAAAGGTGCGTACAAAGAATCTCCAGAAGTGGCTTTCCCGGCCAAAGAAGATGTGGATCGCAATTTCATCAAGATCATCGAGAAACACCTTCTTTACGGGAATTACGCAGCTATCGCCACTCATGATGATAACGTGATTGAACACGTCAAAAAGTTTGTGAAAGAGCACAATATACCCTTCTCGCAGTTTGAATTCCAAATGCTGTATGGCATCCGGGTGCAAAGACAGCTGGAACTCGCTAAAGAAGGATACACGATGCGGGTGTATGTGCCTTATGGCAACGACTGGTACGGCTACTTCATGCGCCGCTTGGCCGAGCGTCCGGCCAATGTCGCGTTTGTGTTGAAATCGATGTTCAAAAAATAAGAATCCGTTTGTAACTGACCGGCTTTCGGACGTTTGTCTTGCGAGCCGGTTTTTTGATGGATAACCTCTCCGTGAGCGGCTGGGAAATGGTTTTTGATGCCCGGCCACCTCTCTTCACCCCAAAAGCTAGCCTCTCTTATTCTCGCTACTACAACGCCGCCAATTTTTCAAGATAGTCGGGATAAAGTTCATCAAATTTGTGCGACATGTCCTGCAACATCTCGTGCATTTGATCAAACGTCAGGGGTTCATGCAGGGTATGGCAGACATCCAACGCCTCAAAGTGATAGTTGTGTAGAATGTCCCACACTTCCAGATGAACTTGGTTTTCCATGACGACGAAAAAGAGTTTCAGATCGATCCGATCTTTAAAGACAACACCTAGTACCTTCATGTAGGTCTCCTCCTAAGATGCGTAACAACGATGATAATGACCTATGGTGCGTGTTACAAGAGTCGATGCCCATTCCAAGCGCGGCCACTGGCTAGGATGTGTCTGGCAAATCAAGTTGGTGGGGAAGAAGTGGCGGAAAAACCTTTTCTCGAGAACAAGTGAAGCGAATAAGAAAATGGTTTTTGGAGCCGTTGCCCAATTCATCAGACACGCCCTAGTCACCGTCCGGGCAGCGCGGGTGCATTGATAGAAATGGAATGGACATTGGTTGGTATGAATAAACCAACTCTATCATAGCAGGTTTGCGCGTCAAATGGGTGACGTTGGCAGGATGTTGAAGGGAAATGGCTTGAGTTTATACATGTTGTCTAATGTAATCGTTTTCCTTTGGTTTTATACTTTATTTTATCATACTGAATGTAAAGGTGATGGCGATGATCATTGGTGTACCTAAAGAAATAAAAAACAACGAAAACCGGGTTGGTTTGACCCCGGGCGGCGTAGCAGCCTTTATCGGCCAAGGTCATGAAGTGTGGGTGGAAACAGGCGCTGGTCTGGGAAGCGGATTCAGCGATGAAGCGTACAAGGAAGCGGGTGCGAAAATCGTTTCCAGCGCCAAAGAGGCATGGTCGGCTGAAATGGTGATGAAAGTGAAAGAGCCGTTGAAGGAAGAGTACGGTTATTTCCGTGAAGGCCTCATTCTTTACACCTACCTGCACCTGGCGGCGGAACCGGAGTTGACGAAAGCGCTGATCGACAACAAAGTGGCGGCGATCGCTTATGAAACGATCCAGCTGGACAACGGTTCATTGCCGCTGTTGACTCCGATGAGTGAAGTGGCAGGACGGATGTCGATCCAAATCGGTGCCCAATTCCTGGAGAAAGCGAAAGGCGGCAAAGGAGTTCTGCTCGGCGGCGTGCCCGGCGTGTTGCCTGCGGAAGTAGTGATTGTTGGTGGCGGTATTGTAGGTACCAACGCTGCGAAAATGGCAGTGGGCCTCGGCGCAAGTGTAACCATCCTCGATATCAGCGCTGAGCGTCTGCGCCAATTGGACGATCTGTTCCAAGGACGGGTCAAAACGTTGATGTCCAATCCTTACAACTTGGCCAATGCAGTCAAAAAAGCGGATCTGCTGATCGGCGCCGTGCTGATCCCTGGTGCGCGCGCACCGCGGTTGGTGACGGAAGACATGGTGAAAAGCATGGAAGAAGGATCGGTGATCGTGGACGTGGCCATCGACCAAGGTGGTTCCATTGAAACGGTTGATCGCATTACCACACACAGCAACCCAACTTATGTGAAACACGGCGTCTTGCATTATGCGGTGGCCAACATTCCGGGATCGGTCGCCCGCACTTCCACGCTGGCCCTGTCCAACGTAACGGTACCATACGGATTGCAGCTCGCTAATAAAGGGGTAGTACAGGCAGTTTCCGAAAACAAAGCCCTCGCCAAAGGGGTAAACATACTGGATGGCGTGTTGACTTGCCGCGCGGTAGCAGAAGCTCATGGACTGCCTTTCCAAGAGTTGGCAGAATTCCTGCGCAAAGAATCCGTCTTGCATTAATGAAAAACCGATTCACTCCTAAAACACCACATGCAGATAAACAAGAGAGGTGGCGAACATGCCGCCTCTCTTGTTTTTTTGTGATTTGCCGGTGTGCGCCTCTGCCTTGCGAGAAGCGATGGGAAAAGGTGATGGAGTTGCCGGTCATCACTATCATTTCACAGCAAAGTTCTTTACAATAGGGTTATTGGGTTTATGACGGAAATAATCAAGTGGCAAGGGGGTGAGATAAGATGAATATCCTCGATTCTTTCACCGTAGCAGAAATGTTAAAACGCCCCTTGTTTCAAAAGGCAAAGGTCATTGCCGGGCAAGGCGGGCTTAACCGCGCCGTTCGCTGGGTTCATGTGTTGGAGATCCTTGACGGCTCTTCCTATGTCAAAGGCGGGGAGTTGGTGCTGATGACTGGGGTAGGGCTAGGAGAGGAGAAAGAGTTGAAGCTAGATTATGTCCGTGAGCTCGTTGAAAGCAAAGTGGCCGCATTGTCGATTGAGATGATCCACCAATTCGTCGTCATTCCGGAGGCGGTCAAGCGCTTTGCCGATGAGCGCCAGTTTCCCATCATCATCTTTGAGGAGCCAGTCTCATTCGTGGAAATCACGCAGGACATCCACACTTGGCTGATCGCGCGGCATCAAGACCAGCTGTTGTCGCTGGAGCGCATCTCGACCCAATTTTTGCAATTGACTTTGCAACCGCAGGGGTTGAGAAAAATCCTGCAACTACTGCACAAGGAAACCGGCTTTGTGGTCTGGATTGAAGATTATCTGGGCAAGACGTTCATCTACCCCGAAACAGAAAAGCCGATAAAGAAAAACACGCTTCGCCGCCCGATCACGGTGTTAGAAGTGAACATCGGCGAACTTTACATCAAAACCACCCGCAAGCTGACGGAGTATTTGAACCTGATCATCGATCGCGTGATGATCGCCATCGCCCAAGAGTATTTGCGCCAATTTTTGTCCGAAGAGTGGGAGCTGGAAGAAGGCAAGCGGTGGATGGTCGATTTGGTAGGCGGCAAGCGGGGCGAGGTGCCGTCGAGCCTGCTCGGGGTGTTTGAGAAACGGAAAAATTGCGTGCTGTGCGCGCTGAGCCAAGACGAGTGGACGTTTGCGGATGAGAGTGGACTGGGGCGAGTGTTTTTGGTGCAACTGATCCGCATGATGCAGCATGTGTTTGAGCAGAAAGGGATCAAAGTCTGGGTGGCTCCAGTGGAGAACCGCTTGGCGATCATCCTCGCCGAACAGCAAACATTTGCTGCTGATCCCTTTATCGCTCGCGTTGACAAAGGGTTTGACATGCTGTTCGCACAATTCCGTCGACTTCATCCGCGTTTGACGACCCGATGGAAAGTGGGGGTCAGCCATCGGCTTGACCATCTTGACCGGATGGCTAAGGCGTGGGAAGAGGCCTGTTTGGCTTTGTCCATGGACGAAGTGCCTCAAGATGATCTCCAGGGTGATGAGGAAGGGAGCGCCGTCATGGGTACGCATACGCTGATCCATTATGAGAAGTTGCGGGCGTGGCAACTGTTTTTGCATATGGACACGGCGGCGGTGCAATCTTTTGTCGACCTTCACTTGGGCCCGTTGTTGCAATACGACGCTAGAAATAAGACGAACTTAGTGCGCACCTTGGAAGTGTACTTTCAAACTGGCCTGCAAAAACAGCAGACGGCCAAATCTTTGTTCATCCACAGGCAAACCTTGTACTACCGCCTGGAACAAATCGCTGCCATGCTGGGGGATGATTGGGAAGCACCTGCCCGGCGCCTCGCGTTGGAAACGGCCGTCTCCGGCTATCGTTTCTTGTCGGCGCGCCAAAAGAAAAGGGACTGGTAGTGGCGGCCGCGTATCAGGACATGGTTTTTCTGCTACCTCTACCCGTCAACCTGAGTTGCCAGGCACGTCCTTTACAAGGAGAGATTCGAATATGTGGAATGCGTTGAAAATGAAAGAACCCGTCAATACCTGGACCCACTTTGTCACCTGTTTGGCGGCGGTTGTCGGCTTGGTTTACCTGATCTTGTTGAGCCGGGAAAACATCTCCACCTTGATCACCATGACCATCTACGGAGTTAGCCTCATTTTGCTGTATGCTGCCAGTTCGATTTATCATTGGGTGAAAACGACGCCGAAAAAGGAACTGATCCTGAAGAAGATCGACCACTGCGCCATTTACCTGCTGATTGCCGGTTCCTACACTCCGGTGTTTTACCATGGGTTGGACGGGCTGTGGCGAACGGTCATGTTAACGGTGATCTGGGTGATGTGCGTCATAGGCATTGTCTTGAAAATTACCTTCATCCACCTTCCGCGTTACGTGTCGACTGCGTTTTATGTCACACTTGGGTGGATCGCGGTGATTCCTTTTGTTAAACTGGTGGAAGTGCTACCGCTAGGGGCAATCATCTTGATGATCGTGGGCGGTGTGTTGTACACCATCGGCTCTATCATTTATGCCACCAAGATATTTGACTTCTTTCCCCAAAAATTTGGGTTTCATGAGATTTTCCATCTGTTTATCTCTGCCGGTTCCGGTGTCCACTTTGCCATGATGGTCGCTTATATCATTCCGCTGGGAATGCAATCATAACAAAAACGTCTCCCCATCTATCTGGGGAGACGTTTTTTGCTGTTTCTGATGTCACCGTGACGGGTGCAAGTTGGCGGGAGTGAGTTTTTCACTCAGCTTTTGCAACATGTCCGCTGTCATTTTGTCCAAATCATAAGCTGCTTTGAAGCCCCATTCCTCCTTGGCCGCCGTGGCGTCGATGGAATTGGGCCAGCTTTCGGCGATTCCTTGGCGCACTGGATCGACGTCATAGTCCAAGGTGAAGGAGGGGATATGCTTGCGGATGGCCGCGGCAATCTCTTCCGGTTCAAAGGACATCGCCGTCACATTGAAGGCGTTGCGGTGTTTCAGCTTGGCGGCGTCGGCTTCCATCAAGGTGATGATGGCGTTCAAGGCGTCGGGCATATACATCATGTCCATGTATGTGCCTTGTGCGATGTAAGAAGTGTACCGGCCCTGCTTGATCGCTTCATAATAGATTTCCACCGCATAATCGGTCGTGCCGCCGCCGGGGGGAGCCACATAAGATATCAGTCCCGGAAAGCGGAGGCCACGGGTATCCACCCCGAATTTATGGTAGTAATAGTCACACAACAATTCGCCAGATACTTTGTTGACCCCATACATGGTGGTAGGACGCTGAATGGTGTCCTGCGGAGTGTTGTCTTTGGGCGTGGAAGGGCCAAAGGCGCCGATCGAGCTGGGGGTAAAAAATTGGCAATCCAGCTCACGAGCTACTTCGAGGGCGTTGACCAATCCGCCCATGTTTAGATTCCAAGCCAAGAGGGGTTTGGCTTCGGCGGTTGCTGACAGCAATGCTGCCAGATGGATGATGGTGTCCACCTGCCGTTTTTTGGCGACGGCGTACATCGCTTCGGCATCAGTGACATCCAATATCTCAAAGGGGCCTGACTCCACAACGGGACTATCCGTCCGCCGGATGTCAGTGGCGATGACATGGCTTGCGCCATAGATTTCCCGCAAACGCATAACGAGTTCTGATCCGATTTGCCCCAAGGCTCCAGTAACAAGGATTCTTTTCATAAGTCTTCCTCCAACCAAATGGAACGATTTGTCATCAGGTGACTTGCATCTAATGAAGTGCTAAGGATTGCTGCGTTGTGAAACCATTAAATGATTCCCATTTCTTTACCCACTTTGGCGTAGATCTCCAAGACGCGATCCAGCATCTCTTTGGTGTGTGCGGCAGTAGGCATGTTGCGCACCCGTCCGGTTCCGCGTGGTACGGTTGGGAACACGATTGCTTTAGCGTAAACGCCTTCTTCGTTCAGGCGTTTGCTAAATGCCTGCGTTTCCACTTCGCCCCCGATGATGCAAGGCGTGATCGGTGTTTCACTGTCGCCGATGTTAAAGCCCAGCTCCTTCAGGCCTTGTTTCAGGTAATTGGCGTTATCCCACAGTTTTTGCTGCAGTTCGGTGCTGTCCATCAGGATTTCAATCGCTTTTTTCGCCGCGGCCACATCACCTGGCGTCAAGGCAGTGGAGAACAGGAACGGACGGCTGCGTACCTTGAGCCAATCGATCAGTTCTCGTTTCCCAGCCACATATCCCCCGACTACGCCAATTGCTTTGGACAAGGTGCCGATTTGGAAATCCACTTTGTCAGACAGGCCGAAGTGTTTGACTGTACCAGCGCCACCACCCAACACGCCGGAGCCGTGTGCGTCATCCACATAGGTGATGAGATCGTATTCTTCGGCAATCTCCACGATTTCCGGAAGTTTGGCGATATCCCCATCCATAGAAAAGACACCGTCGGTAATGACCATGATTTTGTTGTAAAGGCCGGATTCTTTTGCTTCTTTCGCTTTTTGGCGCAGGTCATCCATGTCGGAGTGGTTGAAACGGATGATTTTCGCTTTGGAGAGGCGGCAACCATCAATGATCGAAGCATGGTTCAACTCGTCAGACAAGATGGCGTCGTTTTTGTCCATTACAGCTGAAATCGCTGCCATGTTGCAGTTGAATCCAGATTGGTAGGCAATGGCTGCTTCCGTCTTTTTGAAAGCAGCAAGGGTTTCTTCCAGCTCGACGTGAAGTTGGAGGGTACCATTGATGGTCCGAACGGCACCAGCACCGACCCCGTATGTTTCGATCGCGTTGATGGCCGCTTCTTTAAGCCGCGGATCGGTGGCCAGACCCAGATAGTTGTTGGAAGAGAGGTTGATCAATTCCCGTCCATCAATCTTGATCACAGGTCCGTTGGCGCTTTCCAGAGGATCGATCACATTATAAAGTCCTTTTTCTTTCAGTTCTTGTAAATTTTCCTGTAAGAATTGTGATAATACCTTGCTTGACACGATAAAATCCCTCCAAAGTCCCGGGTATTCTTTTGTTCGTAAACATTTGTCCATGGTGAATGGACAAATGAATCGCATGCAAGCGCTGTCATGACGCGGTTTACACCATTACTTTAACATATTTTTTTCATTGTGTTTATGCCAGGTGGACAAAATATTTTTTCTTTCTTCATAAGTATGGGCATTTGGTCCCGTAAGCATGAATTTGTTATAAAAAGGTTTTATTGGGTTTATATGTTGAAATGAACCAAATAAATGATGAATGGATACATGTTGTTCGGAATGTGGGTGGGCCTGTTCGGACCAGGTCTTATCCAGCTGTTGGTGGCAAATATTTCCGATTGCTTCAAGTTCTTTCTACAATCTTAATGGGCAAACAAGATAGCTTTCGCTTTTCCGAAGATATGGTTATTTTGCTAACGTTGGGGATTGCCCCTTATATCTCTGCTCATTTTAAGTTATTATTTTATATTGGAGAATCACAGGCATGTTTTGCGTCGTGTTTTTCAAATGTCGTCTCGATCGTCGATGGACGAGAAGCGAATGGGGAAACGTGTTAAAACACGGTCCTCTCGTTATTTTTGTCCATAAGATGGTTTTGAAATAGCTTAGAACGAAATTGTTTTTTTTAATGCTGTTGATGAGCGGAGCCAATTTTTCCGCATGCACGCGCTTGGCGCATGAAGGGTATGGAAGATGAGTTTCGCTCTACCTTAGCCATGTTCTCCAGAGAGAGGTAAGAGAGGTTTACATTGATTGAGATAATATGCGTTACGTAGGAGGGGAGAGAGTGCGCAAGACAAAAAAATCGATTCACCTGGCTACTTTGATGTTAGGAGCGGCTCTTCTTTTGGGCGGTTGCGGGGGATCACTGGCTGCTAACGATTCGACGCCAACCCCTTCCAAAGAGACGGCAACCAAACAAGCCAAACCGGAAGATCAACCTGTGTCCAAACCGCCAGCCAAACAGGTGATTGCGATTCCGTCTGACCCGGCTTCGCTGGCGGTGTTGGTCAATAAACAACGCGCTTTGCCGTCGGGGTATAAGCCCGCCGACTTGGTGCAGCCCGATGTGCCGTTTTCCTCATGGGGCAAGGACGAGAAGAAGTTGATGCGCAAAGAGGCAGCCCAAGCGCTGGAGCAATTGTTCGCCGCGGCAAAAAAACAAGGGATTGAGTTGGTTGCCGTATCAGGGTACCGTTCTTATGAAAGGCAACAAGCGACTTATGAGTCGGCGTTAAGGAGAAAAGGGAAAGAGAGCACAGCCAAATATAACGCTGTGCCTGGTCATAGCGAGCACCAAACTGGCTTGGCGATGGACGTGTCGGCCCGCAGTGTGGGACTCCGCTTGGTCGAGTCGTTCGCCGCAACAGCGGAAGGACGTTGGTTGGCGGACCATGCGCACGAATTTGGTTTTATCATTCGCTATGCTAAAGGGAAAGAAGATGTGACCGGCTATGGATACGAACCTTGGCACATTCGCTATGTCGGCAAGGAAATAGCCCAAGAGATCAAGAGCAGAGGCATTGTCTTGGAAGAGTATTATTCAGTATCACCAAAATAACAGATGTGGTCTGATGACAGATCATAATATATAAAACAACCGACCCAATATGTTGGGTCGGCTTTATCTGTTTGGGGAGTTGGAGGAATGAATAAACAAGCAGGCATGTCAGTGCAATTTTATTTGTTTTTTTTCACCTGGGGTGTCTTTATTCCATATTGGACAGCTTGGCTTAAGACGAAAGGCTTTTCGATTGAAGAAGCCGGTTGGTTTGTCTCTCTCAGTCTGATTGTGCGGTCTGTGTCCACGTTGTATGGTTATCCAGCCTTATGCCGCGTGGCCCCTTTGTCTCAGCTGGCGCGATGGCTTCCTTTCTTGTCGGCGGTCATCTTGCTCGGATTTATTCCATTTCAAGGCTTTGTGCCCATCTTGGTTCTGACCGTGTTGTTTGCTTGGACATATCCGGTGTTATTGCCGATGAATGAAACGATCGCCAACATGTTGGCCAAAGAGAAACAGATTGATTATGGACGAAGCCGTTTGTGGGGTTCGGTGGGATACATCGTCGGCCTGTATGTGACGGGCTGGATTACATCCCGGCTGGGGGATGCTAGCACCCTATATGTTTTGTTTATTGGACTAATCATTGTATATCTGCACTCTTTTGTCGGGGTGTCCAACCAGTTCGCCACAAAAGCGTCCACCAGGGACAACGTGTCCATGCGCAAGCTATTCAAGTCACGTGCTTTCATTTGGTGCCTGTTGATATGCATTTTGCTGCAAGGGGCACATGCCGCATATAACAGCTATGGTGTCGTTTATCTGCAGAAGCTGGGGATTGATAACTCCCAGATTGGCTTGATCATGATTGTGGCAGTTGTCGCTGAGATCGGGTTCTTCTATGTTGCTGACCGGTTTATGGCCAACGTGCCGATTGCGGTGATGTTTTTCATTGCTGCGGTGTCGTCCGTCGTTCGTTGGGGAGCGATTTACCTGTTTCCCGATGCAACGGTGTTCATCATCACGCAAGTGTTGCATGCAATTACGTTCGGCTTGACTCATTTTGCTTATATGAGATTCGTCAATCAATGGGTACCCAATGCATACATCCCTTCCGCGCAGGGAACATACGCTTCCTTGGCGATGGGGCTTGGCACGGGGCTATTGACGATCTTGTGCGGATATGCCTACGCTGTGTCGCCGCAATTGCCTTTCTTGCTGATGGCGGCGTTGACGATTCCTAGCTTCGGGCTGGTGTTTTTGTTACATGGCGCCTTGAAACGGCAACCGTTGCCGACGACGTCGACATCAAGCTAAGTCCTCTTATATCAGTTTCTTCTATAAATGTTTTTTAATAGGGCATTCTACCACAGGTGTGTGGTAGAATGTTTTTGTGTAAAAAAGAGTTATATCATTTGGTTTTAATAGATTGCGACCTTGTTTGGATGGGAGAGGATGGCAAGATGCGGCCGATACTGTTAGGTGTGATCGCGGCATTCTTTTTTGCGTTTACTTTTGTGTTGAATCGGGCGATGGAATTGTCCGGAGGGAGCTGGATTTGGAGTGCGTCGTTGCGATATTGGTTTATGGTGCCCTTTTTGTTCCTGATCGTGGGCTTGCGTCGAAATGTGAAGCCGCTCTTCGCCCATATGCGGGCTCATCCCCTCCCTTGGCTGGGATGGAGCATGGTGGGGTTTGGTTTGTTTTACGCCCCGATGTGCTTTGCGGCGGCATACGGCCCCGGCTGGTTGATCGCCGGTACATGGCAGGTGACGATTATATCTGGTACCTTGTTGGCGCCCTTCTTTTGGGAGAAAGTGCAGACGCCGACGGGCGTGCGGAAAGTCCGCCAATCGATTCCGTGGCTAGCTCTGGGTGTCTCCATGTTGATCGTCGTGGGGATCGCGCTGATGCAGCTAGAGTATGCTCGCCAACTCTCCCTCACAGAGATCGTCGGGGGAATCCTCCCAGTGCTGGTGGCCTCATTTGCTTATCCATTGGGCAATCGGAAAATGATGGAGGTTTGCGAAGGGAAATTGGACGCATATCAGCGGGTGTTGGGCATGACGCTGGCGAGTCTCCCGTTTTGGTTGGTGCTGTCCATTTATGGCGGGTTGACGGTTGGAGCGCCGAGCGAAAGCCAACTTTTCCAGTCGCTATTGGTAGCGATGTGTTCGGGAGTGGTGGCCACGGTGCTGTTTTTCCAGGCGACGGATATGGTGAAGGGAGATATGCAACAATTGGCCGCCGTCGAGGCGACGCAATCAGCTGAGGTGCTGTTTGCTGTGTTGATGGAAGTGGTTTGGTTGCAAGCGGAACTGCCGTCACTGTGGTCTTGGGCGGGCATGGGCCTAGTAGTGATTGGCATGATTTTCCATAGTTATCTGTCCAACCGAAAGCATGCCCCCCGCCCATCGGCCAAACCGGAGTTGTAAGCCAAGCGTGGCACTGCTGTTGTCAGCATGTAAGCGCCAAATACCTGGTGGCATTAAAATCGAGTTTTGCCCCGCATTGCAAAAACAAGCCGACCTAGACGCTGGTCGGCTTGTTTGCGTTTGACAGAGATGCGGTTGAGGAGTCAGATGCGGGTTGTTTGGTTTTGAGATTCATCACGATGATGCCGATCAGGACGCACGCGCCGCCGATGATGTGGGCGAGCGTGACGCGTTCATTCAGGAACAGAGCCCCCACAACTACAGCGATCACCGGTGACACATAGGTCCACGTGACAGGGAACAGCGGATTGGTTTCGCGCATTAACCAATAAAACAGGCCAGAGGCGACAATGGAGACCACGATGCTCAAGTGGAGCAGGGACAGGAGAGTAACCGGCGTGAAATCGACTTGCGCGTTTTTTTCTATCAGCAATGAAAGCGCGAACAGACCGAAACTGGCGAAGATCATTTGCCATCCGTTAAGTGTGGCGGGTGACACCCTGTTCATGAGCCGTTTGGCGTGAATGGCACCGAGTCCGTGAATGAATTCGGACAGGACGATGGCCAATTTTCCATAAAACGGGAGAGAGCCGAGTTGGAAGGCCGAGGGGGTCTCGCCGATGACGAACACCATCCCGCCTCCGCTCAAAAGCAAGCCTACTACCAGCGTCCAAGTAAAACTGAGCTGCCTGAAGAGCAGGGCGAGGATGGCGCTGAAGAGGGGAGATGTCGCTACCAATAGAGCGGCTTCCCCTGAATCAATATGTTGCTCCGCCCAGTACAGCGCGGCGAAGGGAACCGTTGTCATGCAGAAACCGATCCACGCTAACTCCAAATAAGTTCGCCAGTTAAGGGATTGCCAGCGTTTGGATAGACCGAGGAATAGGCAGAGCAAGCCGCCAGCGATGGCAAAGCGCAGGCCGGCCGCCAAGAAGGGGGGCATGCCGTCACCAAGCCCCAGTTTAATAGCTAGAAAGGAAGTACCGTAGATGATGCACATAAGTGCGTAGCCGAGCCAAGTGATCCAAGTCATGATGATCCCCGCTTTCGTGTGTTGATGAGGAATAGGATATCAGGAAGCGGGAACCCATGGTATGATCAAAAAGAGATACCGTTATAACCTCAAGTTATATCCCGTGCATAAGACAACCGTGTCCAATCAGGATTTTGTTGTCTTCACTCATGCAAGGCAGGAGAGAGCGAATCGTGTTTACGTTGCGACAATTGCATGCCTTTGCCACCGTGGTGGAAAAAGGGAGTTTGAACAAAGCGGCCGACGCGTTATTCGTTTCCCAACCGGCTCTCACCAAGCAGATGAGCCAATTGGAAGAACAGTTGCAATGCCGATTGTTAATCCGGAAAACGACGGGAGTGGTCTTGACAGAGGCGGGCCGGCACTTTTATAGCCGGGCGCGTGCCATTTTGGCGGAAATTGAACAAATCGAGCGGGAAATGAGGCAGTTTGCCGAGGAGGCGCCGCTACGGATGGGAGGACTGCCCAGCCTGGTCAGCTATTTTCTCCCTTCGTTTATCCATGAGCTCCATACCCGCGGCCAAGCAGTGGAGATGACCGTGGCGGATACCACCGACCAGTTGATTGCCAAGTGGCGGGATGGAATGTGTGATGTAGTGTTTGTGCAGGACTTTGCCGGCGGTTCGGGGATGTTGTCCCGGCGCCTGTTGGAAGAGCCTTATGTCGCCGTATTGCCTGTTTCGCATCCCTTGGCTCAGTTGCCGTCGCTTGCGCCGCAAGATTTTTTGACGGAGCCGTTGGTGGTGTACAAAGAACCGTGCGACATGCGGGAATCATGGCTCAGGTGTTGCGAACGGTGGGGAATTCCGCCAAAGACGGTACTGGAGCTGGATGCGAATGAGTCCATCCCCATGTATGTAGCGCGGGGCATTGGCATTTCGTTTGTGCCGCGGATGATGGCCGAGCATTTGCATATGCCCGCGTTGGTGACCAAACCCGTGCGAGATGCACAATTTTGCCGCTCCATTGACGTAGTGTATACCCCGGCATGGGAGCGGGTGATCCGGCAGTGGTGGGGTGCTCCCCAGCCGGCAGGACAATCAGGGGGTTAAATTTAAAAACAAAAGCCCCTTCATCGGGGCCTTTTGTATATGGGTCTAAAAAGCTTTATCTTACCCTAACTTGCTGGCGATATCGCGCGCGATCCAAACCCCGCACGCTCCAGCCTGGGCCAATCCTCGCGTGACGCCCGCTCCGTCTCCGCCCAAATACAAGCCGGCAATCTCCGACTCGAAATGGCGGTTTAGTTTGGGGCGGGCGGAGTAAAATTTTGCTTCGACTCCGTAGAAGAGAGTGTGTTCTGCGGCGATACCAGGGGTGACTTTATCCAAGGCTTCCAGCATTTCAATCAAACTTTTCATGGTGTTGTAGGGTAGGACCAGTCCCAAGTCGCCGGGCACCGCTTCCTTCAATGTCGGGGAGATAAACCCTTCTTTGATCCGTTTGGGAGTGGAGCGGCGCCCTTTTTTGATGTCACCATATTTTTGCACGATCACCCCGCCATTGGACAATTGGTTAGCCAATCGGGAAATGGCGTGGGCGTACTCGGTCGGTTGGTCGAATGGATCGGCAAACTGATGGGAGACCAACAGCGCGAAGTTGGTGTTGTTGCTGCCGAGTTCGGGGTTTTTGTAAGCATGTCCGTTGGCCAGCATGATCCCTGAATGGTTCTCAACCACTACGTGGCCGGACGGATTGGAGCAAAATGTGCGCACTCTGGTGCCGACAGAAGTGTTGAAGATAAATTTGCCCTCATACAGATGTTCGTTGATCTCTTCCATCACCAGGTTGGAGGTTTCCACCCGAACCCCGATATCCACTTGGTTGGCACTCATTTTGATGCGCCGTTTTTTAAGCAGATTGCCTAGCCAATGCGAGCCATCTCGTCCGGGGACGATCACCACCTTATCAGCGAGTAGGGTGGTGCCGTCCTTAAGCTCGACCCCGCACGCATGATGCACACCTTCGGCTTTCTCCGTCACCAGATCGGCCACTTCTGTTTGATAGCGCATCTCAATTTTATCCTGTAGGTATTCATAGATGCTGGTCAAAATCTTGAGGTTTTGTTCCGTGCCCAAATGTCGTACTTGGGCGCGGAGCAATTTGAGTCCGGCAGAGTATGCGCGCTTTTCGATCTCGCGCACCCGTTCAGTCAGAGGATCAGTCAGCACATCGCTGGCTCCGTGTTTCAGATTGATTTGATCCACATATTTAATCAACTCAACTACCGTTTCCGCATCCAGATAGTCCGTCATCCAGCCGCCGAATTCGCTGGTGATGTTGAACTTTCCGTCGGAGTAGGCCCCGGCACCGCCAAAGCCGTTGGTGATGGAGCAAGCCGGCACACAACCGGCGAAATCTTTTTTTCCGGCGGCGGGCGGGCATTTCTGAATTTTTTTCTGCAAAATAGGGCAATTGCGACGGTGGATGTCGTGCCCTTTGTCAATCAGCAAGACCTTGGCTTCCGGGCACCGCAATGTCAACTCGTAGCAAGTGAAGATTCCGGCGGGCCCAGCACCCACAATAATCACATCATAGCAGTTATTCATGCGAACGCCTCCGTGTTTGCCAGAATGGATGTCAAATGCGTTGCTCTCATGTCATCTTACCCAAAATGGGAGTCGCTTTATCAGACTCATATCAAGAATCGCTGATTTTGACCGGACAAGTGCATCTCGTTGCCACAAGGGCCGGCCCTGTAACGGATGTGGGGAATGAAACTACCCCATTCGGCATATCCATTTTGTGCTGTGAATGCGGAGAAACGGGTAATCTAGTACTACAGTTGCATTTTAATCCAAATCATTAAAATGTATATCCATGAGTTTGTTATGACAATCAATACAAAATAAACATTATTTGAATTTGATTTTAAAGTCTAAATCATTGATCTATTAAATTATAAATATATAATATATTTAAAGGTTGAAGGAGATGATAACAATGAGGTCTATAAAGCTAGCTCACGACCAAGAAGATTTAGCTATCAAAAGAGTGCAGTTTCCCAAAGAAATTCGAACACGGATTCAAAAACTTCAAGAGAGAAACAATTGGTACAATTTTTTTGCGTTGGCTTATGATTGGGGCCTCATTGCCCTTTCTATCATCATGTATAAGCTTTTCCCCTCGGTTTGGGTCTACTTCTTGTCCATCCTCATCATTGGTAGCAGAATGAGGGCGTTTGATAACTTAATGCATGAGGCAAGCCATGCCCTGCTGTTTAAAAACCGCGTACTTAACCGTTGGATCGGTTCGTTGTTTGCCGCTTATCCCGTATTCACTTCTTACAGCACTTATTGCAAGTCCCATTTCTCTCATCACAAGTATTTATGGGATACCGAGAAAGACCCTGACACTAAGCGCTATGAGCTAGTTGGTTTGGACAAGCCCCAAGAAGACCCATGGAAGTTTTTGTTTGCCCATGTCGTCAAACCTATTTTTTTGCTTCATGTGCCCAAATACATATATGGGACAATTTGTGTGAACCTCTTTTCCAAAGATGAGAGCTTGACGGAAAAATGGAGTCGCTTTCTCTACTGGATTGTAATCATAGGAAGCTCCATTCTGTTTGACTTTTGGATGGACTTGATTTTATTCTGGTTTGTCCCCCTGTTAACAACCTTTCAGGTGCTTCGGTATTGGGCGGAAATGGCGGAACATTCCGGTTTAAAAAGCACAAATTTACTCTTATCCAGCAGAAATACGTTTGGTAACCCCATTGAACGATTTCTCATTCATCCGCATCATGACAATTATCATCTGGTGCATCATTTGTTTCCTGCCGTTCCCCACTACAATTTGAGGAAGGCGCATTTGATTTTAATGGAATTGCCTGAATACAGGGAAGCGCACCATTGTTCAGGATACTTCAAGTCATTGCTGCCGGGGGTGCGTTCCGTCATTGAAGACATCGGGGGCCGCTTTGCAAAATTGAATTAAGCAACCTTGCACCAAATAACCGATGGCCCCAAATCCGAATGTTCCCATGCGTTTCGCTCATTGTTGGCCCTCATGGGGACAAGGGTTTCCGGCCATCAATCATACTCTTATGAAAGATGGAGTTGAACCGCAATGAAGTCCTTTCATGTATCATTGGATGAAAAAATAGTCCAGCGCTATCCCGACGCCAATGTTCATTTTATGCTGGCATCCAACCTGCATCGCGTGAACCACGAATTGATTCGAGATTATCTCGCCACGGTGGAAACTCGCATCGACCACGACCGGGCTAAGGAAGTGAGTACGGGTTGGCGGGCCGTTTATCAATCTATGGGCATCAAACCCAGCAAATATCTGTGTTCGTTTGAAAGCCTTTATAAACGGGCGGTGAAACAAAAGCCGGTCTTTGGGATCCATCCGGTGGTGGATGCGTACAATGCCATTTCCTTGTCCTATCAACTATGCATGGGCGCGTATGATTTGGATACGGTGCGGGATGAAATCATCCTGCGGTTGAGCGCGGGGGGTGAGTTGTTTTATGGCATCGGCATGCAGACTCCTCTCACACTGGATGCGGATGCCGTGGTGTATGCCGACAAAAAGCGCATCCTCTGCGCTTATTGGAATCATCGCGATGCAGAAGCGACCAAGATAACCGAGGCGACCCGCACCGCTATCTTCTTTGCGGATGGGGCAAAAGCCGAGGATCGATCCCGAGCCACCCTGGCCCTGCGCCAATTGGCGGACCTACTCGGCTCCGGTGTGATCTGCTCTTCGCTGTATTCACTGGACCAACACAAACCATCGGCCAGCCTAATGCTTCCATTAGATGAATGTGAAGAAACAGGTTCAACCTGTTCTTTTTAAATTAACTGGAGGGTTTTCACCTATGATTCAAGCATTGATCCATGGCATGATTCTCGCGTTCGGCCTTATTTTGCCGTTGGGCGCGCAAAACGTGTTCGTATTTAACCAAGGCGCAACCCAACCCCGCTTCTTCCGGGCCTTGCCAGTCATCCTCACCGCATCGATTTGTGATACGTTGCTCATTTCTTTGGCGGTGTTGGGCGTTTCTGTCATCATTCTCACCATCGAATGGCTCCAACTCATTTTATTCTCGGTGGGGATCCTGTTCCTGCTCTATATGGGTTGGACCGTATGGAAGTCTAAACCCAATCCAGTCGGGGGCCAAGCGGAACGGATGTCCACCAAGCAACAAATCTCCTTTGCCGCTTCCGTTTCCTTGTTGAATCCCCATGCGATCCTTGATACGATCGGGGTCATTGGAACCAGTTCCATCCAATATGAGGGTATGGAGAAATGGGTGTTTAGCCTCGCCTGTGTAGCCGTTTCATGGATATGGTTTTTTGGACTGGCCCTGTGTGGGAAACTGGTTGGACAGTTGGATTCATCCGGCAGGGTCTTGGGCGTCATCAACAAAATCTCCGCCCTGATCATCTGGGGTGTGGCGGTCTACTTAATCGCCAATCTCATAAGCGGAACATAAAAAAATAATTGTTATTCACCGTCTTTCAGTCCAGCAAACGCGCCAACGATGATGTTGGCGCTTTGTTCAAGTATCATTCCGTGTAATCTTGCTGCAGGTCGGGGCCACTACGGACAGCTGAGCAACATCTGGCGTGCAAGTTGAGGTTTGGTATAAAATTCTGTATGATTTGGTACCCCAGTTTTTTCACAACGTTGTGGATCTTCTATCCAAGCTTTAGGAAGATAGAGACTACGGTCAATCAAGGTGGCTCCTTTTGGACTGGCATAACTTAAGCATACTCCCATTTGACAATTTTCAATCCGACCAGCGGTTCCGCTATATTGACGTTGAACTCCTACAGACTTCTGACCTTTTTTAAGAAAACCCGTTTCGTCTATTACTACAACCGCCTCAGGATGAGATAAATGTTCTTACATATATTGTTGCAAGTCATCGCGAACGGCTTCAGCGTCCCATCGCGCTCTTCCCAGCAAATGCTGAATGCCGTATGGAGTCGAGACACCCGTATACTCAGCTAATTGCCAACCGTTTTTTCGTTCAACAGAACTCAGCAATCCCAATAGATAAGCGCGACAACGTTGCCGCTCTTCCACACGTGGAAACTGTTTACCAATCCGGTTGGCTAATGCTTCAAATTCAGCAGACCAGTTCAAAGCATCTATTCCATTATGTTCAACAAGTTGTTCATCCATTTGAAAGTCCATAAAAAATCCTCATCAGCTAGTTGTAGTGAATTCATTATCTTTATATTATACTAAGTTCAAAAAATTACAACTATAGTACTAGAAGGAAGCGTATGGGTTTTAGCGAACTTGTTGTGAAAACCTTGATTTGTAGATTGAGACCGGGGAGCGTCTGGAAAAGTGGGTTGAGAAAAGATGCGCCTCGGCAAATACAGGCGGTGGATAGGATGTCCATAGGCAAAGAGGAATGGCAATTGGAAGAACGGCGTTTACAACATGTGCTCACAGAAATGAATGAGGCGATCTCCGAGCTGAGCAAGCAGCTATCTACCCAAGGTGAAGATTTGCGCGTCTGGCGTGGGGAATTTTGGGAAGATGTGACCGTAAACATGGCCACTGCGGAGGACGCCTTGGAAACGGTGGCGAGTATCACCCAGCAAGCGCGGGTGATGTCTGAACAAGAACGAAGACAAGAGCGGGATCGCCGCCGCTTTCATGTGCTGAAGCGCATGGTGAAATCGCCGTATTTTGGCCGGGTGGATTTCACCGAAGCGGGAGAAACCAACACGGAAGAGATTTACATCGGCATCGCTTCGTATTTTGATGAAAAGACGGATGCCCATTTGGTTTACGATTGGCGGGCCCCAATTGCTAACATGTATTATGACGGGATGCCGGGGCCGGTTGAATATGAGACGCCGATGGGGACGGTTCAGGGAACCATGCACTTAAAACGGCAATACCTGATTAAAGACGGCAAGCTGTTATCGGCATTTGACATGGGCGCAGTGATCGGCGATACCATTCTCAAAGAAGTGTTGGGTCAACGCTCCGACACACAGATGAAAAATATCGTCGCGACGATCCAGGCGGAGCAGAACCGCATCATTCGCGACGACCGCAGCAAGGCGGTGTTTGTGCAAGGGGCTGCGGGAAGCGGCAAAACATCGGTCGCCCTGCAACGGATCGCTTATTTGCTCTATAAGCACCGCTCTTGGCTGTCCCACTCGCAAGTGCTTCTGTTTTCGCCCAATCCGGTCTTTATGAGCTATGTCTCCAATGTTTTGCCGGAGTTGGGTGAAGAAAATATCAAGCAGACGACGTTTCAAAAGTATGCGGAACACCGGTTGGGAAATGCGTTTCACATCGAAGACGCATTTGACCAGCTGGAACATGTGCTCACCCATGAATCTGATCCAGCGCTACCCGCCCGCATGAGTGGGATTCGGTATAAGTCTTCTATTTGCTTTTTCCACTTGTTGCAAGGGTACAAACAATGGTTGGAGCAAGACGGTATGCAATTTCGGGATATCATGCTAAACGGCCGGGTGCTGGTTTCCCGTGAACAGATGGAAGAGCGATTTTACACACATGCCCCCGATGCCAAATTAGCCAGCCGGGTGCAGATGATGCGCGCCTGGTTGTTAGATGAATTGGAGCGGCTGGCGGAACAATGCATCTGGGACGATTGGGTAGGAGAGGAAGTCGAATTCCTCGAAAAGGAAGATTATTATCGGGCGTACAAGTCCAGCATCTGGGGCGATGCTGATCCGGGAGAGCACCACAAAGCAGAGTCGACTTTGCGCAAGAAAGTGGTTCGTCAGCGGTTCGCGCCGCTTCGCAAACAGGTAAAGCAACTCGCGTTTGTTGATGTATATGGCGTGTATCAACAGCTCTTTGTAGAAGGCATGGTGGAGCGGTTTGCGAAAAGGGAGGACATCCCTACAGATTGGCTGGAAATTTGCGCTTATACGCGACGCCGTTTTCAAGAAGGCACCATTCCCTATGAGGATATCACGCCTCTTTTGTATTTGCAGGAATTGATTCACGGCGTCCGCCGGTATATGGATATCCGGTATGTGCTGATCGATGAGGCGCAAGATTATTCGCCGTTCCAATTGCAAGTGATGCGGACTCTGTTTCCGATGGCCAAGCTGACGGTCTTGGGGGATTGGAACCAAGCCATCTTGCCGCACCAAACGCGTCAATCAGGTTTGGAGCAGATGACAAGCTTATTTGCTGAAGGAGAAGCCCAGCAATACGAGATGAACCGTAGTTATCGATCCACTTCGCAAATCGTCGCGTTTACCCGTGAATTGCTGACTGATGCTAAACCCGTGACGCCGTTTAATCGGGAAGGGCCGTTGCCAGTGGTGCGAAAGTTGGCAGCACCGGAGGATTTAGCGCGCAAACTGCATGAAGATATCGCAGCCATCCGAGCTGAGGGATATGAATCGCTGGCCGTCATTTGCAAAAGCCATCAAGAATGCGTGCAAACGTATGCTAGGCTGCAAGGGCATGTGCCGATCACTTTGGTTGATAAAGAAGACCAGGAGTTGGCATCCGGCGTGGTGATCCTTCCGGTGTACCTGGCCAAAGGCATTGAATTTGACGCGGTGGTGATTTACAACTTTTCGCAGGAGAATTACAGCAGAGAAAGCGACCGGAAACGTTTGTACACGGCTTGCACACGGGCCATGCACCGGCTATTCCTCTATGTGCAGGGAGAAGTTTCCCCGTTTTTGGCCCAAGTGGACCCAAACAAATTTACCTGGATGTGAAACAAACGGATAGTGGCGAAGAAGCCGCTATCCGTTTGTTGCTTTGGCATGCAGATAATAAATATAGTCCATCGAGGTGAATGGATGCCCCAATTGTTGCAACATGGTCATGATGTTGCCACGGTGATAGGTGCCATGATTGACAGTATGTTGCACCAATTCATAGAGTGGGGTTTCCATTCTCCCGATATGAGCATGTTCAAGCACGATGGATTGAGTCAGATCGCCTTGACGTTCAAAAAATGCGCGATACTGCTGGCTCAACGCCACAAACATCGTTTCCAGCTCAGCCATGCTGGCCGCTTCAGCCTGCTCTTGAAAAGTTTCCCCCATCGCCAACACCGCCATCATGTCGCCGCCAGACATGATGCCAAACCAAATCTGATCCGCCGCATACATGTGTGACAACACCTTTGACAGAGAAGAGAATCCCGTCTCAAACTCCCGGCGATAGAGGTCAGTGAGCAACTCTTTCAAATGTTCAAACATCTTTGCATTAGCCCAGGTATGATAATCGTAGAGCTGACGTGTGTATTTATTCATAAAAGACCTGGCTCTTTGTGCTGTTTTTAAATTTTGAAGTCAAACCATTCCCCCAACCCGCTTGCTGAAGGGCCTGCGCACCAACGCTGTTATCCATTCTCTTCACTTGTAGGGAAAAGGAGTTTCCGCCGATGGCCGTCTGCACATAAGGACTATTCTTCTTTAGGTTTATAAAAACCTTTCTCATGTTCTGTAATTTTTTTTTGATAGTCAGTTGGATGACCATCGATTCGCGGGGTTTGGATGTCATTAATGAGGTGATTGAATGGGTGTTATGTAAGATTATATTTATCAACGTAACAAAATGTGCGTTTTGTAACCTATATTTCGTTGGTTTGTCGCAAGATATTATTTATCGAGTATAAAATGGTCTCTGTTTGGGTGTGTGCATTGTAAATAGTTGGGGTTGGATCAAGTTTTATACATAAAAAGCACCAAGCCCTTGCTTGGTGCAGGTTCACTCAATCTGTATCTGTATCATCATCACCGTATCTGCTGTTAGAAAATTTAGCAAACGTCAAAGATGTCATCCTCGTCCCCCTTAAAGTTTAGTTCTTTCAACAGGAAGAACAAAAGATTGGTCGAATCAGTAAATTCTTTTTCTTCTTTCATCTTATCATAACATTCAGCCATTAAATACAATGCTTTTGCTTCCATTGATTTGTAATGGTGATTTTGAGCCAAAATCATAGCTTGTTTGTATGAAGCAACTGCATCATCATAATGGAGTTGATTTTTAAGGTTGTTTCCACGAACAATGTAGGCTTTGGTTATACGATAGGCATCATTTAGCTTTTTGCCTAACTCGATGGCTTGTTCTAAATGTTTTTCTGCTTTGTTCCAGTTTTGTTGACCATCATGTAAAATGGCTAGGTATGTATGAGCATCGATATGTCTGCGGGGAAATTTTACGTCTTTGTCATTATTAATCACTAACTCAAAATAGTAAGCAGCTTTACCATATGCTTTTTGCTGTAGATAAATGCTACCTAACACATTAAGCAAATCATAGGTACGACTCAAGAAAAGGTTCTTTTTCCCTTTCCGAATTCCCTCTTTGCAACAGGCAATGGCTTCCGAGAACATTTTGCTTTTTCTGAGTAAGATGGCTCTGAACTTATATAAGTTCAAGGTAACCCTTGTTAACTCAATTTCTTGGATAAGTGGCCAAATCTGGTTTAATAAGTGACTCGCTTGTTCTGTTTGTCCTGCTCTTAGCAGATACAAAATTTTATTACTTAACAGAATATATCGAACCTCTTTTCGTTCTTTATCTGCTTGAAAGGCCTCTAAACCTTGATTAACAAAGGACAATGCTTGGTCCAAGTCATTTTGATGATACGCGCAAGTGCTTAATTCTTTTAAGCATAGAGCAATGATGTTATCCGACGGATTGAGTGAATGGTGTCGGCATAATAATATAGCTCGCTGAAAGAAATGCTCTGCTTTGTGCCATTCTTGTTTTTTTAAGTGAGCCAATCCCATCAGGTAGTGAAAATGTGGTGCAAGTGGATGAAAGTCTTCTAACTTTGTACCTAGTAATAAGTCATAAATTATTGTTGTTTCATTGTTGTCTAATAAGGCTTCAATAAAGTCAAGCTGAAACCGAAGCTCTTCGATTCTCTCTGCTTCTTCTGCAATCAAATGTTTTAAAGAAGCTGGATCGATATTCAATTTTGTTAGTAAATAGTGCAGTTTTTCCTGTGAAACTCTTTGTTCGCCATTTTCGATAAAACTAATCGTTGCAATAGAGATATTGCGATCTTTTAGATCTTCTAAACGAAGATTTTTTTCTTTACGTCTCTTTTTTATGATATAGCGAATAAGATCTTGAGACAAATCAGTCATACATTGCTCCCTCCTTAATTGCCACCATTATATATCGAAGTGAGGTTGTTTGGAATAAAAAGGAATAACATCGTGTGATTTAAATGGTGTAGCTTAAAAGAAGGAGAGCCGCTGAAATTTGATTGATCAGTAATAGCCCGATTGTATTGGATTTTGTATAAATTTAACCTAAATAATTTAAATCAGGAAAATAATTGAAAAATGATTGCGGATTGGATTACTATTGATATAGATTGCAGAAAATGGGTGTTAGTTGTTGCAGAATAGGGAATCCTACTCTGCAACAATTGTAAAAATTAGAAATTCAAATTTGGTGAACTAATGCTTTTTTAAGGGCATTTGTAAACCACTTGAGAGGATATTCATGGATTGAGGATCATAATATGTTGAAATGAGTGTGGAGAAACGCTGGTTACCGGTTTCATTGTCAATTTGTTTTAAGACTTTCAGGTTGGTTATATAATGGACAACTCCGTAACTTCCGATTGCATGCAATCCTGCAATCATTGTGACAAAGTTGGGATCATTCTTACCTAACTGAAGTCTACCAAAATAGGCAATGTCTATATTTTCGGCGGGTTGCTTGTCAGATGGGGATAGAAGCTCATTGTTAGTGGTTGTATCAATAAATTTCCACAACCCACCTTCTTCTTTAAATTTGTAATAGGGATCTGTAGAAAGAATCTCTTTAGTTCTAGGAGAGGATTTAGGACCACAGATGACAATGGAACCTGGTTCGAAATTAATATTTGCGTCAACAGGAATATGTTTTAGATTTACTTCTATACGATGATTGCGCAGAAATTCGGCCAAATGATACGCAGCATAAAAATCCTCTGCTGCAATTACAGGCATTGTTCGCCCTAAATTTCTACCTGGAAAGTAGATAGTGATACGTTCTGCCCCAAAAAAGCGAGCGACTACTCTTTTTTTACTCCATTCCATGAGTTGTGTGAAAATCCAACTACCTATAAGTAGTAAGTTGATCAGCAGAGAGAGGATCAAATCCAGTTTGTCTAACAAGTTTTCCAAGTAAAATCAATCCTCCGGCATTTTATCAGTAGGTGGTTAGTTGATGCTGATTAGCAATGCGCTGGCATCATCGTATTGTTTAAAACGTGGATATGTTTGTCCTTGAGGATCAGCTGATTCTTTGCTCCTGATCAAATCTAAGCATTTATCAAGCCCATAATTATTCACGAACTTGAGTAATTCTCCCCAAGATTTGAAAAGGTCTAATGTTGTTACAGCCCTAGCAAAGCCGTCAGTCATCAATAAAACGTGTTTACCCTTTGTTTTGATTGCCAATGTTCCTGTCATAGCATGATAAGCTGCGTCGGGTTTTTCTGAAGCAATCCAGTAACCATCTATTTGATTTCGGGATGACACTTCTAATTTTACCAGATTCATTTTAATATTGTTAATTGAGTCTGAATGATAGCCATTGCCACTTTGTAAAAGGTGGTTGATTTCACTTCTCATTTCCACACCGACCTTTTCTAAACGATTATCTGTGAAACAGCGAATTGAATCACTTATATCTGTAACTATATAGCTGTCCCCCAACACCAGGTATTCCATCTGTTTATTGTTGATTTTAACCATAGCGACAGTGCTACTTGGTAAAACAAAATTGGCGACTGAACGATACTCCCTTAGATTAGAATGATCAAGTACGTATTGAATAGCATAGTGAAGAATCTCTTTAAGATGATAAGGTTCGGCAAAGGAGGTTAGTGCTTTTTTAATACCTTTATCTAATTGTTCAACATACCACTTCGTATCAATTTTACTAGGAACCTTAAGTCCATTTGGTACAGAAGCACCATCTAATACCCAATAAACATTCTGAAAAGAACTCACTAAATCTTCATTTTTGTTTTTGTCTGGGTTTGGATTTGAAATTGAGTGTAAACGGATATTTGTCATGTTTTCGCTCCTTGTCGTCTTTGTAATATTTCTTTTATAGGATATACCTTTGTTTGCTCACTTAGAAACTGTCTATTTATTTGTTTAGATAAGGCCTTGGATAACCCTTTTTATATACAATGTATTGTTAAAGAGGGAATGAAGCGGCGGCCTTTTCCCGTAGAGCGTCGATGCACAAGTGGAGCAATGAGAAAATGGTTATGGAGTCGCAGCTCCGAGACGCTTTCACTCGCTAAAAAGTCTGTGAACCTCCCGGGGTTTTTGCATTATCAGAGGTTCACAGACATTTTCGGCTTTTGCTATAATGAAAGTGCTTGAGATGACTGGCGTTCACATACGGGTTTAGTTGGAACCATAGTGGTATTGAAATGAACTATTGGAATGCAAAGTCGATGACTTATACAGCAGGTTTAGTTGGAACCATAGTGGTATTGAAATGCGTTGCGGGCGATCGCGTCTACCGCAGAACGCACCAGTTTAGTTGGAACCATAGTGGTATTGAAATACGAGTGTACGGACAAGTACAAAAGACCCATCTATTGTTTAGTTGGAACCATAGTGGTATTGAAATTCAGTCCTCCTGGTATAAGTCCTCGTCCACTTCGATCGTTTAGTTGGAACCATAGTGGTATTGAAATTCAGTCCTCCTGGTATAAGTCCTCGTCCACTTCGATCGTTTAGTTGAAACCATAGTGGTATTGAAATTGTATCTTGCAAGTGACAGCGGATTAACCCCTTAATTTTGGACAGAGTGTATCTTAAGCTCGCTTTTTCACCCTTTTTCAACTAAACTCGAACGGTTGAAGTCAAAATCAAATG
>NZ_PVTZ01000016.1 GCF_003003125.1 Laceyella sediminis | reverse complement strand
TGAAAGCATCTAAGCGCGAAGCCCCCCTCAAGATGAGATTTCCCATTCCCCTGTGGAAGTAAGACCCCTTGTAGATGACGAGGTTGATCGGTCCGGGGTGTAAGCGCAGCAATGCGTTTAGCTGACGGATACGAATCGGTCGAGGGCTTATCCTACTTCATCTCTTCATCTTGCAACACGCTTTATTCCAATCTAATTTTCAGGGTGTGGTTCACACCTTGAACAACAACATAACGTCTGGTGATGATGGCGGAGGGGACCCACCCGTTCCCATACCGAACACGGAAGTTAAGCCCTCCAGCGCCGATGGTACTTGGCCTTAAGCCCTGGGAGAGTAGGTCGTTGCCAGGCCACTAAACCCCACTTCAGAATGAAGTGGGGTTTTTGCTTTGTTTTGTGTTGGTAAGTGACTTCATCAGATGGCACTGCGAGTGGCCAAGGGGCAGAGTCGTTCGGAAACAAGTTCACTCTTGCTTAGGACAGGGAAACAGAGCTCTCTCATGTACATAACTTCGTCGCATGGGTGGATGGCTCGGAGTTGTTCCGGTGTCCTCATCCAGGCGTTTAGCCAATCATTGGGGTGCTAAAAGCTCTTTGTATAGCTGAGACCATGCAAACACACACATATTCACATCTCTTCCACATCTCATCTAAGAAACGGATCAAAAACGAATCCGTTCTAGCGAACTATACCTATGGCGCAAAAACAATAAGCATGACTCGTAGTGGAGCGACCTATTTTGATCACTGAAATGGACATGGAGATGTTGTGGTACCGACTGATAACACAGATGTAGTGTTATGACGCGTTTGGGAATTGAGTCAACCAAACGAGTACTGACGTAAACCCCTATATGTACACTGGCTTTCATTAAGGAAACAGGATGGAGTTATCTACAGAGCGGATCTGATCATCTAGATCCGAAAGACCGTTCAAAGAACATATTCGAGGAGACCCGAACAAGCTACTAACACGATACAAGGGGTATGTTACTAACAATTCGGTGCAAAAAGTAGATTTTGACGGGTATTGAGAAATTCTCTATGAAAGGGCTACGACTATCTTGGCTATGGGTTTTCATTATAAGTGCAATCGGTGGTTCAATGGCTAGAGCCATTTTGAGAGCAAGTGACAAGGTGTTTAATGTGCATATGGCGGACGTATAGTAAAAAAACAAAAAAATCTGTTCGAGGTGTATTATGAGTGGTTATCATATTTTTTTCATCATCGTTGGAATGATATTAATAGGTATAGGTATATTTATGTCACGGAAACAGATAGAAGAACTGAAAGAAATGATGAGATTTGACCTTGATCCAACTAGCTTTCTGAAGATGATTGTATATGTACTGATTATAAAGTTGCCCCCTATTTTTACGAGAATTTATTTTATATTACTTGGAACCGGCTTGATCATTTTCGTTTTGTTTTTTGTTTATTATTAAAAATAAGAATGGAGATCATATCCTGTTTAAATCGCTCTGGGGTTATTCACTCACAGGGCTTTTTCATTTTGCATTGCTCCCTATCACTCTCAGAATGATCTCTCGTCCCACTTTGGATGAGGGATCTAGGTGATGATAGATCGTTGTCTAGATACAAAATATCTTTCTGACCAAACCTATATGTAGTTAGAAAAGGAAGTAAGAGCGGAATGATTGATATCTAGTTGTAGCAGCTTTTCTGCATCCAAAAACAACGCATAGCCAGTCTAAGATGTTTGCTTTGTTCGTGGTCTTGATCGGGCGGTATTGCCGATGCTAGCACAGATGATTGACGCGATCTGTGGACAACCTAGCTAGTCATCTAGTCAGTCAACAGATAGGGAAGACAGTCAAGTTGGTAGAAGAGGACGGATGTTTAGCGAGATGAGAGATAGTAAGGCCAGTCAGTATAAGTGCCGGCACAGTCAATCGCTGTTGATGTTTTAAGAATGAGGAGCCATGCTTTTTTGATTGGATTGAGGTGTGGTTTGAGGAAACAAAGGACGTGAATGCCTGCCACTTGTAAGATTGTTTAGGAATAAGGATGGAGATATACAAATAAAAAATCAAGAAGGAATTATTATCTGTAAATTTCGAATAAAATTTTCATATCAGGTTGATTAAAAGTTGGATGAACGAAATGGCGGCGTTGTTTGCATTACCTTCGGGTGTATCTGACAAATTAGGCTGATGGGTGGGGATGCTGAAAAAAATCTTAAACGCTGATGGGCAGGTAATACGATGAGATAACCGTTTTGGAGCAGTTGGCTCATATATCAAACACACTTTATCCCCGCTTTGTCGTCTGCACAGAAATGCGGTGATCACGCTTTTGTGTTCTTTCTTGTAAGAGGTGCTGCCAACTTGGCTGTGAATGAACGGCAGGCACGCCGTCGCTTTTTTCGTCATCCACGCGTGAACCTCTATGGTGGAGCCATCGACCAAACACGAGGAGGGGATTTATTTGCGGCTTAGGAAAGTGTGCTTTGCCATCGGGCTGAGTCTACTTCTCGTCTTGGGTATGACTGTCGAATCGCCAGCCAAGATGAAGCTGCATGGACAGGACTTAGCGGCGGGAGACGGGATGGCAACTGGCAAAACCGGAATGGTGGTGACAGCCCATCCTTTGGCGTCAAAGGTGGGGGCAGATGTGTTGCGCAATGGGGGCAATGCAGTGGACGCGGCAGTGGCCATTCAATTTGCTCTCAATGTGGTGGAGCCGATGATGTCTGGCATCGGCGGTGGCGGATTTATGATGGTTTATGATGCAGATAGGAGCCAGGTAAGCATTGTCGACAGCCGTGAACGGGCACCTATGGCGGCCCACCCCCGGATGTTTCTAGATGAAAATGGAAAGGAAATCCCCTTCTCCGTCCGTGCGCATGAAGGGTATGCTGTCGGCGTTCCCGGCACATTGAAAGGGCTTGATGTAGCGCTAAACCGATGGGGTACCCGTCCTCTGGAGGAGTTGATCGATCCGGCGATCCGATTGGCGGAAAAAGGGGTTAGGGTGAACCGAACGCTGGCTCGGTCCATCGCTGAGAATCAGGAATGGCTGTCCCGAACCGCGGCGCGCGATTTATTTGTGCCTGATGGGAAACCCCTACAAGAAGGGGATTGGTTGGTGCAACGCGACTTGGCCCGCACGTTTCGCTTGATCAAAGCGAGAGGGATTGACGCGTTTTATGGTGGGCCTATTGGAAAAGCGCTTGTTAAGGAAGTGAACAAGCGGAACGGAGCAATGGCGTTATCCGATTTGGCGCGATATGAAGTAACCATCGACAAACCGCTCTGGGGATCGTGGAATGGGGTAAAAGTGGCTACCATGCCTCCGCCCAGTTCGGGAGGTGTGGCAGTTCTTCATATCTTAAAGCTGTTGGAACGCGTGGATGCCAAGGATGTGGATTTGCGTTCTGCAGAGAAGTACCATCTGTTCACCGAAGCAATGCATCTAGCTTATGCCGATCGGGCCGCTTATCTGGGGGATCCCGAGTTTGTTGATGTTCCCATCAAAGGGATGCTGGATTCGCGTTATATTGCCGAGAGAGCTGCGCTAATCAACAGGGAGCAAGCTAACAAGGATGTGAAACCGGGCGACCCCTGGAAGTATGAAAAAGAAAAGGGGATGAGGTCGGATGTATGGGAGGACCAGGAAAGCGGACAGACCACCCATTTCACGGTGGCTGACCGTTGGGGGAATCTGGTGTCTTACACCACCACGATTGAACAGGAATTCGGTACGGGCATCATGGTTCCGGGATATGGTTTTTTTCTCAACAATGAGCTGACTGATTTCGACGCTAAGTCGGGAGGCCCCAACGAAGTGCGACCGAATAAACGACCGCGGAGCAGCATGACTCCCACCATTATATTTCGAAACGGAAAACCGCTGATGACGGTGGGGTCACCTGGAGGGGCGACGATTATCGCGTCTGTCTATCAGGTGATATTTAATAAGCTGAGCAAGGGTTTGGATTTGAAGCAGGCAATTGAAGAGCCACGCATCTACAGCTCTCGTTATCCCACCATCCGTTGGGAAAAAGGGGTTCCTGATCAAGCGCGGGAAGAGTTGACGCGAATGGGCCACCGTTTTGAAAGCGAGCCAACGGAGATAGGTAATGTAAACGCGATTTGGATTGACTGGGAAAAAAAACGGTATTATGGAGCTGGTGATTCATCCCGCGATAGCACAGCCATTGGACTAAATAGGTAAAAAATCCCCCTCCCTCAAGTACGCTTGTGGGGAGGGGGGATCTTTTTTGGGCACCCAGAGTTCCAAAAATGACAGGTGGTTGGCCGCAAACCAGGGTGGCGACTTATCATCTGATACCCATTCAGAAACAGGAAAACCTACATCAATCGTTTTTATTTCATCAGGGAATGTTCATGAATTTATTTATCTTAACGCTTTCATGGTGGATAGATAACAGAAAATCACATATAAACACGAACGCTGATTGTTTATGATTGGTTAATGTTCGTTTTTACCGTTGACTTTTTCACGGGTTCATTGTTACACTGGATATGTGGTTGAGGAGGAAATCTCACATCCACATCATCGTCTGTAGAAAGTCGGATGAAGCTAAGCCTAAGTAGTAGACTTCTATCACTCACATCTAAGAAAGGCTGTTGATTAGGCTTGTCTTCATCAAGAATAGATAGAAGGAGACGGATCATGGTGAAACCAAAAGTTGGAGTCATAATGGGGAGCACTTCAGATTGGCCGACGATGCAAAAGGCATGCGATGTTTTAGCCGAGTTGCAAATTCCGCACGAGGCGAAAGTCGTTTCCGCTCACCGGACACCAGATGAGATGTTTCGATACGCGGAAACGGCGGAAGAGCGCGGCATTGAAGTAATTGTCGCTGGTGCGGGTGGTGCGGCGCATCTGCCAGGCATGGTCGCTTCAAAAACGGTTTTGCCGGTGATCGGAGTACCGATCAAAACATCCGCTCTAAACGGGATGGATTCGTTGCTTTCAATTGTGCAGATGCCAGGGGGTGTTCCGGTTGCAACTGTCGCCATCGGCGATGCCGGGGCGGTCAACGCCGGATTGCTCGCAGCGGAAATGTTGGGCATTCAAGACAAAGCGTTGCGCGAGCGTTTAGCCAAACGGCGTGAACAAATCCGTAGCCGTGTGCTAAAGGAAAGTGAATTGAAATGATTGAGACGATGAAGCAAAAGACAGCGGGCTTAATCAAGCCCGGCCAGACGATCGGCATTTTGGGAGGCGGGCAACTGGGGCGCATGGTGATTCTCGAGGGGCGAAAGTTGGGATACCGCTTCGTCACATTGGACCCAGCGGCTGACTGCCCCGGAGGCCAAGTGTCCGACCGGCATTTAAGCGCCCCTTACGATGATCAGGAGGCAGCACGCCGCTTGGCAGAAGCCGCTGATCTGATCGTGTATGAATTTGAAAACATCGACCCGGAGATCGTTAAAAAGCTGGAACAGCAAACGTTGGTTCCACAAGGTAGCCGCTTGCTTGAATTGACGCGACATCGCCTCATGGAGAAGGAAGCGCTCACTCGGGCTGGCATTCCGGTGGCACCATATGTCGCCGTTGAAACAGAAGCCGACTTGCGGCAAGCTTTGGCTGAGCTGGGGCTTCCGGCTGTGTTGAAAACAGCGACAGGCGGATATGACGGCAAAGGCCAGTGGATGCTAAAAACAGACCAGGACGTGGCCGCATTGCCAGCTGAGCTGTTTCAGCAAGGGAAAACCTTGGTTTTGGAGCAATTCATCCCTTTCCAAAAAGAATGTTCGGTCGTGGTGGCACGAAGTGTTCATGGCGAAGTGAAAGCTTTTCCGCCCTCTGTCAATTTGCACCGTCATCATATCCTGCATATGTCGGTGGCTCCCGCACCTCTGGCTGAAGGCGTGGCTGAACGGGCTGTGCGCCTAGCTGAGCAGGTGGCTGACTCGCTTGGGGTGGTGGGATTGGTGGCTGTAGAAATGTTTGTGCTCGCGTCCGGCGAATTGCTTGTCAATGAGCTGGCGCCGCGTCCGCACAATTCCGGCCATTATACGTTTGACGCTTGCCTCACGTCCCAATTTGAGCAATTTGTACGGGCTGTTGTCGGTTTGCCGTTGGGGCCGACTACGCTCACTTCCCCGGCGGTGATGGTGAATATTCTGGGGGAGCATGGCGAAGCATTTAACCAAGCGTACGGCTCGTTGCCCGGACAGGTGAAAGTGCACTGGTACGGCAAGGAAAAGGCGAAAAAAGGACGCAAGATGGGGCATGTCACGGTGGTGGATGATTTGGAGAGCGCAATCGCGTGGATCGACGCGTCGGGAATCTGGCCACCTTTGACGGAACAAGAAAAAAAGGTTATTTATGATAGATAATCATTTTTGCAGTCGGTATTTGCGCCGGCGGTGAAATGGTTGTTAGTAAGCAATGAGGTTTTCTTAAAAAGGTGGGACAAGCAAATGATCGAACGTTATTCACGCCCAGAGATGGCAAAGATCTGGACGGAGCAAAACAAATTTGAAGCTTGGTTGGAAGTGGAAATCTTGGCCTGTGAAGCATGGGCGGAGCTCGGCGTCATCCCCAAGGAAGATGTGGCGCAGATCCGCAAAAACGCCAAGGTGAACATTGACCGGGTGCATGAGATTGAACAAGATACCCGGCATGATGTGGTCGCCTTCACCCGTGCGGTGTCAGAAACACTTGGACCGGAATCCAAATGGGTCCACTACGGCCTGACTTCGACGGACGTCGTCGACACGGCGCTTTCTTATCTGCTCAAACAAGCCAACGAAATCCTGCTCAAAGATATTGATAACTTAATCGAAGTGATCAAAGCGAAAGCGGAAGAACACAAAACGACGGTCATGATGGGCCGGACGCATGGCGTACACGCGGAACCGACGACTTTCGGGCTCAAGCTGGCGCTGTGGTATGCGGAGATGAAGCGCAACCGGGAGCGGTTCGTACGGGCAATGGAAACGGTGCGTGTGGGCAAAATCTCCGGCGCGGTAGGTACGTACGCCAACATTGATCCGTTTGTAGAAAAGTATGTGTGCGAGAAGCTGGGCCTTGAGGCTTCGCCGATTTCCACACAAACCCTGCAACGCGACCGTCACGCCGAATACATGGCGACCTTGGCACTGATCGCCACATCACTTGATAAGTTCGCGACGGAAATCCGGGGCTTGCAGAAGAGTGAGACCCGCGAAGTGGAAGAGCCCTTCAGAAAAGGACAAAAAGGGTCTTCGGCGATGCCGCATAAGCGAAACCCAATCGGATGCGAAAATATCAGCGGATTGGCCCGCGTGATCCGTGGACACATGGTTTCTGCTTATGAAAACGTGCCGCTGTGGCATGAACGGGATATCTCGCATTCGTCGGTTGAACGGGTGATTCTCCCTGACGCAACGATTCTGCTCAACTACCTGCTTAACCGGTTTGCCAACATCGTGCGCGACCTCACCGTCTTCCCGGAGAATATGAAGCGGAACATGGAGCGCACCTTCGGGTTGATTTATTCACAACGCGTGCTCCTCAGTCTGATTAACAAAGGGCTGAAACGGGAAGAGGCTTACGACCGTGTGCAACGCCTTGCCATGCAAGCGTGGGAAGAGCAACGACCGTTTAAACCGCTTGTTAAAAGCGATGAGTTGATTTCCAAGACGTTGTCTCCGGAAGAGATCGAACAATGCTTTGATTACAGTTACCATTTGTCGCAGGTAGATACCATTTTCGCGCGTCTGGGCTTGAAGTGACCACCTGCTCATGGTGCGGGCATAAACCCGCATGATTTACAATCAGCTCTTATCAAGGTGCATGGGGGGAAGTAGCACGCTGTGCTCTTCTCCTCACCATCCACTTTTCTACTAAAGGGGCGACCAGCTGTGAGACCAGGAGATATGCTGTACGAAGGAAAGGCGAAACAACTGTTTTTGACGGAAGACAGTGCGGTGGTGCGGGTGAAATACAAAGATTCGGCCACTGCCTTCAACAATCAGAAACGGGCCACCTTGGAAGGTAAGGGGGAGATGAACAACCGCATCAGCACGTTTTTCTTCGAATTGCTGAATAAAAAAGGGATTGCAAACCATTTTATCAAGGCAATTTCGCCACTTGAGCAATTGGTAAAAAGAGTAGAAATCATCCCAATTGAGGTGGTTGTTCGCAATATTGCGGCGGGCACCATGGCGAAACGGTTGGGTATTGCCGAAGGAACCAAACTGAAACACACGATTGTCGAATTTTATTACAAGGATGACGCGCTGGGTGATCCGTTGATCACGGAAGAGCATATCTCCGTTCTCGAGTTGGCGACGCCAGAGCAAGTGGCCCAGCTACGGGAACAGGCGCTCCGAGTAAATGAAGTGCTGTCCGCGTTTCTGTTGGAACTAAATATCATCCTCGTCGATTTCAAGCTGGAGTTTGGTGTGGATGGGGATGGAAATGTTTTGCTCGCTGACGAAATTTCTCCAGACACCTGCCGTTTTTGGGACAAGGAAACTGGCGAACGGTTGGATAAAGACCGTTTCCGCCGCGACATGGGACAAGTTGTGGAAGCTTATCACGAAATCTGGAATCGTTTGGGAGGAAAATAACATGTTTAAAGCGACGATTTATGTCACCTTGAAGGATAGCGTATTGGACCCGCAAGGGGTTGCGGTCAAAGGTTCACTACACACGCTGGGATTTGAAGGCGTGCGCGATGTGCGGATCGGCAAGAGGGTGGAAGTGCTCTTAGAATGCGAAAGCCGCGCAGAGGCGGAGAAACAAATCAAAGAGCTGAGCGAAAAAGTGCTGTCCAATCCAGTGATCGAGAATTTCACATTTGAATTGGAAGAGGTGGCGTAAGTGCGGTTTGCCGTTCCTATTTTTCCGGGTTCCAACTGTGATTATGATTGCATCCACGCCGTTGAAGACATTTTGGGTGAACCGGTGGCGCCGGTTTGGCACCATGACACTGACCTGTCCTCCTTTGACGCGGTCATCCTGCCGGGAGGGTTCTCCTATGGCGACTATCTGCGTTGCGGGGCAATCGCCCGTTTTTCTCCCGTGATGGCGGCGGTGAAGGAAGCGGCTGCGGCCGGTAAGCTGGTCATCGGGATCTGCAACGGGTTTCAAGTGTTATGTGAATCAGGGCTTCTGCCGGGCGCGCTTATGCGCAACAACCACCTGAAATTCCGTTGCGACATCCAACCGATTCGGATCGAGAACAACCAAACGCCATTTACGTGCGCTTATGAAAATGGTCAGGTGATCCGTATTCCGATCGCCCATGGCGAAGGCAACTACTACTGTGATGAAGCGACATTGGCTGAACTGAAAGCGAACAACCAAATCGTATTCCGCTATGCGGGGGAGAATCCCAATGGGTCTGTGGACGACATTGCCGGGATTTGCAACAAAGCTGGCAACGTGTTGGGCATGATGCCGCATCCGGAACGGGCCATTTTTGACTGGATGGGCTCGGACGATGGAAAGTATCTCTTCAAATCCATGCTTCAATACTGGAAGGAGAATAGCCGTGCGGTCTGAACAAACAGTAGTCGAGCGTGTGGGCTTGGAGCCTACGCCGGAGATGATTCGCGAGCAGAAGTTATATCGGGAAATGGGCTTGACTGATGCAGAATACGACCAGGTATGCGGTCATTTGAACCGCCTGCCGAACTGGACGGAAGTGGGCATCTACAGCGTAATGTGGTCGGAGCACTGTAGTTATAAGAATTCCAAACCGCTGTTGAAGAAGTTTCCGACGGAAGGGCCGCGGGTGTTGCAAGGTCCGGGCGAAGGAGCTGGCGTCATTGATATCGGTGACGGACAAGCGGTGGTCTTCAAGATCGAGAGCCACAACCATCCTTCAGCGATCGAGCCCTTCCAAGGAGCGGCTACAGGCGTCGGCGGGATTATTCGTGACGTGTTTTCCATGGGTGCGCGCCCGGTGGCTTTGTTGAATTCCTTGCGTTTTGGCGATTTGCGCAATCCGCGGGTGCGATACCTGTTTGAACAAGTCGTGGCTGGAATCGCTCATTACGGCAATTGCATCGGGATCCCCACGGTTGGCGGTGAAGTGGTTTTCGATGGAGACAGCTATGAGGGCAATCCGTTGGTCAATGCGATGTGCGTGGGTATTCTCAACCATGATGAGTTGCAAAAAGGCGTTGCGATTGGCGTAGGAAACCCTGTGATTTATGTAGGTGCAAGCACCGGTCGGGACGGGATTCATGGGGCCACGTTTGCATCAGAAGAATTAAATGAGTCATCCGAAGAGAAGCGACCAGCGGTGCAAGTGGGCGATCCCTTCATGGAGAAGCTTTTGCTGGAAGCATGTTTGGAAATGGTGCAAAAAGGGATATTGATCGGGATTCAGGACATGGGTGCGGCGGGGCTTACCTGTTCCAGCGCGGAGATGGCGCAAAAAGGTGAGCATGGCCTTGAGATGAACCTCGATTTGGTTCCGCAGCGCGAAGAGGGCATGACCCCTTACGAGATCATGCTGTCCGAGTCGCAAGAACGCATGCTCTTGGTGGTAGAAGCTGGCCGGGAGGATGAAATCAAAGCCATTTGCGACAAATGGGGCTTGCAATCGGCTGTAGTAGGTCGCGTAACCGAAGGCAACCGGTATCGCTTGTTCCATCAAGGCAAATTGGTGGCAGACATCCCGGTTAATACGCTGGTGGATGATGCGCCGGTCTATGTGCGTGAAGAACGCGTCCCGCAATATTATGAGGAAAACGCAAAACGCCGCCCTGAAGAGGAGCTGGCAGATATTGATCCGCTAGCCGCGTTGACGAAAGTGATGTCTTCGGTCAACATCGGTTCCAAACGCTGGGTGTATGAGCAGTATGACCATATGGTTCGCACCAGCACCGCGGTTCGTCCCGGTTCGGATGCGGCGGTAGTGGTGATTCGTGGTACGGAGAAGGGATTGGCGATGTCCACGGATGGAAACGGCCGGTATGTGTATCTTGATCCGGTACAAGGAGGGCGCATCGCCGTGGCGGAATCTGCCCGCAACGTCGTGTGTTCTGGAGCGGAGCCGCTTGGTATCACGGACTGTCTCAATTTTGGTAGCCCCGAGAAGCCAGAAGTGTATTGGCAGATTTCCAAGGCGATCGATGGCATGGCGGAAGCGTGTCGGGTATTGGAAACGCCTGTCGTCGGCGGAAACGTCAGCTTGTATAACGAAACGAAAGGCAATCCGATTTACCCCACCCCGGTTGTGGGCATGGTCGGTTTGGTACAAAAGCGTGAACACATCACCACGCAAGCATTCAAAGAAGACGGGGATGTCATTCTGCTGTTGGGTGACACCTATGCCGAATTGGGCGGAAGTGAATTGCAACATGTCGTGACGGGGCAAATCAGCGGCCGCCCACCTGCCTGCGATTTGCAAAAGGAATTGGCTGTGCAGCAGACGGTCTTGGCAGCGATTCGCAGCGGCTGGGTGAAATCGGCGCACGATGTTAGTGAAGGCGGTATCGCTGTGGCTCTGGCAGAAAGTTGCATCTGCGGCAACCGAGGAGCGGCGGTTAGTCTGGAAACGGATTTGGCTCCGGTTGTCCATCTCTTCAGCGAAAGCCAATCTCGCGTCATCTTGAGCGTAAAGGCGGACGCAGTGGCGGATGTGATGAAGTTGGCTGAAGCCAAAGGTGTGGCTTGCCGGCAGATTGGCACCGTGACGGAAAAGGAAGAGCTCATCATCCACATCAATGGTGAGCAGGTGATTCAACAGGATGTTGCATATTTAAGCAAACAGTGGGAGGAAGCCATTCCATGCGCGATGAAAGCATCTTCGACCTCGACGAACTGAATGAAGAGTGCGGCGTCTTTGGAATCATCGGCCATGCTGACGCCGCCCAACTCACTTATTACGGTTTGCACGCTTTGCAACATCGCGGCCAAGAGAGCGCGGGCATTGTTACGACTGACGGCCAGAAGTTTTCGGTGCAAAGGGGCACCGGCTTGGTGACGGAAGTGTTTAACAACAACAATATCAAGCAACTGCTTGGGTCCACCGGAATCGGTCACGTGCGTTATTCGACCACGGGCGGCACCGGCCTTGCCAACGCGCAACCCTTGGTGTTCAAATACGCCAAAGGGGAATTGGCGATTGCTACCAACGGGAATTTGGTCAACGCCAAAAAGTTGCGTCGTGAATTGGAAGAGTCGGGTTCCATTTTTCAAACGACGACTGACACGGAAGTGATCGCGCACCTGATTGCTCGCTCTTCGGCTCCCAACATCGTGGAGGCGGCCAAAGAGGCGTTGAATCAGCTGGTGGGAGCCTACGCACTGATGATCATGACCAATGATACCTTGATTGTGGCGGAAGATCCCCATGGTTTGCGCCCCTTGTCGATGGCTAAGATGGGGGAGGCGACCGTTTTCTCCTCGGAGACTTGTGCGTTTGACGTGATCGGGGCAGAGTTTGTACGCGACATCGAGCCGGGTGAAATGCTGGTTTTCGACGCGGAGGGGATGCGGACGACGACCTTCGCGCCTAAAGCGGAGCGGGCTATTTGCTCGTTTGAGCACGTTTATTTCGCTCGCCCGGACAGCAACGTCGGCGGTGTCAATGTTCATGCGGCTCGCAAACGCATGGGCCGAATCTTGGCTGAGGAAGCGCCAGTTGAAGCGGATGTGGTTACTGGTGTGCCCGACTCCAGCACTTCAGCGGCTATCGGTTTTGCTGAAGCGACCGGTATCCCGTATGAGTTGGGTTTGATCAAGAACCGTTATGTGGGCCGGACGTTCATTCAGCCGAGCCAAGAGTTGCGCGAGCAAGGGGTTAAAATGAAGTTAAGCGCGGTGCGCGGGGTTGTGGCCGGCAAACGCGTGGTGATGGTGGATGATTCCATCGTACGCGGAACGACCAGCCGCCGCATCGTCACCATGCTGCGTGAAGCTGGCGCAACGGAAGTACATGTGCGCATCAGCTCTCCCCCAGTCAAAAATCCGTGTTTCTATGGCATCGACACACCAGATCGGGAGCAACTGATCGCCGCCCAAAAAACGGTGGAAGAAATTCGGCAGGAGATTGGGGCCGACACTCTCACTTTTATCAGTGTGGAGGGCATGTTGCGTGCGATTGGCCGTCCGGCGAGTGAACGAAACCGTGGCCACTGCATTGCTTGCTTCACCGGGGAATACCCCACTGTCCTTGAAGATGAGTTGGTATTGGAGGGGAAACGATGAGTGAGGCGTATAAAGCGGCTGGTGTCGATATCGATGCCGGCAATGAAACCGTGGATCGCATCAAAAAGCATGTCGCCCGTACCATGAGGGATGAGGTGCTGGGAGGATTGGGCGGGTTTGGCGGCTTGTTTGCCCTCAAATCATACAAGGAGCCAGTACTCGTGGCCGCGACCGATGGTGTAGGTACCAAGTTGAAAGTGGCTTTTGCGCTCGACCGTCACGATACGATCGGGATCGATTGCGTGGCCATGTGTGTGAATGACTTGGTTGTGCAAGGCGCAGAGCCGCTCTTTTTCCTCGACTACCTGGCAACGGGAAAATTGGCTCCAGCACAAGCGGAAGCGGTGGTCAAAGGGATCGCCGACGGGTGCGTCGAAGCCGGATGCGCGCTCATCGGCGGTGAGACAGCGGAGATGCCGGGCATGTACGCCAAGGGCGAGTATGATGTGGCTGGCTTTTGCGTCGGTGTCGTTGAACGCGATCGCGTGTTGACGGGTGCTACCATTCGCCCTGGGGATGCGTTAATCGGTTTGGCATCCAATGGCTTGCATAGCAATGGTTATTCGCTGGCGCGCAAAGTATTGTTAGATGATGGTCGCTACCCGTTTGCGACGAAGGTACCGGGAACCGAGCAAACATTGGGCGAGGCGATGCTAGCTCCGACAAGGATCTATGTGAAAACATTCCTTGAGCTGATGCAACAGTTCCAGGTCAAGGGTGGTGCCCACATCACCGGCGGCGGGTTGATAGAGAACGTGCCCCGCATGTTGCCTGAAGGATGCCAGGCGCAGCTTGACAAGTCTTCTTGGGAAGTGCCGGCGATTTTCCGTTGGATCGAGGAAGCGGGCCAAGTGTCTGAAGAAGATATGTTCCGCACCTTTAACATGGGTGTGGGCATGGTTATCGCGGTGCCAGCCGAGGAAGCGAAAGAAGCGGTACGTGTGGCGCAGGAGCTCGGTGAGCGGGCGTTTGTTATCGGTCGGGTGGCAGAGGGTCCGCGGGAAGTGGTCTGGGCATGAGTATCGCCGTGTTCGCATCCGGTAGCGGAAGCAACTTCGAGAGACTGGTGGAGGTCTCGCGAGACCAAAAGTGGCCGGTGCCTATCCGGTTGTTGGTATGCGACAAGCCGGGGGCGAAGGTATTGGAGCGGGCCGAGCGGCTGGGCATTCCCGCTGTTTGCGTCAGTCCCAAGACATTTGCTGATAAAGCGGCTTATGAAACGTTTGTACTCGCTGAACTGCGCAAGCATGGCATCGAGTGGATTGTGCTGGCGGGTTACATGCGGTTGATCGGTTCCACTTTGCTTGATGCGTATCCATGGCGGATTGTGAATATCCATCCATCTCTGTTGCCGGCCTTTCCTGGCAAGGATGCGATCGGGCAGGCGTTTGCTTACGGAGTGAAGGTCTCAGGCGTAAGTGTCCATCTGGTCGATGCGGGGATGGACACCGGACCGCTTCTGGCGCAGGTTCCTGTGTTGCTGGAAGAGGATGACGATTTGGAGAGTTTTACCACTAAGATTCATCAGGCTGAGCACCGCCTTTACCCGGAAGTGGTTTACCAATGGATCACCGGCGCCATCAAAACGCCGGACATGGAAGGCTAACGGCCATTTCAAAAACCCTCTGGTATGAGGGATGGGGAGGATTTGCAGGTGAGTATTCGTCGCGCGTTGATCAGCGTTTCAGATAAAACCGGGATTGTCTCATTCGCCAAACAGTTGGCTGAACTGGGGATCGAAATCATCTCCACCGGAGGTACGCACCGTGTGCTGGAAGAGGCGGGCGTTCCGGTTACGGGTATTTCGGAAGTGACTCATTTTCCGGAGATCATGGATGGGCGGGTCAAAACGTTGCATCCGAAAATTCATGGCGGACTCTTGGCGATCCGTGATTTGCCTTCGCATATCTCTGCGATGGAGGAAAACGGAATTGAAGCGATTGACCTCGTTGTGGTCAATTTATATCCATTCCAGCAGACGATTCAAAAGCCGGGCGTCACAGTGGAAGAAGCCATTGAAAATATTGATATCGGCGGTCCATCCATGGTTCGTTCCGCCGCCAAGAACCATCAATATGTCACCGTTGTGGTCGATCCCGCGGATTACGAAGAAGTGATCGCGCAATTGCAAAAGGATGGCAGCACGAGCTTGGAGACACGCCGCCAGTTGGCTGCTAAGGCATTTGGGCACACGGCGGCATACGATGCGTTGATTGCTAATTATTTCAATGAATTGCTCGGCATCACCTTCCCAGAGCAATTGACTGTCACCTACAACAAACAGCAAGCGTTGCGGTATGGTGAAAATCCGCATCAGCAAGCCGCTTTTTACCGCGAACCGCGGGCGGCAGCAGGCACCATCGCCTCCGCCAAGCAATTGCACGGCAAAGAGTTGTCTTATAACAATATCAATGATGCCAACGCAGCTTTGGAATTGGTGCGCGAATTCAGCGAACCGGCTGTGGTGGCGGTGAAGCACATGAACCCATGCGGAGTGGGGATCGGCAAGACCATTTCGGCCGCTTACCAAAAAGCGTATGAAGCCGATCCGGTGTCGATTTTCGGGGGCATTGTGGCGGCTAACCGTCCCATCGACAAAGAGACGGCGGAACAAATGAAAGGAATTTTCCTTGAAATAATCCTTGCTCCTTCTTTCACACCAGAGGCACTTGAGCTGTTAAGCACGAAAAAGAATTTGCGGTTGCTGGAATGGGGTGACAGCTCGCTGACTGAACAGGCGGCTGGCCTCAAAGTGCAGACGGTGGGCGGGGGCGCCTTGGTGCAAGAAGCCGATCTGGGGCAAGTGACGCAGGAACAGTGTGAGACAGTAACAGAGCGTGCGCCGAGTGAAGAAGAGTGGAAGCAGCTGCTCTTCGCTTGGAAAGTGGTTAAACACGTGAAATCCAATGCGATTGTGGTTGCCAAAGATTCCCGCACCTTGGGAGTGGGCGCAGGGCAGATGAATCGTGTCGGTTCGGCAGTGATTGCGCTCAACCAAGCTGGCGCCGAAGCAAAAGGTGCCGTGCTGGCGTCCGATGCCTTTTTCCCGATGAAAGATACGGTAGAACAAGCCGCCAAAGCGGGGATCACGGCGATCATCCAGCCGGGTGGTTCGATTCGGGATCAAGAGTCGATCGATGAAGCGAACAAATACGGCATCGCCATGGTTTTCACCGGCATGCGCCATTTCAAACACTAAGAACCTTCTTGCTATGTATCGAGGTACCCTTCTGATGCGTATACTAAGACAAAAACGCTGACGGAGGGTTACCCTATGCGGATATTTGCTTGGGCCATTGGTTGGATGGTCATCGCCGTATGTTTGACGGGCATTACATCGTATTTGACATACGATTTTAATCTACAGATTTGGCAAGCGCATCTGCGCACAGCCAGTGGCATTTTCTTTATGATCGCGCTGATCGTTGGCGGGGTGTTGACCACTGATGCGGCCTACCGCAGTCGTAAACGGTTTTTTTACCGGGAAGAGTGGTCCTTCATCTGTTTGTTGGTGACAGTGGGATTGTTCGGATTAAGTTTGATCTTGTCCTGATGCGTTCCCGGCTTTAGATGCGGGGTTCGGGGTTATAAATGAGAGATGGGAGGGGACAAGCAATGCGAATCCTGGTGATCGGCAATGGTGGACGGGAGCACGCCATTGTATGGAAGTTGAAGCAGAGTCCCAAAGTGACGGAGATTTATTGTGCGCCGGGCAATGGAGGCATTGCCGGACTGGCCACATGCGTGCCGATTGCAGTGGAAGACGTGGACGGCTTGGTCGCTTTCGCGCAGGAAAAACGGGTGGATCTGACAGTCGTGGGGCCTGAAGTGCCTCTGTTGCTAGGTGTGGTAGATCGGTTTGAACGGGAAGGTCTCCAAGTGTTCGGCCCACGCAAGCAAGCCGCGTTGATCGAGGGGAGCAAACGGTTTGCGAAAGAATTGATGCAAAAATACCACATTCCCACAGCCGCGTTTGCTTCATTCACTGATGCAGAGAAAGCGAAGGCTTATGTGCGTAAGCAAGGTGCTCCCATCGTGATCAAAGCCGATGGCTTGGCTGCGGGCAAAGGGGTTGTCGTAGCGCAGTCGGTGGCCGAGGCAGAACAGGCGATTGCCGATGCGATGGAAGAGAAGGTGTTTGGTGAAGCGGGCAACGAAGTGGTCATTGAGGAGTTTTTAAGCGGGCAGGAAGTTTCGCTGATGGCTTTCTTAGACGGGAAGACGGTTAAGCCGATGGTGGTCGCGCAAGATCACAAGCCGGTGTATGACCATGACCAAGGGCCGAACACCGGAGGCATGGGCACGTATTCACCTGTTCCACAAATCCCGGAAAAAGTGGTGCAACAAGCGATTGACACCATTATTTGGCCGATGCACGAAGCTTTTCGTAATGAAGGGATAGAGTATAAAGGGGTATTGTATGCCGGTCTGATGATCACCGCGGATGGGCCCAAAGTCATAGAATTCAACGCCCGATTTGGTGATCCGGAAACCCAAGTTGTGTTGCCGCGGCTTAAGACCGACTTGGTTGAGGTGATGGAAGCGGTCATCGCTGGCACATTGGACGAGCTATCCCTACAATGGAGTGAGCAGGCTGCCGTCTGTGTGATTTTAGCAGCGGGTGGCTATCCCGGCTCATATGAAAAAGGGTTGCCGATTACCGGTTTGGATGAGGTGGGGGAAGACACGATGGTGTTCCACGCCGGAACCAAACAGCAAGAAGATAGAGTCGTTACTGCTGGTGGACGCGTGCTGGGCGTGACCGCGACAGGAGCCGATATTGGGAAAGCGCGGGAAAAAGCTTATCAGGAGTTGGCCAAAATTTCTTTCAAGGATATGCATTATCGCACTGATATTGCGGCCAGAGCGTTATAATAAAAAGCCGATCACGGATGTGGTCGGCTTCTTTTGAAACGGCTTATAAAAAAACGAGCCTAGTCATCCTCTTGGGCTCGTTGTTCTTCATCGGTTTTGAGTCAACCGATTTTCGTTGTCTCTTTTTCACCTTGAATGCTGATGCCATTGACGGGGATTTTAAACCACCAACCACCTTGGGATTTCTTTATTGGTTGGTACCCAGCTTTTTTCAAGGAACGAGCAACTGTCCAGCTGGCAGTGTAAACAGTAGCAAGGTTTGTGGATTCGTCAAATTGAATCACGGTTTCTTTTTCCATTTCGCTAAGAGACATTGCACTCACGCTCCTTAATGGTGTTGTGTCGTTCTTATGTGCCGATCATATGTTCGCATCCTCTTGCAATCATTTTATCATGATCCATTGCATTTGCCACTACTCTCTTCAGGAAAATCTGTAATTCTTTTTTTCGACGCCATGTTACATGATGTCCTGCTTTTTTCGATAAAAAATGACGAATTTTGTATGCAAGATTGTTAATATTCGATTTTTGTCGATTCAATACGCTAACTTGAAGAGACGGTGTCTGAGCTAATATGTTGCAGTTTGCGCTTGTTCAATCAATTGGGCTAAAATTTCATCTAGGGTATGACGAATCGTTGCAAGAAAAAGGTGAACAACTCTTTCAGTTAAGTAAATTTCTAAGTTTGATTCTAAGGCATAGACGAAATTTAATCAACAACCAACTGCACATTGCGGGTTGACAGATAGCAAATTGGCTTGAAGTTGTCACCTTTTGGCTCATTTTGCGTGCGGCCTTAGCCGTGAACGACGAACGGCGAATCGGGACTAGATCCCGCACCCCCTCCGACTAATTGGTTTCATGGCATCCGCCAGCGTAATAACTTTTGGCAGTGACTTAAGCGCATCGGCGTGTATTGCCTTGTGCACCTATTTGACGTTATGAAACGGCCATCCGGGTGATGGGCATTGCATGAGGTTTAATCGGATGGCACGGGAGTGTTGTCTTTAGTCAGTGCTGGTTCATGGTGTTTGGAGCACAAGTCCATTCCTCCACTACGATTTGTGCGAAATATGGGAGGGAGGAGAAGATGGATGTCGAAAGTAATCCAATAATCTGAAAATATCTAGATCTGAACCAACTTTCTACGTGGTATTCTTGGAAACTATTATACAAAAAAGTCTGAATATAGGCAAGGGATTTGTATTCGTTTTTTTATATTTTTATTCTACTTGTATATTGAATGCTTGTGTCAAGGCGGTTTGACAGGGAAATCGTTGCTTCACAAATAAATGTTTGTCGATCTCCCTGTGCGCAAACTTCGACAAGTGAGCGATTTTACGTTGTTCGTTTGTTTAACATATCTAACATCGGACAATAGCGGGTGATTCCTTCTGCTACTTTTAGCGCTGATATAAGCGCGATCATGTAGGGGAAGTTTCGCCGGCCCTTGACCGCGCACCAAGTTAGTCCGAGCAGCCCGCAGGTGATGCGGATAATGGCGTCAATGGTGCCCACGTTTTGCTTCATCAACCGACTTCCTCCTTTCGCTTTTCCGTAGCTTGGGAGTTAGTTTGCTACCTTGCCGATGTTTCTATGCGACTGGGGATTGCCATGTTTTGACTGGATGGGGACGGATTTGCACATCAAAGGAGGTTATCATTGTGATCAAAAGAACAATGGCCGAGCATCAAAACCTGTTGGATGTGGTGATGGGCCGCAAAGCCCCTTCTCGCATTATTCGCGGGGGCCAAATTCTCAATGTGCATACGGGAAGGCTGGAGGAGAAAGACATCGCCTTGGCCGGACGCTGGATTGCATATGTCGGGCAACTGGAAGAAAGCGGGCTGTTGTTGGAGGGAGCGGGTTGCGAAGATGATGTGTCAGGCTGCGTGTTGGTTCCGGGGTATATAGAGCCGCACGCTCATCCGTGCCAGATTTATCAGCCGTTGACGTTGGCCTCCCATGTTGTCCAACGCGGGACGACGACGATGGTTTGTGATACGCTTCCTTTCTTCATGCAATTAGAAGCGTTTGAGTTGTTAACTTTGTTTGATGGGTTGCAATCTTCTCCGGTAAAACTCTTGTGGTGGGGACGGCTCGATTCGCAAACCCACCTGAGCGAGGCGGAATCGGCAAAGCTGTTCTCCATGGAGCGGATGCAGTCGATCTTGCGTTCACCTCATGTTGCACAAGCAGGGGAGTTGTCGGATTGGATGCCGCTGTTGGCTGGGGACAAAGAGAAAAACGCATGTCTGCTTGACGCTTGGGGTCGGGGTAAGCGTATCGAAGGGCATGCGCCGGGTGCTTCAACCCGTACGCTTTCCCGCTTAGCCGCGTTGGGGGTGACAGGTGATCATGAAAGCATCACCCCCGAGGAGGTTTGGCGCCGGCTGGAATTAGGATACATGGTTACTTTGCGCCACAGTTCCATTCGGCCCGACCTGCCTGAGTTGCTGGCGGGCTTGTTGGCGCATGGCGACGTTCCTTGGCACCGGTTGATGATGACTACGGATGGAGCTACCCCGCCCTATTTGGCTGAAGGGTTCACTGATTATCTGCTAAAGTTGGCTTTGGAGCAAGGTGTTGATCCTGTTCAAGCGTACAGAATGGTCACTGTCAACCCGGCTGTGTATTACCGTCTGGACGAACGGTTGGGCAGTATCTCCCCAGGACGCTTGGCGGATATCAATGTGCTCGCCTCTTTGGACGTGCCGACACCGATCAAGGTGTTAAACGAAGGGGAGTGGGTGGATTCGTCATTCCCACTGGGAACTGAGCCACCGGTGCTTCCAGCGGGCTACCGCGCATGGGGAGGGCGGTTTCAGTTGACGCCGGATGAGTGGCGGGTTCCGCACACAGAAGAGGGAACGGTTCCTGTCATAAACTTGCTTAATGCCGTGATAACCAAATTAACGATGGAGGCAGCCCCTTCTCCCGTCGGCTCCCGCTTGGTTCCTGAAGAGGATGACCGGTTGGCCGTATTCTTGGTTGATCGCAATGGAAATTGGAAGACTGGCGCCTATTTACGCGGGTTTGCGCAAGGGATTGACGGACTTGCTTCCAGCTACACCTGCACTCACGACTTGCTAGTGATCGGCCAGGATGCCGAAGCGATGGCGCAGGCGGCCAATTATGTGATAGCGCAAAACGGGGGCATTTATTGGCTGCAAGGGGGAGAAGAACGGTTTTATTTGCCGTTGCCCATTTTGGGGACGATGAGCGATCTTGACTTGGAAGAGCTGATCCCACAGTGCCAAGCATTGGCAGAACGGCTTCGGGAGGCCGGCTATACCCACCTCGACCCCATCTACACCCTGCAATTCCTCACATCTACCCATCTGCCCCAAGTGCGTTTAACGAACGCGGGCGTAATGAGCGTGAAGAAAAACAAAATCATTACTCCCCCGCTTGGGAGGAATGAGTAAATGCGGCGCGCAAGGCAGATTATCGCCATGGGTGGAGGCGGGTTCTCCATGGAGCCGAGGAATCCTTTGTTAGACCGTTATGTTTTGGCGCAAGCGGGCGTGTCTACACCGCGCATCTGTTTTGTGCCGACGGCGAGCGGTGATTCTCGCCCCTATATCCATCGGTTTAAACGTTTCTTTGAAAAAGAGTCTTGCCAACCGTCCTGCCTGGCACTGTTTCGCTTAGAAGTTGCAGACTTGCGTGATTTTCTCCTGTCGCAGGACATCATCTACGTCGGGGGAGGGAATACGCGCAATATGCTGGTGTTGTGGCGGGAATGGGGGGGTGGACGAACTGTTGCGAGAAGCGTGGGAGGAAGGCGTGGTCTTAGCCGGGCTTAGCGCGGGGGCGAATTGCTGGTTTTCTTCTTGTGTCACGGATTCCAATCCGGGTGAGATGTCGGCATTGCCCGCCCTCGGTTTGCTTCAAGGGAGTTTCTGTCCACATTATGATGGGGAAAGTCGTCGCCGTCCCACCTATCACCGCTTGTTGCAGTCAGGGGAGATCGAGCCGGGATGGGCATGCGATGACGGTGTGGCGTTGCATTTCGTTGACAATCAGCTACATGCCGTTGTTAGCTCGCGGGTACATGCACGCGCTTACCGGGTGGAACGAGTTGATGGGGAAGTAAGGGAAACGGTGGTGGTGCCCCGTTTTTTGGGAAGTGGAGGAGACTCCGCCAGTTAACGGAGTCTGGCTGATCGGGAAGCTACGGCGGCACCATGTTAGGCGGATTAATTGGTCAGTGCCAAGGAGGGGGTGGCGGACAATTCCCTGCCTTTGCCATACGGAATACAGTGGGGGGTGCCGGCGATCGGGTCGGTCATCACTTTGCACCGCAAATGGAAGACGTCTTGCACCAATTTTTCTGTTACAATTTGTTCAGGCGCCCCTTGCGCATAAACCTGTTTATTCTGGACGGCGATCATGTGGTGCGCATAACGGCAAGAAAGATTGAGGTCGTGCAACACCATGACGATGGTCCGATTCTCTTTTTCGTTCAATTCATACAGCAAGTCGAGGATTTCAATTTGATGGGTCAAATCCAGATATGTGGTTGGTTCATCCAACAAGATGATGTCCGTATCTTGCGCAAGCGTCATCGCGATCCATGCGCGTTGGCGTTGTCCACCAGACAGGTCGTCCACCGAACGATGGGCGAGGGATGTGAGTTGTGTCTTCTCAAGCGCCCAGTTCACTTTGGCTTCATCTTCTTTTGACCATTGCCGGGCCCATGACTGATACGGGTAGCGTCCCTGCTTGACCAATTGGTGGACGGTTAGCCCTTCCGGTGCTTCAGGGCCTTGCGGCAGAATCGCCAGTTGTTTGGCGACCTCTCTGGTGGATAACATGTGAATCTCTTTTCCGTTTAAGAGGATGTGTCCGGCCCGTGGTTTGAGTAGCCGCGCCAACGAACGGAGCAAAGTGGATTTGCCGCAACCGTTGCTGCCGACGAGCACAGTGATTTTGCCGTGGGGAATGGTGAGATCCAGATCGTTGATGATGATGGATGAACCATAAGACAGTGTTAAATTTTGGGTTTTCAATCCTTGGGACAACAGGATCGCCTCCATTTCAAAAAATAGCCGAAACCGTGCAGATATTTCTGTTTCCATTCTATGAGAATGTTTTTCAATCGTCAATGAAAATGAAATTTCTTTTCAATTAAAGGGTATTCCCATCCGCCCGATTTGACCCCTGTCGGCGCATTGGTTATATTAGACTCTATGGTAGGGTGATACAGGTTTCGTATTTTGTCCCAGTACCCCTGCCTTTTCTATGGGCATTTCCTTTTTTTGTAGAAAAAAGAGGGAAAGAAAAAGGATGGAATCGAATTTGAATAAAATAGGTTTACCTTTCCCCGCGCCCAAGGAATAAGAAGGATGGAGCGGAGAACAATAGGGTGAGGTTGGGGTTTCAACGGGGTGAAAACTTCTGAACAAGGGAGTTTATACTTTTGAAGGTGATGAATAGAACGACAATAAACGGATTGATGATGGGGTTGTTTTTATCCATTGTCTTGTCCACGTACTTGCCGCCGGTTATGCTGGCGGTCGTGGGGATATTGATGGTGTTCGTCTACCGGGACAGGTGGACGGCGAATGAATGGCCAGAGAAAACGTTCCTTGGCTTTATCATTCTCTCCTGCATCAGCTGGGTTTACAATCCATCTTGGTTTTATTGGGTGCCGATCGGCATTATTCCCATTGTCATGTTTGGCCTTTATTATTCTCTATCATTGTGGGTTCGTCATGTTGTGAAATGGTCTTGGCCGGAGGTGCAACGGGCGTACCTGTTTTTCTGGTTGGCCGGTCTTTATGTGGCCCTGATTGTCATCATCCAACAGATTGATTGGCATGTGATCAACAATTCGTTGGGGCCGCTGATGGATTTTTACCGTGAACATCGGTGGGAGTCGGAGCATTCGGTGCGGAGTGTAGGTACATCGGGGAATTCCAACTTGGCCGCGGCGTTGTTGATTTGTTTTGCCCTCATGAGCATTTATGCAATGTCCGTACTAAAGAAGCCGTGGCAAAAAGTTGGCGCTTTTGCAGTGTTTATCCTGTATTGCGCGGCAATATGGTGCACCGGATCGCGCGGAGCATGGGTGGGTCTAGTGATCGGCATGATCGTCCAACTGTGGATGACGGGGCATCGCAAACGGACGGTATCCATCACATTGGCTATCCTGTTATTTGTCTATTTGTGTCCGCAATTTATCCCCCGGAAAGAATCTCTTTACGCCACGATTGAAGTCCGTCTAAAAGTATGGTCAACCGCGCTTGAGATTTTCAAGGAAAATTGGTTGTTTGGCGTTTTACCCCTGCATTTTGGGCAGCTGTTTGCCAAAATGGCCGGATTTTACGTTTGGCATGCCCATAATATCTTCTTGGGGATAGCCAGCGAATATGGGATCATAGGGTTGGGCCTGTTTTTGATCCTTATTTTCATGACGATTCGCCGGGCCCGCCGCTGGCGCAAACAAGCCAACCAAAAAGAAGAAAAGCGGTTGGCTGGGATGTTGCTTTCTTTGATTATTGCCTTGCTGGGCCACGGCATGTATGATTATCCGATCATCGCGCCTCAAGTCGGGCTGATGTTCATGTTGAGCGTCATCATGATTCATACTCAATATGAACGTCGTTGCCTGTGCAAGCCAGTTTGGGATGAAGGAAGCAAAGCACAGGTGTCGGAATGGGCGATGCTGAAGAAGGTGATCACCGCCGCGGTGGTGTGGTTAAAAAGCGGTCCCCTGAGGGTGTTGATCAATTTGGCCTCAGGGGGTTATCGAAAGCGGGCTTAACGGCCTGCTTTTTTTGTATAAAACCGGCGGGTTCCGTCCACACTGGATACCAACTCTAGCAATCTATGAAAGCGAGAGGGGGTATCTTTACGTATGCAGAAGTCTTTAAAAGTTACTTGTGGGTTAGCCTTGTGCTTGCTCATGGCTGTGTTGCCATGGATGGCAGGGCCACGGGCAGAAGCCGCCAATTCGTTCATCGAAGTCACAGTGAAGCGAGGTGACACGCTGACCAAATTGGCGAAAAAACACGGGGTGGAGGTTGCTGCCATTCAACGTGCCAATCGCTTGGCGAACCCTGATTTGATTCGAATTGGCCAAGTGTTGCGCATTCCGGGGACACCCCGCACGGTGTCTGAACGCCCACAGAATGAAGAAAAGGCCCCTGTCCCAGACGTGCCGGTGCTGAAGCGGGGCCAAGGGTTAGGTTCATTTATGATCACCGCTTACACAGCGGGACCGGAGTCAACAGGAAAACATGTAGGCGAGCCTGGATACGGGATTACTTCCAGTGGCCAACCCGTCAATGAAGGTGTGACGATTGCGGTGGACCCGGAAGTCATCCCGATCGGCTCACGTGTATACATTGAAGGGATTGGTTACCGGATCGCGCAGGATACCGGTTCTAAGATCAAAGGCAAGCGGATTGATTTATATATGAACAGCGTGGCTGAAGCGCGGGCGTTTGGCGTCAAGCGGAATGTCCGTGTCGAATTGGTCGAGTGACGGAAGGCTTGACTAGACGTGTCTGATGAATAGGCCAGCGGCTCCAAAACCATATTCTCATTCGCTTCACGCGGTACTAGGCGCTCCTCGAGAAAAGGTTTTTCCGCCGCTTCTTCCCTACCAACTTGATTTGCCAGACACACCCTAGTCAAGCGATGAGGCAACTTCAGCGTTCGCTGTAGATTTGGTGTGTAGCCTGGAGCCGTCCAGGCTGTTATTTATGAGAAAATTATAGCGCGCATCTCCCGGTTGGAAAGGGGCGTGTTCTGAACAATAAGTGACGATGATTTTGAAATCATGTGAAAATGGTAAAATGGATGGGGCACAAGCAAAGGTCTGGATGAGTCCGGTAGTCGGAGATCGGCCCCCTAGATCGATGGAGGCTGGGCTGAGCCGTGATGGCGAATGCCGTGCATATCGGATAATCGATTTTACAGCACTGTGGCGGGGCCGATTCAGTGTGGAAAGGGGTTATTCCTAATGCAATTCCAATTGCCATTGATCTATCCCTATTCTTTCGAACTGACCACCAAGCGGTTGCGCACGTTTGAGAAGACTAGTTTCGTAGCCGACGGGGATAAGTTGTCCCGCACCATGCACGGCTCGCGAGGCCCGCTCCTGTGCACGGTGGAGCCGCTTGCTGGGGAAAACGCGTTACGGGTGGAAATCGAGGGGGCTCTGGCTGAAGGAGAAGCGGAAGAAATAAAGCGTAAGGTGGCCCGGATGTTCAGCACCCAAGTCGATTTGACGCCATTTTATGAGCAGATGAGGGAGCATCCTGTCTTGGCGCCCGTCATCGCCGAGCGGGAAGGGTTGCACTTTGTGTTAGAGCCCAGCCTGTATGAGTGTGTGGTCAAAACGATTATCGGCCAGCAACTCCATGTCTCTTTTGCGGCGACGCTGATTCAGCGGTTTCAGGAACTTGCCGGTAGCAAAGCGGTGTTCCGGGGGCGGGAGTGGGTGTTATTTCCGACACCGGAACAAGTGGCCCGCTTGAAATATGAGGAGTTGCAAGCATTGCAATTCAATCGGCGCAAAGCGGAATATATCATTGATTTTTCTCGCAAAGTGGTAAATGGGGAATTGTCGTTAGAAGCTTTGTGGTCCCTCAGTGATGAAGAGGTTTTGCACACCTTGTTGCCGATTAGGGGAATCGGGCGGTGGACGGTAGAATGCGTTTTGTTGTTCGGGTTGGGGCGGCCCGATTTGTTACCGGCAGCCGATATCGGTTTGCGCAATACGTTGAAGCGCGTTTACGGCCTCGATCATCAACCGGGGGAAGAAGAAGTGCGGCAATGGGGGGAAAGCTGGGCACCTTATCGGAGTTATGTGACATTTTATTTGTGGGATTCGTTGGATAATGTGAAGTAGGGTTGAACAAAATGTGATAGAATCATCATGAATGAATGCAGATGAAAAGGAGGCGCTCCCGGTTGGCCAAGAAGAGAGTTAAAGAAAAACGGGTTGCCGCGGTGGATGAGCATGGCGTGCTGATGCGCGATCTCAAATCCACGGCCTTGTGGATCATGATCTCTGTGGGTGTTGTCGCGGTGCTGGCGCTCATGGAGCGGACAATATTTTAATGCACATTTGAAAACCCCGGTCGGGTTTTTTTGACCGGGGTTTTGTCGTGTCAATCGTTGCCACCTGTCCCGATCAAGCCGGAAGAAGGTCAACTATTCACTTTGGCGGGGACTTGCGCCTGCATTTGCTGTTCGGGGCTGTAGATCACGCTACGCGGATAGGCGATCGGAATCCCTTGCTGATGAAGGCTGATCACCGCTTCTTTGCGCATTTCCCGCTCAAGGGACCAGTGTTGTTCTGGTTCGCTCAGTGCGGTGACGGTGAATTCCACCCCGGTCTGGTCGATACGCGTGATGCCCATGATCTCGGGTGGTTGGATCAGATGGGGCGCGTAGCGCTCAGCGATGGTACTGCACATTTTCTCCAAGGCCTGGTTGACCACGGTCAAATCTGATTCATAGGGCACCGTGACTGCCACAATGGCCCGCATCTGCTCGCGGTTGTAGTTGGTCACCTGCGTGATGTTTCCATTGGCGATGTAATGAAGACGTTGGTTGAATTCGCGGACTTTGGTCACCCTTAAGCCCACTTCTTCGACTCTGCCGCTGATTTGGCCGTTGATCTCTACAAAATCCCCAACTTCCAATTGGCTTTCGAAAATGAGGAAAAATCCGGTGATGATGTCGCGCACCAGATTTTGGGCACCGAATCCGATGGCCAAGCCCAGGATTCCGGCACCCGCCAACACCGGAAGAGGATCAAAGCCGAGATTGATTAAAAGCGTCAGAGCGGACATGAAATAGATGCCATACCGCGCGATCGATTTGATCAATTTGCGCAAGGTATCAGCTTTTTTGCTCTCAATGCGGCTTAATTCAAACACTTTGTCGATCAGTCGATCGATAAAGCGCAAAGCAACGATCGTGAGTACGATGATAAGTGTGATTTCCCCAACAGGCAACAGAATGTATTGCACAGGATCTTCAATGATTTTGGTGAATAGAGTTTTCGTCTCCGCGGCGAGGTTGCTCACGGTTGAGACTTTTTGCTCCAAGGCTGTTGAGGTTGCTTGTTCCCAAATCAAAAGAATTGCACCTCCGATGATGTTATGCCAAGGGTTTGGGGCGCCTTTATTTTCCTCCGTCCCTTCCGCGGCAAGGGGGGCGGCAAACCGCCCCAGCCCGTCGGACACGCCTCAACTAGACGGCAAGGATTGTTTAACTTTTTTGTCTAACTGCTCTTGATTGATCCACCCCACAAAAGAGTAAATAATGTTATACTCGTGGTCAAGCAAAGCGACGGCCAAGAAAGGAAAATGTTTTTTGGAGTGGTAACGAACATCTAGCCATCTCACCTCATACCCATAAGCGCGTTTGCGAACTTCGGGATAGCCATATGAAGTGAAATCTAAAAAGGCTGCGATTGGTTCCGCTTTTTTCGAATGGAGGGTCGCCGGATGTTGCAATCCCTTAGTGGAGATCCTGCCGGTCCATAACAATTGTTGGTCGCGGATTTCCCCCAGATGGACTTCTTCCGCAAATTCAGCGATCACTTTCCAGTGAAACCAATTGCCGGTGGGGATCAGTGTGTAGCGCCCGTTGCGGTTGAGATCGCGCTGCACAGCACGGGTCAATCTTCGGCGGATCCATATCCGGATGGCGATATAGACCGCGATCGCTACATAGATGGTGAGAAAGAGAAAACCGACTTGGTTTGGAAACAGCCACCACAGAAGAAAACCGACCAAGTGGATGGAAAAAATGAAGGGATCGAAAATAGCCAATGTGTGAAAAGCGATCCACTTATTTGTGAAAGGCCGCCCTGCTTGTGTACCGTATGAGTTGAACAGGTCGATGAATATATGGATGAAGACAGCCAGGAACGTCCACCACCACAGGTGAACCATATCGGCGTTGGGCCAAAACAAATGCAGGCCGGCGGTGATGAAACTAGGCCAGATGGACAGCATCGGGAGCGAGTGGCTGAAGCCGCGATGCTGGCGAATGTAGGTGGCGTTGCCTCGGAAGCGGAAGATCGTGTCGGAGTCAGGCATTTGCGAGCCGATGACAGTCCCCAAGAGAACCGCTTGCGAAGTGTCTGGATTGGCGCCGATGGCGGGATCGAGGTGGGCCAAGCCAAAGAGGCCGATACCCATGACGAAGTGCGTGACCGTATCCATTCACCATCCCCCTTTAGAAAAATGGATTGACATGCTGTCGTCGGGAACAGCAACCCTTTCTCATTGAAAAAGGTTGCGGCTTGCATCCTTGACGGGTTGATCAGGAAGCGATGGGAACGGATGGAGCCAGGTGCCATGCCATTCCTTTTGACATGCCCGGTTCGCTCGCTTTGGTCCGGTTCCCGCTTGATAGGCTGTTCCCGATAATGAAGCTTTCACCCTCGGGTTGTTGACTGGAAAACCGTTTGGTGCGCAATGGCTGGGCATGGTGGATCGTCAGAATGACTGACAGAGACTTCTACAAAAGTCTAACAGATTTTACGAGTCAATGGGTGAAAACTTCCTTGAAAAGGAGTGAAGATGTTGTATATCGTTTTTGTCGAATATGCCGTTGATAAACAAGCCATGGACGAAGTGGCCCAAGCGTTGTGCATCCTGCGTGAAGAGATGAAGGACCAGATTCCAATTGCGTCATACCACGGAGGGGAAAGTTGTGATCAGCCGGGCCTCATTGTTGAAATGATCCAAGTGCCATCATGGGAACAGGCCAACCTTGTCAAGCGCATGCGCACTGCGCTAGAACATGGCTGGGGCCATGCGATGGACCCCTGGATTAAAGGTGGGCGCGGCAAAGTCCGCTCGTGGATTTTCCGCCTGTTTGATGATCGTTCGCTCTCCGCATCTCCCCGCCAAGACGTCTAACCCCGGCGGCTGGCAATCCCAAAATGAAGCTACCTCTTCATGCGACGGAGGCGGGTCTTTTGCACCTTAAAGCCTCATTCATCCTGTCTCCTGTCGCCCGTTTCCCCTTTTCTTTTCGATAAGCCCGTTATCATGAGCAATGTTTAAAATCTGTCTATATCCTTTGGTTGGAATAACAGTGTATGATGTATATAACCAATCTTTTAAATAAGAGATTGACGCTTACACTTCCTTAGACTTTGCCGGTGAACAAGTATTAAGGAGGCAAAGGTATTGGTAAAAAAAGATGTCTTCACCATAGATGGGGAAGTGGTTCAGATTATTGGGTGGGAGCTTCTTGATTGGTACAACCGCAATCGGAGGGATCTGCCATGGAGGAAGGATCAGGATCCATATAAGATTTGGGTTTCTGAAATCATGCTCCAACAAACTCGTGTCGATACAGTTATCCCCTATTTTCAGCGTTTTATTGAACAGTTCCCGACGCTGGACGATTTGGCTAAAGCACCGGAAGAGCAGGTGATCAAAGCCTGGGAAGGGTTGGGGTATTACTCGCGCGTGAAAAATTTGCATGCGGCGGTGAAGGAAGTATCCACCCATTATGGAAGCCGTGTGCCCGATGATCTGGAGACCATTTCCAAGCTGAAGGGAATTGGCCCTTATACTGCCGGTGCCGTGTTGAGCATCGCCTACAATAAAAAAGCGGCGGCGGTAGACGGCAACGTCATGCGCGTGTTCTCTCGCTTGTTTGCGTTGACAGACGATATCGCGCTGGCTTCTACCCGTAAAAAAATGGAGCACATTGCCTTGCAACTGATTCCGGAAGATGCTCCCGGCGACTTCAACCAAGCCTTGATGGAATTGGGAGCGCTCATTTGCACGCCGTCTTCGCCACAATGTCTATTCTGCCCCCTGCAGTCTGTCTGTAATGCATATGCAGAGGGAATCGAGGAAGAACTGCCGCGCAAGAAGAAAGCCAAACCGCCTAAGCGAATGGACATGGTGATGTTGTGGTTGACGCAGGATGAGCGAGCCTTGGTTGAAAAACGGCCGGATGAAGGACTGCTTGCGGGCATGTGGGGATTGCCAACCATTCACTTAGCCGAAGCGAAGGATCCCTTAGATGAAGCCTACCGGTTTTGTGACAAAAATGGTCTGGACGTTACGAATGTAACGGTAGCGGGGAAGTTTGAGCACATCTTCAGCCATCAGCATTGGAAGGTGACTGTGTTACGTGGAGATGTGAAGCGAGCAGATGATACCGCGTCCCCGTCGCTTACATGGATGTCAGCCCAACAAATCAAAGATAAACCTTTTTCAAACGTTTACCGTAAAGCATTGCAATTATTCATATGATTTCCAAATGAATGGGCAACAGTTTGGCGCCTCAAAACGATGTTTCTTATATTGATTTACACATCAGATAGGGAGAGAGTGTCTGTGGAAGGTAAAAAACCGATCGAAGAGCAGTTGCCTGAGGGAAAGAAGGACGCGGCAGAAGAATTGCAATCGCCGGCAGGTCAAGAAAGTGACGAGCGAAAAGCCGCATCTCCCGAATGTGATGCGGAAGTGAAACAGGCGACGCCGAAGGATGAGGCGGCAGAGCAAACACCCGAGGTGACAGGGGACGAAACCGCTTTCCAGCCCGCCGACAAAGATGAGGCAGAACCGGCAGAAACCAAAGAGATTGACCGCGACCGTGCCTTTGACACGATGGAGCTCAAGATTTTTGGCCAGTGGGACACGGAGAACAAGGCAACGCCGATTTTGGAGCAAAATCAGGAAAGCGCACCTGAGGCACAAGAAACAAAGCCTGATCAACCGGAGGAAGCAACGCAAGCGGTGACGGCGGAGGAGCCCGCGCAACCAGCAGAGGAAGTGAAGCCGGAAAACGACGCTCCGGTAGCGGAAGCACCCAAGGCCGAAATCGCTCCTAAGCAGGAACCGCATCCCCTGGCGACCATGAAGGTGGACTTCAGTGAGGAAATCGCCAATCTGGAGAAAGAAGAGTCGAAAAAGGCCGAAGAGAAGCGCCAACCTGAACCCGCTCCAGCCGATGCATCTGCCGCTGTGACGGATGACACAGGCGTGTTCAAATCGGTGAAGCGCGAAATCCGCACCACACCACGACCCAAGAAATTGTTGGTAATGGGTATCGTTTCCTCGATGGTGATCGCCGGAGTAGTTGGTTTTAGCGCTTTTGCCTACGAACAGCAGACTTCTGCAGGAACCAATAACCCCAAAGCAGAACAGCCGGTTCAAAAGCCCAATTACTTTGAATTAACCTTGGATGGGCAATCGTTTAAGCTTGATTTGAACACCATTGGCTATGACGGCAAAAATGAAAACACGATCGATCAGCATCAATTGCGGACGTGGCTGGACTCGGTGCAGAAAAAAGTAAATGTGGAGCCGAAAAATGCCAAAGCTAGCCGGATTGGGGGTAAGATCACACCAGAGCAAGACGGGCGCAAGGTCGATGTGAAAAAGGTGGAAGAGTGGTTAAAGAATCTGAAACCTTTGATCAACAAGCCGCAGCCTATTCCCATGATCACCCTTAAGCCGCTGGTGACAACACAGGACATTAAAAATGTCGACAAAAAATTGATCGGCAAATATGGGACGAAGTTTGATCCCGGAAATGTGAACCGGACGATCAATATGCGACTCGCTTCCAAAGCGATTAGCGGTATTATCCTCATGCCTGGTGAGAAGTTTTCCTTCAACCAAGTCGTCGGTGAGCGCACCACTGCGCGCGGCTACAAAACCGCCGGCGTCATCGTGAAGGGCGAATTCACAGAAGGGATCGGGGGCGGCATTTGTCAAGTGTCATCCACCTTGTACAACAGCGTGGATGAGGCGGGCTTGAAGATGTTGCAAGTGAACCACCACAGCGCTGAAGTGACTTATGTGCCTAAAGGCCGGGATGCGACCGTTTCTTGGGGCGGACCTGATTTCAAATTCAGAAACAATCTCAACAAGCCTGTGATGATCAAGATCAAAATGGCCGGCCCTTATCTGACCGTTTACACTTACACGGCACCGGGAGCGAAGGTAACCAAGAAGAAAGTGCAAGCTCCCCCGGAAACATTTACCCAAGTGAAAGTGAACCCGACCCAACAGACCGAACCATCGTCTAAAACGGGAAACTGATCGCCCTTTTTACTGTGCTTTCATGTGAAACACCCGGTCAATCCGGGTGTTTTTTCATGCGTTCAAGCGAGAGGGTCTTCCGGTTGAATCGCGGCCAGACCTCCGCGTTGCTCGATCTCCCCGATGAGATCATGGTGTAGGCTGGTTCCCTGGACATTCATCAATGGGGACAGCTGGGACATCACGAAATGGTGGTAGGTCAATTCTTCCATCGTCCATTGCGACAGCGGAACCATGCTTAATTCGTCAAACGTTCTACCATAATACACAGGGTATCACCTCCCGTTTAGTATGGGAGGGAAAACGCAAAACATACGCGGAAGGCTGTGCAGAAAGGCGTGTGAAATGAAATGAACTGGCTGATGGAGGAAATTCCTTTTCCGATTGATTTGGAGCAAGTCTTCACAAAAATGTATCGAGATGAGCCGTATGCGTTTTGGCTGGACAGTTCCCGCTTAGTTGAGGGACTGAGCCGTTATTCCATGATGGGGGGGCGTCCGCGCCAAATCCTATCCACTGTGGATGGACAAACCGAATGGCGTCATGCCGAGGGAGAGGGACGGTTTAGCGAGGAGTCACCCTTTGCCACGTTGCGGCGCGTCTTGGAGCAACAAAGCGCCCTTAAGATGGATTGTCCCTTCCCTTTTGTCGGCGGTTGGGTTGGGTATGTGGGCTATGAGTGCAACCGCCATGTGGAGCGGGTGCCCGTTCATCGAAATGATCCCACTCAAGCGCCCGAGATGTTTTGGATGTTTGTCGACCAAGTGCTTATATACGATCATCTAGAGAAAAAAGCGGTGGTTAGTCACCTGTATGAAGGGGATCCTGCTACAGCCAAGCGCAGGGTAACGGCGTGGATTGCCAAATTGCGCCAAATAATGCAGGAGCCGTTTCATCCCCCGACCGTACCGAAAGCGGTGAATGACGGGCAGATGGGGGCGTTTCGCAGTGCGGTCACACCGGAGGCATATCGTGAACGGATTCGGAAGATCAAGGAGTATATTGGGCGCGGCGAAATATACCAAGCCTGTTATACCTATCAATGGGAAACGGATTTTTCAGGAGATCCATACCACCTTTACACCATCTTGCGTAGGGTTAATCCCGCTCCGTTTTCTGCTTATTTGCGTTTGGGGAAGTGGGCGGTGGTCTCTTCATCGCCGGAGCGCTTCTTGCGCATGGATGAGCGGCGGGTTGTGGAAAGCAGGCCGATCAAAGGTACCCGCCCCCGCGCAGGAAACATTGAAGAAGACCAGAAGTTAGTTCGTGATCTGGCGTCCCATTCCAAAGACCGCGCCGAAAATGTTATGATCGTCGACTTGGTGCGCAATGACTTAGGGCGCGTTTGTGAGACGGGATCGGTTTGCGTCCCCAAGTTGCTACAAGTGGAGTCGTATGCCACCGTGCATCAGCTGGTGTCTACCGTTGAGGGTATCTTGCCGGCTGGACGTTCGCCAGTGGATGTGATTGAAGCCGCTTTTCCTGGCGGTTCAATGACGGGGGCGCCCAAAATCAGAGCCATGGAAATCTTGTTTGAATTGGAAATGGGAGCACGCGGCATTTACTCCGGGGGGCTTGGCTTTCTGGATGCGCGGGGGACATTTGATCTGAGCATGGTGATCCGAACCATCGTATGTCATCAAGGGAAGGCTTATTTTCATGTGGGCGGGGGCATCGTCGCCGATTCCGATCCAGATAGCGAATACCAAGAGACATTGGACAAAGCGTTTGCGCTGAAAAAAGCATTATCTTTGGCGAACGCCACGGCAACGGTAGCCACCCTTCCCGGTTAAGGCCTGTTTCATCGTCCCGGCGCGTGGCAAACGGGTGGAAGGGACATACTATGATGGGTGATGGCAAATGATTGTGCGATTTGGTTTTGTGGCCATGAGTAGTCAGGTGCAAAACGCTTCACCTTCCAAAACCATGACGGTGAAGGCATTTCAGCAGATAGGCCAGCCGCAGTTGGCAATGAAGAAAATCATTCGCATTGCCAAAGAGAACCTTGCCAACACGAAGCGGATTTTGTATCACGCCTTGGCGCATGACATCAAGTTTTACCGGTTTTCGTCCCGCTTGATTCCGCTGGCAGGGCATGCGTTGGTCGGAGGGCGGGATTTTGTTCGGGCGCTCTTGCCGGAGTTGAAAGAGATCGGGCAAATGGTGCAGGACCATCAGATGCGGGTCGGATTCCATCCCGAACACTACACTGTCCTCAACACACCAAACAATGAGGTGTTTGCCGCTTCATACAAGGATTTGATCCGCCATGTTAAGATGCTAGCAGCGATGGGTTTACATAGCGGGCACAAATGCAACATCCATGTGGGGGGAGTGTATGGAAACAAGGAGGATTCAATGGAGCGGTTTCTCGGCAACTTCAAGCGGTTGGATGCGCGGATCCAAGCGCACCTCTGTTTGGAGAATGATGACACGACTTACACGGCGGCAGAGACGCTGCATCTCGCTGAAACAGTGGGTGTGCCCATGGTGCTGGACCTTCACCACCACCGCCTCAACCATCATGGGGAAAAAGAGGAAGACTTGTGGCCGAGGATTGTGGCCACTTGGGCCAAAGAGCCATTTCCCCCCAAGATCCACATTTCCAGCCCCAAAAGCGAGACCGATGCACGCGGACATGCTGATTATGTGGAAGTAGATGATTTGTATCCTTTTCTGAAGGCAGCCGCAACGCACACGGATCGGCTGGATGTTATGATTGAAGCAAAACAGAAAGATGGTGCCCTGTTTCAGTTGATGGAACAATTAAGGCAAAAAGAGGGCGTTTCCGTGATGAATCAAGCCACGATACGAATCTAAAAAATGAAAAAATTTAGGGTGAAATGATTAAACGTTCGTAGGTGTAGGTTAAAATAAAAAAGAGGATAGGCCTTGTTAGGGGTGAGGAGGGGGGAATACATGGCAGGGCGACTCCCACAGATGAATAGCGTGCTGGCGGCAACTTCCCAAAACGCAAGGCGCATGTGGTTTGCTTGGGTGTTGAGAAGTTCGGCCTGCTTGCATGGTCTGGCAGGGTTCTTCATGTTGTTTGTGCTGGTACACGTACTGCGGGGCGATTGGCTCATGCGCACCCAGTTTGTGGTGCAAAATGAATGGCTAGTGACGGTCTCTTGGTCCAGTATGCTGTTGTCCAGCTTGGGTTTGGTTTGCTCTTTCGGCATTTTGACTTTCGCGTTGAACAAACAATTTCGCTTTATTCTGCATTGGGCTTGGTTGATTCAGTTGATCGGCAGTTCGGCACTTGCGCTCCATTATGTGATTCAGATGGTGTTGTATCCCGCATTGATGAAGTATTTCGTTCACATGCCGACCTCCGCGTTGTTAAGCCATATCAATGAGTGGGACGACTTGCTCTCGCACCTTGCCACCGTGTTTGCCCCATCATGCTTGGCCATTGGCGGGTTTATCTATACCGCTGCCATGTTTTACACCCCGGGCTTTTCCCGTTGGTTGAGTTGGTGGTCTCTGTTGGTATGGAGTTTGCTTTTGGCTGGTTCGGTTGTCGTTCACTGGTCATTGTCGACATTTTCAGTCTTATTGGGTTTGACTTTGGCATGTTATGTTCCCTGGCTGTGGAAGGCGGCCAAAGAGCTGATGCTGTCATGCTCTAGATAATCCTTCCATCTAGGCTCGGATTGAAAAGGAAATCAATCTTGAGTTAAAATAGAAAAGCCAAACAGATGTATAATTCCCCATTGGAGGAGAAACTTTATGCGCCTACGGTCTTTTCAACTTGCCGATGCCCATGATGTCTCTCAAATCTGGCAAATGACCGCATCTCATGAACAAGAAAAAGACACGTTGCAAGTGTTGACTGAGCAATTGGGTTATGACCGAGATTTGGTCATCGTAGCGGAAGCGCCGGATGGAAGAGTAGTAGGAGCCATAGTGGGCACTATCGATGGTCATACGGGGTTCTTTTATTGCCTGGCGGTTCATCCCGATTACCAAAAGCGCAGAGTTGGCACCATGTTGGTGCGCGAATTGGAACAACGCTTTTTGCAAAAAGGTGTTAAAAGGATTTGGATCACGGTGGATGAAGGAACGGAAAAGTTATTTCCATTTTACCAGCACCTTGGTTACACCAATGGCTGTTCTACACGTTTGGAAAAGGAACTTTACGCTGTTTCATCCTATTCACATGGACAAACGGGTTAATTTTCTTTTTTTATTATCGTCTGCCTACCAGCATAGGCAGATTTTTTTTGATCCAAACCCTTTCACATTTTAATGATACCTATATAGGATTAAGAATACTACACTTTGAATGCGCTTTCAATTTAAAATTCATTAAACATCCGATTTTTTATTTTATATGAAACCGTGTCTAGTTTGTAAATTAGCCCATTTCAGCCTTTGGTGGATAAAAAGTGATATAAAATTTTACCGCGGGGCGGAAGGGATTCATCGATAAAAATGATGAGGTCATGTGTGCAAAGAGAAGACAAACGAAGAATCGATTTTGCATGGATTATCCGCAGGATTGCATGATTATTTGGGAGCCGATATGCCAAGGTTTTGCTTGACTTTCAGCGGTTCATTTCGCATAATATTAAAAAATTACTTCGGTTAAACGCGATGACGAGGACCAGTAGAGCAGATCCGGCTGTACAGAGAGCGAGGCCCACCGGTTGAAAGGCCTTGCCAGTCCGGTTGTTCGAACCCATCCTCCGATGCTGCCGGTGAAGAGCCGGATCGGGACCCATCCCGTTATCAGGATGCGATGTGAATCGCAGGAGTTGGGCGCATTCATGGAAGCCGTGCGCCAACAAAGGTGGTACCGCGGAAGAACAACCCTCTTTCGTCCTTTGGGGACATAAGAGGGTTGTTTATTTTTTTAAAGGAGGGGCCGAGATGTTAAAAGAATGTGCAATCGGGTTTATTGGAGCGGGAGCGATGGCAGAGGCGATTTTGGAGGGATTGCTTAAACGACGTGAAATCACCAGCAGCCAAGTTTCCATGGTTAATCGCGGTGATCGCGATCGCATGTCAACGTTGGTAAAGCGGTACGGATTGGAGGCAGCGAAGCAAACCATAGATCATGTGGCACTTGCGGACGTTGTGATCTTGGCGGTGAAACCGAAAGATGCGGAGGAGGCGCTAACCTTTTGGCAGAATCGCCTTCGCCCGGGGCAGTTGTTAATCTCGGTTGTTGCCGGAATTACGACGCAAACCATTGAGGAATTTGTTCATAACGGGGTTGCTGTCGTCAGGGCCATGCCGAACACTTCCTGTGCGGTGGGCCTGTCCGCCACGGCTCTTTGTGGGGGGCAAGCGGTGACTGAACAGCAATTCGCCATGGCTGAGCGCATATTTATGAGTGTCGGTTCCGTGGTGCGGGTGGATGAAAGCGCCATGGATGCTGTCACTGGCCTATCCGGGAGCGGACCGGCTTATATTTACTATATGGCCGAAGCTCTCCAGACAGCAGGGATGCACGCTGGCTTGCCGGCTGAAACAGCCCGTCAGCTGACGGTGCAAACCCTGCTGGGGGCAGCCCACATGTTGATGGAAAGCGGCAAAGAAGCCGAGCAGTTGCGCCGTGAAGTCACTTCACCGGGTGGAACGACGATGGCGGGGCTAGAAGTGTTGCGCCGATTTGATGTGGCTGAAGCGATGAAGATGGCGGTATTGCGGGCGAAAGAGCGCGCCGGAGAAATGGGGAAGCGTGGCGGTTGTTGACCGTTTGCGACTAGGGTGTGATTGGTAAATTGTGTTAATGGGGAGAAGTGGCGGAAAAAACTTTTCTAGGTAAGCCACGGCACGCGTGAAGCGAATGAGAGTACGGTTTGGGTAGACTTTTTCCTGAAACAGTCGGGCCCAGAAATTGATAGGGTCTAAGCCTGCCATACACACAATTGTCACAAAAAACCGGGCAACGATCCCGGTTTTCTTTTTCTTTTCGGTGCGGATTGTGATACCTTTAGAAAAACGCGTGTATGCACTCAATGATAAATTCTGAGTTTTGGGTGTTTTATCTTTTTCTTTTTTTGGAAATAAAGAAAAATAGGAGTGCAAATTGTGGGTCAAACCACACCGCATATGGGTGATGCCATTGTGTGAAGCGTAATGGCGCGGGAGTTCGATGGAAAAGTTAGACAAAAATCCGTCATTTTACCGAAAGTTGTACCATGCATACTTGCCAACTATCATACAGAAGTGGTAGAAAAAGATGGGGATGTGTGGAAGACGTCTGGATCAGCAGTTTGTCACTTTTCCAAACTTGATTGGTTCCATGCGGTTGGAGGGAGCGTTACTGTCCCAGACACGCTGCGTGCGATGAAAAATCGCGATTGGAACCGAAAGGGTCGCTTCCGCGGGCTGGTGAAGGGCAGTTTTCTCAACGGCCCACGCATCATGATCCTGCAACAAGTGTGGAACAGGTGGCCAGAGCGAAGGAACATTCGAAAAATGCAGTTCATCGCCGTGCGGAACCATTTACTCTAGCATTCGCTCCATATGGTGTCACCACTACCTGACTCTTCAGATGAAGGTTGATGGAGTGAATGAAATGTTGCAAGTGAGACGGCTATACAGTTGGGCGATGGTGTTAATATATGCCTGCCTATTTGCTTGGACCGTCAATCACTACGGAATTGCGCTCTCCGTGGTGAGCGGAACGTCCATGCAGCCGACTTTGCACGATGGGGATCATTTGTTGATCAACAAATTCCAATTTTTATTGGAAAAGCCGACGGTAGGTGACGTCATCACCTTCCGTGATCCGTCCGATCCAGATCGGTATCTGGTGAAACGAGTGATTGGGAAGCCGGGAGACATCATTGAGATACGCGACGGCCTTTTGTACCGCAACGGGAAACGGGTGCAAGAACCGTATATCGACAGCATGATCGAGGATGGGGATTTTGGCCCGGTCAAGGTAAGGCAGGAGACCGTATTTGTCATGGGGGACAACCGTCACCGCTATGCGTCTAGGGACAGCCGGTACAGCGGCGTGGGGATGGTTCCCTATGCCTTGATTGACGGAAAAGTGGAATTGATTTTGTGGCGCCCTTCATTGGCTGCATCGCTGTAATCACAAGCTGAAGGGAATAATTTAAAATAGGTATAAAAGTCAAAAATTGTTCACAAAAATCAAATTGCGTTCCAAATGAAATGGCGCATAATAGGTAAGTGTTGTTATGCTTTTCCTAACGAATCCCTAACAAGATCGTCCTGGAGCCCAATCGGACGTTAATGTGGAAGGCTCAATAAACATACAAAGTGTATCAAATTTCTAGGAGGCATTTAGCAATGGATCTGTTAACGAAAACACGCCGCATCTCGAAAATTCTTCAAAGAAACGTAGGTCATCACTTGGTAGATTTCGATGAAGTCGCTCAAGCCTTGTGCGACATCATCGGCGCAAACACCTTCATCGTCAGCCCGGAAGGGAAAATGTTGGGTCTGGCCATCAACCATGAGGTAGAAAGCGAACGGATCGCGCAGTACATCAAAACCCGCGAATTCCCAACCGATTATGCTAGACTGCTGATGGAAGTGGACAAAACGATGCCGAACGTGGGTGTCGATAGCCCTTACACCGCTTACCCAACGGAAATGAGCGACTTTTTCCGCCAAGGGTACACCACTTTGGTGCCCATCATCGGTGGTGGGGATCACTTGGGCACATTGGTGCTGTCCCGCCTGAACACGGAGTTTGGCGAAGATGATCTCATTCTGGGTGAATACGGCGCGACGGTCGTCGGGATGGAAATCCTGCGCGAACGTGCCGGGAAAGTGGAAGAGGAAGCACGCAGCCGTGCGGTGGTGCAATTGGCTATCAACTCCCTTTCCTTCAGTGAGTTGGAAGCAGCTGAGCACATCTTCAATGAATTGGACGGTCTGGAAGGGCTCCTGGTTGCGAGCAAAATTGCCGATCGCGTGGGTATTACCCGTTCGGTGATCGTAAACGCTCTGCGTAAATTGGAATCCGCTGGTGTCGTGGAATCCCGCTCTTTGGGGATGAAAGGTACCTATATCAAAATTCTCAACCCCAAATTGCTCCCGGCGCTGGAAAAAGCCCGTCACTGAAAGAAAGGCCCGAGCTCAATTTAGAGCTTTGGGCCTTTCTTTTTTGAATGAAAATTCAGGAATGTTGCGGTATAATGTGATTAATTGTAGGGAAAGGGAAAGCGTCTTCAGGCCGTTTATACGGTCTTAAGGTGATGGGGAGTCAAGCGACGGAATGAAGCCAAAAGAGATAGGGCGGATGGGGATCGCGATGGTTTTGATCGCGCAGTCCGTCGTGCTCGCATGTAAACGCATTGGCGGCCCAGCCAGGCACGAAAGTCGTTATTGGTGATGTTTTTTGCATCGCTGAGGAAGACGGGTGGGCAACCGCTCTTCATGCGGCGGAAGACTTTCTAACATCGGAACCGCTACGCGCGCCAGCCACGGTGCCAATCACTGAAAAAAGGGCGCAGGCATTGTTTGTCGATTTGTCACAAAATGGTCAATGACCTTGCGCGGCACGGACAAGTTCATGCAGAGGAGTAGGCATTCCCGCCATTGTTCACATGCACGACCATTCCTTTGTTATAATGAGTACCGAGTCCATGTTCATTGTGCGGGAGTTGAATCAGATGGAGAGTATGCGGCGCTATCTCCAGTTTGTCAAGCCATATTGGAAAGAGATTGCGCTTACCATGGTGATCGGGATGATCAAGTTCGGCATCCCGTTGTTGATGCCGTTGCTTTTGAAATACGTGGTGGATGATCTGCTGCTTTCTCATTTGTCCAATCAAGACAAGTTGGAAAAACTCGCCTGGGTCATCGCCGGGGCCTTCTTTTTGTTTACCGTTGTGCGCGTACCGGTCGAGTATTATCGGCAATATTTCGCCCAGTGGACGGCGAGCAGGGTGTTGTATGACATCCGCAATCAACTGTTTGACCATATTCAAAAGCTTTCATTGCGGTATTACCAAAACCAAAAAGTGGGCCAAATTATATCACGCGTGATCAATGACGTGGAGCAGACCAAAGAGTTTGTGATCACGGGAATGATGAATATCTGGCTCGATTCGGCGACCCTTTTGATCGCGATCGGGATGATGCTGTACATGGATCCCTTGATGACAGTGATCTCCCTCGTCATTTTTCCGTTTTATGGGGTGGCCGTGAAATATTTTTTCCAGAATTTGCGCCGGTTTACAAAAGAGCGTTCCCAAGCGCTGGCCGACTTGCAAGGCCATTTGCATGAGCGGCTACAAGGTGTTTCTGTGATTCGGGCCTTTCATTTGGAAGAGTACGAACAGGGGCAGTTTGAAAAAAGAAACAAGCATTTTCTCGACAAGGCGATGACGCATACGAAATGGGTGGCCAAAACGTTTGCCTCCATCAACACCTTGACGGATTTGGCGCCGATTGTTGTGATCGCGCTGTCCGCTTATTTTGTGGTTCAAGGAACGATGACGATTGGAGAAATGACCGCTTTTTATGGATATATGGGGCTGATTTATAATCCGATTCGGCGCCTTGTCAATTCATCGACCACATTGACACAAGCTTTCGCCTCGATGGACCGTGTATTTGAATTCATGGATGAACCCTATGAAATCACAGATCAACCGGGAGCGAAACCGATCTCTAGGGTGAAGGGGAGAATTGAGTTTCGCGGGGTGCGGTTTCGATATCACAAAGAACAGGATTGGATTTTAGATGGGATCGATTTGACGATCGAACCCGGACAGACAGTGGCGCTCGTCGGGCCAAGTGGGGGTGGGAAATCTTCCCTCATCTCGCTGATTCCTCGGTTTTATGACACCGCGGAGGGCGAGATTCGCATTGACGGCCACAATATCCGCGAAGTCACTTTAAAAAGTTTGCGGGGGCAAATAGGGTTGGTGTTGCAGGAGAACATTTTGTTTAGTGGTTCCGTCGCTGAAAACATCCGCATGGGCAACATCGACGCCACGGAGGAGGAAATTCGGGCTGCCGCCCGCGCCGCCAATGCCCATGAATTTATAGAGGGGTTGCCTGAAGGGTACCAGACGGAGATTGGCGAACGCGGCGTGAAGTTATCTGGGGGGCAAAAACAACGGATCGCCTTGGCAAGGGTCTTTTTAAAGAATCCTGCCATCCTGATTCTCGACGAAGCGACATCGGCCCTTGATTTGCAATCTGAACACCTCGTGCAGGAGTCGCTAGATCGACTGGTAAAAGATCGAACAACCATCATTGTGGCTCATCGCCTCTCAACCATTACCCACGCCGACCAGATTCTGGTTGTCGATCAAGGGCGTGTGGTCGAACGGGGGACGCATGAAGAACTACTGAGAGAAAACGGCCTCTATGCCCAGCTGTTCAATGTGCAGCATTTGGGAAACAAACCGGAGGAGAATGGCAATGCAGAACAGGACGTAAGCGGTTTGATGGAGGGAAAACATGCGTAAAACATTCCAGATCAATTATGAGTGGGATATTGTGCACATTCGTAGCGAAGTGCGAGAAATGGCACGTGAAATGGGTTTTGATGAATTGGATCAAGCGCGCATCGTCCAATCGGTTTCGGAGCTGGCGCGCAATGTGATTCAATATGCCGACCATGGCAACATTTTGGTTGAGGCTGTAGAAGAGGAAGAGCGACGGGGGATCAAGGTGCAGGTGCAGGACGCGGGGCCCGGCATCGCCAACTTCGATGAAATCACTAAAGGGAAGAAGCAAACCTTCGGTGAGACATCGGGGTTGCAACATGTGGGCATGCTGATGGATGAAATGAAGCAGATTCCCGTAGATTCAGGCACTTGTGTGGAAGTGATCAAATGGCTGAATACATGCAAGCATTAAAATGAAAAATAGATGTATCCAGGCTGCTTTCTTTGATGGAGAGCAGCTTTTTTCACCAAATGGACTGGCTTAACTTGGCTGAATGTGAAAAAAATGGGTCGAGATCGGCAGTGAAAGGCGGGTTCCACCCCCGATTGACTGCTTCTCAAAAATTGTTCACATATATGTCAACTTTCTACCGGGAGCTTCGATTAGACTATTGAATAAGGAAGTTTGTGAAGAGAATCGCAAGAAGAAGGCAATAATACTGGTAAATATTGATTTGTTGCCTTCAACGCGTTGTTACCCACGCTTGCATCCCACTTTGCGATCAACTAAAATGATGATGGTATTAAGCATGGCTATTGACATTTCTCAAACCCAATAATTGAGAAATGGAATGTAATATCATAGGGTCGATAAGCCTATGGGGTTACATTTTTTTGTGTGTTAAAGCCAATTATATTCTGCACGAACAACATGGAGTGGTGCGTTGAACCATTTTTGTCCGTGTGAAAACGTTTAACTTGGCTTCGAGGTTTCTTGGTTGGAAAGGAGGTCTGTATGGTGGAACGATCTGTGCCTCAGCAATCAGCTGCTGAACCGATTCTCGAATCGATCGAAGCGGCTTCAAGGGCAACTTGGCGCGACTTTGTGGAAGTGACCAAACCGGGCATCAATAAAAGCAATTTGTTTGCTACATTTGCCGGGTATTTGCTAGCGGCGAGGTTTGCGTTGTTCGACTGGAGCACGCTGGTGTTCACCCTCTTGGGCACGGCATTGGTCATAGCGGGCGGATGCGCGATCAATAACTATTATGACCGTGACATCGACCCATTAATGGAGCGTACCAAGTCTAGGCCCGTACCGGATGGAAGGCTAAAACCGAAGACGGTCCTGTGGTATGGAACCCTATTAACTGTGTTAGGGACGCTCGCGCTCGCCTTTGGGGTGAATCTCTTAAGCGCTACCTTGGCATTGGTCGGGTTTGGGGTTTATGTATTCATCTACACCATGTGGTTGAAGCGCACAAGCACGTGGAATACAGTCATTGGTGGTGTGTGCGGCTCCGTCCCCCCGATGCTAGGTTGGGTTGCAGTGACCAATTCGCTTGATTTGAATGCCTGGGCGCTCTTTTTGATTCTGTTTATGTGGCAGCCTCCGCACTTTTATGCGCTGGCGATACTGAAAGAAGATGACTATCGCCGAGCGGGCATTCCGATGCTTCCTGTTGTTAAAGGGTTGAAGGAGACCAAGAAACAGACGCTGATCTTTACGCTATTATTGATCCCATCATCCGTATTGCTCTTTTTGACCGGTGCCGGCAGTTGGTTCTATCTGATCTGTGCCCTGGTGCTGGGTGGTGTGTATGTCGCTTTGGCTATCAAGGGGTTTTATACAGATGATCAAGTAAAATGGTCAAAGCAGATGTTTTTCTACTCCTTGATTTATTTGACAACGATTCTGTTGGTCATGATGTTGGATGTGGTCATTACAGAAGGCATCGCAATGCTAACAAGATAGAAACAGTGCTTATAAATAGCTTGATATAGATTTCTTTTGCACTGTGAATTCAGTGATCCGTCCCGCTATTTACGTTGGGGCGGGTCAAGTTAACAGAAAGTGAGGTTTGATCGTGGTGAGTCGACAAGGAATGTGGCGAGTATTGACAGTGCTGTTGCTCGCGACTTTGGTCCTCTCTGGATGCCAAGGCCATGACAGTTTAAACGTTTTGGACCCATCCGGTTCTGCGGGACAAAAGCAACTTGACCTCATCAAGTGGAGTTTCTTCCTCATGTGTGGGGTTTTTGCAGTGGTAATTACGATCTTTATTTATGTTCTTATCCGCTTCAGAAAACGCAAAGGCATAGATGTGATGCCGGAACAGACTCATGGTAGCAACACTCTTGAGATCATTTGGACTGTCATACCGATCATCTTGTTGGCGGTGTTGGCGGTGCCAACGGTGACATACACCTTTGATTTGGCGGATATGCCTCGCGAAGAAGATTCCATCAAAGTAAAAGTGACTGGCTATCAATATTGGTGGGAGTTCCAATATGAAGGAATGAACATCAAAACCGCTCAGGAATTACATATTCCTGTGGGCAAAAAAGTTCATTTGGAAATTCACGGTAAAGATGTATTGCACTCTTTCTGGGTGCCTGCACTTGGCGGTAAAATGGACGTAATTCCCGGTCGTGTTAACACGATGTGGCTGGACGCGAAAAAACCGGGAGTATACCAAGGGAAATGTGCGGAGTTGTGTGGTGCAGGACATGCTCTGATGGATTTTAAAGTCATTGCCGAAGAACAGGCTGACTTCGACAAATGGGTAGCGCAAATGCAAAAGCCTGCCGTAGCGCAAACGACATCCCAAAAAGAAGGCGAAAAAATCTTCATGCAAAACTGTTTGGGTTGCCACGCTGGCACGAACCCACGCATCATCGGCCCGGACTTGAACAAGTTTGGTACACGCACGACCATTGCTGGTATTTTGCCGCATGATGAGCAGAACTTGAAAAAATGGCTCAAAGATCCAACAAGTGTCAAACCTGGCACACTCATGCCGAAAATTGACTACTTGGAGCCGAAAGAAATGGACGCGTTGGTTGATTACCTGATGAACCGTAAGTAATTTTTTTCCTTACGGCCCTGACTGACAACAAATTATTTTGAACATCTCGTTTAAGAAGGAGGGAACACCATGGGGACGCTTATCGTGCTAATCGTCTTTGCTTTGTTCATCACGGCGATTTTAACGGGTGGCTATAACAAGGAGGCCATCGAAAAATTCAAGAAGAGCAAAGCATGGGATTGGCTCACCACGGTGGACCATAAAAAGATTGGGATAATGTATTTCATCTCGGGTTTCTTCTTCTTCCTCATCGGTGGTATCGAAGCAATCTTCATGCGGATGCAGTTGATTGTTCCGCATAACGACCTGTTTGTGGGGGATACCTTTAACCAGCTGTTGACCATGCACGGCACGACAATGATCTTCTTGGCAGCGATGCCGTTGCTTTTCGGTCTGATGAACGCCGTGATTCCGTTGCAAATCGGGGCGCGCGACGTTGCGTTTCCGTTTTTGAACGCGCTTGGTTTCTGGCTGTTTACAGCAGGGGGACTTCTTCTCAACCTGAGCTGGATCTTTGGCGGAGCGCCTGATGCCGGGTGGACGTCTTATACCACGCTCGCATTGAATGATTATAGCCCAGGACCTGGGATAGACTATTATGTGTTGGGCTTGCAGATTTCCGGTATCGGTACGTTGATCGGTGGTTTGAACTTCATTGTCACCGTCATCAACATGCGTGCACCGGGTATGACTTTCTTGAGAATGCCGATGTTTACATGGACTTCGTTTATTGCTTCAGCACTGATCCTGTTCGCCTTCCCGGCGCTGACGGTGGGTCTGTTGCTGTTGATGTTCGACCGGCTGTTCGGAGCCAACTTCTTTGACCACGCCATGGGCGGTAGCTCCGTGATCTGGGAGCACTTGTTCTGGATCTTCGGTCACCCGGAAGTATATATCGTGATTTTGCCGGCTTTCGGTATCATGTCGGAAGTCATCAGCACGTTCTCCAAAAAGCGTTTGTTCGGTTACACCTCCATGGTTTTCGCGACCGTGGTAATCGGCTTCTTGGGCTTCATGGTTTGGGTACACCATATGTTCACTGTGGGCTTGGGTCCATGGTCCAACTCGGTGTTCGCGGTAGCGACGATGACCATCGCCGTGCCAACCGGGATCAAGGTGTTCAACTGGCTGTTTACCATGTGGGGCGGACAAATCCGGTTTAAGACAGCCATGCTGTTTGCCGTAGGTTTTATCCCCACCTTCGTGATGGGTGGGATGACAGGGGTCATGCTGGCGTTGCCACCTGCAGACTTCCAGTATCAAGACAGTTACTTCGTTGTTGCGCACTTCCACTACGTGCTCGTTGGTGGTACGGTCATGGGTATCTTCGCAGGTGCCTACTACTGGTGGCCGAAAATGTTCGGTAAGATGTTGAATGAAACGTTGGGTAAAATCCATTTCTGGACGTTCCTGATCGGTTTCCATCTCACTTTCTTCCCGCAACACTTCTTGGGATTGTTCGGGATGCCACGTCGGGTGTTCACTTACCAAGCCAATGTGGGCCTGGAACAGTTGAACATGCTTAGCACCATCGGGACGATCGGTATGGTAATTGGTACGTTGGCGTTCGTTTTCAACATTGTGATCACCTTCAAGAAAGGTGCGAAGGCTCCGGCCGATCCATGGGACGGACGTACGTTGGAATGGTCGATCTCTTCACCAGCTCCAGAGTACAACTTTGCACAATTGCCATTGGTTCGTGGTTATGACGCATGGTTTATGGAGAAGCAAGCGGGCAATAAAGAAATGCCGGCGGCTGAACCACTCGGTTCGATTCATATGCCATCTCCATCTTTCATTCCGCTATTGATGTCGATCGGATTCTTCGTCTCTGGGTTTGGTTTCGTGGCCCGCGGCGACTATTCGATGGGGATTCTGGGCTTGATCATTGTGTTCATCGCTATGTTTATGCGCTCGTTTGATCAAGATCACGGCTATCATATCGAACCGCATGAAATCGAAGAAGCGAATAAGGGGGTTAAGGCATAATGGCAGCACAAACCGAAGTGAAGGCAAACCCCAATATGCCTAACCATCTGGAAACGGCAACCTTGGACGGTAAGAATAAAGTGCTTGGTTTCTGGCTCTTCTTGGGAGCAGAGACGGTGTTGTTCGCTTGCTTGTTCGGGACATATCTCGCCCTGCGCAATCAAACGATGGGCGGCCCGGACGGACAAGAGTTGTTTGACTTGAAATTGGTTGCCGCAGCAACGGCCATCCTGCTGACCAGTAGCTTGACCAGCGTATTGGCCATGATGAAGATGAACCAGCTGAATTACAAAGCGATGCAATTGTGGTTGGGCATCACCGTGTTGCTCGGTGCTTCGTTCTTGGGTCTGGAGATTTACGAGTTTATTCACTATGTCCATGAAGGGCACACGTTTATGAGCAGCGCGTTCGGTTCTTCGTTCTATGCGCTGGTCGGCACGCACGGCGCGCACGTTACCTTCGGGATCATTTGGATCTCCACACTCATGATTCAAGCGGCTAAACGGGGCATCACCAAGGAAACGGCTCCCAAGCTGTTTGTATCCAGCCTTTATTGGCACTTTATCGACGTAGTCTGGGTCTTCATTTTCAGTTTGGTATACTTGCTCGGAAAGGTGGGTTAAGCGGTGGCACAGCAACCTAACACATCCAATCATGCTCCATCGGGTAGTTCTGAGAGCGCGACAAAACACGTCTTGTCGTTTTTGCTGATGATTGCCCTGACGGTAGTAGCGTTTGCTCTTGTGATGTATGATATTGTTCCGACGAACATGATTCTGCCGCTGATCCTTGTCTTGGCTACGATTCAAGTGTTCTTGCAACTTTTCACCTTTATGCATTTGAATCAAAAAGGGACCGCGTTTTACACGATCTTTATGGTTACAGGCATTTTGATTGCGGTGGTTTCTGCTGTGGGAATCATCCTGATGTAGCGATCAAGGCCCTTCCGTCCAAAGCGGACGAGAAGGGCTTTTTGTTTTGATTGCCGCATCCGTCGGTGTTTTTCGTGTCACTCCGTTTATCTTGGGAGATGGGATGGGAGGATGCGGCCTAGCCGTTTTAGCATCTGCTACTTTAAATCGATTTGGCTTGTTAAAACAGCCCTTGCGTTACGCATTCTTGATATGCGGTTGTGTGTGTCGTTAGCCCAGTGATCATCCATCCTGCGTCTATCAACAGGCGGCAACGGGAAGGCTCTTTCTTTGCGTCTTTTTTTGAGTAGTAGTATAGGAATGCTTGTGTTTTAAAAAATAATTGCCATCTGTTTTGTACGAATCTCGTTTATTTTGTATGATTTAAACGTTATTATAAATGGTGAATCTTATCACTTTGAACCAACAATTGAGGGATGTATACCATGTTGTCAACTTGGTTTGGAAAGAGAGAGCTGAATGACGTTTCCGTGGTGAGAAGGTTTGAGTTGTCTGAAGGTCTGGGGCTGGGTGCGGTAACCGGGTTAGGATACTTCGCAGCTTATTTGTCAGAAAGTGCCTACAAAGCTTATTTCGGTTTACCTTCGCTTTATGCCGACATCAGTTTGAATGCCATTGTTTTTGATGTCTTGCATTGTGGTAGTGGGTTTGTTGTTTTGGGTGTTCACGCAACATGATCATTTGCGACGAACGGGCCAGTATTTGTTGCCGGTATTGCTACCGCTTTCGGTCGGGTTCATGTTGGGATTAAAACTAGATTTTCGAGTGGAGCAATCTTTGTTGCTGATTGTTTTTTATCTGCTCTTGTTCATTCTTTTTATGGCGGCGTTGTTTATCTTAGCAGTGTACAAACAGTGGGTTTCGGCAGGGGCTTTATTCATTGTGATTATGATGTCCGTCTCCAGCGCCAGCGGATATTTGGTGGCTTCCAACCAAGTGGAATATTTGGTTGCGCGGAAAGGAAATGCCACCTATGCGGTGGTGGATGTGTATAAAGAGTCGCTAGTGTTGATGCCTGTTGATCTCAAAAAACGCACCGTCAAGCCAGAGTATCTTTTTGTCGATCACAAGACGGAGCTACAAGCGGCCATGCAGTTGCAAAAGAAGAGAATTGGTCCATTGACGCTCGAGCAATGAAAAAATACAGCGCACAGCCTGGATTTACGCGAAATCGGCTGTCCGCTGTTTTATTTGGTTTCAGGGAAAAAAGCAGAGCTTTCGATGGTTCGATATTTGCGAGACACTTGGGTGTCAACATATTGCTTCCACATCCGTTTGGCGCAGTCGGTCGAGCAGATCGGCGATTCAAAGCTGATCTCCACATATCGCGCTTCATTGCCACAGATGGAACAAGGAGCGGTCTCGACTGCAGGGACGAGCAAGTCTTCTGTTTGCAAAGATTTGATTGGTTTCAAATCATTCTCTCCTTTCCAGTATGGTGGTGCAGTCATCCATAATCTGCAAAAGAGGAGAAACGTAAGTTACGTTCATGTTCCTACTAACTATTTTCTCATAAAATCTTGAATTTCTAAAGTCTATTTCCATCTAATTATGCCTCGTTTTAAAAAAAATGGCTGTATAGATGTTGAAATGGCAGGGGTTTGCGCCGATTTTTCCATATTTGTCCTTTCGGATGAATACCTAGAACCATCACTGGCACCTTCTTGAGATGTGATTAAGATGATGAAAGATGGTTTTCAGTCATAAAAATAGAAGCATACGGGGAAGATGTTTGGATGTGGTGAAAACTGGGTGGAAGCGTTGCATGGAGAGAGCCTGACGGGGAGATTGTGGCGATGATAGGATTCTCAGGATGTGGTGTTCGAGCCGTTTCACTAGGCCCGCCGCAATGATTAGAATATTCCATCTATTGCGGCGAGCGAATGTTGAAACGGGGCTATCCTGACTGGGCGATGCCAAGGGGACTCTTCAGCCGCAACAGATCCTTTTGCTTATGGATAAGCAATTCTTCCTTGATCCGCAACATCGTGATCAAAAAGGACGATGGTTCCTCCAGATGGGGGCAGTGAGCTGAGTTTTCAAACCAAATTAAGTCCTTGGCAGGCGCGGATAGATGGTCGAAAAAACGCTGTTGTAATTCATGGGGAGAGAGATAGTCATATTTGCCCACGCATAAATAGACAGGTATTGCAATCGTTTGCACATCGTCAAAGAGGTTGATGCGCATAATCTCTCGGCCGATACTGCGCATGTGCAGGCGCATCCCCTTATAATAGCGCCACCAATCGAGAAGTGTGTATTCCGTAGAAAAGAAGCCGCGCAACAAGAAACGGAAAATGCTCCCTTTTCTCACATCTCCTCCGAAGCGGGAGACCCATTTGTGGTGTGCGTACAGGTCGCGTGTGCGCTTGTAAGGGGGGTACCCCAGCCGTTGCAATGCGGATATGGCCCGCCGTTTTTCCAATTGCCGCGCGTGGATCAGCACATGCTGGTAGGAGATGAGTTCCCCTTTTTCCACATTGCTCAACTGGCCAATACCGATATAGGCGTGGAGAAGCTCTGGATGTTTTTGGGCGAACAGTAACCCGAGGATGCTTCCCCAAGAATGGCCGGCCAAAAAGACGCGTTTTTGGTTGAAGCGAGTCAGCAAGTATTGAATCAATTCATATATATCGTCAATATGTTGCTGAATGGTCATGTCCGCTTTTAACAGCCGTGGGGAGAATGATTTTCCCGTGCCGCGCATGTCCCAGTTCACAACCAAAAAATGTTTTTCCAGCTCTTGTTGATAATGGCGGGCAAAACCAATCTGGGCAAACCCGGGTCCCCCGTGCAGAAACAACAGCAACGGATGGCTTTGATCCCGTCCGCGAACCATGATGGTTTGCTCCTGCCCACCCAGTATGATTTTTTCAATTGTAGCAACACTGCCCTCAATTTTTCTTTTCTTCAAGTCGAAAAATTGGGGGGTTCTACTCTTAAACATGAAATTCCCACCTTTTTGAGCGATTTTGCAGAAGTTTGGTTTGGGGATAAAATATTCTCTGTTTTCTACTTATTTCCTTCAAGAACTGGATAAATTTTGCCTGCTTGCCGAGAAATGTGCGAAAGGCAATAGCGCAGAGGGAAGGTGAAAGGAGAAAAATCGTCGCATGGTGGTGTGCGCGCGCCGAACAGCGGGAAAATAAAAAGAGAACACGCCGCGGATGGTTGCGTGCGTGTCCCCAAGGGTTATTGATCTTCTGTATTAACCATATGGTGCGCCGCCATAACTAGCCGCGCCCACAGTGACTCGCGGACAGCTCCCTGTACCCCAGCTTCGTCCAATGCTTCGCTCATGCAAGCTAACCACGCTTCTGCGCGGGCGGGGGTGATAGGGAAGGGGAGGTGCCGCGCCCTAAGCATCGGATGGCCGTATTTCTCCGAATACAGGGGAGGGCCACCCAAAAATTGCGTGAGAAACAACCTCTGTTTTTCCATCACAGGTGTGATGTCCTCAGGGAAAATCGGCTTCAGCAAGGGATGCGCCTGCACTCGTGGGTAGAAAGCCTCCACAATCGCGCGCACCGTTTTTGCGCCGCCGATGGCTTCGTAGGGTGTTTTCGTTTGATCCATTATGTACACCTCCTAATGGGGCGCTCCAGAGCAGGCCCTAATCCAATGTTGCCTTAATTTGCTAGCGCGTTTGCGTCACCGCAACTCCTCTCAGTGAGAGGGTTTCATCTTTTTGAAAGCCCGTTCTACGGCACGCACAGTAAATTGGATGTCTTCTTCGCTATGGGCGGTGGTGAGGAACCAAGCTTCATATTTGGATGGGGCCAAATAGACGCCTTCTTCAAGCATTAATCGGAAAAACTGGCCGAACAGCTCACCGTCAGCTCGCTTCGCGCCTTCATAATCCGTCACCTGCTCTTCGGTGAAGTAGACGGTGAACGCTCCCCCTACCCGGTTCAGGCTGATCGTGATGCCATGTTTCTTGGCCAAGCGCTTGATCTCGTCTGCCAAGGTTTTGCCCATTTGATCCAACCGTTCGTAAGTCCCGGGTTGTCTGAGGGTTTCAACACAGGCGATTCCGGCAGCGATGGAGAGGGGATTGCCAGCCATGGTTCCAGCTTGGTACATCGGTCCCATCGGTGAGACTTTTTCCATGATATGCCGTTTGCCGCCATAGGCGCCGATGGGCAGGCCGCCGCCGATGATTTTTCCGAGAGCGGTCAAGTCGGGCTCGACACCGTACATGGTTTGGACGCCGCCGTAGTGGAAGCGGAAGCCGGTGATCACTTCATCATAGATCACAAGCGCGCCCGCTTCATGAGCCAGCTTGTTCACTGTTTGCAGAAAGCCAGGGTTAGGCGGAACGATGCCGAAGTTGCCGACCAAAGGTTCCACCAAGACCGCCGCGATCTCATCGCCCCAATGGTCGAGCGCTTCTTGCAAAGTGTCGATCCGGTTGTAGGGGACTGTAATCACTTCTTGCGCGATGCTGACGGGAACCCCTGCGCTGTCGGGCGTGCCGAGTGTGGAAGGACCCGAACCGGCAGCAACCAGCACCAAGTCGGAGTGCCCGTGATAGCAACCGGCGAATTTCAGTATCTTGTTGCGGCCGGTGTAGGCGCGGGCCAAGCGGATGGTGGTCATCACCGCTTCGGTGCCACTGTTGACGAAGCGAATCTGTTCCATGGTCGGGATCGCTTCACGGAGCATGGTGGCAAACCGCACCTCTTTTTCTGTAGGTGTGCCATACAACACGCCAGCGGAAGCCGTTTCGATGATGGCGGCAGTCACGACAGGATGAGCGTGACCCAAGATGATAGGGCCGAATGCGGCCAAATAATCGATGTATCGGTTTCCGTCCTCATCCCAGAAATATGGTCCTTGCGCTTTTTTCATAAAAATGGGCGTGCCGTTGCCCACAGCACGAAAAGACCGTGATGGACTGTTCACACCGCCCACGATCACATCGCACGCTTCATTATATAATTGAATAGAACGGTCGATTTTCAATAGCACTTCCTCCTTTATTCCATCTTTGTCAATTGTAACGCTGTTTTCCCATACTGCCTAGGCTTCGAGGCGCAAGACTTGTTGTTGTCTCAACGTTTGCACCTGTGATATTCTCAGATTGGGAATATATACGGTTTTTACGGATTGTAAGAATATAACTTGGTTGTTGGAATTGGGAAGAAATGTTTGGAGGCGAAGAATGTTGTCGTTTTTTGGAGTGGGTGAAATATACCGAAATGGTTATCGGGTAGAACATGTCGTAAAATTTTTTGATGGGGAACTCGCGGTGGCTCGCAAAGACGACCAACGGTTTTATTTGCAATCCGCAATGTTACAGAAGCAAGCCCCTTCGCGGGCGATTCAGCAATACCGCACTTTGCACCATCCGCTTGTGCTTCCGTATGACGAAGTATATACAGAAGAGCGCTCCATCGTATTCATTCGACCTTATGAGGCGATTCACCCGCTGCGTGAAGTAATTTCTTCGCGGGAGGTTGATGAAGATCAAGTGGTCGAGTGGGGGCGTCAGCTACTTTCTTTGGAAATCGAGTTAAAGTCCAAGCCCATGCCCATGTATTTGTTGTTGGATCCGCGCAACATTGGGCTAAACGACCAGGATGAATTACGTGTACTTTTTTGCGGATTGGAACAGATTACGGCCCAATCGCGCACATTGGATTGGGGTTCGTTTTTTTTCAGCCTGCTTTCAGGTCAGTACTTGGAGGAGCCGTTGGACAAAATGCCAGCCGACTTTCCTTGTTCCAAGCCCATGTCCAGGCTGATCCAGCGCAGCTTGAAAAAACAATCGCCTGAGTCGGTGCTGTCCCAGATTGATGCGTACAAGAAAAAGCAGAAGCAGGGCGGGGGGTTCTTCGATTTCCTGTTCGGCTCGACAAAAGAGGAAACCAAACCGCGACCGAAAAAAGTGGAGGCGCAAGCCGCTAAAGAACAGCCGGTGCCGAAGCAGCAGAAGGATGAGGAACCGTCCCCGGTTACCGAAACGCCCGTGGCCCCCGCGGACAACAGAGAAGAACAGGAACAGCTCTATCGCAAGTTGGAAGAAGAGCGCCTAGAGCAGTTGCGCTTGGAGTTTGAGCGGCGCCAAGAGGAGCTGTTGCGGAAACAACGGGAAGAATTGGAGCGCAAACAACAGGAGCTCTTGGAAAAGCAACGCCAGGAGTTTGAACAAAAAGAGCGGGAGCTTTTGGCCAAGCAGAAAGAAGAGTTTAAGCAACGCATCACTGAACCGGAAGAACAAGAAAGCTGGGAACGTGAGCAAGAAGAGAAAGAGCGGCTCGAGCAAGAGAAAAAAGAACAAGAGAGACTAGAACAAGAGCGCCTCGAGCAGGAGAAAAAAGAGCAAGAGCGGTTGGAGGAAGAAAAGCGCAAGCGTGAGGAGGCGGAGCGCGCCCGGCAGGAAGAAGAGCGCCGTGCCTGGGAGCAGCGTGAACGCGAACGGATTGAGAAAGAGCAAGAGGACCGTGTGCAAGCCGAATTAGAAAAGCTGAAGCAGGAACGACTGGAGTGGGAGAAGAAGCGGCAGGAGCTGGAACGCAAAGAGGAGGAGCTCAAGGAGCGCTTGCAAAAGGAATTTGAAGTGTTGGCGCAAAAGCTCTTGGAAAAACAAGAAGAAGAATTCCGGCGGCGCCAAGAAGAGATGCTCAAAGCCCAACGGGAACTCCTGGAGAGCAAGACCAAGGAACGGTTGGAGAAACAGCGGGAGGAGCTTGAACAGACATCCAAGCGTTACCTGATCACTCCGCAACACACCAAACCGCGCGCAAGCCTGTTTGATTTATTGCCCAAGGATCATCAGTTAAAGGGCAAGCCACAGAGCGAAGCGGAGCCAACGCCGCCGGCGGAGGAGCAACCAGAACAGGTTGATCCGCAACCACCGGTAGCCGAAGCCAAGCAGGAAAAAGAAAAGCGAGGCAGCGAGGAGAAAGCCAGCTTGCGCCAGGAGAAGTTGGAGCGTGAAAGCCAGGAGCAAGATCAGTTGGCATTGCAGTTTGAAGAATATATGAAGCAGATGATGGGCGATGAGTCTTAAGCCGCCCAGTCTCTCCCTTTTTTACCATGTGAAGGAGTGACAGTGCATGATGCCGATTTTCAAATCGTTGGCGAGTATCGGGATTGGGTCAGCGACCGTTGATACGCGCCTTGAATCAAAACAATTTCATCCGGGTGACACCGTCAAAGGCGAGGTGTTGGTCAAAGGGGGGCAGGCACCACAGGATATCACCACCATCTATCTCTATTTGGTTGCCGATGTTTCCAAGGGAGATAAGAAGACGCAAGTGACCATTGAAAAGTACCAACTGTCCCAACCATTTACCATCCAAGCGGAAGAGCGGAAGCTGATTCCGTTCCAGATCAAGCTTCCGATGTCCACGCCCATGTCGACAGGTAATTATCCTGTCTATTTTAAAACCGGCTTGGATATAAAAATGGCCATTGATCCAACAGATTTAGATAAAATTGAAGTGTTTCCTACTCCGCTGGTGCAAAAGTTGCTCAAACAAGTGGAGGACGCTGGTTTTATCTTGTACCGGATCCACAATGAACATGATACGACGGCCAAACCGCACCCGTTTTTTCAGATGTTTCAATTCAAGCCGACGGGTCGCTACCACGGCTACGTTGATGAATTGAATATTATCTTTTTTGTCTCTGAAGTCAGCATTCATATGGAAATCGAAATGATCCGTTCGGGACGGGTACTTAACAGCTCGTTTGCGTGGGAATATCATGATCCTAACGGCACCTTGTTTATCAATGATCAGAAAGTCGCCGACGATCCATTGTTGAAGATTCAGGAGATGTTGAACCGCAAGCCGGGTAATACCTTGGCCTAAAGGCGTAGGATACATGGTAAAAAATAAATTCACTTAGAAGAGAGGGAGCTTGAGCATATGTCGTTTTTTGGTAAAGCGTTAGCAAGCATCGGTGTAGGCTCCGCCAAAGTGGACACCCGCTTGGAAAAAGCCACATATCGCCAGGGGGATATCATTCGCGGGGAGGTATTCGTGCAAGGAGGACAAGCCCCGCAACTGATTGAGGATATCTATCTATATTTGGTCATGCAGTACCAGCACGAAGGGTCTGAGCATGAATACGTCATCGATGAATTCCGCCTGACGGACGCTTTTGAGATCGGTGTGCGGGAAACGCAAGTGTTGCCGTTCCAATTCCAGTTACCGTATGATGCACCGGTATCGACGGGAGGTTCTCCCATTTATGTGAAAACGGGTTTGGACATCAAAATGGCAGTGGATCCAAGTGATACGGACGGAATCGAGATTTTGCCCCACCCGCTAGTCGATACCGTGTTGCACGCGGTAGAAGAGGTGGGCTTTCGTTTGAGCAGTGTCAACTTCGCCTTCGACAAGTTTTATTCTCGCCATCCGTTTGTCCAAGAATACCGCCTTGCGCCGTTGGGGCCCTATCAAGCGGAGTTGGATGAAATCATCCTTGTCTTCTATCCGCATATGAGTGAAGTGGACGTGATCCTGTCATTGGATCGCAAAGCCGTCGACCTGATGAGTTCGATGGAAGAGGCGTTAAATTTGGATGAGCGGATCATTCGGTTCACGGTGTCGCAAAAGGAAGTGGAGCATACCACTACCCAATTGCAAGCGAAAATCAAACAACTGATTGATCAGCATCTGTAAAGGAGAAAAGCCAACTTCTCGCGCGGGAAGTTGGCTTTTGTAGATCAGTCGGTGCGATAGCCGAGGGCTGAGAAAGCGGCTTAATGAAACTTTATTAAAGTAAGTTGCTTATAATGTCTTCGCAAAAAAACTTTTTTTTGGTATGCTATAGAAGGCAATGGGAAAAATGCTTTTGAAATAGACAGTAGTTGGGTATTCCATGTTGGGAATGCCTTTTTTCGTTAGTATCTTTGAAAACAACAGAAGGCCATCCCCAAGCCTTCTGTTTCATGGCAGTGATTGTGAAAGGAGTGGGAGGATGCGTTCGATTGAAGCGCGTGGCCTGACAAAAGAATTCAAGGTGTATCAAAGCCGCCCGGGGCTCAAGGGTGCGTTTCGCGATCTGCTGAACAGGCAATATCGCACCATTCGCGCGGTAGATGCCATTGATTTGACGATTGAACAAGGTGAGATGGTAGCCTACATCGGTGAAAACGGAGCCGGAAAGTCGACAACGATCAAGATGTTGACCGGTATTTTGCAACCGACGGCCGGTGAATTGAAAGTGAATGGTTTCGATCCGCACCGGGAGCGGGAGAAATTTGTCAAGACGATCGGCGTGGTTTTCGGGCAACGGAGCCAGTTGTGGTGGGACATCGCCGTGCAAGAATCTTTTCGGCTGTTGAAACAAGTGTACCAAGTGCCTGACGCCGACTATAAACAACGGCTGGACCGGATGATCGAGGTGTTGGACATCGGTGGGCTTTTGGATCAGCCGGTGCGCAAACTAAGCCTTGGGCAACGGATGCGGTGTGAATTGGTCGCGGCGCTGATCCACCAACCGAAGTTGTTGTTTTTGGACGAACCGACGATTGGGTTGGATGTGCTGGTGAAAGAGAACATCCGCCGGTTTTTGCGGGAGATTAACCGTGAATTTGGTACGACTGTGCTGTTGACGACACATGACATCTCCGACATTGAAGCTCTTTGTTCCCGCGTAGTGATGCTAGATCAGGGCAAAGTGATTTATGACGGCGGTTTGCAAGAGCTTCGCCGCAATTGGGCCAAAGGGAAAAAAGTGCACTTCGAGTTGGCGCGGGAAGTGGACATGAGCGAGCTGGAAGCGAGAACGGCAGGCATGCCGCTTCGCTGGGAGCGAAAAGGGGAGCGGCAAGTCGTCTTGCATTTGGAACAACCTGATTTGGCTGTCTCCGACGTGTTAGCGCAAATTGTTCAGCATGTGCATATTGTCGAGATGCAGATTGAAGAAGTGTCGACGGAAGAGATTGTGCGCAAGATTTACCAGGAGGGGATGACGCTTGCTTAAAATGTATTTGGAAGTCATCCGCATCCGGTTTCTGATGATGTTGGCTTATCGTGTGAACTATTACAGCGGGATCGTGATTTACAGCATCAATATCGGCGTCTATTATTTTCTGTGGATGTCTATTTACGGGGATAAGCCCTCGTTGCAGGGCCTGACCGCGGTGCAAATGGCTACCTATATCGCCGTCTCTTGGATGGCGCGGGCTTTTTACTTTAACAACTTGGATCGGGAGATTGCGCAAGAAATTCGGGACGGCACGGTGGCGATCCAATTGATCCGCCCATACCACTATTTGATTGTTAAAGCATTTCAAGGATTGGGGGAGGGCGTGTTCCGTCTGCTACTGTTCAGCGTGCCGGGCATGCTGGTGGTGTCGCTTGTGTTTCCGTTGGATCTTCCCGGATTATCGTGGGATTGGTTGAAGTTTGCCTGTAGCTTGTTCCTTGGTTTTATCATCAATGTGGAAGTGAACTTGCTGACAGGGGTGCTGGCCTTTTTTATTTTGAACAATGAAGGGATGATTTGGGCCAAACGCATGATTGTGGATCTTTTGTCCGGATTGACAATCCCGATCTCCTTCTTCCCGGGATGGGCGCAGGCGGTGCTCAGCTACCTGCCCTTCCAGGCGATCAGCTATCTGCCCAGCATGGTGCTCGTTAAAGGCCTCTCGGGGGATGCGTTTTGGCATGCGCTCTCGGTGCAGGCGGCTTGGTGCGTCCTGTTGGCAATCCCCGTGCAACTCATTTGGCTGAGAGCGCGTAAAACCTTGATTGTGCAGGGGGGCTAATATGTTTCATCTTCGATTGTTAGTCGAGTATTTCAAACAATATATGAAGACCCGCATGTCTTATCGCGGCGATTTTTTGGTTCAATTCATTAGCAATTTTTTTCACCAAGGGCTTAATCTGGTTTTCATCCTGGTCGTGTTCCAACATACCCCGAGTTTGAAGGGGTGGAGCCAAGCTGAAGTGATTTTCATCTATGGGTATTTCCTAATCCCATGGGCGATCTTTTCTTCCTTTTTAAATCTGTGGAGTTTTAATGATCGTTATATCATCAAAGGAGAATTGGATCGGGTATTGACGAGGCCGGTGCACAGCTTAGTGCAGGTCATCATGGAGACGATGGCTCCCGAATCCCTGATCGGGGTGCTGACGGGAGGCATCGTGATGGGCGTGGCCGGGTGGCATCTGGATCTGGACTGGACTTGGTATGATCCGCTGTTGTTCGTTGTATTCACGCTGGGGGGTGTGCTGATCTACGCAGGCATCTTCATCGCGCTGACCAGCATCAGCTTGTACACCGATTCCAAATCGGATATTCAACCGATTATGTTTAATATCAGCAACTACGGTCGCTATCCGACCAATATTTATCATAAAATAATTCAGTTCACATTGACTTGGATTTTGCCGTTTGCATTTGTCGGGTTCTATCCGGCCAGCTATCTGCTGGATCACGGTGAATGGAAGATATATGCTTTGCTCACCCCGGTGGTGGGGGCCGCCTATTTGGCTTTCGGTATCTTTTGCTGGAACCGCGGCATCAAGCACTACCGGGGAGCAGGGAATTAAGGCATCACATCATTTTATAGCCTGTCCAACAAGCCAACAGACCGATTGTGCCGCTGAACAAGAGATACAGCATGGCGGCTAATCGGTTTTTTGTTTGCCATAACTCCAACCATTCTACAGTGAACGTGGAGAAAGTGGTAAATCCGCCGAGAAAACCAGTGGTGAATGGATGGCTGTGCGCCAAGGCTGAGGCGAGTGATTCAGCGCCGGCAGAGCCGAGGGCGAGTCCGAGCGCGAAACAGCCGCTCACATTGATCAAAAACGTGGCCCAGGGGAAAGAGCATCGCGAACAGTGGGCTTTGATCCACTTTCCGATAAGATGGCGGGCGACGGCGCCCAAACTGCCGCCCAATCCGATGAATATTGTGGTCATCATGCATTTCGTCCCTTTCCGATCTGCGCCCCCAACCACGCGCATCCAAGTCCGCCGATGAGAGAGAGACTGCCATATCCGAAAGCTGCCGGGGAGGGGAGGCTCAACCATTCCGCACAAAAGGTGGAAAACGTGGTGAATGAGCCGATCAGTCCGGTCGCCAATCCAAGCCGAATCCGAGGATGGAGGGGAAAGCCCCGTGCATAAGTGATTAAAGCGAGACAAAACGATCCGATCAGATTCACAGCCAATGTGCCCCATGGGAAATGAGCTGTGGGAATCCATTTGGACGCGGCGAAGCGCAAAGTGGTGCCGACAAAGCCGCCAATGGCCACTGCGATGATGTCGCGCATGGTAGTTCCTCCTTCACAAATCCATGCCTTTAGCATAGGGAATAGGGAGGAGCAAATCAATCCCCAGGCGGGGCTGTGTCCTCGGTGTCATCATCGTCACCGCCGATGTGGGTGTTTCCCTGCTGTTTGACGACCTGTTCGATGATTTCACCGACACCATTTTCTTCGCCTGTTGCGGTCAGGCCGATATTCAAGGTGCCGCTCAATGTTTCCACATGCAATTCATGGATTTTGTATTCGATTTTATCGATGTGAAGGGGCTTCAGCTGTTTTACCTGCTGTTGCAACGCTTCGTTTTCATTTACCAGCATTTGCAATTTATTTTCCAGCGAGTAGATCCGTTCCCAAAGTATGCGCAGGATGTGGTCGGGGTCGTATCCATGCAACCGGGGTCCCTCCTCTGTCGTCTTGTTAAAGTATATGGAGGCTGTACACCGGTTCATGCAACCTTTTGTGACAAGTGGGGGACGCAATGCATAAAATATGGGCAACTGCGGACGCAAAAGCCAGGCGGGAGCAAAGGGGGAGCTTGCGATGATAAGCCAACTTTCCAATAAAGGATGGAACCAATTGGCGCGCCAATTTTTGGGGGATGACTTCTTTGAAGATATCCTTTCGGCGGCGGAGCGCAAAGGGCCGGCAGCGGATGTGTATCATGGGAAAAACGAAGTGATTGTCGTTGTTGATTTGCCGGGAATGGATAATATTCAGTCATTGGAAATGAAGGTGGAGAACGATACCTTGTGGCTGTCTGGACGCTTTTCAATCCCTTACAACGGATATCGCATGACGCTGGCGGAACGGAGCCGGGGTGAATTTCAAAAATGCATTCCCTTAGGAGCCCCCGTGTCCAAAAACTACACCAGTGCACGCTACCGCAGGGGGGTTTTGGAAATCCGCTTTAACAAACTCCCCAGCAAGCGAGGAGCTTCCAAACTGAGAATCAAGGAGACGTCCTAACATGAGACCGGTGTAAAGGGGGGAAGCGCACTTGGGCACCATCAACAACATTTTTAATGTGAAGATCAACAGCGTTTCCAGCGCGGCGACGATCAATTTCGGAAGCACCATCAACATTGGGCAAGAAGCGTTAACCAAGTCACTTGGGGGATCGTCACCCGTGGGTGATTTCCCGCGCAACATCGATTTGGAAAAGAACGTCTATCTCGATCCTGATTTCTTTGACGGGAGCGGTGGTGGTTAATGATTAACATCTATATCCGCGCGATCAAAATTAATGCGGTGTATGATGCCGCTTCGCTCAATGTCGGTACCACTTTTAATCTGGTCAATAAGGCCGCCGGGGAGGAAGAGAAGGAGGAGGTACCGCAACCGTCCCAGCCCCAAACGGAGCCCAGCACACCACCACCCTTGCCTCCCGGACCTATCGGGCCAGGCCCCAGTAACCATGATTAAAACCGAACCGGGAAAAGGTGCATGGGAGGATGTCTCCTATCATCGCAAGAGTGGAAACGTCTATAATCGGAGTATAATGAAACGGAGAAGGCATGGCAGTAGGAGGATGGCATGAGTAGAAACGTATTGTTGGTGGAAGACGAGGGGAACATCGCCCGTTTTCTCCAATTGGAGCTGGAATATGAGGGATATCGGGTAACCGTCGCGCCAACGGGCAGGAAGGCGTTGGAGTTGTGGGAAACGGGCCAGTGGGACATGTTGATATTGGATGTGATGTTGCCTGATTTAAGTGGCATGGAGATTTGCCGCCGCATCCGCGGGCAAAGCCAGGTGCCTATCATCATGCTGACGGCGCGCGATGCGGTGCCTGACCGGGTGAGCGGTTTGGATGCTGGCGCGGATGATTATCTGACCAAACCGTTTGCCATTGAAGAGCTATTGGCGCGCATGCGGGCGATTGAACGGCGGCAATCGCAATGGAGTCAACCGCTGACCAAGCTCACACTCGATCCGTTGGTTGTTCTGTTGGAAGAACGGACGGTGACGGTGGCGGGAAAAGAGTTGAAATTGACGACGCGCGAGTTTGATTTGCTCGCCTACCTGATGCAAAACAAAAACCATGTGTTGACCCGGGAAATGATTCTTGACAAAGTGTGGGGGTATTCATACACGGGAGATACCAACGTGGTGGATGTTTATATCCGCTATTTGCGTGTGAAATTGGAGCAAATGGGATGCCAAAACATCATCGAGACGGTCAGAGGGGTTGGCTATGTTATTCGCGAACATTAAAATGCCCATTCGTTGGCGTTTGTCGTTGCTATTGACAGTGGGCTTAATCGGCATCCTCGTTTTGTTTCATATTTTCGTGTACTTTGCTCTGAAAAATTGGCTGGTCCACACCGAAGAAACCGTTCTTAAGAGCAAACTGGCGTCGATCAAGCAGGTTCATGAACAGAAAGAACTATCGGAATTGCCCTATTCGGTTTGGTTGCCGTCGTTGATCGAACACGGTCAGGCAGTCAGGATCATTTTCGCCGGTAAAGCCGCCGGCGTTGTGGACAAGGGGATTCCTTCCGAAGTGTTTTTGCAGGAGGGACAAGCTGCTCCCCGGCGGAGCTTGGTGCAGGTGGGTTCAAAGAGTGTCCTTATTCTGACCACGCCGATTGAGCGGGATCGGGGACGCATCGAGCTGTACACCGACTTCTCCTTTGTCACCCAATATTTGCACATGGCCTTGGGCGTATTGGTTACAGCATCTGTGGCTTTGCTCTTGTTTGTCTTGGTCGGTGGGTATCTGACGGTCGCACTTGCGTTTCGTCCGGTATCAAAGATCATCCAGTCCGTGCAGGCATTTGATCCGGGGCAGCCGGCACATCGCTTGGAAATACCGGCCACAGGGGATGAGATTGCGTTGTTGTCCACAGTATTTAACTCGCTGTTAGATCGCATTTACACCAGCATGCAGAAGCAAAATGCCTTTGTCAGTGATGTATCGCATGAGTTGCGGACCCCGATCGCGGTCATCCGCGGATATGTAGGCTTGTTACGGCGGTGGGGGCTCAGCCGGCGGGAAGTGGCCGAAGAAGCGCTGGCGACAATGGATGAGGAACTGGAACGGGTGGAAAAGCTCACTGAGCGCTTGCTTCGGTTGGCCCGGTTTGAAGTGGATGAGCCGGCAAGCGAGTTGGAAGCGTTTGAGCTTACTTCCGTCGTCTCTGAGCGGGTTAAGCGGTGGCGGCATGTGCACCGCGCCTTGACGATTGCATATGAGGAGCCTGAGCAACCGCTGGGTGTGATCGGCTGGCGGGCCGACATGGAAGAATTGTTAGATATCTTGCTTGATAACGCCGGAAAGTACACCGGAGACGGCGGCTTGATCACTGTCTCCTGCACCAGAGAGGGGCAATGGATCGAACTCATTGTGCAGGACACAGGGCAGGGAATCGCGGCAGACGAGTTGCCCCGGGTGTTTGACCGCTTTTACCGGGCGAAAAGGCATGTCTCGCAAACCGGTAGTGGGTTGGGGTTGTCCATCGCGCAAAAGATTGTGGAGAGGGCACAAGGTACGATGGAAGTCCAAAGCCGGTTGGGATTGGGCACCAAGGTAATTGTTCGTTTGCCTGCACAACCAGGGGTGTAATCACTTCTCGTTTCTAATCTATTTTTAATCTGATTTTTATGATAATCTCACTTAACCCTTCTATGATGAAAATACATCATTTTAATATGAATGAAAGGGTTGAGCGAGATGAAAGTGATTGCCGAAATCCTGATCATGCTGTTAGTTGTGCCGGTTTGGGGGATTAAAGCGGTCTTCTCGCTCCAAAGTGTACAAGGGATTATCAAGCATTTTTTTTAACAAGCATTGCTTTATACGGATATATAAATAAAAGCGGGGAAGCTCCGAGTGACGGGAGTTTCCCCGCTTTTTCATGTTGGTGGCCGGCGCCGGATAAATCGGCGAAACCTGCTTCCTCCAACATATTTTCCAAAAACGAATGGATGTGACACCGATTTTGGTTTTCCGGTGCGGAACATGGTAGAATGGGGTCAATCATAATGGATGGTGGAGGTGCCAAGATGTTAAAGGTAGGAGAACCGGCGATTGACTTTACATTGGATGCAACCAATGGCCGAAAAGTATCTTTATCTGAGTTTCGGGGTCAAAATGTGGTACTTTTCTTTTATCCCAAAGATAACACCCCCGGCTGCACCATGGAGGCTTGCGAATTTCGCGACAAACACGCCGCTTTTGCGGAGTTGGACACCGTTGTGTTGGGCATTAGCCGCGATTCGATCGAATCTCATGAGAAGTTTATAAAAAAACACGACTTGCCGTTTTTGTTGCTGAGCGATCCGGATGGGACGGTATGCACGGCGTATGACGTGTTGAAAGAGAAGAACATGTTCGGTAAAAAATCCATTGGTATTGTACGGTCCACGTTTGTCATCGATCGCGAAGGCAAGCTGGCCAAAGTGGATTACAAGGTGAAAGTGGCCGGCCATGTGGAAGAAGTGTTGAATTTTGTCCGTGAACAGTTGAAGTAATTGATTCTTGTTGCCGGCGGTTTTCCTAGATGGGAAAACCGCTTCTGATTTCACCACGATAGAAAGGTGAGTGGGATGGAGCATTACGCATATGATTTGCCTGATTATTATGATTGGACCTCAACGGGACTCGATCGGGATGTGACTTACTATGTGGATTTAGCGAAAGCTAGTGGCGGACCTGTACTAGAATTGGGGTGCGGGACGGGGAGGATCAGTTTGGCGATTGCCCGGGCGGGAATTCCCGTCGTCGGCGTAGACAATTCACCGGCCATGCTCAACCGTGCCCGGCAGAAAGCAGAACAGATGGAGCTTGCTGACAAGATTGAGTGGATCGAAGCGGATATGGCTCGCATGGAGCTGACAGGGCAGTTTCCGCTGATTATCATTCCCTATCGTTCCTTTTTGCACTTGTTAACTGTTAATGACCAAGTGGAGACGTTGAAGCGTGTTCGGCGCTATCTTACCGATGACGGCCTCTTCGCTTTTAATATCTTTGTACCCAAACTGTGGGACTTGATTGAAAAGGACAGTAAACTGTCATATTGTGGTGCTTTTCCCGTCCCTGGAACGCAAGAGTTGATTGAAGTGAACGATTACACTGAATTTGATCATTACCGTCAAACCGCCCGTGTCATCCGTTACATGGATCGCTATGACAAGGAAGGGCGGCAGTTGGAACGGGTTCGTGCCCAATTTGACTTGCGCTACCTGTTTCCGACGGAATGCTTTCACTTATTGACTCTGTGCGGTTTTCAGATCGTGAACAGCTATGGTACTTTCCACCGCAGTACATTTGATGAATTCAGCGAAGAATTGATCATTGAAGCGGTGAAGCGGAAGATCGAGAGGGATGACCGGCATGGATGAGCGCTGGATGGGGAAACAGAGCGCTGCGGTCAGGGTCGTGTCAACGGCCAAAATCAGTAGTAAGCATCAGCAAGCATTGACCACGGATTATCCGCATGTCCGCTTCTCTTTCTTCGATCATATCGAACAAGCGGCAACGGCTTTGCCTGATGCGGAAGTGATGATCACTTACGGGGAAGACCTTGATGAAGAACGGATTGCCCAATGCCGCCAATTGCGTTGGATTCACGTGATTAGCGCTGGTCTGGAGAAGATGCCGTTTCAAGCGATCAGCGCGCGTGGGATTCGGGTGACCAACGCCAGGGGTATTCATGCTGTCCCCATGTCGGAATACGCGCTGGCCGTCATGTTGCAGATCACTCGGCGAACCGATCAGCTGAGGGACTTGCAACGGGACAAACGGTGGGATCGCACCATCCGCGTGGGAGAGTTGGCGGGGCAAACGTTGCTTGTGTTGGGGGCGGGAGCGATTGGGCAAGCCATCGCCCAGAAAGCGCAAGCGTTTGCCATGACAACCATCGGTGTCAATACCGACGGTCGGGAAACGCCACACTTTGACCGCATGGTGAGCATAGGCCAACTGCACTTGGTGCTGGGGCTTGCCGATTTCATCGTGTTGACTGTGCCCCAGACCCCGGAGACCGTCGGGCTGATCGGGCGTGAGGAATTGAGGAAGATGAAGCCGACGGCCACCCTCATCAATCTCGCCCGCGGAGCCGTGGTGGATGAGGTGGCGCTACTCGACGCGCTGCGGGAGCGAACCATTGCCCAGGCCGTATTGGATGTGTTCCAGCAAGAGCCGTTGCCGGCGGCACATCCTTTCTGGGAGCTGGACAATGTGATTCTCACCCCCCATCTTTCCGGCCGTTCGCCCCGCTACATGACCCGAGCGCTGGAGGGATTCCGTCGCAACTTGGACGCCTACTTGCGGGGCGCGAAACGGATGGAGAACGAAATCGACGCCGAGAAAGGCTACTGAGGCCATGCTATAATGGGTAAGGCTTGATTATGACCGATGACCAGGGAGAGGAGGGAGAAGCGCATGAAGCCAAAACCAAAGCGGGTTCCGACCAGAAAAATATTGGACATCCTGGCGCAGATGTACCCGGATGCCCACTGTGAGTTGGAATACCGCAATCCGTTTGAATTATTGATCGCCACAATCTTGTCGGCACAATCCACCGACCGGCAAGTGAACAAAGTGACGGCGGGACTTTTCGCCAAATTCCCCACCCCCGATTCGTTTCTCACCTTGACCGAAGCGGAGCTGGCGGAGCATATCCGGGGCTTGGGTTTGTTCCGTAATAAAAGTAAAAACATCCTGAAAACCTGTGAGATTTTGGTGGAGAAATACGGTGGAGAAGTGCCGCAAGACCGGGAGAAGTTAGAGGCGCTTCCCGGCGTCGGACGCAAAACGGCCAATGTTGTCCTGAGCAACGCTTTTGGTATTCCAGCCTTGGCCGTCGATACGCATGTTCAGCGTGTCGCCAACCGCCTAGCCCTCGCCGACAGCGAAAATGTGCTCGAGACGGAGCGCCAGCTGATGAAACGCGTCCCTCGCGCCGAGTGGAGTGATACCCACCACCGTATCATCTGGCATGGCCGCCGCATCTGTAGCGCAAGAAGCCCCAAATGCCACCAGTGTGATCTATACCCTTATTGTTGGTATGGCAAACAGGTGGAACCAGTGAAAAAATAGGACAAAAAGCTGACAAGAGATCTTGTCAGCTGAGGCTGCTGACAAACTGCCTTGAAAGGCAGGGTCAGCAGCCTTTTTTGTCGAATCAATAAAAAACACTCTATAAGGAGTTTTTTCTATGTTTA
>NZ_PVTZ01000015.1 GCF_003003125.1 Laceyella sediminis | reverse complement strand
TGGCTATGCTGCTTTCGAGAGCAGGTAAGGGAGGTGGTTTTAAGTTTATATGGGTTGATATTCATCCATTAATTGTTTATATCCCTTTTATATACAAAAACCCTGCGATCAACAAAGTTGATTCGCAGGGTTTGTCAACATTCTCAAAGACTGCCTGGGGCAGTCTTATCTTTTTATCTTAAGAGGCAAAAACTTGCTGTAGTTCTTTAGAAAAATTAATTCACAATTCCGGTTTGCTGATGATGAGCTCGGCGATATTCTTTTTCTCGGAATCTTCATTGTAATAATCATCACGGTACAAAAAGGCTACAACATCCGCGTCTTGCTCGATCAACCGGTTTACGTCCCATCAAAAACGTTTGATAATCGACGAATGGCTTTTTCACCAAATGCCCCCGCTTTCACGGTGTAAAGTATATTGAATTATCTACGGTATGAAATATGTTTTGTAAGAACTTTCCTACGTACATAGAGAAAAAAAATTACTGCCTGATGGCAGTGTCAATGGACGCTTTTTATTTCTTGTCATATCTACGATTTCTTCCGCCCACTTCCACCGAAATCACATAAGGACGAATACGTTCCATTATCCTTCTTGCGCCTACTTTATCCTCATATGTTTGTCCTTTATGGCTAATCCACGATAATGCCTGCTCCAATTCATCTAGGGTTAGATTAGAAGTGTAAATAGTAGGTAGTTGTTTTGAAACGCGATTTTGCAAAATCACGCTAAACACATTATCTCGTATCCAACTAGAATACGTTTCAGTGCCGATGTCGTCTAATATTAGTACAGGTATAGAGCTTAATAACTCTAGTTTTTTGCTAACTGTCGCACTTAGTTTGTTTCCTCGCATGGCTTCTGCAATCGCGTCCCGCATTTCGTTAACGAGAGACGGGGTATGCACCATGAGAACAGGTATCTCGCCATCAGCCAACGTATTGGCAATAGCTCCAGCAATGTGACTTTTCCCTACACCAAATGCCCCGTGCAGATATAGCCCACCTAGTTTGCTCCCCATAATCAGTTCATTACAGAATGTAATGGCAAGGTCAATTGCTTTCAGTCGATGGTTATCCATTTCTATTGTATTAAAAGTAGCTGTTTGTACATCTTTCGGTATAGCATGGCATTGAATGAGTGTTTTTCTATTTTGTTCAGCATAATCGTTTTTCAATTTCACACATTGATTCATAGTAATATCAATGTTTCCCATATATGCTTTAAGGGACGGGTAATGGCCACGCATCAAGTTAGGACACTGTTCAAGACCAGGGCACTCATTACAATTGTCTAGCTCACGAATGTACTGATTTAATTTGGACAAAAAGGGTCTGAGCTGTGATTGAGAAATTTCACCCTCGTTTTCTATTAAAAACTTAACCACATATGGATGTTTCGTTATAGCTTCAACCCGCTTATCAATTAATTTAGTGCTAAACTTGTTTTTAGTTAAAACGTTATTGATGCGCTTCATCGGCCTACGTCCCCCTTCCCGTCTGCCAACCTCTAGCTATTACACTCCGCACTCATATTTCTTCTGAACCATCTATCATTATTTCATTGGTGGAGACTAAATTTTGCGCGAACTTTCCAACAGTCTACTGGCAAAAAAATAACTGTCATTTAGACAGTTTACCGTATTGATTGATTTATACCGGTACAACGCTACTTTGTTGCATTATGTATTCGTGAAACTCTGTCAGTTCACGGTAACTACCGATTGGAACCAACAAGCGCGATTCTAAACCAATACGTACAAACATGCCATCTTCTTTCGCTTCTTCGTACGGATACTTGTCTAACAGCCAAAGCGCGTTTTCTACAAAATCGTTCACGTCTGAACCGAAACTGCAACCGCAATAAATCATACCGATTTTCCTGTTTTTCATCCGTTGAAATGCGTCTATGTTGCCGTTTCTTTTTTCCGTCATCATCCGAATGTAGAAATCAATTGCTTTAGGCGGAAAACCCAGAATATCACCTAAAAGCCTGTCTATTTCTCCCTTCGTAAACGAGATACGTTCTATTTCCGTTTGAAACCGTGCATAAACCGATTGATTTTGAAAAAAAAGATAAAATACATTCCCATTTAGCAGGTCATACGCTTTTTCATCTACGTAAGGGTATTTCGACAGTAGTAAATCTAATTTTTCTGTTGTGAATTTGGTGTGCGGGATTTCCAAAAACGCTGGCTTGTACCCTTTTAAGAAAGCGTCAACTGTTCGCAATTTGTTCGCTCCTTCATCGTATAGCATAGGTGTTAATACATATTCAATATTATATCGTTAATTCCTTTGTCAAAAAATAAGACTCCCGCATTTGCGGGAGTCTATTAACCTAACCATCGTACTCTTCGTAATCGCAATTATCGCAAACCAAGTAACCGTCTCTCGTTTTGGTCAATTCGCCTTCATAGCATCTCGGGCATTTCTTAGCCATACCGGTGTACCTCCTTTCTTTAAAGTCGGCAAATTCGGTAGCGCGAATATGATTTACTATTTTCTGTATATTATTATTATAGGTTATCCAAAATCGAATATCGATGGATTTTTCTTAATTTTACAAACAATTAGCTTTAGAGATAATTCCAAAGTTGGAGGGTTAACAATGACTACAGACACACCAGTCAAGAAATACACCTTAAATAATCCACTTAAAAAATGGGTTAGATGCAAACAAAATTATCATTACAAACCAGTATTCCGCAATCAATACTATCCGTTTATGGTAAATCCAGCGTAACGAACTATTAATAGCACTCCAAACATACGTGCTTTTATACACGCGTTTGTTCCTTTGTTATGAGCTCTAGTTTCCTTTGCTTCACTCGCTCTAGCCTGTCGAAGCCATACGGCTTGACTTCATAATGCTTCATAACGTCCCCCTCAATCATTCCGATTTTAAACGGCTCATCCTTAATGTAGTACCGTTCCCACAACCAAACGCTATTTTCTACTAAGTCATTAACGTGTCCATTACACCTGATACCAGAGTAGATGAAAGAAACTTTGTGTTTAAACAATTCTTCGTAGTCATCCATCCGTTTTTCTACCTCTTTCAAGTGTCGGCACTCCGCGAAATATTTCACCGCTAATGGTGGGTAACCTATGGTAACCCCTATAAGTTCGTGAAATTCTGGCGAAAGACGTTTTACTGTAGCTAGCTTCCTTAAAAAGTCTTCTTTCATTTGTTCCGTTTGAAAGAAAAGGAAAAACTCAGCTTCATCATGTAAATGAATGCCTTCTGTAACACATGGGTAATGTTTGTAAAGGTGGACAGTCTTTTGAAACGTGACATTGTTTGCACTCTGATATATCGCGGGCTTTAACCCCATTAAAAACACTTCGTAATCAAGTAATGGTTTCTTCATTACAAATACACTCCTTTCACCATTAATTAGTGTATACAATAAAAAATTGCGGCTACCTTCAAAGATAGCCACAATAAATCCGCATGAATACCGGCCTTTTACCAGCCATTTTGCACAAAAAAAAGAGACGGTTTCCGGGGCCGTCTCTACCAAAGGGGGTTTTCATCCTGTAATCATTTTAGATGAAAACCATTACAACCACGTTACAGAACAGTTACAAATAGATATGTCACAATTCCAACGATTGACCTGGTGCGAGAACATGGCCTTCGATTCCCTTCTCGGCGAGCTGCTTGATAAAGTGCTCCCCATCTTGCTCGATCAGCGGGAAGGTGTTATAGTGCATCGGAATTACCCGTTTGGCGCCAAGCCATTCCGCCGCCAAGAGGGCATCGTCCGGTCCCATGGTGAAATTGTCGCCGATGGGCAACATAGCCAGGTCGATCGGTTTGCGGCCAATCAGCTTCATGTCGGAGAAGAGAGCGGTATCTCCGGCATGGTAGATGGTGGTGCCATCCAGAGTGAGCACGAAGCCGGCCGCGGGTCCCATATAGACGATTTGATCGTCTGCTTCATAGCCTGAACCATGCAGGGCAAGCACCATTTTCACATGGCCAAACGGAAAGGCGTGCCCGCCGCCCAATGCCATACCATGCGCTTTGACGCCCTGTTTCCCCAGCCACACCGACAGTTCGTGCGCAGCGATAACGGTAGCGCCGGTGCGCTTGGCGATGGCCACCGTGTCCCCCACATGATCGCCGTGGCCATGGGTGACGAGAATATAATCGGGGTTGAGCTCCTCCGCCTTCACTTTGGCCTGTGGATTGCCAGTGATAAACGGATCGATCAACAAACGTGTGCCACGATGTTCGATTTCAAAGCATGAATGGCCGTGAAATGTTACTTTCATGCCATCGTCCCCTCCTCTAATCTTGTTACGCTTCTTCCACAATTCTTGCACCGGTGCGATGATGTTGCGTTTGATATCCGACAGGAAGATTTGGAAACGCCGGTCTGTTTCGAGGTATGCCCTCTAGGCCGGAACTCCCTGAATCGCCAAGCCCAGTGCCTGCATCTCCTCATGTTGCTTTGCAGTAGGTTCTTGTCCCTCCAGATCGCGGTCTTCATCTCCGCTCACATCTTATGTAAGATGCTTGGCATGTCCACGCCAGCCGATGGGCACCATCGTATGGATTGACCATGGGTTTCCATCTCCCTTGCCCATCGTAACACGATTTTCGCAATGGCGCCAAGTGACAAGCCGTGATTCGCCAAACGCACAAACACGAGTTGCCAAGCCTGTTTTATTCACTCCCGCATATTGGCCTACATACCATACATTAGTTAATTCAGGCGGAAGGGGATTACCATGGGGCTGGCAAAAGTTCAAATTCAGATACTACCCAATCAGCAGTTTCCCGAACACATCAATATCATGATGAGCGATCAATTGGCTAAAAAACTAAATATCCACACCGACATGCTATGGGTCTCTTTCGGCAGCTCCGTCACCACGGGTGTTATCGGTCGGCTGAGACGCGCCAACCACAAGGTTATCTTTATCAGCAGTTATTTGGCCAACAAATTGCTCCTGCCCGCGCAGCCACACACGGTTGTGCAATTTGACTCCCGTTCTCTCCGTTTGCGCCTCGCTCCGTTGTTCGGCATCTTAATCAGCAAAATCCCCCAAACGGATAACGACGAATTGTTCGGTCCGATCACCCGTTTCCTGGACGAATGCGATGCCGCCGCATTGAACCAGGGAATCAGAGTAGCCGTTGTGTTGGCAGACATGATCGATCCGGATCGTCGTGGAATCAAAGGGTGGATTAAAGCAAACAACCGTTGGCTGGCTGCCGCACTCCCGCTGCCTGATGTCATCTACAACCGCATCACTTCACGCAAGATCGAAGAAAAGGAATCCGTTCAAGCCAAATTGGCTCGCTTGAAACACCAGTTTCACATCCCCATCTTCAACGAACGGTTTCTCAACAAACTGGAAGTGTACCAGATCCTGTCCAAAGACGAGCGCATGCACCAGTACCTGCCAGAAACCTACACCTACCACACCGACAAATGCAGAGAGTTTCTTTCTCGCCATGCCGTCGTTTACCTAAAACCGACCAATGGCAGTCTGGGGCAGGGGATCATCCGCGTGGAGCAATCCGGCGGCGGACAATGGCTCTACCAATCGGCGACACCCAACGGCACGCTTTCCAAAACGGTGCCTTCCAAAAAAGAACTACTCCACCTCCTTGACAAAAAAATAAGAAAACAACCTTACATCATGCAACAAGGACTGAACTTGGTCAAACTCGGACGGCGGCAAGTCGACTTCCGCGTCCTCGCGCAGAAAAACATTCAGGGAAAATGGCGCATCACCTCTTCTGTCGGCCGCATCGCCAATGACCAACACATCGTTTCCAACTTGGCGCGAGGCGGCACCATTCGCAAGACTGGCGAATTGCTGAATGAATTGCCTTTGACCACCAAGCCCAGCATCAACGACATTCAGCACGCCGCCTTGTCGATCATCCACTCGTTTGAAGAGTGGGTCGGCGGGCATTACGCCGAATTGGGCATCGATCTCGGTATCGACACCAAAGGGAAAATATGGCTAATTGAGATCAACTCCAAACCCTCCAAAACGGACGACACGGTCATCAATCCCACCTCGCAAACAAGGCCTTCCGTCGCCAGGCTGATCGATTATGTGCAGTATCTTGTGTTGTACCGGCGCCATGCACATGCCCCTCCTTCACATGCGCCCCACTGGACATCACGAAGGAGGAAACATTAATGATGAAACAGACGTTAGGCATCATCGTGTGCCGGGAAACGGGCGTGAAGAAAACGCCTCCGTTTTACGAAACGCCTTATTTTATGCAACTCGCGCAAGAGGCCCGCAATTGGGGGATGGATATTTTCGTGTTCGTCCCGACGGACATCAGGTGGGATGAACGAACCGCGACTGGGTGGACCGTCCGGTTGGACGACACATGGGTCAAGACGGTCAGACCGCTCCCCAACTTGATATACGACCGTTGCTATTATCACAATTTACGAGAATACCATTTTTATAAACCTTATATCAAACGTCTGTGCTCTGACCCGAAGGTCCGCTTGCTCGGCACACCGCTAAAAGGGAAATTGCAAACATACGACATACTGAAACAAAACCCGGAGCTTCATCCTTTCCTGCCTCCCACCCGTTTGTACCAATCTCCGGCGGATGTGTTCGAATGTATCGCCAAATATCGTGGGGCTGTGACGAAGCCCAACGGTGGAAGCCATGGCCGGGGTGTCGCCGCGATCATCCCCGCTCAGGAAGGATATCTGGTGCGCGGCCGCGACCAACAGAACCTGATTGTGTCCCGCTATTTCAAGAACGATAGGGAACTGTCGAGTTGGCTGGACTCCTTCATCCGGCAGTCCCGTTACATCGTTCAGCCTTATCTTTCTTTATACACTTCCGATCGCCGTCCCTTTGACATTCGCATCTTGATTCAGAAAAACGAACATATGCAGTGGGAAGTCACCGGCATGGCCGTCCGCACTGGCAAACCGAAATCAATCACTTCCAACCTCCACGGTGGCGGGGAAGCGATAAACATCCAAAGTTTCTTGAAAACCCACTATGGACAGCAAGAGATGGATCTTATTCTTGCACAGTTGTACCAGATCAGCGAGACGGTACCACACACGATTGAAGCCCACCACGGAACATTGGTCGAATTGGGCTTAGACATCGGTATCGACCGGCTAGGCCGCATTTGGATTCTGGAAGTAAACTCCAAACCGGGCCGCACCATTTTTTTGAAAACAGGCGAGTTGCAACTTCGCCAGCGAGCTGTTCAACTTCCCATCCGCTATGCACGCGCTTTACTCGAGCAGTAGGAGGGTCACCATGAATTCAATCATGTGCAACGTCAAAATCTCAACCCAAGGGCTAAATCAAGCGATCGGCCTCAGCCAATCACTCATGGAGCGATGGGGTTGTACAAACGGGCAGTCCATCAAAGTGGAATTAGGAAATCGCACCATCATCACCCAAGCGCGCCGCATTCCCCATCGGGGCGAAAAAATTTTGATTTCCAGGGAAACCGCCAAATATTTGGCCCTCCCCTATTCAAATGAGTTTCGCGCGCGATATGAAAACCGCTCCCTCAAGCTGGGGCCTGTGATCGGCATTTTTACCACCAGTTTTTCAGGAAACGCGGATCAACCTTTTGGAAAGCGTTCACCCCTGTTTAAAGAGTTTATCAAGGCAGGGTTGGAAGAACATCCGATCATCTATGCATTCACCCCTGATCTGGTGGATTGGCAAAACCGCCTCATCTACGGTTGGCATATCGTCGGAAACAAGTGGAAACAAATCAAGGCTCCCTTCCCCGATGTCATCTATGAACGGATACCTAACCGAACCATCGAAGCGCGCGGTTATGTGCAAGCATGCCTGAACCGGTTCAAGAATGAATACAACTGCCCGATCTTCAACCAGGGCTTCTTTAACAAATGGAAAATTCACCAGTGGCTAAGCAGTCATCCACATACCGCAAACCTGGTGCCTGAAACGTATCTGTCCCCATCCATCTCCACCATCAAACAGATGTTGGATCGGCACCAAATGGTGTACCTCAAGCCGAGTGGCGGGAGCTTGGGTTTAGGGATCTTTCGCATCACCTACGATCCCGAATTCGGCTACTATTGCCGCTTCCGAGAGGGAGACCGCAATGTCCTGCACCGGTTCCGTTCCTTGCACAAATTGGTGCACCATTATTTTGCTAAAGAGCCGACCCGCTTTCAAAAATACATCGTACAACAAGGAATTCGCCTGATTAAGCACAAAGACCAACGACCCGTCGATTTTCGCGTCCATCTGCACAAAGACCGGTTTGGGGAATGGACCGTGGTTGCCATCGGCTCCAAAGCAGCCGGTCCAGGCAGCGTGACCACGCATGTGCGCACCGGCGGGAAAATCATCCCTACCGATCAGATTCTACGCGATGTGTTCCACGAGTATGCGCCAACCGTCGAAGCCGGGGTTAAGCAAGCGAGCATCACCATCGCAGAAACTTTGGAACAACACGTAAACGGTCCGCTCGGGGAGTTGGGCATGGACATGGGCGTCGACAAAAGCGGCCGAGTGTGGCTGTTTGAAGTGAATTCCAAACCGGGGCGCCACATTTTCCACCATCCCAGCTTAGTGCACGCCGGCCACCGCTCGGCGAAAATGGTCACCGAATACAGCCTGAACCTGACCAATTTCATCTAAAAAGGAGGAGGTATCGTGAACCCCCCACACAAACACAAACGCAAACGCACCACTGCAACATCGAAAAAAAAGAGGTCTTCGGTCTTTCCGGGCATGCTTGACGCCACGCTCAGCTATCAGCCTTCCCCCTCCTCCTCTGTTGACGAAAGCCGGGGAGGGGCGCAATTGGAGCGACTTTACCAAAGCAAGCAATCGTTGGGCCCATTTATCGCCATCTTGACCTCTGACGGGGGCAAACCATTCCAAGGAAACCACGCCAATTTTGCCGACCTGATCCGTACCGGGCGCAAAATGGGAATCACCGTCTATGTCTTGACCCCAAGCGGGTTGGCTTCCCGAACGGAAACCACCGTGACCGGCTATCTGCTAGATCCCACAGCCCCTGGGTTGAAGTGGATTCAGGCCAAACTGCCCATTCCCAACGTAGTTTACAATCGGGTGCCCAACCGGCGCGCTGAACAAAGCCCTGACATGCAAAAGGCGATGGAAACCATTTCCGGTATGCCCGGCGTCCACTTGTTTAACCCCCACTTTTTTGACAAGTGGACCCTCCATCAGCAACTTGCAGCGTCAGACACATTAAAAAAACTGGTTCCCTACACCTTGAAGTGGACACCCGACTTACAACTTGACGAACTGCTAAAAAAATATCCCCGCTTGTACTTAAAACAAGTGGACGGAAAAGCGGGGATCGGCATGATGCGCATATCCCGCATAAAAAAAGGGGTTGAACTCATTTACCAAGACAAAAAAGAGAAGATGCGAAAAACATTTACCAGTGTCGATGCATTGAACCAAACCGTTCAGCAGTTGACACAACAACTTCCCTATCTGATCCAACAAGGGATCCCCTTGGCAACTTTTGAAGGACGGCCGTTTGATGTGCGCATGTTGTTGCAAAAAAACAATCAGGGAGAGTGGGGGATGACCGGAGCCGGGGTTCGGGTCGCCGGACCGACGTCGATCTCCACTCATGTCCCGATGGGAGGACGCATTGAAAGTCTGCATCGGGTAATCGGGCATACCTTTAAGGAAAAAGCCCCTGAGATATTGAGCAAAATCAAAAAAACCGGTTTGGAGCTGGCCAAATACATCGAATCCAAACAATCCTCCGCCTTAGGGGAAATGTCAATCGATTTAGGTATCGAAGAAAACGGCACCCTCTGGTTTTTCGAAGCCAACGCCAAACCGATGAAATTCGACGAACCCGACATCCGCCGACTCTCGCTGTTGCGCATACTTGAATACGCACTTTACTTGAGTGGTTACCAATTGACAGGGGAGGCCATGAAAACATGCTCATCCGAAACTTGACCCCCCGGCAGTTGGCGGCCAATCTGCCAGCAGTGTTAAACTTTATGAAACGTTATGGCGACGGGCGCATCACTCATCGCGCGCTACGGTGGCTAAAACAGCTAAACACGGCAGCTCAGCCAGAAGGCACTTTTCTCGCGGTAGCGCTACACCAACGGAAACTGTCCGGGGTTATCGCCATCGGGCACTACGGCCTGCAAGAAGCCATCATCGCCGTACATCCCGACTTCCGGAAACAAGGGGTGGGCGAATCCTTAGTGCGACACACATTGGATCGAATAGGCAAACTTTATACTCGTGTCGCCTGTGACAACACTGCCAGTTTAAAGCTTTGCTTCCGTTGCGGGTTGGTCGCCTTCGACCTCTTCAAAGGGCCGACCGGAAAACCCACGTTATGGCTGGGTGGTGGGAACTTTGATCCGCAAGAAATAAAAAACAGCCCTTTGCCGTAAAATGGCAAAGGGCTGTTTGGCTATCCGATTTATTTGATTACGCGTTTGGCGGTAACATACGATTTTGCCAACCAATCCGTAGACAGGCTGTCGTAGCGCACGCCGCCTTTACCGTAGGTGTGGAGAATCTTGCCATCCCCGACATAGATGGCTACATGACCCACATTGGGCGCAGTATCTTTACGGGTGAAGAAGACCAGATCCCCTTTTTGTAATTGGGATTTGGATACCGTTTGACCGACTGTCGCCTGTTGGCGGGAAGAACGTGGCAAGGAAATACCGTGCTGCTTGTACACATATTGAACAAAAGAAGAACAATCAAACGTGGCGGTTTGTCCCGCTTTGGCACCAAATTCGTATGGTGTGCCCAAATACTTATGCCCTGTTTGAATGATTTTGTCTGCGAGTGCGAGTCGTTGTGCATCTTCATTTGATTGTTCTAGATTTGTTCCGGGCTTGTCCGTGGATTGGTTGCCCGCATTGGTATGATCCACGCCAGCTGGTACGACACGCTTCGCTGAAACAAAACCCCATTCCAACCATGGAGTGGACAATGAATCAAAGCGCACGCCACCCTTACCGTAGGTGTGCAACACTTTGTTGTTACCTGCGTAAATACCCACATGGGCGATTTTTCCGCCAGAAGAACGGAGTTTAAAGAAGAGGAGATCCCCTTTTTGCAGTTGGGACTTAGCTACACTCTTGCCGACCGTTGCCTGCTGACGGGATGAACGTGGCAAAGAGACGCCGTTTTGTTTGAACACATGTTGCACAAAAGAAGAGCAGTCAAAATACCGGGTGTCACCGGAACGCGCCCCGTACTTATATGGAGTGCCCAAATATTTTTGACCAGTCTGGATAATTTTGCCACCAAAAGTTTGAACATTCTGAGTTTCGTTGCTCGCGGCATTTGCTTTTTGAATGCCAATATTCACTAAAACATTTTGCCAAAAACCTTTTTCTCCCGTTTCTGTGACGACATTAGACGCACTAAACGGAACCGCAACCGAAAGCATGGTCGTTACCGCAAGTGTGCCTGTGACTTTGGTAAGATGTTTTTTGGTTAACATCGAATCCCCCTTGTCATATTTAAATTGGACAGGCTGTTACCCGCGAACGATCTCATGTTAACACAAAAGACAAATTTAGGATTATGCAATGATTTCCTTTTCAAAACCACAAGCAAAAGAAAAAGCCCTGGAGATTCCCTCCAGAGCTTGATCACGCTTGGCTTTTACACCGGTGCCCCACTTGTCACACAAACCTGCGCGTGCATTTTTTTCCATTGTAGCAAAAGACCACTTTTCGCCCTTCAACCACTGTTTCCAAATGAACGGAACGCCCCCAGCACGCATAAACATGCGGCAAGGTGTTCTCGAGATACTTCAAATCCAATTCAACCCCTTCATACCGGTGCACCAGATACAACTCCCCGTTTTGAAGGTAGTCACCATCCTGAACCACTATCACCGGATGCCCCCCGTTGATCCGGCTCATTACCAACTCATCCCGCACATGCTCCCAGTTTTTATCCGTGATCGTCCATTCGTTTCCTTGCCGCTGATACACGTATAGATCCAATTCTTCAACCAGTTCCTTGGTCAAATAATTGCGCAAAAAGGAGATATCCGACTCCAATTCCCGCACTTCGAACAGCTTTTCCCGCCCTTGGCCGGGCACCCTGCCTAATTCCCGCTGTTCTTCCTCCGTCGGATGGTTGTAGCGCTTCTCGATGTCCTCAAACATTTTCAAACCAAGGTAATACGGGTTGATCGACGTTTTGGACGGCATCAGGACGGAAGCGTTCAACTTGGCGAATTCAATCGTTTCCGCCTCATCCAAGTCCAATTCCCGCATGATGCGGATGTGCCAATATGAAGCCCAGCCCTCGTTCATGATCTTGGTCTCCAGCTGTGGCCAAAAATACAGCATCTCCTCCCGTAGCATCGTCATGATGTCTTGTTGCCAATCTTCCAAAATGCGACTGTGATGCATTAGGAACAACAGCAAATCCTTCTCCGGCTCCTCTGGAAAACGCTTTTTGCGGGGGAGAGGACGCGTTTCCTGTTGGACGTCGCGATCCAGCTTCCACAAGTCTTCATACAGGGAGGGCGGTTTACGTTTCGGCTCCGCCTCCGTTTTTCGCTCCGACCGCCGGTGGCCCCGTCTGGCATCGAGCAGGCTGGGATTGATGTGTTCTTGGATGGCTAAGACATGATCCAAGAAATCTTCCACCACGTCTTTGCCGTATTTCAATTCATAAAACCGAATCCGCTCCGCGCTCGCTGCCATGCTTTCCACCATGTCTCGCGAGGTATTTGAAAAGCGGCAATTGTTTTTAAAGAAGTCGCAGTGAGCCAGTACATGCGCCACAATCAGCTTGTTTTGAACTAAGCTGTTTCCTTTGAGCAAAAACGCGTAACACGGATTGGAGTTAATCACCAACTCATAGATTTTACTCAGGTTTAAATCGTATTGCAGTTTCATCTTGTGAAATGCTTTCCCGAAGCTCCAGTGGGAAAACCTGGTCGGCATGCCATACGCGCCAAATGTATAGATAATGTCTGCCGGACAGATTTCATATCGCATGGGATAAAAGTCCAAGCCAAACCCTTTGGCGATCTCCGTAATCTCAGCAATCGACCGCTCCAATGCTTTTCTATCCTGCATCAACGCTCATCCCCTTTCCAACAATCATCGTCTTAGCCGCCTTACGATCCAAGACGTCGGCAATGTCCGTTCATCCCATCAATTGCAAAATACGAATCTAAAGGCGGCGCACCCTCCCCTATATGTTTATATCTTTGCTTTTATCTATTAAATGCAATGGTGTGAGGATTGGTATATGCACTTGTGCTAGGGCGTGTCTGCTGAATCAAGTTGATAGGGAAGAAGCGGCGGAAAAACCTTTTCTCGAGGAGAGCCGATGCACAAGTGAAGCGAATGAGAAAATGGTTTTGGAGCCGCTGGCCTATTCATCAGACACGCTCTAGAGTAAACCGACGATGTGATGGAAAGAGGGAGGTGGGTGGAAAACCGGAAGTGCTACGATGAGGGGTGTACGGTCGTTCAATATAATTATACAGAATTTTCTATTAAAATTCAAGCGACCGCCCTTTCTCTCGCATATCCGCGACGGACACATTTGCCTCCGTCGTCATAAAATAAATTGACAATTTGATTTCGCGGAAGTTATACTGACTACGTTGAATAACTACATCTTTTTTTCTTATCTCTATTAGGTGAGGCTCCTGATCGGAGAGACGCTACTGCCCAAAAATGTCGAGAGACACCAATGGGTCAGCAGGAAAGATCGGAACGAAGGTCTTTTCTAACGTAGCTGGCTTAGCCTATGCCGTTCAGTGCCAAAGCTCAATGAGGGAGATAAGCAAAGCGAAGCTCATTTTTGCCATGGGCTTATTTGCCTTGCACCCCTCTTCCTAATGGAGTGGGTTTTTTTATTGTTTGAAAAAGGGGGGGACTGCATGAACAATGCCCTGCTGAAAAGCGAAATTGAACTAACGCTCAAAAGCCCGCTAGACACGGAGCGCTTGCTCGATCTATTGGATCAGCTCCAACCTTTCGACCTTGCGGAAGTGTTGCGGGAGTTGGATGAAGCGGACCGCTTGGAATTGATTACCCACTTGCCCTTAACGGACGCCGCAGAAGCCATTGAATACTTGGAGCCGGAATTGCAATACAGCCTCTTGAACCGCTTGTCCGATGACATCGCCTCGCCGCTGTTGAAACAGATGTCCAGTGACACGGTAGTAGACATGTTGCTTGCGGTGCATCCGTTGCAAGCGGAAAAAATGCTCCGCCTGCTTCCCGCCGATTATCGGGAACAGATCAACAACTTGATGAGCTACCCCGAGTACACCGCCGGAAGCTTGATGACGGTCGACTACATTTCAGCCCGTGCTTATTGGACTGGAGAACACACGATCAACCATATCCGCAAAGTCGGACACGAAGCGGAGATCGTCTCTTACATCTATGTCACTGGCACACGCGGGGAATTGATGGGCATCGTCTCCTTAAAAGAAATCATCCTTGCCCCACCACAGACGCACCTCATCGACATCGCCACCACGGAGTTTATTTCCGTGCCGGCCGAGATGGAGCAAGAAGAAGTAGCCCAAATCTTGTCACGCTATAACTTCTATGCCCTACCTGTCGTTGACCACCAACGGAGATTGATCGGTATCATCACTTACGATGACGTGGTAGATGTCATTCATGAAGAAGCCACCGAAGACATCCACAAGCTGGGCGGTAGCCAACCTTTGGATGAACCCTATTTCAAAACGTCCATTTTCAGCTTGTACAAGAAACGAATCGTCTGGCTGATGATCCTGTTTGTCGGAGGTGCTTATACCGCGACTGTGTTGGAGAGTTACCAAAGCACATTGGATCAAGTCGTCGCCCTTTCGTTTTTCATTCCATTGCTGATCGGCACCGGCGGCAACACCGGTTCTCAGATCGTGAGCACTCTGGTTCGAGCTCTTGGCATCGGCGAAGTCAAATTTGGCGACCTTTTTCGGGTGATGCGTAAGGAGATGTTGACCGGCCTGTTTTTGGGGCTTTCCCTCGGCGTGATCGGCCTCATCCGTGCCGCGATGATGGGTGTGGAAACGTCGATTGGCTATGTGGTGGCATTGTCCGCACTGTTTATCGTCTTATGGTCTTCCATCGTTTCCGCGATTTTGCCCTTGGTTCTCCACCGGCTCAAAATTGACCCGGCTGTCGTCTCGGGACCGCTGATCACCACGTTGGTTGATGGCACTGGCTTGATTATTTATCTCAGCATTGCCAAAGTGATTCTCAACATATGAAACTTAAACGAATTGAGGTTGATGAACCTTTGAGTACTGAGCAGAAGAGTAAGGCAGGTACCGCTTGACCTTTCCGATTGGACGGATAGGACGCAAGCCGTACCTGCCTTATCTGCGTTTAGGAAGCAATTTGCAAACTGTTTTACCTCTTAATTAAAAGGATAATTTTTTACTCTAAAGAAGGATTATTTAGAAATAACATAGAAATTCATTTTATATTCAGAATAATACATCACAAATAAATCCCCCTTAACACGCAATTCATCCATTCCAGTAATGACAACCATTCGACCAACTCCCCGCCGGAAAGGAGTGAATTTTCAACTTTTTGTTCATCACTTTATTACTTCAGGAGGAATCAACATGAGAAAAAAATGGCTTTCGTTGTCATTGGTGCTTGTGTTGATCGTCGCATGCGTGCCCGCGCTCGGTTTCAGCCAGAATATCGAAAACCCTTCCATTTTCGATTTGGGCATCAAGCTCTATAAAATCGACGGCGTCAGCACCAAAGAACAGCGTTCAGCGATCGCCTCAACCGGTGCGGCGATTGAAGAAGTGGGCAAAGATTACGTCAAAGTGCTGGCCACACCCGCCGAAGCCAAGCAGATCAAGCAAAAAGGATTCATCACTTCTGTGGACACCTCAGTGACCACGCAAGACTTTCCCTCTTACGACTCCGGTTACCATAACTACAACGAAATGGTCAATAAGATCAACACCGCCGCTTCCAATTACCCAAACATCGTCAAAAAGTTTAGCATCGGCAAATCTTATGAAGGGCGCGAACTGTGGGCTGTGAAAATCAGCGACAATGTCGGCACAGACGAAGACGAGCCAGAAGTGCTGTACACTGCCCTCCATCATGCCCGTGAACACCTCACCGTCGAAATGGCACTTTACACCCTCGATTTGTTCACGCAAAACTACAACCTTGATTCTCGCATCACCAATCTGGTGAACAACCGCGAGATTTATATTGTGTTTAACATCAATCCCGACGGTGGAGAATACGACATCTCCAGTGGCAGTTACAAATCTTGGCGCAAGAACCGTCAACCCAACTCCGGGTCCAGCTATGTAGGCACCGACCTCAACCGCAACTATGGTTACAAATGGGGCTGCTGCGGCGGCTCTAGCGGTAGCCCTTCCAGTGAAACCTATCGCGGGCGCTCAGCCTTCTCCGCACCGGAAACCGCCGCCATGCGTGACTTCATCAACAGCCGCGTCGTCGGTGGCAAGCAACAGATCAAAACACTGATTACATTCCACACCTACAGCGAATTGATTTTGTATCCCTACGGCTACACCTATACCGATGTCCCGAGCGACATGACGCAAGACGACTTCAATGTATTCAAAACCATGGCCAACACGATGGCCCGCACCAACGGATACACCCCACAACAAGCGAGTGATCTCTACATCACCGATGGGGATATGACCGACTGGGCCTATGGACAGCACAAAATCTTCGCCTTCACCTTTGAAATGTACCCAACTAGTTACAATCCTGGCTTCTACCCGCCAGATGAAGTGATCGGGCGGGAAACCAGCCGCAACAAAGAGGCGGTCTTGTATGTCGCTGAAAAGGCAGACTGCCCGTACAGTGTCATCGGTAAATCCTGTAGCACCAAATGACCTTCCGACGGTCAACGCCGGGCTCCTAATGGAGTTCGGCGCATTTTTTGTGGGGAAGAAGCGGCGGAAAAATGGTTTTGGAACCGCTGGCCTATTCATCAGACACGCCCTAGTGCAAGTGAAAGTGGTAAACAACCTATGAAACCATATTGAATGAGGCTGGAGGCGAAATATGTGCTATATTGAAAAAAACGGAGGAGGGATCTTCTTTGCGCGCAATGGTCATCCAACGCTTTGGTGGGCCGGACGTTTTTGAAGAAATGACGCAGGCGCGGCCCACTGTCACGCCGAATTCCGTTCTGATTCGCGTCGCCGCCACCAGCGTTAACCCTATCGACACCAAAATCCGAGCGGGCGCAGTGCCCCATCTGGCTCCGCCGTTCCCCGCGATCCTGCATGGGGATGTCGCAGGAGTGGTGGAAGAAGTGGGGCAGGGCGTCACCCATCTGCAAGTAGGTGATGAAGTCTACGCCTGTACCCGAAACGGAGCGCTGGCGGACTATCTCCTCGTCCCAGCCGCTTCCGTCGCCAAAAAACCGCCTTCCCTCTCATTTGAAGAAGCGGCCGCCTTGCCCTTGGTGACGCTCACGGCATGGGAAGCTTTGTTTGACCGATTAAACTTGCAAGCGGGCCAACGCATCCTGGTTCATGGCGGAACGGGTGGAGTCGGCCACGTCGCCGTGCAATTGGCCAAAGCGGCGGGAGCCGTGGTGCACACCACTGTCTCCACTCCCGAGAAAGCCCAAATCGCCAAGGAACTGGGTGCTGACGCAGTCATCAACTATCGCGAGGAAACGGTAGACGAATATGTCAACAAATACACAGACGGCGCCGGCTTTGACTTGGTTTTCGACACGGTGGGCGGGGACAATCTCGATCGTTCCTTTGCCGCGGTGAAAACGGGCGGTTCCGTGGCAGCCATCGCCGCGCGATCGACGCATGACTTGACCCCGCTTCATAACAAGGGCCTTACGTTGCATGTCATTTTTCTGATGTTGCCCCTCCTCTCCGGAAAGGGATTGGAGCGGCACGGACAAGTGTTGCGCGAGCTCGTCCCCTTGGTGGAACAAGGGCGGGTGAAACCTCTGCTCGATGGCACTTCCTACACATTCCGCGATGTCTCTCAGGCGCACCAGCGCTTGGCTAGCGGACAAGCGTTGGGCAAAATCACGCTAACCAATGAACGGTTTCGCGCATAGGCCACCACACAAACAGACATCCCCCCTATAGGTGAGGGGGATGTCTGTTTATTTATGAGCCATGATTCACTTCACCCGGAGCACGGCCCGCACTGGACTGGCGTCCCCGTCCACAATCGGCAAGGGCAAGGCGATGAGTTCGTAATCCCCTTCAGGGACGTGGCTGAGAACGATTCCTTCCAATATGTGAATGCCTTGCTGATTTAGCGCATGATGCGCCTCCAACTCCTTGCTATCAATCGGATCGACCGAAGGAACGTCCACCCCCAGCAACCGCACGCCCCATTCTTTCAAGCAAAGCACCGCGTCGGGGCTCACATGAGGAATCATATGGGGAAACGTCTCCTTCACCTGCCAAGCGTCCGTGCGGATGAGCAGACGCTCCACTCCCCGCAAGTCATGGGCGGACAACTCCGCTTTGCCGATGCGGGCGCAATCCGGTAGATAGATGACGCGCGCTGGCCCCATATAAACGGACAAATCGAGTTGATGCGTTTTTTTCCCTGCTTCATCAAAATGATAAGGTGCATCGATGTGCGTGCCGGTATGGGTACTGAGTGTCAACCTTCCGACATTGACCGATCCGCTTTCATCTTTGGTCCATTGCAAGCCAAACTGATAGGGGGTATCCCCCGGCCACACCGGCATGCCATTGACAAGGGGCGCAGAAATATCATACCAATCCATTTATGCCACGACTCCTCGCTTGTTGGGAAATTGTTCGTATGTTTTGTCTGTCATGATCCGCTTCAACCGATTGACCGCTTCCCACACTTCCACAAAAGAGGTGTACAGGGCCGTCGGCGCCAAGCGGATCATATCAGGCGCGCGAAAATCGGGGATTACCCCCTCCTCTTTCAACGCTTTGCAAATCCGGACGGCATCAGGATGCACCAATGCAACATGGCCTCCCCGCCGCTCATCCTCTCGGGGGTTGGCAATCTCAAACCCCATCCCCGCAAGCCACCCATCTACCAACGCCATCAAGTAGTTGGTGAGGCGGAGCGACTTAGCCCGAATCCGATCGATGCCTGCCTCAGCAAACAATTCGAGCGATCCCGCTATGGGCGCCATGCTCAGGATATGGGGAGTGCCGATTTGAAACGCCCCCGCATCCCCTGCCGGGTTAAAGGTGTGCTCCATGTCAAATTGGCGCTCTTTGTCTGAACCGAACCAACCCGCCAAGCCCGGCAATGCCGGCAAATGTTTCTCATGGACAAACAACCCACCCACGCTGCCGGGACCGCTGTTTAAGTATTTATACGAACACCAGACTGCGAAGTCGACACCCCAGCGGTGAAACTCATGCGGCATGGCTCCGATGGAATGGCAGGCATCCCACCCGATCACGATTCCCCGCTCATGCGCCGCTTTCGTCACCCGCTCGATGTCCAAGCGCTGGCCACTCCCATATAAAACTGTGGGCAATAAGACCAGCGCCACCTCATCTGTCAACTGGCGAATAATCTCCTCTTCATCCAGCAGGCGGCCATCCCTGCTTTGGACTTGAATCAGATGCGTCTCAGGGTCCAACCCGAACAGCCGTAGTTGGCTTTGTAGTGCATAAATGTCCGAAGGGAACGTGAGGGCATCGGCCACAATTTTGGTACGTTGACCTTGTGGGCGGAAGAATGTCGCAAGCAATTGGTGAATGTTCACTGTCGTCGATCCGGTTACAATCACTTCATGCTCTTTGGCGCCGACGAGGGGAGCCAAGCTGCCTCGCAACGATTCGGCAAGGAAAAACCACGGTCGTTTTCCCTGCGTCCAACCGTCGATGCCGTAGCGTTGCCATGACTCCAACTGGGCATGCAAGGAAGCTTCCGCCCGTTTGGACAACAGTCCCAACGAGTTGCCGTTCAGATAAATGGTGCCTTCTTGGATATAAAATTCTTTGCGAAAGCTGGACAGCTCGTCTGTCTGATCCATTTTCTCCGCCCATTCGCGTGTCAGCGGATCTCTTGCCATGCGATCACCCCGCTCGTTAAAATTGTGTCCGAACATCCCACAGCTCCGGGAAAATCCGTTGTTCCAGTACCCCTTTGAGATAAGGAACCCCGGATGATCCGCCGGTTCCCCGTTTAAAGCCGATGATGCGCTCCACTGTCTTCATGTGGCGGAAGCGCCATTGCTGCAATCCGTCTTCCACATCCATCAATTTTTCCGCCAACTCATACAGCTCCCAATACCGCTGCACATCTTGATACACGGCCATCCAGGCGGCGGCAACGCTCTGGTTTGCTTGATACGGCTGGGTGACATCCCGCTCCAACACGGCGCGGTCGATGGAAAATCCCGCTCGCGCCAAAGCCCCGATCGCCGCGTCGTAGATGGATGGGGCGTGCAAAACCTGGGTCAACCGTTCCAGCAACGCCGGGTCTTTCTCATATATCCGCAATAGTTGGGCGTTTTTGTTGCCCAAGCGAAACTCGATTTCCCTATACTGAAAAGACTGAAATCCCGACGCTTGACCCAATTTGTCGCGAAACGCCAGATATTCGGTCGGCGTTAAGGTGGACAGCACATCCCATGCGTAGATAATTTGTGACTGGATTTTGGATACGCGACTCAACATCTTGAAAGCGGTGGCCAAGTCATCCTCATTGATCCGGGTGATTGCCGATGTCAATTCGTGCAAAAACAACTTCATCCATAATTCGCTGGTCTGATGGATAATGATGAACAGCATTTCGTCATGATGCTCCGACAACGGAGTCTGGCTGGACAGTAAACGGTCCAATTGAAGATATTCCCCATAAGTCATGCGCTCTCTGAAGTCGGTGACAATCTGTTCGTCCAACGTATGTCGCTCACTGTGTTCCATATCTTCGTCTCCCCGGTTCATCAGCTCAGCTTCCACTGACTCTTCGTTCTCCATCAACTACGCTATGCTACGCTCCACCCTATTTTACAATATTGGCAACATTCTCTCCAATCACAGGCGATGACACGTTAAAGCGGCAACGCTCCCCATCACGTCACTTGATCCCCGAATCCAGCAACGTGATTTTACATCGACCGACCGGAAAAAGCTGAATCTGGAGCGTATCGGGGTCCCGAAGCGCCAAAAAACTCCCGTCATTGGAAAAGTTGACGATAAACCCTTTCACCACCGTCCCAGCATATTCGACAGACACCATATCATAAGGTTTCACTAATTCCTCCAGCGCAAACGGCTTCTTCTCCAGCGGCGTCTCCAACGCAAACTGCAACTGGTAACGCTTGTCGTACATCTCCATACACCGCGCCAACCCTCTGATCCGGTAAAACTCTTGCGTGACGCAGGCAACAGGCAGCTTAAACTTCTCCTGATGCTTGAGGACGGTTTGGGTCTGGTCTGTCACTTCGTCCAACAACACTTCCACATGCCCCGACCGCTCTTTGTAGTCATAGATCAATTGTGCAAACAAAAAAGGGATCTCCACATCCGACACAAACAACCGCCGCAACAGATACGCTTCTTTTTTCCACACAGTATCACTTCTACTTCCTGTTCGTTCTGTCTTCTCTCTCCATTATAATGAAATGCTAGCCCAAGATGTCCATACTCCCTGCTGGTCCGCTGTCATTTCCATTTGCCCCATAGCCGACTAATAACCAATCCTCCCCCAATCACCAAAACCAGCAACAAGATCAGAAACGCGCTGAAGCGCAACAGCTTCATCACCAGCATGAGCAAAATGAGCAGAGTCACCAACGACCAAGTAAACCATCTCCGTTCCATCGCTTCCCTCTTTTCTTTCGCGAATTCCACTCCATATGGCGACCGCTTCCCAGCTCACCAAAATAAATTGAATAATTTGGATATTATCACTTAAAATAGGATTAGAGAGATATCCATCCAATGTTAGGGCGGGGAGACATGAACAAACTTCTTTTATTCACTACTTGGGATTACTGGAAAAGCTGGCACGCACATGGCTCGGCCATTCCGGCCTGGACTGAGGAGCATGCTGGCCCTTACGAGGTGTCGGTTGAATTTGATGCTTCCTGCATCGGCGAAATGACTGACAAAGGCCTATTTATCATCAGCAAAAAAAAACCGGATGCGACCAGCCAAATTCACCTTTTCACCAAATGGGATGCGTTAGACCTTTGGCGACGCGGGGAAATCCAGCGCCTGAATTGCTGGACCAAAGACCATGCAGCCCAGTTTGAAGTATTAACAAGCTTCACCTTTGATGAGATCCATGAACATACATATGGTGGCATGTTTATCGCCAAAAGACAAGAAGAAATCTTTACTTATCCCAAATTGGAAGAGGTATGATATGTTCACACATCGGTTCGAACAAGAAATCTTGCTCATCCAGCGCGATATCCAAGACTGCGAGCGGCAGATCGCCTTTCATCAGGATGAAATGCAACGCGCCCACCGGCACGGAGAAACAGAAATCGAACGTTTTCACAGGCAGGAGCAATTGCGTTGGGAACGCAAACTTCGCGAATGCACCCGTGACCTGATTCAAGCCGAACAACGCCTTGAACTGGCCAAACAAGAAGAAGCCGCTTTTCTCGCCCGTAACTCCGACGCCAGACAAGCCGGACGGAGCCGCAATACGTGGAGTTGACAAAACCCCCTTCACCCGCATGTGAAGGGGGTTTTGTCAACTGGAAGCGATCTGACCCGCTTGAGGCCAGCAAATAAAACATCATAGCGTTGCTTCTATATGCCTAGCTCCGTTTCACTCATCACCGTCTCACAGATGTGGCACAACCATTTTTCTCCCACTTTTTCTACTTGGCCACCTGGCGCATAGCAACATGGACACAAGTCGACTTTTTTCTTTTTCCCCACCCCGTCGCGATCCCAAAACGCAATAACTGCCTGTAATCTCACTAAGCCTGTCATTACGTTTCCCCCCTTGCTTTTCCTGGTATAATTATAACATTCTGACAATTATGGAAACAAGTGGGAGCTGTCATTTTTTGTAAGTTGCTGGATTCCCGCCATCGATGACAAAACCTTACCCCCGCCGACAACAAATGTGGTAAACACCACTCCATATGAAAATTGTTGAAAGTCAGCGAAATGTAGTAAGATGACTGCGAGAATCATATCAACATCATTTAGAAAACCTCAAAGCGGAGGAACGGATAATGGGTATCGCATTAATCACTGGAGCTTCAGAAGGCATTGGCAAAGAATTGGCCACACTATTTGCCGCCGCCGGACATGACGTGGTTTTGGTTGCGCGCGATCAAGCCAAATTGCACGCCGTGGCCCAATCCTTAAAAAAGAACCATCGCATTCAAGCACATATCATTGTCCAAGATCTCGGCCAACCGCACGCAGCAGAAACAGTGTATCGAACATGCCAAATAAACGGGTGGGCCATTGATTATCTGGTGAACAATGCGGGATTTGGTTTATTAGGCCCTTTCACAACCACCGATCTGTCTGTGGAAACCGACATGATTACAGTCAATGTGACCGCCCTGACGCAATTAACCAAACTGTTTGTGCCGCAGATGGTGGCATCCCGATCCGGCCGCATCCTACAAGTGGCATCGCTGGCATCTTTCATGCCGGGGCCGCTAATGTCCGTCTATTACGCGACAAAAGCGTATGTGCTCTCTTTTTCCGAGGCGCTACAAGAAGAGCTCCGCGGCACGGGCGTCACCGTCACCGCGTTGTGTCCCGGCCCCACCGATACGAAATTTAAACACCGCGCCAAGATGAACAACCCACCGCATGTGGACAAAAGCACTCTCGATGTCCGCCGGGTGGCACAGGCGGGCTTTAATGGCATGATGAAAGGGCAAACGGTGGTCATCCCTGGACTAGCTTACCGCTTCTTTATCTTCATCTGCCGGTTTCTGCCACGCGCTTGGGTCGCTCGCATTGTCCACTTTAATCAAAAGCAACGCCTGTAAAATGTGTCTGATGATCTTGCAAGCTGACGCAGGCAAGGCGGCGGAGACATCTTTTCCATATCAGCGCCAAACAAGGAACGAGAAAACGATGTTGGAAGCTGCCAGACATACTTATTTAGACACGACTTAGACCAAAGGCAGATCAGCTCCTACCAACAAAACTATATACTTTTATTCCGAAATATTAGATAATAATTCTAGTTTGATAATTAAAAACTTTCCAGTAAACTGCACAAGGAGGGTGCTCATTTGCGAAAGGTGAAGTTCAATCTTGCTCTTCTCGTTGCTTTCACACTGGTATTAACAGCTTGTAGCCAACCGGCGGCCACTTCTGCTCCAGAATCACCTGAGCAGTCGAAAGCATTGGAATTGTACAGTTGGTGGACCGAACCGCACGAAGAAGCGAGCTTAAACGCCTTGTTGCAGGTGTTCAATCAGCAACATCCCGATGTCAAAGTAACCAAGTCGGGGGTACCGGGAAGTGCGGGTACCGGTTTCCAAACGAAGATCGCTGCCCGCATAAACAGCAATCATCCTCCTGATGCTTTTCAAGTCCATGGTGGGGCGGAGCTGACCGCCGGCTTGGCGGCTGCTGGCAAACTGGAGCCCCTTAACGAGCTGTTCACTCAACAGGGCTGGATCGACACCTTTCCTGCTTCCCTTGTTCAAATGGTCAGCAAAGAAGGCAATATCTACGCTATTCCCGTCAATGTCCACCGTAGCAACGTGCTTTGGTACAACGCATCCCTTTTCAGCCGATACGGATTGAAACCACCAACAACATTTGATGATTTCTTCGAGGCAGCTGAGCAGCTCAAGCAAAAAGGGGTGACACCCTTGGCCTTGGGGAGCAAAGAGACTTGGCCTGCCACCCAGCTATTCGAATGCGTCCTGGTGGGTACCCTGGGTCCGATTGATTACAATAAATTGTGGAGCGGTCACATCCCCTTAGATGATCCCCGTATCAAACAAGCCTTCAACACTTACAAAAAGATGCTTTCTTACGTCAATCACGATCACGCCACCCGTGATTGGCGCGCTTCCGTACAGATGGTAGGCAAAGGGGAAGCCGCGATGACCGTCATGGGCGATTGGGCCAAAGCGTATTTATCCCACGAGCTAAAATTAAAAGTAAATGAGGAGATCGGCTTTGCCACCGCCCCCAACACCAGAGGAATCTTCGTTGCTGTCGTGGATGCTTTCGGGCTGCCCAAAGGAGCCAAACACCCCGACGCCACCAAAAAGTTCCTGGAAGTGGCTGGGTCGATCGACGGGCAAGACGCGCTCAATTTGCACAAAGGATCGATTCCCGCCCGTTTGGATGCCGATATGAAAAAGTACGACGCCTACAGCAAACAAGCCATGGAAGATTTCAAACAGAATCATTTCTCCCCCAGCCTCGCTCACGGATCGGCCGTTCCCCCTGCGTTTTTAACTCCTTTGAACCAATTGCTTCAACGCTTTGCAGCCGACGGGGATGTAGACGCTGCCCTCTCCGCCTTCAAACAAGCGGCGCGCGCAAAACAGATTGGCTCAACGAAATAAGCAAAAGCCAAAGCGATTCGAATTGGGATCGCTTTGGCTTCTTCCGCTGTCCCCATCGTTTCCGATTTTTATTATTTTTGCATATAATAATATATATTTCATAATAAAACCATTCTATCGCGCTTGCATACCACTTAAACTAGAAGTATACTGGATGTACCAAAAGGGGGATTCTAATGCAAAAAATCGCAGTTGTGACGGATAGTTCGGCAGATCTATCGATAGAATTTGCAAGAAAATTCAATATACACGTCGTTCCGTTGCGCGTCATTTACCAGCACGGCGAATACCGCGATGGGATCGACATTACTCCTGAAGATGTGGTAGAACGGTTAGACCAAGAAATCCCTACCACCTCCATGCCCTCGCCTGAAGACATGGCCCGATTGTTCCAACAGTTGGAGCAAGACGGATTCACCCATTGTATCGTCATCCCCGTGTCCCCCAGCTTAAGCGGCACATACAATACCTTCCGATTGATGGCTAATGATTACTCCATGAAAATCGATGTAATCGATTCCAAAGGCGTTTCCTGGATCATCGGCTTCCTCGTGTTGGAAGCGGCCAAACTCGTCCAGGAAAATTGGCATTACCAGGATATTCTGAACCGTTTGGAAGAAGTGAAAGAGCGTATTAAAGGCATCTTTATTGTTGATTCACTTGAGTATCTGCAAAAAGGCGGACGGATCGGCAAAGTGGCCGCGGCACTTGGTTCCATGCTCAACATCAAGCCAATCATCACCTTTGACCACGAAGGGAAGCTCACCCCGCTCACCATGGCGCGCGGCAAAAAGCAAGCGTTGAAGAAAATGTTGGAGCCGATCACTGAGCAGATCAAACAGGCCAAAGCAAGCATCGCCATCGTGCACAGCAAAGCCGAACAAGAAGCGGAGGCGTTAAAAAAACAATTGCAGGAATACGAGAACATACTCCATCTGCACATCAGCTCCATCGGCCCCGCCTTGTCCGTGCATGCCGGTCCGGGATTGCTCGGCATCGTCATCAAAGGCGAAGAATAGCTGAAGCCTTCTGCCTTTTACGAACGAAAGGGATGGTCAGGCCTACCTCCGCAAATCGGGAGGCAGTTCGTTCATCACTTCGCTCACAAATCATATCAAACCCTTTGACAGGGTTATATATAGCCTGAACCATCCATCTCCGTGAGAGAAAGGATGGTTTTTGTTCGTTCACCCACCCGCTTTTCAATCGAATGTCAGCCCCATTTTTTTAGATACCGGGTCAGTGTTTGCAACGGCCAGATCAAGGGGTAACTATGGTACGTCACATAAAATTGTCCCGCAAGCCCCGCTCCCACCGGATACCGCCACTGCCATGAGTTGGGCTGTTCCAACAGCGACAGCAAACAGGCCATTCCGCGCTCAATCACCGGAGTCGGCTGTTCATGGTACGAGATCAAGGCATCAAGGGCCCATGCCGTTTGCACCACGGTTGATCGCGGCAACCGGATGTAAGTCCGTTTCACATCGCTTTTGCAGGATTCTCCCCAGCCACCATCTTCGTTTTGTTTAGATACCAGCCATTTGAGCGCTTTTTTAATCATCGGCTGATGACGTGGCACACCCACCGCCGCCAGTCCAGTCAAAGCCGCCCACGTGCCATACAGATAAGCGATCCCCCAACGGCCAAACCATGAACCGTCCAACCGCTGATGGTGATACAGCCAACTCCAAGCACGACGCACTTCGGGCCGGTCAATCGTCCAACCGACATGCTCGCCCAGAAAACGCAACACTCGTCCGGTTATGTCTGCACTAGAGGGATCTCCCCACACTTGTTTCCCTTCTTTCAGTGGAATCAGAGACAACCACCGTTTATCCTTATTCTTCTCAAAAGCCGACCAACCGCCATCATCATTTTGCATCGACAAAAGCCAAGCCAAGCCGCGCTCCCACGCTTCCCCCTCGGCTCCTTTTCCGCGCAACGGAGACAAAGCGCTTAGGCTTGCTAAAGTGTCGTCAATATCGGGATTCATGGTATTACTACGAGAAAATCCCCACCCGCCCGGGTGGACACCGGGATTGTCACGCGCCCAATCGCCGAGGCGATCCTGTTGCATGGACAACAAAAAGCGGGCACCGCGTTGCCACGTATCGCTACCTTGCTCAAGCCCGGCCATTCCCAGGCTTTGCAACACCAATGCCGTGTCCCACACCGTCGATGTCGCTTCTTGAATATGTGTTCCAGTCGGTGTCGAACAAGCGAATGAAGCCAATCCTCCCATTGCGCGTCGCACGACAGGATGGTGTTTAGGAAAGCCCAAGGACAACAACGCAAAAATCATCAGATAGGTGCTGGATAGGTAACTGTACAGCGTGCCGTCCCCTTCGATTCGGCTCAACATAAAATCCCGTCCCCATCGCACCGCCTTTTCATGCAACTCCCGCCGAAGCGCCGCTTGTCGACGAATCTCTCGCATCGCCACTTCCAAACTCCACCCATCCGGTAGCAGAGCTTGATCGCTTGGCAAAGACGGTGCTTGCGGCAACCATTCATCAATCTCCTGTTTCCCCGGCAACTGGACGGAAAACCGTCGATCCGCCGCCAGGATGACCGGAGCTACATGCACTCGAGCGTAACCCACCAAATCAAAAAATTGAATCGGACTCCAGCGGGGCATCAAAAAAAACTCCACCGGCACTCTCATCCTGAACTCCCATGGTTTGTGACCAAACAAATTGAGCGTCACCCGGGTCAGACTCCCCGCACGGCTCGGCCCGCCTTGCTCCAACAAAAACTGGCGCGCCCGCTTCATCCGTGGATCGCTCGGATCTTTGGCTCCTGTATAGAAAAGGGCCAAACACGCCTCCAATGTCGCCGACACGTTCCCCTCCGACTCATCGGGATAGGTTTTCCATGTTCCCTCATCGGTCTGGTTGGCTAACAGGCGTTCAATCAAAGCCGGTTGTAACCCGTCTGCCTCCATCCCCAGCACTTTTAGCAACAACAGATAATATGCATCGGTCATCGGCCCGCTTTCAAAACAAAAGTTCCAACTCCCGTCCGCGGACTGGGCGGCAAGCAATTGCCTTTTTAATCTCTCCCTTTGTTCTCTGATCCGTTCTACCACGAACCTCCCCCCCTCTTCCACCATCCCTCCTCTCTAACTTATTCACAGAAAGCGAAAAAACCACTCACTTCCGCTTATAAGGGGTTCTGGGGCAAGCTGTGTTAAGGAAACCGCTTGCCCCTCTTGTCACCCCGGCTTAAGAAACAGTAAGCCGTTCCAGTCCGCCCAACCACTGTTCAACCTGCTTCATCCACCGCATTTCCTCCCATAAAGTCGCCATATTCCCTCTCTCTGTCCACAGACGCATGACTTGATCCGGGTCGACCCATTGCCACTCCACCAAATGGGGATGCTCTTCCAACCATTGTTTGCCCGTCCAAACACGCAGATATGGCGGAACCCATCCCCTGCGGCCAACCGTGGCCGGAGGGCCGGCGAACGGCGCGGGAAGATTAGCGGAAAGGCCCATCCATCCGCTCAACAACTGTAAGGACAAAGCATGCTTTTTTGGAACGGAGATAGCCACTTCCAACCATTCCCGACTCAAAGCCGGATACAAAAAGCGCAATCCTTCTTCCCGCCAAAACGGGGTGTAAAACAAAGCATCTTCCTCATTCAACCAGCTTTGAATCGGCCACAAGCGAGAATGGCGCGAACGCAACTCAAGCTCACGCGCAAGCAACTGTTCTTTGGCTCTTTTGCTGAACAGCGTCAAAGTGGGAAACAATGCTTGCGACCACGGCTGGTTGTTTCGCCACCGTTCCCAGTGAATAAAAAGCGCAGGCCTTCTCGCCTCCGCGCTACTTGCGGCAAAAACCGCATCATAACACAACCGTGTCACCCGATCATGCACGCATTGCTCTCGCCAATAATGAAGATGTGACGCCGCGAGACGAAAAGATGGAAGCCATGTCGCTGGCAGATTAGCCTTGGCAGTGGCCTCCCATTCCAAAATAACGCAAGGCACTTCCGCCAATTGTGAAATACGCTGAGCTTGCGCAAAAGCAAGCTGTGTGTCCTGTTCATTGATCATATAGGCTACCAACGGGCCGGAAAATGGTTTCAACAAGGAAACGGTAGCTGGCCCCTGTTCGCCGTCGCTAAGCAGTACGCCCATTTTCTCTTCCCGACGCCCCGGTTCACGCCAGAGCAACCGTTTCACCATCGCATCGTGCAAGTAAGACATCAGATCTTCGCTACGCCATTTCATCAGATGCGGTTGCGGAGAAGGAACGTCAAACATACGAACCCGGATGCGTTCATTTTCATACTCGGCCAATCCCCCGGCGGGAAGGCGGTGAATGTCACGGTAGAAAGAAGCCGTTTCCGGCAAGCCCCCGTGCAAATAAGAATCAAGCACCCGGTCGGAATCCACCTGCGCCAACACCGAACGCCCTGCTTCAAGCAGATCGGGCACCGCCATGCCCCACAGCCATTGCCGCCCCCGCCGTCGATAATATAAAGGGGATTTGCACAAAAAACTGCGATAGAAAAACCCTTTTCTCTGATGGCGGTTAAAGTAAACCAATATGAACGGCCCATCCATTTTATTTAAAAATCCATATCCCCGTTCCACTAAATTCGTCAATGCACGCCAAGCTTCAGCCTTGCACCCCTCGTTTAAATATTTTAAAAATAAATGAATTTCCGGCGACTGGCAGCTCCAAACCTCACCAAAAAACTGCACCTCGCTCCGGAAAAAATACGGGTCGACGATTCCCTTCACCACTTGCCCGTCATCCATGGCGACTCAATCCTTTCGCACGCGCTATTGCCGCACCTCTTCGCCTTGATGTTATGAAACCGCAAAAAAGCACAGCCAACTTTTGCGACTGCACCTCCCTCCCCTCCATTATATCAAATAAAAAAAGACCTATGAAAAGGTCCTCATCAATTCGCTCTATTCTATTATCTTCTCTATGTAACCCATCGGTTTTTGTCGGACCTGCTAGAGGATACGTTGCCAAGATTTATATCAAAGGATTTTTTCGTTTCGCGCTATCATAGAAGTAACAGTGGTAAAAGGGGGAAACGTTTCAGAGATGAATGGATGAATGGCTTGTGGAGTTCGTTCTTGCGTTCCTTGCAATCTAGTAATCAAAATGATAAAACATCAATGCCTTATTAAAAAATCAACCAAAAATATCGAATGAACGCCCAGCAAAGATTTTTACACCGTCTTGCACTTCTGCCTCGATCAAATCCATCAGCGGCAAACGGATCACTTGCCCGTTTTCTGTTTCAAGTTGCAGGGTTTTGACGGAACGCCGCGAATGATGATGAATATAGCAGGTGACCTTGACATCCGCGCACTGGCTTTTTTCCTTGTCCATCGGCTGATTTTCCAGTAATTCAACCTGTGAACGCTGTTTTAGATCCGACAGAAACGGTTGGACTTTTTCCATTTGACCCTCTACTTGTACCTTCAACATATGAAACACCCTCCCGGTATATTCTCTCTTTGTTTTTCTCACACATATTAATAAACTGTTACTGATACCAGTTTATAAATCTCTAAGACAATTTGCAAATTAATAAAAAATCACAAATGAGGGCAGGGTTTATGAAGATATTTGCCTAATTAAATAAATATCCCTCAGATTAGACAAACATATGCATTGGCAAGTTGCACATTTGCATAAAAAGGAAGGGATTTTCCTCCTAATCAACAAAATAATTTTTTTTAAAAACCAGGAGGTGAAGCTTTTGTTACCGCTTGATCACGAAAACGCCGCGCGGCTGATCAAGAAAAAACGCAAAGAACTCGGGTTGCGACAAAGTGATTTGGTGGATGACTGCTTAAAACTGCATGCCATCAGAAAAGTGGAGAAAGGGGAAATTGTGAGTGAGGATGTCATTATCCGCATTTGCAACAAACTGTCCCTCGATCCTGAACATCTCTCCGAATCGTATGAAAATGTACGCGATGGCGAGGAACAACTGAAGTTTAAGTTATTTGCCATCGAACATGACATAGACATGGTGGGACCAGAAGAAGGGTTGGAAGAACTTCGCAAGCTAGAAATCGACAATGACCACCCTTTGCAGGCTTGGCAATTGTTTTTGAAAGGCAAATACAATGACCGCAAAGGACACTGGAAGAAAGCCCAAGCCCAATATCTGAAAGCGCTCAGCATCATCAACCAACATCCTGAATTGGAAACGTCCAACCTGAAAGCTTCCACTTATAACGAGTTGGGCCGTTGCTGTTACTATCAAAACGACTTGGAACAAGCATTGGCATACATTGAAAAAGGATTGGAAGCCTACCATCCAGACCCAGACAGCGACCGCGATTATATTATATACATCCTAAAGATGTCCAAGGCCATTTATTTGGAAAAGCTAAACCGCAATGAAGAAGCCATGCGCACCTTGGAAGAGATGTGGGCGGACATCGGCAAGATCGACAGCATGGAAATCCGGCTGATTATGTACGAAGTGCATGCCCAGCTTCTCATCAAGCAACAATTGTATGAAAAAGCCGTCGAATATGCCACCAAAGCGATCCGCATGGCGCGTTTGGACCAAAACGTGGATCGGTCATTTGAATTATGGACAGCTCTGGGTGAAAGCTTCAAAAACGCCAATGAACCCTCCAAAGCGGAAATATGTTTTCGGACTGCTTTAAAATTAGAGAAAAAAGTCAGAAAAAAAAATATCTTGGTATCTACCTATACCAAATTGGGTGTGCTATACTTAGAGTCAAAAAAAATCACCCTCGCACAACAAGCTTTGGAAAAGGCCGTTCAGCTCGGGCAACGGACCAACGACGCATTGAAATACTGCACTGCACTCACTGCGCTGGGAGATTGCTACATGTCGCAGAAGCGAACGAATAAAGCGCGGGAATGCTTTCAACAAGCCCTTCATCTTGTTGAACGCCACGCGCTGAAAACCAATGAACCCGAGGTTCTGGTAAAGCTGGCCCAATGTTGCGAAGGGGAAGATCATGAAAACTACGAGAAATACAAAAATAGGGTATTTCAGTATTATGTGGAACATTATGTGAAAGGAGGGGATTCGACATGAAGCTTCGCGGCCACGGCGAACCACCTCAAGCATAAAAAGCATTTCATAAAGAAGCAGTCATGTCTCTATGACTGCTTTTTATACATTTATAGTATAACATTACCGACCATAGAAAATGAATACATCCTCACAATCTTTTTGAAAGCATCATGCAGAGCACCCACCTGGCAAAGCCCCAGCAGGTTGGTGGGTACTGCTGAAGGTTATTTCCGCTCAGCCAACTCCGTCCATTTCGTCTGCAACGCTGGTGGCTGATATTGCTCCATCAGCGCCAACAACCGAGCGGGGGCACTCTCGCAAATCACGATTTGCCCATGGTCTTTCGGAAAAAAGCCCTCACTGACCGCCTTTTGGATCATGTCCAACACCGGTTCATAATAGCCGTCAATATTTAGCAAACCAATCGGCTTCTTGTGAATGCCGAGTTGTCCCCAGCTCAACACCTCAAACACTTCTTCCAGTGTGCCGTAGCCGCCAGGCAAAGCGATAAAGCCATCAGACAGCTCCATCATCTTCGCTTTTCGTTCATGCATATCCGCCACTTCGATCAATTGGGTGAGTGATTGGTGAACCATTTCACCACGGAACAAGGCCGTCGGCATCACGCCGATCACTCGGCCACCCCCTGCCAATGCGGTTTCGGCCACTGCCCCCATCAAACCTAAGCGCGAACCCCCATAGACCAACTCGATTCCTCGCATCGCCAAGCATTTTCCCAATTCCCGAGCCGCTTCGCGGTAAAGCGGTTTGTTGCCGGGATTAGAACCTGCATACACACATATCCGTTCCATTTGCATCCTCCTCCGATTTCCCATCATACCTTGCTGTCTCAGTACTGATTTCTAAATTCTACCAAACCGCTTTCCGGTTGACAACCATAAAATGGAAAAACAACTTCTGATGCTTACACAACGAAACAAGAGGCGGAAAATTCCGCCTCATCCATGCTTCCGCACTTTTTTTGCCGCTTCTCGATACTGAGTCATATCTTTTTTTCGCAACTGCTCCAAAAACAGAGCAAGGGAGGGTTTGGGAAAAGCCTCTAGCAACCACACCCAGCCTTGGAAATCCACCGCAAAATCAAACCCCAGCATGCGTTGTCGCGGAAACGACGGCGACAATCTTTCTGCCGCGCGAATGGCCAACCGAGTCATCGTGTCCGTCAAACGCTGCACATCGGGAGAACGGATGTTGGACTCTTCAAGCGCCGTTTGAAGGCTGAAGCGGTCTTCCTTGAGCTTCTTGCGCTCTGTTGCTTCTTCCGCCATCACCACGATCATCCCCAGCACTTGCCATTCCACCTGTTTTGGTTCTATGCGGTGCGTCAGCACCCGTACCTCAAAGGGTTGTCCGCGCACTTCCGCCCGGGGGATGGCCTGTTGTAACAAATAGGGAGCTCTAGATTTATGCATCAACCGTTGCAACCGTGGAAACAATTCTTCCGTCGGGATGCGAACGGATTTCATGTCCATGCGCCATTCAGCCCATTGGCAGTCGAGCCTCCGCAAGCGGATCTCTCTTCCGCCTTCTATTCTGCCTGTCGGTTTCAGCACCAATTCCGGATACCGCCCCCACATCCAATGAAAACTCTCCGCATTCAACAACCAGGTCTCCGGCAAATGGTCTTCCATGATCTCGTCATGAAGGAGAAGCTGATAAGCCCCATCCCATTGAACCCCGACCTTTTTCAAATGCATCCTCCCTTTTCTATTAACCTATTAATAGGATATGCATCCGTTTGCTGACGGCGACGGACAGGCTCCCAGAAACAGGGCCTGATTTCTATGCGGCAGGACCACCAACTTCCAACCAGGTGAAGACAATGTCCCCAGTCTCTTTCATCTCAACGGCTGACACCAACAAAAGTTAATCTCCCAACCGCAGAATGATCGGAAGGGCTATCATCTCCAGTGTCGATAAAGACACCCGCTTGCCCTCTTTGATTGGCAGGTACACCTCATTCCTGCACTTGGGGGTCTTGTCCCTTTGACGGTCCATGTCGTTTCAGAAAAAGTAAGCCTCCGACTCACTTGATCCGTGCATAGGCTTGTCTCACATCGGGTCGTCACCTGAACCATGATGAAGTTTGAAAAAGCCACATGACAAATGAGGCCGAATGATCTGACCACTTATCCTTTGGTGTAAGCCACGTTGCCAGGGAGAATGCACGGGCGGTCGAATATGCCGGTGATCCCTTCTATATTTCAATGTAGATCCTCCCCCTAACTCTATTCCCAAAAACACATGGTCGTGACACATCTTTTCTGTGAATCTGCTGCCCTCAAGAAGCTGAAACACGACGCTACCTGGTAAGCTTGTCACGGGTGGTCGGTTCCGCGTTCCCCTCGGAAAGTCAGGCGCACCGGCACTTCTTGACCGGTGATGCGGCGATAGTACTTGGCGATGAGCGAATCCAACTCGCGCTCCCGTGCCATCTGCCATACGGCCGGATTGGCAAACACCACCTCGATCTGTTGTCGCTCCACTCGCCACTCAGCTTGTCCAAACCAAGTCGCCGCGGCAGGCGTGTGCGCTTGTTCGATCCATTTTTGAATCCAAAACCGGTATTTGGCCAAGACGACCTCATGGTTTAAACGGTCATATTGAAAAAAAAAAGAGACCTTCACTTCCGGTTCAAAGTGCTGTCTCACACGCTGTTGCAATGTTTGCCATATCTCCGGTTCAAGCGGTTCCCCCGCGTGGAGGTGCACGTGCCACGTCCGCTTGGCCTGATCCACCTGCACTTCTTTGATGCGGGCATGAGCCAATTCACGTTCCAACCATTCCGGCGGCAATCCTACTTCCGTAAACAATTGCCGCAACGCTTTGCGCCCTTGGTCCATTCTCATCCCTCCATAAGCGCTTCTTATCTTCATTCTAACAGATGTTCGCATGTCGAAACCAGAACACGTCGACACCCTTTACCCGGCCATGAAAAAAACCGCCCACAAAGGGCGGAACGCTACGATCTTTTTACCCATTCGATCTCATCCACATGGCAGGGGTGAAATGCATGACACTCGCTCACCCGGTTGTGCTTGTCATAAATCACAACCATCCGACCCGTCTGGCGGGCCAATTCTCCATACACGGAAACCGTGTGCGCTCTGGTTTCCGATTTCTCCCACATACAATCCATCCCTAGCTGTTTTAATGACCATTCGACATCGCTTTTCTCCCGACCTACCGGTGCAACTCGCATCAACTTCCGGCTTTGTACTTCTTCTCTCAATCTCTCCTGCCTCTCTTGCATGAAGCTTCCCATCCTGCGTCCCTCCTTGATCCGAATCAGATGATGATGCCTGGCCATCCCTCTCATCAAAGATCAACCATCGGCAAATTCATAAGATTCAGCATCATTCCGTCGTGACGTAAGGCAAATGCTTTGCCAAACCATCCCAGCGCTTGTGCAAGAGCACCCAACCGTTGCAATATCAAGCGCCCGTGGCGCGTCATGCGGCCCTTCAATCAAGCAATCGGTTTTAATAGCGGAATAATCAGGTATATTTATTTAAAAAAAGGAGACAGCACCCATGGTATTCAAAAAATTTATGGCCAAACTCGGCAAAGGCGGAGCCAAAGTTGATCTTATTCTCGATAAAGAAGAATATGCTTCAGGTGAAACAATCCACGGAGAATTAATGATTCTTGGTGGAGCTGTTGCTCAGGAAATCAACAAAATCGATATTGATTTTGTGGTTCAACTCCATGGCAAAGAACAAATTTTCACCCATCTGATTGAACGTTTTCCCTTTCACGTGGCGTTCACCATCCAACCTGGGGAACGAAAAGTGTTGCCTTTCACTTATTCCTTGCCCACCAATCTCTTGCTGTCGGGCCACGCCATCTCTTACACCTTTATCACCCATTTGGACATCGCTGAAGCGATTGACCATAAAGACCATGATCCCGTCATCATTCAAGCTCCTCCGCGATTGAAGCGGGTGTTTGCCGCCCTGTCTGAGCTCGGGTTCACCGAAAAGTACAGCTCGCGCTCCTTCGACGGGCATTTGCAGGAGTTCGAGTTTACACCCACCTCCCTATTTTGCGGCGACATCAAAGAGCTTGAGTTCGTCGCCAAAATAGAGGATGAGGGCATCCATATATTGATTGAAGTAGACATCCCTTCATTTATGGGCAAAAAAGAGGTAAAACGGGAAATCTACCTGGACAATAGTCTATTGGAACAAGGTTCAGAGCTGACTGATCAGCTGAAGCAAATCATCGCCGAAATGATTTCCTCCCCTTTATCATTTGCGCATGACAAAAAAACGTTTTACCACAACTACCACCAAAAGTGGTCCCGGTCTACGGGAGCGATTGGCGGCTTTGCGGCGGGTTGGCTTGCAACCGAACTGCTGGAGGATTTGTTTGAAGACGCCATTGCGGACGGCTCGGAAGCAGATGAAGACGGCTTGTTCGCTTTTTCAGAGGAAGAGGAAATCGATTAGAGAGAAACGCCACGGAAGCTTGTTGCCGGCCCGATCACGGCTTCCGTCTACGGCGGTTCTCCGATTGACCCAATCTAGGCTTGTCCTTGTTACAAAAGACTGGAACCGCTACAATGCTCTGTATCAACACATCCATGATGTAGACGGGTGTGGCATGTTCGCCAAAGTATCTCTGAAACGATGTCCGCGGCCACCCGCATGCATCCCCAAAAACAACATATCTTTTATAAATTGATTAACAATACTATAAATTCCTTCTTGTTTTTCGGAAAAAACAAAGATTCCCCTGTCACATAACAAACGACCATCCCCCTGCTCGGAGAACAGTCGTTTTGTGTTACACAGCCACATCCCGCTTGGTGAAAGACACCCAAGCCACTGCATGAAACAATAGAAAATGCAGCACCAAGATGACGACGGAAAAACCGACGCTCATCCCCGGGAACGGGATCGGCTGTCCCGCCTCATACTGACCCAGGTCCAGATTGGCCGCCAACAGGTATTTACCCCATTCCATCTCAAATGACTGGAGGATTCCCACTAAGAACATACCAATGAATTTAAGAAATATGCTCAAGCCGATTCCCAGCGAACTGCTTCGGGAGACGGTGGAAACAGCAAAGGCCAAAGTTACCATCATCACCGTTTCAATCAGATAATATCCATACTCAGCCAGGATCTGACCGCCGATCTGATCGAGGGGACCCCATCCGAAAAAGACCAAGCCGAACAATAAGCTCGCGACAAAAAATAAGACAAGGCAAAACATGCTGAACAACACCGCGGCCGCATACTTGGCGTACAAGATTTTGGTCCGGTTGGCGGGGCGAATGAGCAATAGCTTGATTGTTCCCCAATTGAACTCACTGGAAACGATATCCCCGGCGACAATCATCGACAGAACCAACGGCAAGATAAGCAGATGACTACATTGATACGCGAACCCCCACAGGTCGGAACCAAATTGGGATGCAGAAGCCACATATGCCAAAAACAGGGCTGTCCCAAAAACCAAGGCAATCAGGATTGCCAGCAAGACCGCAGTCCGGGGTCGCACAAACACTTTGAGCCACTCATTTTTGACCAGCCGTACAAACTTACCCAACCGTCTCACCTCCCGTGATCTCCAGGAAACGGTCCTCCAACCGTTTTTCCAGAGCCTTGATGGCATACACTTTTACACCTTTGGCCACCAGTGCAGCATTGAGATCGGCGATCTGGGCTCGTTCCAATTCTATAACAAAACCGCGCGGCGCTTCCGTCCACGGTTGTGACCAACCCAATAGGCGGAGCACATCTGCCACACGGTCCAAACGGTCCACTTCAAATTCCACCGGCATGGCGCCTGTCTGCTCCGTTCCCCACTCATCCACTGTTTTCACATCAATCAACCGGCCATGCTGAATGATCGCTACTCGATCACACATTAACTCCATTTCAGACAATAGGTGGCTGGAGACCAAGACCGCAATCCCTTCTGACTGGGCCAACCACCTCAAATAGTCGCGCAACTCGCGAATGCCGGCGGGGTCCAGCCCGTTGGTCGGTTCATCCAAAATCAACAGCGATGGCCGATGCAAAATCGCTTGCGCCACACCCCAATCGTTGCCGCATCCCCAGCGAGTACGTTTTGACCGGTTCATCAATCCGTTCCTCCAGCCTCACCAACGCGATCACTTCTTCGATCCATTCTGGGGAGACGCCTTTCACCATATTGGCAAAATGCAGGAGGTTTTGATACCCGGTCATAAACTTGTACAGCTCCGGATTCTCCACAATCGCTCCTACATGTTGAATCGCTTCTTCAAACTGTTTTTGTAGACTGACTCCGTTGATGAACACTTCCCCTTCAGTCGCGGCCATCAACCCGACAATCATGCGGATGATCGTCGTTTTTCCCGCTCCGTTGGGACCCAACAGACCAAAAACCTCACCTGGATTCACATCAAACGAAACGTGGTCGATGATGGTTCGTTTACCGATGGTTTTGGTTAAGTCTCGTATGCGGAGCACCGGAGTCGTCGGCATGTTGTCACCTTTCACTTTTGTTTCCACTCCTTTGTCCACGACCTCCATCATCAACCCTACAGGAAAATAACAAATTTTATCAAGACAAATCTTTCAAAATCGGCACAATCATGTCCTTTCGTGTTCAATGAGAGTGATCTTTCCGCTATCAAGTAAGCGGCTCAATCCGGTCGAACAAGTCCGCGTTGGCCTTAATCTTCCCTTCACTGCCAATGACGCAAGCCGCTCCCTCTTTTAACACCGCTTCCACTACTGGCGCCAATTCCCGCACATCATTCACATTCGTCCGCAACACCTGCGCCCATTCTTCCCGCACCATCTCCTCCGTGATCCCGCTGAAATGGCGCATCAGTGCCACCTCACCCTTTTGGCTGGCGGAACGGGCAGGGTCAAGCTTACGGAGAGTGCCGATCAAAAGGCGGTGCCATTCATCCCGACTGGGGTTCAACTGCCGCAAATAAGCCGGAATCTCTTGATACACCTGCAAAGTCTCTGTCAGATTCGGATCTCGATAGGAAACGAACGCAAGCGCGCCCGTGCGGCTCAAACTGCACATCGCGCCATACGCCCCTCCCCGTACCCGAATCCGGTTCCACAAATACTCCGTCTCTAACAACGTTTTTAGCACCATCCAGCGACCTTCATAGCGTCCTCCGGCCGTGAACAACCCGCCTCCCTTGGCGACATACTGCACCCGTCCCGGGCCGAAAAATGCCTCGTTTTGTTTGTGGTTCACCAACCGATGCGCTTGCCGGTGCACTTGCGGAGTAGCCGCCTTCATCCCAAGGGTCGGCACCCACTGTTCCAAAAAACGCGGCAGGTGCTCTCCGATTTCCCCTTCCGCCGCCACCCGGTGCACCGTCAACGCGTCTCGCCGGAAAATCAAGCGCGCAGTCTGTTGCAATCGCTTGGCAATTTCGTCAGCCCGTTGCGCAAACTCCCGTTCCAACCGGCTCAAGAACCGATGCAAACCGATGCCGTGCAACAGCTCATCGCACCGCCCTTTGTCCGACAGCGAAGATGCGAGGCGCATTACTGCAAATTGGTGGCCGCTACGCAAAAGCAGTGTCTCCCGTTGCGCTTTAAACTCCCTGATCAATTGCAACAAGCGTCCTTGGTCCGTAAAGCGGGTCAAACTCAAAATTTCATGTAACAAATCCGGGAGTGCCGGCCATTGGTGGGACAAGAGCTTCACATTGATGTGGAACACCGTCGCAACCTTCGGCGCCGATTGCGTTTGCTGATACGTTTGCACCTTGCATTGCAAACCGCCAGTCAACAGGTGGACGGCATTGGACAATTGACCATAAGTGTATCGCTTGGTGCCCATTTTTCCCAGCACATAAGCCAAGAGCGCGATATAGGGGAAATGCTCTTCCGGCACTGCTTTCGTGTCAAACGAGAGTTGGAGATAATGGATGCCTTTGGTGTCATGCGGCGTGAACAAAACAGGAACCCCTTGCACAGCGGTTTGCTCCAGCGGGATGGGCTCCGGATGAGCCGGGAGTTCATTCAAACTCAATAAGGGCAAGCACGCCAAGGCTTCCGCCGGATCGGCCGCCTGCTGCCTCGCTTGCAACCGCTGGGTTTGCTCGATTAGCCGCTTGATATCCGCCGCCGACAAAGTATCTTTGATCCGTGCAAGCTTCTGCCTGTGTTGCCGCTCCCTCTCTTCTGCCAGTGTCACACTGGGCTCCAACGTCAAGAACGCAGCATGATTGTTATCCAACAAGTTCATTTGAATCCATTGTTCACCGCCACCTTTTTGCACATGAGCACGCAAGGCCGAAAGTGTCTTATCATGGCGCAAATGGGCCAACGGATCACCGCCGTGCAACCAACTGCTCATCACTTTGAATAAATAAGTGAGTCCAGCCGGGCAACCTTGATCCGGCTCCCTTAACGTCACTTCCAGCCAGTTGATACCCGCATGTAGCAAGTCGGGATCGATGCCGCCCTCCGCCAACCGGCGCAGTGTGTCCGTCAACACGCGGCGGAAAAGATCCAACGCCCCTGACTCCGCATGTTTTACAAACACGCTGAACATCGGCTTGCGCATGGAGGGATCGATCTGTCCGGATACCACTTTGCCCACGCCAGCATCCAACAGTGCTTGCTTCAGTGGAGACGCCGGACTGTGAAAAAGTACATACGCCATCAGGGTCAGCATCAGCATCTGGAGGGGGTCTGTCGCTTCGCCGACCGCATAGGAAGCGCTGTACATGGTTCGCCCCGCGGTGCTCGCCGCCGGATAGGCGACCGTTTTCACCACTGGAGACGAAAAGGGCGGTTGCACCAACGAACGGTGGGTCAATACTTGTTTCTCAAAGGATGCGAGCGCTTCTTCTTGCAACAATCGCAACACTTCCTCCAGTTCACCGTCGCCATACAAATAAAAATAACTGTTGGATGGATGGTAATGGGTGCGGTGGTACATCAAAAATTGTGATAATGAGAGATCAGGAATGCGGTCCGGGTTCCCTCCTGAATCAAACCCGTAAGGGGTGTCCGGATACATGATGATTTTGGCCGTCCGTCCCAACAACGAATCAGGGGAGGAATAAACCCCTTTCATCTCATTGTATACGACGCCGCTGATCGTCAACGGATCAGACGGTGCAGATAACGCGTAATGCCATCCCTCCTGTAAGAAGATTTCCGGCGTCTCATGAATCTTCGGAAAAAACACGGCATCCACATACACCGAAACCAAGTTGAGAAAATCTCGCCAATTGCGGCTGGCCACCGGATACACTGTTTTGTCTGAGAAAGTCAAGGCATTGAGATAAGTGGACAACGATCCTTTCAACATCTCTTTGAATGGTTGCTTCACCGGATATTTACGGGAACCGCACAAGACGGAATGCTCCAAAATATGCGTCAACCCTGTATCGTCTTGTGGCAATGTTTTAAAACTGACTGCAAACACCTTGTTGGGATCTCTATTCGCCAATTGCAACAGCTTCGCACCTGTCTTTTCATGCTCAAACAGCCTAGCAGTGGCATCGATTGCTTCCACCCTTTGTTCATCGCGCAGGACAAAACCGTGCAAACGTGCGCCCTTTTTCCAGTTTTTTGCCGTCATAAGCCCTTCTCTCCCTTACTCTTCGTCTAGCCGGCGGATGCAATCAAAGCCTGCCATCGGCATCAACCGGCAACTGAACCATAGAATGTGTTCCGTTTCGATGGCTTTCAGAATAACTGCTTACCCTCATTTTTACACAGAAAGGGGCGATCTGAGTATGGGCGGTATCAAAAAATAGAGTGCATTGCTTTTCATGCCAAACAGCGACGCAACAGTCAACGCTTTTTTATACGCCATTGTTGAAAGAGATCTCAACTTAAAAATTTTAAATGGCGACGCTTCTCCAACTAAAAACAACAAGCATCGGGTGATATAATATGGGTGAATATTGATCTGTGCCAATCATCTTGGAGGGTTCTTCATTGAAAAAAATATTGCTCATCTATAGCCTCATCATGTTTGCCATGTTGGCGGTGAGTCTATCTTTCGTCATCGAAAGCGAACAAAACCAACCGTCGAGTTTACTGGCGATTTTGCTCTCCATTCTCCATTAAACCTTTGCATTTCTTTCATCCCACTGCACCAAACGCAATCCAGCCCCTCTTAAAACAGAGGGGCTGGATTGCATTTGGTGCTCCACTTGATTGCAAGCTACCACATCAGTTATGCCATATATGCATTCAACATCCAGAGATGTTTTTCCAAGCTGGTGCGAATGTGCGTCAACATATCAGCAGTAGATTCATCACCGGCTTGATCCGCGATATCGATGCCTTGTTTCAATTCATCCACCAAGGTGTTAAAGTCGGTGATCAGGTTATTCACCATTTGCTCAGCGGTTTCATTGCCCGTCCCTTCCGTGATGGAAGCTAAGCTGAGATATTCTTTCATCGTGGCGACCGGTTTTCCGCCGATCGCCAGCAAGCGCTCGGCCAACTCGTCGATATAACCGGCCGCCTCCGTATAATACTCCTCGAACTTCTCATGCAGTTCGAAGAACTGATCCCCTTTGACAAACCAATGGTAATTGTGCAATTTGACATAAAGCACCGACCAATTGGCAACCTGTTTGTTTAGCACGTCATATACTGCTTGCGTCGTCATTTCCATCCCTCTTTCATTGTGGCTAATTCTGACTATAGTATGGCCCATTCCGCCACAAATCTTGAGAGAAACAACAGACACATCAGCTTAACACGCGTTTCAGTGATTTTAAATAACTGCTCCGCACAATCAGGAAATATACGAACTGCAACAAGAAAAACGAGCCGATGCCGACTGTGGCCGGCCCGATCACCGGCGTTTGCAGATCTTCCTGCAAAGCCATCAACGCAACGATCGAATGCACCACAGCCACAATAAAGGGAACGAAGAACAACAGCGCCATCTGCACGGTGTTGGCTCTTGCCAGCTCACGTTCCGTCAACCCCAGCTTGCTGATAGCCTGATACCGTTTGCTGTCTTGGTCCAAGTCGGCGTAGAGGCGGAAATACAAGAAACTACCTGCTGCCATGAAGAAGATAAACACAATAAACATCCCGATAAACATGGACACACTGGTAAATTGCTTAAATGTCAGATATACTGTCGCCCGCTCCAACAATTCCCCTTTCGCCTCTACACTGAAAGGAAACATGCTTACCAATTTTTCACTCACCCGATGTTCCACAGAACCTGCTTTGGGTTCCTGCCCCATCCATTCGTCGACAATGTAGAAAGTAAATACTTCTTGTTTGGTCGGTTTCGCCAATTTGGTAAAGGTCGTGTCGGCAACCACCAATTCGCCTGGGGAGTAAGGCAGGATAGTGCCAACCGTCGACCGATCAATGTGAAAGACGTTGCCGTTTTCTTTGAAGGTGATGCGCTTCATTTCTCCCAAATCATTTTTTTCATCTGTTGACCGCAAAAGCCAACCGGCCTGTCCACGTACATGTATCGGGTCCCGATCAAGCAGACGAGCCAGGCGGTTGTAGTCAGACTGGCGGATGATAGCCACTCTTTTATCCCCTTGTGTTGGCATGAAATAGCGAACCGGAAAGGTAATTTTCTCTGCCTGCACCTGCTCCTGGGCCAATACACGGTCAATCCGGGCCAAATCGGCGTTAGCCTTTGGATTGTCGGGGCTTGATACATAAATAAACGGATACGGATTTACTTCCAACATCATCCGGCCCTGTTGTTTAAAGTACAGGAAGGTACCTGTTGCGGTAAACGCAACTGCAGACACGATCGTCACCAAAAACAACATCCGGGCATTGTCTTTCATTCGATAGGCCAAGTCAGACAACCATAATAAATTGGTACCACGCTGATAAAAACTGCGGCGACGCTTCAGCCAGCGGATGACAAACACGCTCAATTGCGTGAATAAGAAATACGTGCCGACAATGGCCAATCCCAATATCAGCAACATGGTATCGCTGGAAAACTTAGTGAGCGCAATACCATACGCACCAGCAAGGCAGGCAAACGCCACCAACGCCAAGAAAATGGACGCCTTCGGTTCCGGTTTTGGCTTGTTCGCGCCCTGCAACAATGCAATCACCCGCTGATTGCGCACAAAAAACAGCGTCATCAGCGAAATCACCACAAACATGCACAAGAACGACAAGATGGTCAGCTTAAGCGCATCCGCCGGCCAGTAAAATGGCAACTCCGGCATTTCTAACGCGTACGCGGCAAAAATAAAGAAAGCTTTCACCACCAGTAAACCCAACATCACACCCATCCCGACGGATAACAGGCCAATCAGCATATTCTCAAGAAAGACGAGTTGGTTCAGCTGCATCCGCGTCATGCCGAGCATTGCCAACAAGCCAAACTCTTTTTTGCGAGCCTTCAAAAATCCGCCCACAGAATAAAGTAAAAACAAAAATGAAAAACCGAATATGACATATTCCGCCGCCTGCATGCCGATTTTAACCATCCGGCTGACAGAGCCATCTGCCAATTGCGGATGGTAAATGAACATGGCATAAACGAAGAAAATCATCACCGCAAACGTGCTACTCAGCAAATAGGCGCTATACGTGCGGATATTGCGTCGGACATTGTTATACGCGAACTGATGGAATTTCATGCGCATTCCCTCCCAACAATGCCAACACATCAATAATCTGCTGATAAAACACCTTTCGATTGTCACCGCGGTGGATCTCATTGTAAAGCTGGCCGTCTTTGATGAAAATGACCCGGTCGCAGTAGCTAGCCGCCATCGGATCATGCGTTACCATCATCATGGTCGCTTCTTCATCGCGATTAAGGCGCTCCAGCGTCTCCATCACATCGCGCGACGCTTTGGAATCAAGATTACCCGTGGGTTCGTCCGCCATCACCAAGGACGGGGAGTGGATGAGCGCGCGTGCAATGGCCGCTCGTTGCCGCTGGCCGCCCGACACTTCATACGTGCGCTTGTCCAGAATGGCGTCGATTCCCAACTTGGCGGCGATCTCCGCCAACTTGCGATCCATTTCAGGAACAGGACACCGATCCAAAGTTAGCGGCAAGACAATGTTTTCACCCAAGGTCAAGGTATCCAGCAGATTAAAATCCTGAAACACAAAACCTAGTTCTCGGCGCCGAAACATGGCCAATTGGTTTTTCTTCAACTGATGCGGATTCTGCCCATTGATCCAGACTTCGCCTGAACTGGGATGGTCGATGGTCGAGATCATGTTGAGTAATGTGGTCTTCCCACTGCCCGAAGGCCCCATGATCCCGAGGAATTCACCTTTGTCAATCGATAAGTTGATATCTTTCAAGGCGCGGAATGGCATGCTCCCGCCATATGTTTTGCTCAGATTTGATACTTTCACGATTTCCATCGTTGCACAACCCCTTTCAAAAGCCGTTTGCTCTTGAAACAGAATAATGGGTTTTGCGCAGCCTTGCTATGGATCTGTCTTAATCCTATCTTACATTTGTGTAAGGTTGCCGCCGACCAAAGGTGATTGTCACTTTCGTCCCCACACCCACTTGAGATTGGAGCGTGACAGCATGCCCCAGCTTCCGGCAGATTTCCCGGACCAGATAAAGCCCCATCCCGGTGGATTCCTTGTATTTTCTGCCGTTTTCTCCTGTGTAATACGGCTCGAACACACGCGGCAAGTCTGCCGGCGGAATGCCTACTCCCTCATCCTTGATGGTGAGTTCCCAAACACCCCCTGCGCGCTGGATAGACACGTGCAAGTGCTCGCTACGGCCACTCGAATACCGCACCGCATTGGTCAACAACTGTTGCAAGACGAAGCCAAGCCATTTCGCGTCAGACATCACCTGGGCTTCCGGCGCCAACGTCAACCGGGGGAAGACGCGCTTGCTGATAAATAGCCGTTTGTTCTCCTTAATCACTTGTTGCACCAACTCGGACAGCGGCAGGGATTCGATGCGAAAATCTTGTTCAAACGCTTCCAAACGCGAGGTATACAAAATCATCTGAAGACCGGCACGCAAGCGATCCAACTCTTCCCGCACACTGTCCACCGCTAGCGTCTCCTCCTCTTGCAACAGCAAATCAGCAACGGACAGCGGCGTTTTCATCTGGTGAACCCACTGGTTGATAAAGGTGAGATGGCGTTGTTGCCGCTGTTCATAAGCATGTAAGCGGTCTTGGTACATCCGGTATTGGTCATGAAGCAACTGCGCGAACGCTTCTGCCGCCGGTGTGGATGGTTGATGATCGACAAGGGCCTCTTCCATTGACGCAAGCGATTGGGACAAGCGCCGATACATACTACGTCTCCGCAAATAAAAGAGAGTGAGGAAAGCGGCAAATGAAACCACGCCCAACAGCCAAACATACCCCAAGATGCGAAGCGACCGAAAACCGGCCAGCCAAATCAACCCCAACAGTGCCACCCACTGGAGCAGGGTAAAGGCGATGAGCGAGCCATGCTCCCTAATGAACAGCCTCATGCCCCTTCCTCCCCGGGAGGTTTCAAGCGGTAGCCCGTTCCCCGCACGGTTTCGATCAGGCCTGTGATGCCGAGTTCTTTCAGTTTGCCGCGAACACGGTTGATATACACATTCAGCGTGTTATCATCCACAAACGCTTGCTCATTCCACAGGATTTCCAACAATACATCCCTGGTCGCCACACGCCCTGGCCGCTTCAATAACGCTTCAAGCAACAAAGCCTCTTTGCCTCCCAATTCCACTTTCTTGCCCTGCCACGCCAACTCCAGCCGTTCCGGGAAAAGGGTCAATCCATTCACTTCCACCCGCCGTTCTGCACCGCCCCCCGCGTATTCACCGTAGGCGCGGCGAAGATGGCTACGAATCTTGGCGATCACCACTTCATAATGAAATGGTTTGGTTATGTAATCGTCGGCGCCGTTTTCCAAGGCCATCACCTGATCCATTTGCCCCTCTCTAGCAGAGATAAACAAGATAGGGCACGTCGAGTGGCGGCGGATTTGGCGACACCAGTAATATCCGTCATACCTAGGCAAGTTGACATCAAGCAGCACCAATTGCGGTTGGATATTCAAAAATACATCCAGTACCGCAGTAAAATCGGTAACGCGCTCAGCTTTGTATCCGTAGCGGAAAAGATGTTCTTGCAACAGTGTGGCAATTTTCTCGTCATCTTCCACAATCATGATGGTCGTCATGCGCTTTCCTCCTCTGTGTAACCATAAAAAGCCGACCTTGGATTAGGATCGGCTTTGTTTCCATTCCCTATGAATCGGCTTACCAAACCGCCTCCCCTTTCTCTTCGGTTTTTATGAAAACCAAACAGTTAAGGCTCCCACGGCGATTGTGCCGGCGGGAGCCCTTGTTTGCGACCGCTTGTCGCCTTTCTTTATGCTTCTTTTATATGCTTGAATCAGCTATTGCTTTTAATGCCTCCAGCTTGGCGGGATCAATCGGCGCCAAAGACTTGCCGCCCACTCGCACCCCCGAGCCAAAATGAACTTCCTTCACCCCTGTTTGCGCGCTAAATGCAGGCAACGACTCAACGGTCAAGCCACTACCCGCCAGAATGGTCAGGTGGGTTCCCTCAGCCAAGCGCACCAGCTTCGCCATCTGTGGAACCGCATCAAGCGCGCTATGCTTGCCACCGGAAGTCAACACCCTCGTCACTTGCGGATAGCGGAGCAACACTTTTAGCGCCGCTTCCTGATCGGCCACCTCATCAAACGCGCGATGAAAAGTGATGTCTAACCCATCCGCCGCCTCAAGCAAAAGCGACAGCGCCGTTTCATCAATGGTCTTCTCCTTGGTCAGCGCCCCCAAGACCACTCCTGGCGCGCCTAGGCGTTTCACGGTTTGGATATCTTTGATCATCGTGTCCAGATCATCCCGACTGTAACAAAACGAACGGCTGTGGGGCCGGATCATCACATAAGCCGGAATCGTAACGCGACGCACCACTTCCTCAATCAACCCGTAACTGGGTGTTAATCCCCCTTCCGCCATACCTGTGACCAGTTCAATCCGGTCAGCTCCATGCTGATCCGCCAATTTGGCATCAGTCAAGTCTGTTGCTATGACTTCGATTCGCATGCCCTACCCTCACTCAATCTCTTCATTTTTCCATACGCCTCTAACGTCGCGGCTGGGCTTACCGCCACCGTTTACGCGATAGAGGTCCTTTCCAATAACAGTGATTTTACCATACCACCCCAGCGAATGCTTAAACGAAATGCAAAAAAGCGCCCAATCCGGTTATGTTCCGCCGGATTGGGCGCCGCGTGCGTATTAATCACTTGCGCGCATGTATCTTCGCTTGTCTGCTTCTTTTCTTCCATATCTCTTTTTCCGCGTGGGCCAGCTGCCGGTTTTCTTTGCGCTCATAATACGCCAACTCCCGAAGCAACTTCCGGTAATTTGCAAGGCGTTTCGGGGCCAAGCGCCCTTCGGCCAACGCGAGCTCCACTGCGCAACCTGGTTCACCCTGGTGCTGGCAGTCGGTGAAACGGCAAGAGAGAGCCAACTGCTCAATCTCCTCAAATGTCTCTTGCACACCGTGTTCTTGGTCGACAAGTTTGATCCCACGCATTCCCGGCGTGTCGATCAGGCATCCCCCTTGCGGCAAGAGGAACAATTCTCGATAGGTGGTTGTATGCTTCCCTTTGTCGTCCCCAGCGCGAATCGCTTGCACTTCTTGCTGTTCCGTCCCCAAAAAGCAATTGGTTAAGGTGGATTTGCCCACTCCGGAGGAACCAAGCAAGGCCACTGTTTTTCCCGGTTGCAAATACGCCATCAACTCATCCAATCCCTTGCCGGTCAAGCCACTTACCACATGAATCGGCACACCCAAGGCCACCGCTTCGACTTGCGCCACCTTATCCGATACGTCCGGGTACAAATCCGCCTTGTTCAACACAATCACCGGCTGCGCACCGCTTTCCCAAGCCAAGGTAAGATAACGCTCGATCCGCCGCACATTAAAATCTTGGTTTAACGCGTTGACCAAGAATACCGTATTGACGTTGGCGGCGACAATCTGTTCCTCCCATGTCCGGCCAGCCACTTTGCGGGAAAACCTGCTAAAGCGAGGCAAAACAGCCTCAATGGAGGCTCTGCCCTCCGCCACCCGTGGTCGAATGACCACCCAATCGCCCACGGCAGGATAATCTTCCACTCTCGTTGTCTCATAGCGGAATCTGCCAGTCAATTCCGCCAATAGCTCCCCGTATTCGGTCTGCAAACGATACAAGCGTTTATGCTGAAGGGTCACGCGCCCAACCGCGAGCCCGTCCTCTTTGATCTGATCAAATGCTTCCTCCAAGGCAGGGGTCCAGCCCCATGTCCATTTATCCAATGGTGAGTCCTCCTATCATTATGATCTGCAGCAGATCATGGAGAACCCCCGTCCGAACCTCTCAGCAAAAAGGATTCTCCACGTCTTGTCCTGTCGTGTTCAGCTTGCTGTTCATCACAATCATCGTCATCACTCCTTTTTGCAACTTGCTTTTATTATATTGCAAATCATCCGACATAAGCAACAATACCCGCAAGGCCTCATATTGGCCATTGCGGGCATCCCATCTATTCATTGGCGCTTTTTCTGAATCGGAATCCATATCTCGCTACGAAACTTGGGCGATGAAGTATCTTTGTGCTCGTTCCACAACATTTCCGGCCCTTCAGCCAGCTCATAATCGGAAGATGGGAACCATTCGGAGAAGATGCGCCCCCATGTCTCTTGCAATGTATTGGGAAAGGGACCGACAACTTCAAATACCGCCCAGGTCAAAGGGGGTACCTCCAGCTGATCCAGATCTTCTGGACACGCTTGCGTCGTTGCCACGCCAATGTAATGATCCAGTTCCCCTCCCTCCTTTCTCCCTTCAGAAAAATTCGTAGATGCGCTAAGCAAACCAATCGGCTCGACATTGCTGAGATTCTTCAGCCGAGTGATCTTCGCCTCATCCAAGCTGGCCCACATGGAGGCAATTTCCGGATTAACCCCTTGATAAATCAGTGGAACTCTTTTTTTGATGCCGACAATGCGAAACGCGCTTTTCTCCTCGATGCGATAATTCATTTCGTTTCCCCCTTTGACAGTCAATTGAAAAGTCATCCGCGGAAAAGCTTTCAACGGCTTTCCATTGTTTCTGGCTTCGGATGGTGTCACACCATGCATGGCTTGAAACGCCCGCGCAAACGCATCCGCTGAGCTGTAACCGTATTTGATCGCAATATCGATGATCCGCTCATCGCGATCCTTAAGTTCAAATGCGGCCAGGGTGAGCCGTCTGCGCCGAATGTATTCGGACAACGTCACACCGGCGAGAAAAGAAAACATCCGTTTAAAATGGTACTCCGAACACATCGCCCGCCGGGCCACTTCTTTAAAGTCGATGTCGTCAGCGAGATGGTCTTCAATATAGCTGAGCGCTGCATTCATATGTTGCAGCAGGTTCACAAGCACCTCACCCCCTCATCAATAGATTAGCAAGATGCGGCTGGCACCATCCGACATTTTCAAGCACAAAAATGAAGGGTACCCACTCCGGCCAACACAAAAAAACCATAACCGTAGTGGTCATGGCTTTAACATCCCGAGAGAGAAGTTCATGTTTTACCTATCCTTTTGCCGCCTGATGCACTTTGCCGCGCAGCAGATCTTCCAACGTGGTCTTTTCCAATAGATTTGCGACGGTTTCCCGGATAGACATCCACAAGGGCCTGAGCAAGCACATTGATTCCAATTCACATGACTCATAAGCAGTCACACTCACGCAGCCCATCGGTGCCAACGGCCCTTCCAACTGGCGGATGATCTCTCCGATCACAATCTGATCCGGCGGCCGGTTGATCCGGTATCCGCCACGGCTTCCGCGCCGGCTGACCACATATCCCAGATGTTTGAGCTGCAATAAGATGTGCTCCAAATAACTTGTCGGCACCAGCGTTTTGTCCGCAAGGTCGCTAATCGTCATCACTCGCGCCGGTTCTTGCCCCAAGATAATCAGCGCGCGCAGGGCATATTCGCCTCTTGTCGATATTTTCATGCCTATCAGCCTCCGTCTTCCCGCGTCGTGGGGATCGGATATGTTAAGCAATCGTCGGTGAAAAGAAACATGGACCGACAACGCACCGATTTTTTCGACAAAATCAAGCAGAATAGTCGGTTTTGGATGTGCAAAATCCCATTTTCCTCACCCATGGCAACCATGGGGGCAACCTCCTCATCTGTTAATTTGAATTTTATATAATTATCTGTAATTTGTCAATCTCCCTTTCCATTGCCTCGCTCGGAATGCGATATCAATAACGCGTTTCCACTCACCACACAAACGGAAGGGGATGGTAGAAAAATCGCATTTTTCGGTATAAAATTAGACTCGATCCCATTCTTCAATGGGTATATCATGGGTGGCACCGACTGACCCGCCGGTTCATATTTCATGATTGGAGGGGTTTCCTTGACACGACATATTATTACGCTGAGCAAAGGACTGGATATGCAGTCTGTTCCTTACCGCCTGTATCAAAAAGCCAAACGGCTGGGCACCTGGAATCCGGAAGATATCGACCTGACACAGGATGTCAAAGATTGGAGTCAATTCACTGGGGAGCAAAAAAGAGAGATCCTGGGGATGATTGTTAATTTCTTGGCTGGGGAAGAAGCGGTGACGGTCGATTTGCTACCGCTTCTGATCGCTGTGGCCCGTGAAGGAAGATTGGAAGAAGAGATGTATTTGACCACGTTTTTGTTTGAAGAAGCCAAACATACGGAGTTTTTCCGCCTTTTCATCAACACACTCGGTGTCACCGAAGATTTGACCCCCTATCTAAATCGACGTGGCGTACCCAAGCTTTACTTGTATGACACAGATGCGGCCCAACAGGATAGCAACACCCTCACTCGCACCATGAACCGGCTGTTGACTGACGACTCCCCCGAAGCATTCGCTGATGCTGCCGTGTTATACAACATGTTGATTGAAGGCGTTGGCGCGGAAACCGGATATTGGTTTTTTGAGCAAGCACTTGAAAAGCGGGGGCTCATGCCAGGCTTGATGGAAGGCATCCGCCTGATCAAAAAAGACGAATCCCGGCACATCAGTTACGGCACGTATGTTCTGCACCGTCTCATTCAAGAACATCCCCATCTCTATGAATATATCATGCAACGCATGGACGAATGGAACCCTGCAGAACAGCCTACCCCCAGCATGATCGCCAATTATCCTGACGCATTTGGCGTCGGATTAGAAAGGCGCTTCGCATTTTCTCAAAAGCAATTTGCCATTCGCAAACAGATCATCGCCCGTGCCAAAGATAAATCCTTGGAAGAAATCTATCGCCAATTTAATCTGGAATCGCTTTGACACCCTGTCGACACATACGCTTTCCCCAAGCACTGGTTTATCGCCAGGCAGACCGCCTCTTCCCCCATTCACACGTCCGTGCCCAACGCACGGACGTTTTTTGAAACCAATCCGTAAAAAAACGTCCACAAGATCGTCAAGTTCGGCTTAGCAAAGTAGATAAATTTTATCTTAGATTAATTTATTATTGATATAAATAGATTTATAGGGATTGGAGATTTACCATGCAAAAAAAAATATATGGTCTTCTTGCGGCAACGCTTATGAGCAGTGCCTTGCTCAGCGGTTGCTTTAACCAACAATCCGCAGAACCCGGATGGCAAGCAGACCATTCACACCTCACCAAACTCTCACCTATGCCTAAGCGCATCAAATTGCCGCCAGAATTGACCGCACTACAAAAAACCGTGATCAAATCCGAATCGAAACATATGCATTATCACGGTCCGCGTGGGCTGAAATGGGTCGCGTTGACATTTGACGATGGGCCAAGTGATCGTTATACCAATCAAATTTTAGACATCTTAAAGCAAAACGGAATTCGCGCCACATTCTTCGTATTGGGACAGCAAGCAAAAGCCCATCCGAACATGCTTAAACGGATATATGATGAAGGACATGTGATCGGTAGCCATACGTGGCGTCATCCGTACCTCCCCAGCTTGACCGATCAGCAATTGGTGCAAGAAATGAGTCGCACCAATGCCACCGTCAAACAAATCATCGGCAAAGACCTGCGCCTGATGCGCCCGCCATACGGAGCGGTCAAAGGCAAGATCAAACACTTGGAACAAATGGGTTATGAAATGATCCAGTGGGATGTTGACACGCTTGACTGGAAAAAAGGAAGAACACCGGAAGATATCGTTCAGACAGTCAAGAATCATGCCTTGCCAGGGAGCATCATCTTGCAACATGATGCCGGTGGGCCACGTGACGCAACCGTCGCATCACTCCCCCGCATCATCAAACACTTGCGGCAACAAGGCTACGAATTCGTCACCATTGACCAATTGTTGCAAGTTCCTGCATATAAATAAGCAAAAGAACCCACCGCCCTTGATTGGAGTCGATGGGTTCTTTTTAATTACACTTGCGTTTGTCTCACCATTTCATCAAACTCAGCCTCAATCTCAGCCGGCGGTTTCGGCGTAAGCAGGCTCACGATGATGACAGCCAGCGTACACGCAATAAAGCCAGGAATGATCTCATACACTTCGCTGAGCGCCTCGATTTGCTCCCATACGATAACGGTAACCGCTCCGGCGAGCATGCCCGCAAGCGCTCCCCATTTGTTCATCCGTTTCCAGAACAGGCTGATCAACACCACCGGCCCGAATGCGGCTCCAAAGCCGGCCCACGCATAACCCACCAAGTTGAGAATGGTTTCGTTGGGGTTCAAAGACAAATACAAAGCGATCAAAGCTACACCCAAGAGAGACAAGCGACCGACCAACACCAGCTCCTTATCTGTGGCCGAACGGCGGAAGAACGCTTTGTAGAAGTCTTCCGTCAACGCGCTTGAGGTCACCAACAGTTGGGAAGAAATCGTACTCATAACTGCCGCCAGGATCGCCGCCAGCAAGAAACCGGTGATCAGCGGATGGAACAGCACATCAGACAACTTGATAAACACCGTTTCAGGATTTTCCAGCTTCATACCGGTGTTGTTAAAGTAAGCGATTCCAAATAAACCTGTTAACATCGCGCCAATGATCGAAAAGATCATCCAGCCCATGCCAATGCGGCGCGCGCTTTTCGCTTCTTTTACCGAGCTGAGCGCCATAAAGCGCACAATGATATGGGGTTGTCCGAAATATCCCAATCCCCAAGCCAGCAAGGAAATGATGCCAATCACGCTTGTCCCTTTAAACGCATCAAGCAAGGCCGGATCGATGCTTTTGATCTCAGCCAGCGTCGAACCGAGGCCACCCGCCTCCATCACTGTAACCAATGGTACTAAGATCAAAGCCACAAACATGATGGTTCCTTGGACGAAGTCTGTCCAGCTGACGGCCAAAAATCCGCCAAACAGCGTATACAGAATTACGACACCCGCAGAAATGAGAACTCCCCACAAATAATCCATCCCAAACGCGGTTTTAAACAACTCCCCGCCAGACACCATGCCCGAAGAGGTGTAGAAGGTGAAGAAAACAAAAATAACCAGTGCAGATACTACGCGCAAAATACGGGATTGGTCTTTGAAACGGTTTTCAAAGTAGACTGGAATGGTGATCGCGTTCTGCGCCACTTCCGTATACGTTCGCAAGCGCGGCGCCACATACAGCCAGTTGAGATAAGCACCCACACACAAGCCCAATACAATCCAGCCGCTACTGATCCCTGTTGCATACATGGCGCCGGGCAACCCCATCAGCAACCAGCCGCTCATATCGGAAGCGCCCGCACTAAGGGCTGTCACCGCGGGACCCAGATTCCGCCCGCCCAACATATAATCAGAGAGGTCCGAAGTTCGCTTATAGGCGAAATAACCGATGATCAGCATCGCTACCATATAAATGCCGATTGAGATAATCACGCCATATTCCATCCACCAATCCCCTTTCAAAATATTTACAAAAATTAGTTATAAATACAAAGAAAAACCTAACTTGGTAACATAGTATGACACATGAAGCAATTTTCGTCAATTTCTTGACAATCCGGAAAGAACCCCAATTCTCTCTCCACCAAGACAAAAGCCCCTGCTGTCCGACCGCAGACAGCGGGGCTTTTCGGTTGGTTAACGGCGAACCGCTTGCAATTCTTTGGCGATTTGGAATAAATTACTAAAGAAACGCGCTACTTGTTCATCTGTGACAGGACCCTGATTTTCTTCCTGCATTTTGGCGATGATCTCCCTTTCTCGTTTTTCATCGACAATCGGCCGGTTTTGCCGTTTTTTGATTTCCCCGATCTCAACGGCCACCCGCGCCCGTTCATTCAGCAGGTGTAGCATTTGTGCGTTGATGCGGTTCATCTCCTCGCGCAACACTGACATGCTCCGCAGATTCTCAACTATCCCTTTATCTTGACTCGCCTGTTTATTCACTGGCTCTCTCCCCTCATCTCCACTGTCTGTAATTAACGCCATTACGCTTAACCCTGTACAAGCAGGGAACATGCTACGCCATCAACCACTGTTTTTTCACATGCGTCAATGGTTCCCTTACTAGAATATTTTATTTATTTAACCACCTTTCCAACTTTTATGTCAACGGGTGATTCCTTACCACGCAAAAACCCGTTTCCCAGTCACGGGAAACGGGTCATGTTCCATGCTCCTATTCAGCCGTCAGCACTTGGAAGGCTCGGCTACTTTCACCAATTGCTTGCCCAGGTTCTCACCGGTGAAGAGTCCCAAAAACGCTTGGATGGTGTTTTCAAATCCGTCCACGATGGTTTCCTCATACCGGATCTTGCCTTCTTTGACCCAAAGAGCCAGCTGGCGGGTACCCTCTTCAAAGCGCTCAGCGTAATCGCTAACGATAAACCCTTTCATCAACGCCTTATTGATCAAAAGCAACGGCTGGATACGCGGCCCGATCGCCACTTTCTCCATATTGTACAATGCGATTTGGCCGCACAGCGGAATTCGCGCATGTGGATTGATTAAGGTTATCACCACATCCGAAATTTCCCCACCCACATTGTCGAAGTAAATGTCTACTCCATTGGGGCAAGCTTCTTTCAACGCCGCTTTTAAATTCGTCGCCGTCTTATAATTGATGGCTGCATCAATGCCCAGTTGCTTGACCAAATACTCTACTTTTGCATCGGACCCGGCAATCCCCACTACACGGCAACCTTTGATTTTGGCAATTTGTCCAACCACCATGCCCACCGCTCCGGCAGCTCCGGAAATCACGACGGTCTCCCCAGGTTGGGGCTTGCCGATGTCAAGTAGGCCGAAGTAAGCGGTTAGGCCAGGCATACCGACCACTCCCAAAGCAGTCGTGATCGGCGCGACGGTTGGATCAATTTTTTTCACTCCTTGAACGGAAACCGTTTGGTACTTTTTCCAATCCAGCATACCAACCACGATATCCCCTGCTTCAAGCCCCGACGCTTTAGATTCAACCACTTCGCCAACCACGCCGCCGGAAATCGGTTGGTTCAGTTCAAATGGAGCTACGTAAGATTTACTATCATTCATACGACCTCGCATGTATGGATCGACTGACAAATAGAGCGTTTTGACCAACACTTCCCCCTCACTGGGTTGGGGGATCGGAATCTCTTCCCACTTGAAATCCGCTTCAGTCGGCATCCCTTTAGGCCGGTTAATCAGCAAGATTTGTTGGTTGTGATTGCTCATGATGCCATTTCTCCCTTCTCGATGGAATAGAACTTATATACACTTCTACTATTTTACTCTATTTAATTGGACTCAATCAAATTACACCGCCTTTAATGCAACAAAGGCGCCTTCGCTCTGTTGTGAAGCGAGTGCGCCTTTATCGGTTTATCATTTGCTAACACGGTCATGAAATCCGCACATGGCAATAAAAGCCTGTTTTTCCATCCATTGACGAGAGTAAATCATACTGGGTCCAATCAATGCCCCCTGTGGAGGAGAACACTGCGAAGTGCGCATAACTCATATAGGCCATAAAAGACATAAACAAAGCATTGGCGGCGGTAAAACCATATTCGTACATTTTCACATCAATCCAGATATGTTTGTGGTCATCCACTTTATGTTGATAACTTTCAATCTCTTCATTGCTGAAAAAGTCCACAATTTCGCAGGATATACCCATATCTGCATCGATTTTCAGCTTGTTCGCCAATTCATCGATGAAAGATTTCATCTCGCACCTCCACATTGCATGAACACAAGTCTCCAATCATTCATTATAGCAAGAACAGTATTTTATATTTAATCCTGTATATTAATTTTAAATGAAATGATTGACTGAAAAGCGCAAACCCTCTATTATGAAATCACCTACCTAACTAATTGAACAAAAAGGGGAGCGCATCATGCTCATTCAACAAGGACTCTCCGAATTGAAACTCATCAAAAAACGTATGGCCAAAATTCAAGAAGAATTAAGCACCTACTCAGCTTGGTCCTCCAAAAAGAAACACCCTTGGGGGATTAAAGGGGCTAACCAAGAATACAGTGTCAAGCAGGCGGAGAAAGAAGTGCAAGCCAAGATTCAAGCATACCATGATCTGGCACAGCGCTTTTTCATCATCAAATCGGCGATTGATCGTACCAACTTGGAAACAAAAATCACCGTCGCCGGGAAAACGTTCTCCCTGCACGAAGCATTGCTTTATAAAAACCATCTCATCGGCATGAACCAAGACTTGGTTGAAGCCTGCAACACGGCGATTCGCCGCGCAGAAGCCGAAGTGGAACGGTATAACAGCAAGAAAGAGCGGGACTCTGTCGACAACGCTGACTTGCTCTACCTCTTCCCACGGCAAGAAGTGGACAAAGTCAACCAATTCAACATTGAATTCATGGAACAAGTTGATGCAGCGTTGCAGATTGCCAACGCCACAACCCATTTGATCGGTATCGACGAATAAACAGCTATTTTCATCTCATTGCTTTCATGGCGTAGTAAACCCCAAAAAATGCCTTGAGATTTGGGTCCTTTGATATGACTATCCTTTCAAGATAGTTCCATATCATGGACTCCTCTTAAAAGATTGAGTGCTCAGTGAGCCACGCAGCTACATAAGCGGCGGTTGGCGGCCAGTGTTCACGTGCTCAGTGCTCTTCTAACATAGTGTTCAGGGCTTAGCCTTCAGTGATCGACAAAACCCAGCTCTGACTTTCCTGACCGAGGGCAGTTCGCAGCTGTTGGGGTTTGAGGTGCTGGCTGCCATGAAAGCAAAGCCTCCCAACCAAATTGGCTGGGAGGTTTTTATGTTTTCTGGTGGCCTGAAACAAAAAAAGACGGCCGCCCATATGGGCTCCGCCATTTGTCAGATCGAGGCGCTCAATCTTTGCCGATGGGTACTTTTAGTGCGCCAGGCCCAGTAAACAGGAGCGACGCGGCGGTGAGCAGAATCAACAAGTCATATTCATACCCGCCTGCAAATCCTTTGCTCCCGTTCACAAACAAGATCGCCCCCGCCATGATCACAACCGCGGCCCCTGCAGCAACAGAAGTGAACAGGCCAAGGATAAAGGCCGCCCCGATCAACACCTCCAAGCCCGCTACCGCGTAAGCCGTGAACGAAGCCATCGGAATGCCTACCTGGCCGAAGAATCCAATCGTCTGTTCCATGCCCATTAATTTCTGCGCACCATGAATAAGAAAAATGAGACCCAGCCCAATCCGTAGGAAGACAGGGCCGTAACTCGCCTGTAATTTCATGTTGTTTCCCCTTTCAATCTCTTATCCATGCCATCATAACCCTCAGTCCTAAACCCCTGATAAACAGAGATTAAATCTTTCTTAAGTACATGTGTCCAAATTGCGAACGCTACGGACAACACCCACACCCAACCCGGCTATCAACCGCACTTCCGCCGTAAACAATGGAGCGTCATGACACTGGTGCAAAGCGACAGCATCATACCGCCATGGGTCAACCACATTACGGTTTCTGACTGAATCGAAACAACCGCTGGCAACCCCCGGCTGGCCATCGCTACGGCAACATGGAGGCACAATCCGGTCAAGATGCTTAAGCTCGCTTCCCGCTTGCCCATACGCTCTTCCTCCAGCCATTTGCCCAACAAGCACACATAATAAACAGACCCCATCCCTCCAAGCAGAGTAAGTACTGACGAAATCAACCACACCATCCAAACCTCTCCTACCGCTTCAACTGATGCACTTGCATCCGTTTGAACAAATGCAACCGGTCATCTCCATGGCAGGGAGCAACCGCCTCTTCCAACTCCCTGATTCCATAAGCAGACAAAAATCGGATCATCGGCTGCAACTTATGTATCACACGTATCTCTCCCGTGGGGCAATGGCGGATCACCAACCGCTCCCGCGACCGATCATACCAAAAACAGATTTCAGCCATCTTCATCCTCTCCTGTTGCGCGATGTTCCAAAAATGTCATATGACCATCCGCAGAATAAATGTTTTCCTTCTTCCCATTCCACCTGCATCACATCCATCAGTGGAATGGGCACCACTGCGCCTGACTCGGTATGAAGCCGAATCACCTGCACACGCTTGCGCGGCTGGTGATCGACCGTCAATGAGAGTTGCACCATCTCCCCCTCTTTCTCCATCTCAGCATCAACGACTGTCACATGTGGCTTTTGTTGCAACTCCCCCACAAACGGCAAAACACGGTCCTTTTCTCCCCGCAAGTGCATCACAAACATTTTTTATTCCTCCTTAAAATGACAAAGTCGATTATTGCAATAACAATGATACATCGCGAAAAATTACGTTTCGCACTTGAATTATAATTCAGAAATCATCATTTTTCAAATATTTTCCATCAAACCCAATGAAAGGAACCTCTGTTGCGCACCAGCTCCGCTCCTTATAAAAAAGCAACTTACACTTCTGCCAGATAACTTGTACACATATATTAGAACAAATCTCTCCGTAAGGTTGGTATACCATGGGTAAAACAATGACGAGAAGCCTCTCATATATCTGCGGCTTAATTATCAAATCGCTCGGCATTTCCTTGATCTTGCGCTCTGAATTGGGTGCTGACGCGTGGAATGGGTTTTTTGTAGCAATGTCGGAATGGATCGGCTTCACCGTCGGGTCCTGGCTCATCACCTGCGGGATACTGATTACGTTGCTAAACGGATTTCTGTCCAAAAAACCTCCCAATCCCCTGTCCTTGCTAACTATTTTTGTTTTGGGCTTTTGCATTGACTTTTGGTTGGACATAATAGATTTTCATCCCGTCCAATTTTTCTACCAAGTGCTCACTTTTTGGGGAGGTTTTTTGCTCGCAACCATCGGCATATCCATCTATGTGCAAAGCAAATACGCCTTGACCCCCGCTGACCAGTTGATGTACATCCTGACTGAACGATATGCGATGAGCCTCACCGCCTCCAAAACGGTGATCGACGGCAGTGCCTTGTTGTTCGCCTTGATGTTGCATGGTCCACTCGGCTTGGGAACCTTTATTTACACCTTTTTGTGCGGGCCCTTAATCCAATTTTTCATCCCCAAGATCGAACGGCTCCTCTTCACCGGCTCTCCAACCACCCGTTCTTAACGCGTATGGGAACCTCGCTCCTTCTCCATACTACGAATATCCACCCATTAAGAAGGAGATTGACAACAATGAACCATCCCCTTACCCCCCCACCAGTCCCGCCCCAACCTTGGCTCATCGCCCAGACGTTAGCAGATGTCTGCTTCTTTCATTGGCCTGTCCCCGCCGCCTCCCTGCAACCGCACATCCCTGCTCCGCTTTCATTGGATTGCCATGATGGCACCGCATGGATCAGCATCGTGGCCTTTCGGGTACAACAGGAGCGGTTGCGGTTTCTCCCGCCCATACCAGGGCTCTCTTCGTATCTGCAACTTAATTTGCGCACGTATGTGACATATGGCGCAGAACCTGGCGTCTTCTTTTTCAGTTGCGATGTCAGCAGTTGGTTGCACGCTCTGTCCGCCCGGATGATGTGGCACCTGCCCTACCTTCCGGCTCGCTTGCATTTCACCGCGCGCGACCAACGTACTTCCCTCGTCTGTGAACGGCCAAAGCTGTTCACACCCGCGGCCCGATTTGCGGCGCAGATGCACCCATCCTCCACACCCGCTCCCATCCATCCTGGATCACTGGCCAATTGGCTGACTGCACGTTTCTCACAATACCTAATCATCCGTGGCGCCCTCCACCGTGGAGATATTCGCCATGCCCCTTGGCCTTTGCAGCAAGCAGAAGGGGTTATTCAGGCCAATACTTTGCCAGCCTCCATCCAGCTTCCCAACTTGGACGAATCCCCCCTATGCCATTATGCTTTCGGCGTAACTGCCCATGTGTGGCCATTTGTGCAGTTGGACTCCGGCAAACATCAATAAACCCCGCAACCGGTTGGAGCGAGGAAAACTCTCTCGCATCTAGCAACCGAGGCGGGGCACCTTTATTGCACATAACCAGCATCTTCGGCAAAGATAAAGATTGATTATTCAAATAACAATTAAAAGAATATATAATCAGTATATAACCTTTGAAACGGAGCCGATCACTTTGAGTCTAATCGTGATTTGGGGAGATGAAAGCAGTCAGAATGCTCACAAATACATGGTGTTGGGCACAATCTGGCAACGTGCGGACACTTACGAAGCGTTAGAGGCAGAAGTTGCTCGCATGCGGCGGCAACTCGGATTTGAACGCGAGTTTCACTGGAATGAAATGAAAAAAACCCATCGAGATGCATATATTGCTTTCATCGATTTGTTTATCAAGCACATGAGGCAAGGGAACTTAAAGTTTCGAGCCCTCATTGTAGATATGACGGACAAAAAAAACGTAAAAACCGGCGACAACAAAGAAACGCATTTTTACAAAATGTTTTTTTGGTTGATCTATAAATGGTTGGCTCCTGAACATCATTATGACATCTTTTTGGATCGCAAAAGCAATTCCGTACCCGGAAGGTTGCAGGATTTGGAATATTATCTGAACCGCAAAATGGCCGCCGACTATATCAAGCTTATTCAGCAGACCTCAGGGGCCAAGGAGAAGCAAACCATTGCCTATCCCTTGATTGTGGTACGTCGCGTCGAATCGCGGGACGGCACCCAAACGCCTTTGCAAATGGCTGATGTCCTGGCCGGGGCAATCGCCTATGTCCGCAACGGACACTACGAAAAAGCCGTCGCCAACCGTTCGCGCAATCCCAAACGGGCCGTGGTCGACCATCTCGAGGCGCAGCTCGGCTTCTCGCTCAAAGACTGCCATGCCCGCAATGAACATCAAGGGTTTAACCTCTTTTGCTTCAAAAGATAAAATAACGGCGCCCCATTCCCTATCCTGTGCCAGGGTGTTGGACCCGCACATCGATTTCCGCACGACCGAAAAGTCATGGTTTCGGGAGATGGTGGCGCCGACGCTCCAGTATATGCACTCAGTAATTTTATTATACGTCAATTCCAAACCGTTTCAAAACGATTTTTCTGCAAGCAACGTTGAACGGGTGTATTTACTTAGCCTCTCACTGATCCGTTAATGTTCTTATTGGAATACCTAAACCTTAATTCTAACGAATGAAATAATCTATAGCTCTTCAAGTAGAAGTAGATTCAAGATATTTGTCTCCGTCGATGTTAAAAGGTAATTCTGCTGAAAACGACTTTCAAACACTTCTTCTAAAGCATCACTTTTAAATGTAATAAAGGGAATATTTTTATAATCTCCTGAGATTGGAGTCACTGATGTAACATCTGTAAATGTACGTGTTAGACCGTAAAGAGCCTCTAAAAATGTTTCTTCAACATCATATGGCTTATAGTCCTTCAAAGATTCAAACATCGTGAAAGCTAGTACAGGAAACGCCACATATCGTTTTTCATCACGAGAATATTCCACATATGCATTCGGAAGTCTTCCTTGTTTGTCACGCTCATACTTCAATAATTCAAGGATATGAACCAGTTTTTTTCGTAGATCATCCGTAATATCTTCTTTCATAGCCCGTTCAATTATTTTCATGAGGCGTACATTATGCTCTCTCTTATTCACAAGAAATGTAACTCGTTCGCTGATAAAATCATCCGTACGAAATATAAGCATACCGTTTGAAAAAAGAAAAGGATGAAATGGCTGAAACTCTATCAATTGGGACAAGTTTTGACGAGCACGTTTCAAAAACTGTGGGTAGATATTTTTCGCATCATATCCTGGTCGAAAAATTTGTTCATTCGTCTGTACTCTCATGCTACCAAATGCAGAATCAAATTCTTGTTTAAATTCATGAAGCAATTTGAAACGTTCCTCACCTGTCAGTTCTTTTCCAATTAGTTTTATGCTGTCTGCTACATCCTGTATCAGACTGGATTTTACTGGCGAAATCCCTCTTCCTCCAAGTGGTACAACACTATATGATCGCGTTCCAATTTCGGCCTTTCCAAAGATGCGGCTCACCAAACAAGTACGTACTAATGTCAGAAACGATAACAAATGGATTAAAGTTTTACTTTTGTGCCATTCTTCATCAGTATCCTTATGAACATATGTATCTACAATAAAAAACTCGATGCTTTTATTTTTTGTTGTATCCCATTCTGTACTGCCTCTCATCCGATAATAGAGTTGAACCTGTTCCATCAGTTCTCTCTCGATACTAAACGATTGTAACACGGCAAAAATTTTTGTTGCTCTTTTAAACGAAATACCCCGAGACGCCGAGCTTGTCATAAACACACATCGTACATGATTGGTTGCCTCAAGTGCTTGTGCCCTTCCTTTCATTGTCAATTGAGACGTAATTGCCATATAGTGCTTGTACTCCACAGCTTCTTCTCCAAAAACATCACTATATCGTTGTTTAAATTCGTTTTTCAACTTTTCAATCCGGTTAATGTTTTGAATATAGACAATCACTTGTTCTTCCTGGTTGGCAGACAAATATTCAAACACGCGCTGTAAGATAACTTTATCTTGCTCCTCCGATAGATTCCTTTCTTGGTCAAGCCGCTCCCTCCCAGGTTGCCTTCCAGAAAAATACTCTTCCTCTGATATCCCCTGAACACAAATGTGATACATAAGATTTAATTCCTTTGCCGGATAGGAATTTGTATTCACAAGCCAACCATTAAGGGGCACTGTTCCGGGTACTGAAACTTCCTTAGCTTGAATTGATAAACTTTGTTCCTCTCCACTTGTGATATATATTTTGGGATGATCAAATCGAGCTTTTGAAGCTAGGCATTGCTGCATAATCGTCTCATTCGTAATAGAGGCATCCGCTACAATGAGCTTCAAATTCCACTTTGCTTGTCTTTCCGGATCTAGTTTTAAATAAATATGATCAAAAAGCCACGTTTTCAATAATCTATAAAGTTCTGCTCCTTCATCTGTCCCGGTAATTTCATCTATCATGACCCAACAAACTGGATACCTTTCCACAAATCGATCAAAAGCTTCAGGATCAAGTCGAACACCCATCTCTTCAGAGTAACGTATAAATGGGAACAACTTCTGTATGTGGTGCATAGTGGTTCCGTCTTTTGTACTTTTTAACGCTTGAATGGCAAATGTCCCAATGATCTTCCTTATATTTGGGTTTTCCATTTGCTCCTGGATTCCTTCACACAACCTCTTTAACACGCCACCAGTTTTGATTCGAATATCTTCTACAAATTCGTTATCTCCTGTTGTTCGAAAACCAATTGCCTCCTTTTCATAATAGCGGATTCGATTTTTCGGAAGATATGTTAATTTAGGGCTTGATTGTAATCGGTCTAGAGAATTGATAAAAACATTCACAACATTCACAGGTACACCATTTATTACTTGCTCATCTGTTGAATTGGTACTCAGTGCTACTAGATCGTCAGCAAATAAGCGATTTCCTTCTGAAAACTTTAGCAGTATATCATCATTTACTGTTCTTCTACAGCTCGTGTACAAAAACAAAAATCGTTCATGCTTTTTCAACTCGTTTGCAATCACTGTTGTTTTTCCGATACCAGGATTACCTGTCAAGTAAAGGATATGCTGATTAGCATTCAGCCCCTTCTTTACACACGAGGCGTGATCATCCCTAAATGTTTCTCCCTCTTCATATTTACCAGCCGTATTTTGAAAGTCTACAATACGGTCAGTGATAACAAAATACCCCTTCCCTTCCTTCACAAACTCAGACAATGCTTTGCGATCCATGTTTGTATTATGAATCATGTTTTTAAGTAATATTTCTTTAGCTGCTCGAGGTATAATCTTTCTATCCGAATCAGACCATGAACAATGACCAGCCACATATTCTTCATTGCATCGTTTTAATAAGACTCCCTCGTTTGAATGAATCCAATGGTTCAGTGATAGAGTAAAGTTTATGATAGAGTAATCATAATCGACCATACCCATAATGGAAACATCACAGTTTCCCTCTGATATCTTTGCCGTTTCTGTCATAAACCGTAAAAATGAATAGGCATAAGATCCTGCTTGTACTACTTTTCCCAATGTTTTATCCTTCACAATACTAGCGTATTGTAGTAGCAAAGAATCAAGATGAATGTTTTCAATGCCTGATGTATTCATTGACAAGTGGCTAAATTTCGTTTTCCTACCTAAGTCACTTCGTATTTGCTGTAAACTCTTTAAGAGGCTTTGAGGGTCAAAAATCCCTTCTAAACGATGGATGTTCAAGCTAGTATCAATGATCAGCAAAAAACACCGTTTCCTCTGTCTCAATAAAACAATGCTATCTGCTCTCAGGAAATGCCCCTTTTTCTGATAGTATTCGATCTCCCCCTCTTCCATCTCATAGTCAAAAGCTTGTTTAATATCGTGTATCACTGCTTGCCTAACTTCTTCCTTATGAATACTTCGATTTAAAGGGTCCATGACATTAATCTGAAAATAAACCACCTCCGTTTTAATCAGTTTATTAAGAGGAAGCGATTGAATGTAATGCCTCATTGTATGCTGACCTTGCAAAAAACCGAAGAAAAAAATATTTTCAATATTTTTCTGTATTTCTTCAAAAACCGCTTCATCTGTAATGTTATTCTTTTTTAGAAATGAAACGACAAAGCGTGAAAAGCGCTGCTCTGGACTTGCCAACCAATCGGTCAAACGTTGCTGTAAACCGGAGTTCATCTTCAACTTCTTGCTGGATTGTAATTGGACTAAGGCCGAAAAAAGCCCGATGTTATATCCATACTCATATACGAATCCATAATCGTAACGATAAGTTGCTTTCATCTTTCCTAGACGTGTTTTAACGCCCTGCTACCTCCTTTTAGGCAAATACCTTTGTATGAAGATATGCAAAGTAGGCAATCATGTTCATCTCATAAGTTTTTTCTCCCCAAGTTATATCTAGCAGGGATTTTTTTGCTATTCCATCATCCCCCAATAGTCGGCTGTATGGGTTTACTTTTATCGTGATATTGTAATTCGACTCAAACCTACTTGTGTGTAAAAGCAATAATGCCCGAATAAGGTTAGGTTTAATGCCCTCTGGGTCAATGAGGGCTAATTGAATTTTGTTGTTAAGCAAATCGTCATTGTATAAACGATTCAACGTCTGGTAAGTAATGAGACTATTGTACACATGACGTTGTTCGTTTCCTTTTAATCCGTTGCCACTATAGAGTTGCAAAATAGGGATAATACCTTCGTGATCTTCATAAAGGCTTCTTTGAATATGACTGGTGTCATCCACAAAAAGTGCTACTTTTCCGCTTTGTCTACCCAAACGTGCTTCGTACGCGCGCGTAAGAGTAAAATGCATAGGGTATACTGCCATATCTTTTGCAACATACAATGATTCAATCAATTCTTGATTCATGAAATATAACTCTTTTTGGTCGTCTTTTTTATCTAGAAATTTCGTGGTATATGGAGTTTTTGCGATATATAAGATATGTTTATATCCCTCGTTATACAACGTTTGCACCATACCAACTAATACATCAGATTGTTGATAGACTGTCTCATTGTCATGATCAAAGAATGTACCAAAGCGCCGGAAAATACTTGCTTTCCCTTTACTGTCTACTACATAAACTTCACCGAAAACTCCAGTTCGATATTGATCGCTTTTCTTATGATCGTCCGACCTCATAGAAGTAATAACAACAATCGCGATTTTGGGAATTTCTATTGGAACATCCAATATAAATTTCTTTGGGACATTTGCATACATTGAGTATAGTGTATTAGCGACTATATATGGTTTTGTTTCAAATCCAAAATCAAATCCTTGAGAGCCTGTGTTATGGTTCATTCCAAATAAAAACTCTAATTCTTTTGCAAATTGCCGGATATACGTATCCATACTGAGATATTCTTTCCTTTTATCTTTTTTTACATGATAATGCCAAAAAGCAATAAACAAATGTTTTCCCTTGTCCCCTATCTGTTTCGTGTATGCAGCCAAAAACAGATAGACTAAGAGCTTATAAGTGAATAAAAAGATGAACCGATTCACAGGCGTTTTGAAATTATCATTATCATACGTGGGAAATGGAATACATACTTTTTTTAGATCTGGGCAACGTTTCGTAAAATTAACTACTTGCTTCTCCAAACTCCCTGTTGTTGTATCGTATGGCAAAAACATGACTGCTAAGGTTTCGTCTTGTTTCCCGACTTCATATTTAAATTGAACCTTTTCCTGATGTTGTGTCGAGCATAAAAAAGTATTACTAAATTCAATTTCGTATTCAAAACTAAACAAACTATCTTCTAAGATTTCCTTTGTTAGAATTATATATTTGTAATTGTGAGTATCCAACTCATTTCGTAATAGGCTGGATCGGTTCGGATCAAATAACTTTGGTGCTAAAATGCTTTTTAGAAATGTCAAACGTCGTTTATACGTTTGAGTTGATATGTTTTTTTGTATTTGATTCAATTTGGGATCTAAACACAAACGAAGCATCTTCCGAACCTCATCTAATTGTTGCTGAATTTGTTTAATAGCATATTGATTGTCAAGTAAGGTTTTTGCCAATTTGCAATACCACTTATATACATCCTCTTGTTTAGGACTACCACTATACCCAGCTATATAATCCAAATCCTCCATTAACACTAAAGAGGGATCATATGTTTCATCTTCAAGATGAAGCAAAAAGTATTTGAGTAGTACTATATGTATAGTTCCGTACCAAAATCGATTTGCCATCTCTCTATGATTTTGAAAATAATCTTTTTCTCCACCGTGATTAACAAGTGAATTTATCTTCTCGATGTGATAAAGAAACGATTGTTTTCCCTGGCCTTCAAGAACCTTTGCATTTTGCACCTCTCCATTTAGCTTCAATGAAATCCCATATTGTTCTATGTTTTTATCCCCATTGTGTGTTGCGACCATGATTTGAGAAAGTATCCCAACAAAAGGCAAAAAATTATATACGTCTTTATTACGAAATGTATTTAAAATATCACGTGTTTCTCCCAAAAAATCCAATGGTGAAAACCTTATCTCTTTTAAAAACTGCGTGCAAAGGTCTTCAAATTGTTCATATCTCTCTGTATACCGTTTTAGCCACTTGACTGCTTTTTTATGATTTTTCATGAATTCAGAGGTCATGTTTTTTGTTAAATAGTCCAAATACAAAAAAGCCGAAGCTCGCTTTACAGCGGCAAAGCGATTTGCTTTTATAAATGAGTAAATTTCATCAGCTATAACTCCTTCGGAGCGAATTTCGTGAATGATATCTTCCTTAATAAAATCATCCATTTGGGAGGTTGATTGAATGTAGCGAATCAATGACTGTTTGATTGACTCCATTAAAGAGTCGACCTTATAGCTGATTTTTACATTATCATGGCGAAGAATATTTTTCTGACCGATAGAATCAAATGCATTATATTCCAATTTTCCAAAGGAAGCCTGTTTTACTTGATTCTGCAATCTTACTGAAAAAGCTCTTGTGTCTTGCTTTGGCCTTTCTTGCGTAAGAATCTCACCTAACTGATTTGTACTAGGATAGATTTCTTTTGTTTCCAGTAACTCTTTCATCTGATCCATCAATTTTTGTAAATCATTATGTTCTTGTTCTTTGTCCTGAAAGTTGAGCGTTACCTTGTTTTTATATATCGCTGTCTCATCTATATTCATCTCTGTGAAAAATTGATTAGACAATTTCGGTTTTAATTCTTTAACCACTTCTATGCATAAAGAATGCAAGTTATTCGCAAAGAAAACATCCCCATATTTCTGATATACTTTAAGTTCAGGAATTTTTTTGCTTATTGCATCATAAAGCACCTTGTAGCTAACGGCACTAAGAGGATTTTTCTTATCATTCAATTCATTGGCCATGGATACAACCCTCCAATATTTATGTCAATAGTCGCCAATTATATAGGAGTTCAAGAAGTAAAATAGTATAAGATTGTATTAACGAAATACCAACAAGAAATTTAACCGCATTCACAGGGATGTACATACTCTATGTTAGCTAATATGCAATATTAGCATCTTTATTTCGATCTGCTTCTCAAATTTCCTTTATTTTTTTACCAAAAAAGTTTATTTTCCAACTGGTCATATAATTATATGTCACAAAAAGTTGCCTCAATGAGGATAGAGATTTTACTGCCGATTTCAGATGATTATGTATAGATATCGATTTTGATTGCAAAGGTTCTTTAAGTCCGTTTGACATACAGAACCTGAAGTGTAATACTATAAAAAATACTAAAAGGTATCAATTGGCTCAATTATGATTGATTTGATTGTTTTTTTGGTTTTGGTATCAGGCGATCCCATAGAGAAAAATTAAATTATACTTAAAGCCCCAACTAATCATTTATCAGACTAAACAATATTTAGACAATCTTATTAGAACATGGAGGTAACGAATGAGAATTAAAGATCTGCGAATAAGCAACTTTCGTAATTTCAAAGATGAAATACGAATCGTACCGCAAAAAATTAATGGCCACGATATCGTAGTGCTCATTGGGGAAAACAATGCTGGTAAATCCAATGTGTTGTCAATTTTGCATATGCTCTTTAATCCAGAGAGATCAATCAGAACATTGGAATTTGAGGAAACGGACTTTTATGACTTAAACAAGCCCATTAAAGTAGAAGTTGTACTGGAGGATCTTAGCGAAGAGCTCTGCGCAGAGTTTATTGGTCTGGTCGATGCCGAGCAAGTGGGAGGACAAAACAAATATTCTCTCCCGCTTAAATTTTCCGTTATTTATGACAAAAACACACGGGAAGCTGAGCCGTCGTTGGTATATGCACGCCAGCCAGATCGTTTAGTTTCGTTTGGGGAGAAGAAACTCATCTCGTTCTTTTTTCAGGATGCAATGCGCGATTACAGGGCTATCAAACCCAATAAAGGTAGCTTATTCGGTCGTATCTTAAATCAAATCAATCTTACTGCGCAGGAGGAAGCTATATTATCCAAACTCGATGAAGCGAGTGATTCCTTAAAAAATAACCCTGAAATTGTGGAATTCACAAATGTTGTTGCTGACATCACCAAGCAAATAATAGACTTGCCAAGGATCGATGATCTTTTGCGCCTTACCATTGCGACATCAACTGCTGTGGATTTAAAAAAATACATTCAAATGCAACTTAAACATCACGCAGCTGACAAATACCTCGATGTTGATCAACTTGGTTTAGGGCTTCAAAGCGTACTTACGGTCAGCATATTTAGAGCCTTTGCAGGCATTGGAAAATTACGGGAAGGGATATTTGCCATTGATGAACCTGAATCTCACCTTTATCCGCATACCCAGCGCAAAATGTACAGGGAAATCTTGCAATTATCCCGCACAAGGCAAGTGTTTGTTGCCACTCATTCGCCCTCGTTAATTGAGCTTATTAATCCAAGGCAAATCTGTTTAATTCGAAAGGATGCACAAGGAACATCAACCAGCGTGCAATTGCCCCAGAATTTCCCCGAAGAGTTTGTATCCTCTTACGAAAAACACCTTGACGTTGGAAAAGCGGATGCTTTTTTTTCCAAAGCGGTCTTGTTGACAGAAGGGCCAACAGAGCAAGGGTTATTTCCTGAATTGGGACTTTCTCTTATTTATAAGGACAGTAACTATGACTTGGATCGTATTGGTGTATCCGTGATTAACGCTGGTGGAAAAACAAACATAAAAGCATTTATCAGGCTTTTAGATAATTTCGGTATCCCATGTGTCACCGTGATTGATTACGATTCCAAGGATATAAACCACGAAAAAGAGTTGAAGGAAATCAAAGAGATCTGTTCCAATGTTTATGAATTACCACGGAAACCTAATATGGGAGACATTGAGGGATATGTTTGTGACAATGTACCGATTGATAAGTTGATAACGTTCTTGGAGGAAGTACTTTCTCCAGAAAGGAAAGAAAATCTTTTTTCAGATCTCAAAGGGGCAATAAAAAAAGCTGATGTGGAGAAGTCCAATGAGCTACGTGATATGCGAAAAAACAACAAAAGTTTGGAGGAAGCGATTCCAATATTAAATGAAGTTATTACCCATACCTCTGAGGTTGAGTCTAAAATAAGAGAGACTTTGGCGAATTCTTTTCGAAAAATAAAGGGTAGGACAACAGGAAGACTGATCGGAGAGAGGTTCAGTGATCATTTTACTGAAAAATTTATCGAAAACACACTCGACGCCGTTATACAGCTAGCGGGATATTGGGATGGTATTGAAGGAGAGTAAGAAAGATGAAAAGTCTTGAGGGATTAAACGAAGAGCAAATTGAAGCGGTAGAAACAATAGACCGAAATACCATGGTTTTCGCGGGTCCGGGTACAGGGAAAACCCGTATTATAACCCAAAGAATCGCCTATTTGTTCGAAAGAGACTTAGTTCCACCATCTCGGAAGGTACTAGCAATAACGTTTACCAATAAAGCAGCAAACGAGATGAGATCAAGAGTGCAAAATCTCGGAATCGACAGTCGTCGTATTCGTTTGGGAACATTTCACAATTTATGCCAATCCGTGCTTAGGGCATATGGAGATAAAATAGAGGTTTCGCGGGATTTTACTTTTGTGTCTCCTGCACAAAGGAGTAAGCTAATCCTTTCTGTTTTAAGGAATAATAATGTAAGAAATATGAAAGAAAACGTATTCGCTAACTGGATTAGCAAATTGAAGAATTCATCTGTTGATTATGGAGAATATTTAAGGAAAACCGAAAAAACAAAAACCATAGGTCTTACGTCCGCCGCAGTCGAGTATGAGACGCGTTTGCGCGAAAATAATATGATTGACTTTGATGACGCTATATTACTTACGGTAACACTACTAAAAAATCATTCCGAACTGTTATGGTTATATCATAACGCCTTCCCTTATCTGCTGATTGACGAGATGCAGGACACCAATCGTATGCAACTTGAGCTTATTCGCTTATTAGGCGAAAGTGCAAGAAATGTAATGGCTGTAGCGGACGACGATCAATCCATATACGGCTGGCGGGGCGCTCTTCCGACAGTTATTCGTGAATACATCGAGCAGTTAAATGCACATAGTATTACACTGGTTCGGAATTATCGCTCGCCTCAGATTATCTTGGACGCGGCAAACTCGCTAATAGAGCACAACGATAAAAGGGAAAAAAAGACTCTTATAGGCCGTGAGACAGAGCCTGGTGACTGTTTGGAGATAAAAGACTTTACCACAGCCATCCAAGAAGCTGAATGGGTGGCTGATAAGATAAAAGAGATTCACAAGGAGGGAATTGAATATAAGAAAATAATTGTACTTTATCGAAGCAGGCACTCTGGACTTAAGATTATCGATGATGTGTTTATCCAAAAAAAGATACCGTTCCGTCATTTCGGAAAGAATTTCAACAAGGTGGAGCTCTTTTCTGATCTGATAAAGGAATCATTAAAATTGATAGTAGAGCCTTCAAATGACTTGATTCTGGAGTCGATTCTGGAGTCGCTGATCCCTCGCTATTCAAAGCTTTACCGCTCTAATAAAACGGTAAATCATTACGAGGAGCTTATTGAGGGTAAGTTGTCGGTTACAAAGCTTGCCGAAATCACACCAGAGGATGACATGGATGACGCGGTAAAGCAGTTTGCGAAATTCTGTGCAGGGTACAATCACACACAAAGCTATCTCAAGATATATAATGATTTGTACGACTTATTGAAGATTAGTACCTTGCTTTTGCTTGAAAAGAACGACGCTTTTGAACAAAGTAGGCATCTAGAATTGTTGAAAGAGAAAATGATAAAATCTCGAGCGAGAAACATCATCGATTTGATTGGCGAGCTTGATCTCCAAGATGAATCTAACTATATAGAAAATTCGATTGATGAAGTTGGCATTTCCACGTTCCACGCGGCCAAGGGTTTGGAATATAAGGCTGTGTTTATTATTGCCCTAGAGGACGACATTGTTCCCGCAAGGTATGATGAGGCTGAAGAGAGGCGTGGACTTTATGTCGCAATGACTCGTTCAGAAAGCAAATTGTACATGTCTTATGCACAGCAACGCGACAGACAAAGAAAACAACCAAGTCGCTTTTTTGAAGAAATAGATGTAAAGAGATTTGCCCACAAAATCCGCTGAATATGTGCTTGATGATGAATAACTATAAGGGTGTAATATATTATACTTGATTGTCATTGAAGTTTTTACACGACAAAAATAACTAGCTTAATTTGCCGAAAATATTATATCTTACTTCCCTTATTTTGATTCTCGAATAATATCTTGGCATTAACACTGTTATTCCACAAAGGTTCATGCTCTACCTCAGCATCCGATCTAATTTTTGTCATTTTAGGGCGCACTATTTATTTAAATGAAACACAATTATCTAGAATTATGGTATTCATTAAAGAATTGTACGTGACTTAAGCCAGTACTAAAACTGTCATGCCACTAACATAAACTCGTAATGCTGGCCGAGGCTCTCTACTGCCATAGGGAGCCTTTTTCAATTGTTTACTAGGGCAAACTATCCGCAAGTTCTTTTACTCCTTCGATTTCATCCACATTCCCTGTGCGATCACTGACTTGATTAACCCACCCCGTGTTTTTCCCCTATAAGCCGCAACTCATCCAATATCTGGCGTAGATGTCCTGTCAATTGTGAATCCCCCCTTTCAACCAAAACCTGACAACCAACAAATCGTTGACATTTACATATAATCATTTTACTATGGCATAAGGAAATCGACACGAAGTTAGTATGCATGTAAAAACGGAATAATGAAGATCGTCTTCTTATCAAGAGAGGCGGAGGGACTGGCCCTGGGAAACCTCGGCAACGGACTCTTCACATGGAGAGTGCTGTGCCAAATCCAGCAAGCGATTAGCTTGGCAGATAAGAAGAGTGTGCTTATAACAACCATAAGACCTCTTCTTCCTGTTGTGTGTAGAAGGGGTCTTTTCAGTTTTCCGTTTCCAACCACAGAAAGGGGTTATAAGCATGAAACAAGCCAATCCATGGGCATTGTTGCCCTTTGCCATATTTCTGGCCTTGTTCGCCGGCGCCGGACTTGTGACCGGGGACTTCACCAAATTCCCCGTGTTGGTCGCCGTCCTGATCGCGTCCGGTGTGGCATTTCTGATGAACCGTTCCTTATCCTTAAACGAAAAAACGGCGCTTTTCTGCCGTGGAGCTGGACACGACAACATTATCTTGATGGTGATCATTTTTCTGCTCTCCGGCGCTTTTTCTGCAGTAGCCAAAGGGATGGGAGCTGTCGACGCTACCGTTAACTTAGCTCTTTCCATTCTACCGCAAAACCTGCTGATCGTCGGTATGTTTGTGATTGCCTGCTTCATCTCCCTGTCGATGGGAACTTCCATGGGAACGATTGTAGCTCTGGCGCCCATCGGTGTCGGCATCAGCGGACAGACAGACATTCCGGTGGCTTTGGCCATTGCAGCTGTGATCGGTGGTGCTATGTTCGGGGATAATTTGTCCGTCATATCCGACACGACGATCGCTGCGGTCAATTCGCAAAACATCAATATGAAAGATAAGTTCAAAGTGAACTTTTTCATCGTGTTGCCCGCCGCACTGGTCACCGTAGCCATCCTCACCTTCTTAACGCTGGGTGGACAAAGCCATGTCACCACCGACCAAGTAGCATGGGTTAAAACATTGCCCTACTTGGCTGTATTGATCGCGGCGTTGGCCGGCGTCAATGTGCTGCTCGTATTGCCGGGCGGGATTGTGTTTGCCGGAGCGATCGGTCTGATGGACGGTTCATACACTGTGATGAGCTTCATCAAAGAGATCGGCAACGGCTTTGCCGGAATGCAAGAACTCTCCATTTTGGTTCTCCTGATCGGGGGCATGGTGGAATTAATCCGTCACTATGGCGGCATTGACTTCTTGTTGCAGGCGATCACCCGCAACATCCGTTCGAAAAAAGGCGCTGAATTCGGCATTGCCGGCTTGGTTTCGGCCACCAATCTGGCCATCGCCAACAATACTATCTCCATCATCATTGCCGGGCCACTGGCCAAAGAAATCGCTGAACGGTATGAGATCGACCGCCGCAAATCAGCCAGCTTGTTGGATATTTTCTCTTGTTGCATCCAGGGCTTGATCCCATATGGCCCACAACTGCTCGTGGCCGCGGGTGTGGCTTCGATCTCCCCGCTGTCCATCTTACAGTACAATGTTTATCCGCTGTTGATCGGCGTCTGCGCAGCGATCTCCATCTTGATCGGCTATCCACGCGCCAAAGAAGCCCAACCCGCTGTACAAAAAACAACATTGCCGGCAAACCAATAATATTTACCCCACCTCATGACAAAGGTGGGGTTTTCTTTTGGTTTGAGCCTTCCTCAATCACCAAAGAAACGCGGCAAATAAGCCCGATGCGCCTCCAACAACTCATCCAAGATCTGCTTGGCGACCGCATCCGAAGGCACCAACGGATTGATGACCATCGCCAACAACGCTGTGCGATAATCTCCTGACACAGCGGCGTCGACAGTGACGCGCTCAAACGATTTGATCTGTTGCACCAATCCGCGGACGGCAACCGGCAACTCACCCATCACGAGTGGGCGTGGACCTTCTCTGGTGATGACGCAACTCACTTCCACCGCTGACTCATCAGGGATGCCGGCAATCGCACCCTGATTGCGGGTGTTAACCACCTGAATGTCCCGCTTATCGGTGTAGATGGAACGCATCAACTGCACCGCCGCTTCACTATAATAGGCACCGCCACGCCCCTCCAATTGCTTCGGTTTGACGTTCAGATTAGGATCTTGGTACAACGCAAACAGTTCATCCTCCAGCCGTTTGACCACCTCCGCCCGGGTGCCGGTTTGTGCTGCTTCTCGCTTCATCGCAGCCAGCATGGTGCGCGGTTGATAATAATACCGATGATAACCGCAAGGAATCACCCCTAGCGCTTCCACAAACTCCGGCACCCACTCGACACCAGTCAATTGCCGGATCATCTGTCCATCTTCGCCACGCCCGGCCAGCATAGCAATCACCCGGCTAGAAATGTCTTCTCCATCAAGGGCGGTCTTTAAACCGTAGGACATGTGATTCAAACCGGCGAAGTCGATGCGCACCCGTGCTGGCTCCACATTGAGCGCCGCGGCGATCCCTCTGCTGATGCTGATCGGGCCGTTGCACAAGCCGATCACTTTGTTGATCCGGCTATGCCGCAACACCGCTTCTGTCACAATCCCCGCCGGATTGGTAAAGTTGATCAGCCAAGCCTCCGGACACAATTCCTCCATCTCTTCGCAAATGTCCAGGATTACCGGAATGGTGCGCAAGGCTTTAAACAGACCGCCGGGCCCATTGGTCTCTTGTCCGATCACATCATATTTTAAAGGAATCGTTTCATCTTTGATCCGTGCCGCCAACCCGCCCACCCGAAACTGGGTGATGACGAAAGCAGCTTCTTTGAGTGCCGCTTGGCGATCCAATGTCCAATGAATCGTTATTGGCGCTCCCGCTTTGGACACCATGCGCTGGGCTAGACGCCCAATAATAGTAAGCTTTTCTTTCCCTTCTTCCACATCTACCAGCCAAACCTCGTTCACCGGCAACTCATGTTGCCCCTTGATGAGCCCATCAATCAGCTCCGGCGTGTAGCTTGAACCCCCGCCGATTACCGCGATCTTCAGCCCATTACGCATACAGCAGCATCCCCTTTCATCCGCTTCATATTTCTTCTCAGAGTCATCCCACTTGCCTTTGGCCAACCAACTAAATTAATCAATCTTACAATCTATTCAAATAATAGATAAATTTAATTATTTGATATAAAATTAAATATATTACGATATCAGCAATTTTTTTAGGGGGGTGAGAAGCCAAGTTTTCAATACACCTAACAACACCACTATGCCCGCAGGCTACTGCATGAAGAAGTCGTAAATAAGCTGTAAAAACTTTTTTGATCGGCTCCAAAACCACTTTCTCATTCGCTTCACGTATGACGAGGCGCTCCTCGAGAAAAGGTTTTTCCGCCGCTTCTTCCCTGCCAACTTGCTTTGCCAGACACACTCCAGTGTTTCATCACCGTGAATCCACATCAGAGAGAGGGAACATCATGAGAAAAAATAGGTTCAAATGGCTGTCGCTGTCAACCGCCGTCTTGCTGTGCGCGTCCGTCCTCACCATCATGGGCGGCGGCCAATCTTCGGTTACGGCGAATGAATCAAACCCGCACCAAAAACGGGTTGTTGTCAAACTCAAAGATCACCTCGTCCCATCCTATCAAGATGGCGTGGAAAAAGCGATCCGTGCGAAAGATAAAACCAATTCCCTGCCCAACTTGAAAATGGAGCGCTTGTTCCGTTCCATCGAGCCGAACCGCTTGCACAACATGATCCATGCCAAGCAGGCGCGACCCGATCTGATGCAATATTATGCGGTAACGGTTCCCAAAGGGATGGATGCCGAGCAATTAGCCAAGCAGTATGAACGTTCTTCCTTGGTGGAATTGGCTTATGTCGAAGGCACCCCAGTGCAACCGCCGGCAGTCACTCCCCAAGACGACCCTCGCTCGGGCAACCAAGGATATCTGAAACCAGCCCCGGAAGGAATAGACGCTCATTTCGCTTGGACCAAAGCCGGCGGGGACGGCAGTGGCATCACTTTTGTCGATTTGGAGCAAGGGTGGGAATTGAACCACGAAGATCTGGCAGCCAAAAGAATCCAGCTGATCTCCGGGGTGAACAAAGCGTACCACAGCCATGGCACTGCCGTGCTGGGTGAAGTGGTGGCGGTGGATAATACCCTCGGCGATATCGGCATCACCCCCAACGCCACGGCCAAAGTCGTGTCACAGTGGCGCACCCAATCCACATACAGCACTGCGGACGCTATTTTGAGCGCGGTCAATACCATGAAGCCAGGCGATGTGCTGCTGTTGGAAGCTCAAACAACCGCGCCGGGCTACAATACGTATTTGCCCGTGGAAGTGGAGCCGGCTGTCTTTGACGCCATTCGCACGGGAACGGATCGAGGCATCACGATCGTAGAAGCGGCCGGCAACGGCGCCAACGACTTGGACGCATATAAGGATAGTCAGGGCAAATACGTGTTAAACCGCAACAGTCCCGATTTCCGTGATTCGGGAGCGATCATGGTGGGCGCCGCCAGTTCCGGCACCGTGCATAAACGCTTGTCATTCTCCAACTACGGCAGCCGCATTGATTGCTACGGTTGGGGAGAAAACATTGACACCACTTATGGCAACTTGGGTGAGACCAATCGTTATACCACCAGTTTCAATGGAACTTCCGGTGCTTCACCCATTGTGGCCGGTGCAGCTGTCGCCGTACAAGGAGCCGCTTACGCCAAATATCAGAGTTATTACTCCCCGGCCACCTTGCGGAGTATCCTGAGCAATCCTCAGTTTGGTACGCCATCAGCCAATCCGTCTACTGACAAGATCGGCGTAATGCCTGACTTGAGAAAAATCTTATATTCTTTCTAACTCAATGAATATGACCCCTTAACAAGGGGTGATTAATGACAAACCCCTGGATCTTTTCATGAGAAAAGGGCCAGGGGTTGTATTGATCTTTATTTCAATTCATTACGACAAAAAAGCTGTTGTCCGGTTGACGGATTTGCCTGATGGTTGTAATTCGTTGACAGGCAATTATTCCTTTTTGGCCACCCAAATCGTCCAATAATCTTGTTCGACAATTTCCTGTGTACTGCGATTGCTCAAGCGTTCGCTTATATACTGAACGAGATATTCCAATTCCGGATCTGACAGTTCGTGCAAAATGGACCGACCTGTTCTCGCTAATAGATCGTTCTTTAGTTCTTCAAGATCGGTGTAAGTTTTTCTTGTCTCACATAATGGATGTTCATCAACGGATCGAAAACCCACCTTTAGCAAAGCTTCTTTAACTGCTTTGCCATCATGCCTTCGTTCGGCTTCTATGTCGATAAGTCTTGGGTATACTTCGAAGAAATACCCTCGAATATGATTCTCACTCGGTGGTTGCAATGCATTCTCGATGGTGCGATTCTGTACGATGAAAATGCCGCCGGGTTTCAATAACCTGTAAGTCTCACGGAAACACGATTCCAAGTCCGACAGATGGTGAATGAGTGCCCTTGCCAAGATCACATCATACGTTGAACTTGGCAGGTTCGTATCAAGTGCATCCCCTACGACAAAGGCAATTTGGGGATAGTCCTTGCAGTTTTCTGTGGCGCCTTTGATCATCTCCTTAGAAAAATCAATTCCGGTAACATGTTTTGCGCCCATCTGGGCAAACGCCTTGCAGTAAATCCCGCCACCGCACCCCATATCCAAAACGCGTTTGCCTTTCACATCCACGATATTTTGGATGGTGGATATCCAAGATAAGTAAGCCTGACGTGCAGCATATGTGAAACGGTTGTTCTCAGAATGAAAGTCAATCGGCATGAAATACTCCTCCTCGTGCGGCACAGTATGAAAACACTGACGTAACAGAGTTTATAAGGCTCGCGCCTCCATTTTCTGCGAAAAAAAACAGTTTTCTGACCTTTAAAATACGTTCGTGGTCTAGCATGCCCATGCCCATTCCTTTGGGGTAATGGGAAGCTTTGTATTGCAATGATTTTTGGAGTAATCTATGTGTGATCTATTCTACCTTTGTCAGCAGTCTCACCCCTTAACAAGGGGTCACTTTTTCTTTCCAAGCGGCGCAACCTCACTTCTAACAAACTTCCCGTCTACCAAGATGTGGCTAACATGCTCCTCAAACCCTTGCCCCGTCCGCACCCGCTCGAGCAACGCTGGCGCATGCTCCGGACTCACATTGCGAAACCACGTCCCTTGGGGATATGCGATGACAACACATGCGTCTTGGCAACGCCCATTGCATCTCGTCCGTGACGTGTGTATTTGTTGATCCAGGCCCAAGCGGGAGATTTCCGCACGAATTGCCTGCGTCACCTCTTCCCCTTGCCGTTTCATACAACTTCCGCCATTACAGATCAGGAGATGATGTTGCAGCTCCGAAAAATCCCATGTGCTCACTTAATCACCTTTTTGTATCGACTTAATAAGAATGATTATGATTTAACCAATAATCTCTATCTTTCTTTATATCGCAATTACATTATAACTTTGTAGTGAATTCTATCTCAACAAAACAGGTTCAATTATCATTTACATAGATAGCAGAACAAGTTATGATAGATCTAATTTGACGCGAGTGAAGGCGTGTCAGGCAAATCACGCAGACACATGCAAGCGGCCAACATTGAAGCCGCTCAGCATATTGAACGGGCACACCCTAGTCAGTGTCTCGTCTTGGTTGAGGTGAAATAGAACATGACCACAAAGCCAGTAGAAATCTATATTTTAAGCGGATTTCTGGGCAGCGGCAAAACTACGCTCCTTACCCAGCTGTTGGCCTGGGAAAAAGAGCGTGGCCGCCAGGTGGCCGTATTGATGAATGAGATCGGCAATATCTCCGTCGATTCGCGCCTCCTGCCACAGGACACCCCGTTGAAGGAGTTGTTAAACGGCTGCATCTGTTGCACGATCCAAGCGCAGCTGTCGCATCAACTGCTGAGTTTGTGCCAACAGCATGCGCCTGACGCCATCTATATCGAGGCGACCGGAGCGGCCCATCCTATCGAAGTGTTGGACGCTTGCATCACGCCACTGATGGCTAAGCAGCTCAAAACGTGCAAAATCGTCACCACCTTGGACTTGCCCCGCTGGCGTGACCGGGATCGGCTCAGCGTGCGGGTGAGACGCCTGATGGAGGAGCAGGTGCGGTTTACTGACTTTTTGATCATCAACAAAGCCAGTGATGTCACCGAGAGTGAACGCGAGCGCCTGACTACTGACCTCACCCGCATCAACAGCACCGCGCCCCAGATCGTAACCGATTTTGCGCGATTTGACTTACCGCTCCTTTATGACGCAGTCGGCACACACACCTCGTTTTACCGCACAGAAACACACCAACCGGCGCATGCCGCGGAACACTTGCGCGTACGCGCCTTCTCCTACACATGTGACAAACCGATCGACCGCAACATGTTTGAAGCGTGGCTCCGCACAACGCCAGACACACTATACCGGGCAAAAGGATATCTGCGCTTTCACGATCAGCCCCAGCAAACCATGCTGTTTCAATACGCTTACGGCATGCCGATGTTTACGGAAGAGCCATTTCCCTATCCCAGCACCGTGGTTTTCATCGGCGAAGACTTGCCTGAAACTGAATTAAAAGCACAATTGGCCAAGCTCTAAGGCCAACTTCCAAACGCGGGACACCCTCTGCACAACGCACAAAGGCAGGGCGGGAGTTCTGTCCCGTCCTGCCTTTGTTTTCTTACACGCTTTGCACTAGGTAAACAGGGACTCCAACCGCGCAACCTTCTGGCGAGCCCGGTCCACCCACTGCGGTGCGATATCAGCGGTTTCTGTGGGAAGCGGCTTGCTAAACTGATTGACAAGCGCACTAACCACGCCGCTATCACCGACCGGATCATTGCCGGTGCGAAATTCATGCTTGATGACAAATGGCTTGCCCAAGTCCACCACCGTGTCCTCGCGCCCCATCTCAATGTCGCCTGACACGGCGTACACTGGCACGCGCAAGTAATAACGGTGGCCATGTTCCGCTTCCTCATCTAAGGCATAATCAAAATAACCGTGGTCATATTGATGCCCGCCACCGAGCACAAACCCTTCCGGAGCCAAAATCTGCTCCGCCTTCCCCAGCGTCAGCCGGATGCCCTCAATGGTCGAATCAATCGGTATCATGGATGAGTCTCCTATCTGCGCATATTTCTCATCCTAGTATGCGCGGAAACCGCATGCCTCATCCATCTACTAAAGGAAACATGCCGTTTTAGCTAAAATGTTCTTCTTTGTCAAAGAAACGGTCCAATGCCCACCGGCCACCCCCGGTGAGAAGCAAGGACACCGAGATCGCCAACAGCGCCAGATCAAACTCATATCCAGCCATATCCTCATTTCCCACAAAACCAACAGACCATTTAACGGTCACAATCGCACCCACCATCACGCAGGCAAACAAAAACGCGACCACCCGCGTACCCAGACCGAGAATCATCGCCGCGCCGCCCACCAACTCAATCACGGACACCGCGTACCCCAGGAACCCGGGAAGCCCCATCCCTGCAAACATCCCTGCCACGGCATCCAAGCCCATGGTAAACTTCATAATCCCGTGCACCAGAAACGTCACACCGAGCACAATCCTCAAAATCAACACACTCACTGCTGTATTCAAACGCATGTGATACATCCTTTCTCAAATGGATATAGGACATAAAAAATTCAATTAAATTACTTAATGTAAGTTAGCATAAAATAGTAATAGATGGTTGTCAAGCAAATGGGTTAAACCATCCGCCTGTGGAGGGATGAGCGGTTAATGTCTGACTGTATACAGTGAGAAACCCCGCCGGCTAAAATCCCTCTCCTTATCGTATAACAATTCAGATATTTATGGTTGGATTTATTTTGCAAAGCTCGCTGGGAGGATCTTCTTCTTGGGATCATCTATTGATGCGTGGTGCGATGTAAGTGGTCAGGGAACAGGAAAGTTTTAATACAATTATGGATTTAACTAAACCGTTCGGGGACAAAAGTGATCCAGATAATGATGAGCTATTTCAATACCACTATGATTTCAACTAAACGCATTATCGCCGCATCTTCGCTATCAGAAAAGACCAAATTTCAATACCACTATGGTTTCAACTTAACGGCAAGAAAGCCGAACGTCTGTCTCTTTAGCCCCCTAATGACTTTGGACACTAAGAGTGTAAGTGGATTACACTACTAGTGATGGGGGATGAGAAAAATGAAAAGAAATCGGTACTC
>NZ_PVTZ01000014.1 GCF_003003125.1 Laceyella sediminis | reverse complement strand
CCGCCGAAGGTGGGGCAGATGATTGGGGTGAAGTCGTAACAAGGTATCCCTACCGGAAGGTGGGGATGGATCACCTCCTTTCTAAGGAGCTCTTTTCAGAGCATAATCGATCATTTTCTTGGGTCACGTGACACTCACTCTTTAGTTTTCAGGGAATGCGATTAAGCTCCAGCCTAAGGCTGGAGCTTTTTTATGTTGATTATGAGGAAAGCGGATAAAAATGCCAGCCTGCAAGTTTATGCTTTCCACAGGCTGGTGAGATGTTCGTACAAGGGCAGGGCGGATGGAAGCGTGTCGGGGATCGCCCAGTTCAGGGAAGATTCGCCAGGGGTATAGGGGGTGATGGTGCCGTAGCCTGAGGCTTGAGCCAAGGCGACACAATCTTCCATCCCCGCAGCTGGGAGGATGCCCATGGTGACTCCTGCGGGCGAAGGGGAGAATTCGCATAGTACATAATCGAATGATTGCAGATATTGGCTGGCTAATTGGATAAATAAATCTGTCTCCGATCCCGGTTGCCTGTGGCGAGTTGCATGACTCCCATCAAACCGCCCCTCTCTAATGACCCAAGTCATTCGTTTTTGTACTTGGGGTTGATGCAGACGAAAAGTGAGCTTGCGTTGTTTAAGCCCATGCAACAATGCAAACCATGGCAGATTGCTTAATGGCTTGTGCAATTTGAGTCGTTTGCCCCACAAGGCCTGCATCGGGTGATGGTATAAGTAGGAAATGGGGGAGGTGACGCTCCATTCCACTTCCGTGACCAATGTGGGATCTTCAGGCAACAGTTGTTGGCAGAGAGTGAGTAACGATTCAGATTGGTATTTCATCAACAGACCCCCTACCATAAAATATCGAACAAGCGTTCTTATGTTTCCATTATAAGGGGAGGAGGATGAAAGGGCAACTCCTTTTTGTGAACAATCGATTAAAGCCATAGGAGGCCTCTTTTATTGCTAGTTGGACCAATTCCTAAAAAAGGGTTATCTTACGCAATGTTTTGATAATAGTGAGCAACCGGTCACTCGGGCCGGAGGGTGCCTGTGGTGACCGGGGGGCAATTGGTGCATCATGGCCATAAGGGGACTGAGATCGGCGGAAAATTGCATGCTCCCCGCACTTTGCGCAAATAATCAGGAGAGTAGCTTGCCTATTTCGCTGATGATTCGTGGCAGTGGAACGGTCTCATCATATCTGCCGTGAATGCGGCCTTGTTGATCAATTAAGACGGTAGTGGGGACAGAGGTAACACCATAAGCATCGGCTACTTTGGTTCCCTCATCCCGTAGCACAGGAAATGTGAAAGCTGATTGCTTCATAAATGCAACGACGTGATCAGGACTCGCTTCTCTGCCAGTGACATCAATGGTCAAAAATGTAACTTTCGGGTGTTGTATGGTACGATACAATACTTCTTTCCTAGGTAGGGCGTCAAGGCATGCCGAACACCATGTCACCCAAAATTCCAGCCAGATCAATTGGCCAGCGTAATGCTCCAAGCGATGGGTTCTCCCTTCTAGATCAACCAGGGCGAACGAAGGAGCGAGTGGCTTGTCCATAGAAACTCCCCCTTACATCCGAATCAAGATCAACCCAGCGAACAACAAGAGCAAGCAAAGGCGTTGCATCCATGATAAGCGCTCGCGGTATATCAGGATCGACAACAGTGCGACAACCAAACTGTTGGTGGCGAAAATGGGAGCGATGATGCTTGCTGGCCCTTCTGACAAGGCGATGGAATAGATTTGCAATCCAGCGAACGAGAACACGCCTGCTCCAAGACCCCACCACCAGCCGATTGCACGGGTTCGTGGTGGCTCGGGGCGGTCGCGCAGGATGCTGATTCCAAACCAAGCGATTCCCACCACATAGCTGACGAATAAGATGGTGGCACCTGGCAGGTGAAGCTCTTCCGTGATTTTGAGTCCGCCATTGCGCAAGAAAAAGAGGAGCGTTGCTGTTAACACCAATCCATACCATGAGATGTTGCGGATGCGTAAGTTTTCGTTGGGGTCAATCGGCAACAGGGAAATCGCGGACACCAGCAGAATCACGCCGATCATCTCAGTCCAAGAGATGGTTTCCTGGTACAACAGGATCGACATGATGACAGTGAGCAAGATGTTGCTGTTCGTTAAAGGAGCGGTCAAACTAGCAGGTCCCACTTCTAGCGCCTTCATGAACAACAGATTGCCCGCGGCGGAACCGATGCCGATCACCAATCCGAACAACAGCACGGGCCAAGTGAATAACGTCGCCCCCGTGTATAACATCCACCACAAAAAGCCCATCGCCCCGCTGACATATAAGCCGAGTAGCAGATAATTATTGGATCCTTTATGGTGGGAACTGATTTTCATCATGAAACCCGCCAAGCCGAAGGTGAGCGAGCTGAACAGTGCAAGTATGAACCACATGGAGCGATATTCCTTTCTGTGTCGGTTCGTGTCAATGATGATGCCGTTGCTTGCGACAACTATTCCATGATAACGTGACTCATTTATCACGTCTACCAGTAGGAGACTCCTTCTTATTCTTATATTTGGGGGCGGCAAATATTTGCCCACCGGGCGGGAGTTGACAACCCCTAGGTTGGACAGGCATGCTAAAAGATAAAAGAGAGTGGGGGAAAGATCGTGCAAACAATAGATGGATTATTGCAAGAAGCATACGATTTGGTCGGCCAGCGGCTACCGAAAGAAACGTTTAGGGATGCGGAACATCCGAACAACCGCCTGTTAATCGGGGTCACCTGCCTGCGGGTCGGGGCGGTGAATGTGGCTTACCGCTTGTTTGAATCGATTGCGCAGGAAGGGCCAAAGGAGAATGCCAACCATCACTTCGCTTATGTGCGGAGTTTGGTGGAGATGGCTGAAATCGATGCTGAAAACGAACGCTACTCGCAGGCGGCTGAACATATGGCCACGGCGTTGGCTGAGTATCCTGAATCGATGGGATATATGATGAGCAGAGTTCATCTGGAAGTGTATTTGACTTATTACCAATATCAAGCGGGCAGAAAAGACGAAGCGCTGTCGAGTATCGCTGCGCTCTGCGCGCGTGAGGAGCAAGCCTTTCGGGAGATGGAGCCCAGTGATGCGAAGGCATTGGTGGGCCCCGGCTTGTGTTATGCATTGCATCAGTGGGCCTTGTTCTATGCGATGGAGGGCGAGTGGGATCGCGCATATGAAAAAGCGAAAAGCATGATTCCGTACGCTAATTCCGTCGACGAAGCCGGCGTGGAGCAAGCAGATCGGTTGCATCGGGAAGGAAATGGAGAGGCGGCTATGAACCGCTTAATTGAAGCGGTACGATATCGCGATGGAGAATGAGAAAGGGGGAGCAACATGTCGGCGGGGATCATCGCAGAGACCACGGTGGGTTTGAAAGATTGGGCGGTAGCTGTTGAAGCGTTGGGTTCCGGCAAGCAAATTCTGGTCATGCGCAAAGGGGGCATTGCCGAGGAGACACGCCATTTTACCGTCCAAAGTGATCGGTTTTATTTGTTTCCGGCATATGAACATCAGAAAGAAGAGCTGTTGAAGCCCCAATATCAGGGAGGAATCGCAGAAACCCGCAAGGAGTGGACTGATGGGCAACAAATGGTGACCATCAAATATTTCGCCGCATTGCATGAGGATATTGAAGTCCGCGAAGAAGAAGTGTTACTGCGCTTGTCCCCCTATCATATATGGAATGACCGGTTTGCGACGGAGCGGTTGAAGTGGAAGAAGAAACGCCCGCTGCATGTGTTGTTGTTGCGAGTGTACAAACTGGAACAGCCCTTTGCGATTCCAGTTCTCGACGCGTATCTTGGATGCAAATCGTGGCATCAATTGCCGGAAGAGCTGCGCGGATTGAAAGGAGTTCCCGTTTTGTCGGATGAGGCGTTCGAAAGAGAAGTGAAAGCGATCAAAGCCGCATTGGCTTAAGCTGTTCTTTTGTTGGCAACTACATGAAAACGGACTCCAGATTGGCGGAGTCCGTTTTTTAGGCGTTTTGTAAGGAGTTTACTTGATTTTCAAATTCAAGCAACAGTTCTTCCAATGTCATTTGGTTTTCCAGATACAACTGAACCAGCTCAAGGAAAAGGGTGTTTTTGTCCTCTGGCAGATTCAAGGTTTCCAACAGCTCGTTGAATGGGTCAAAATCACGAGCTAAGATATGTATGCTGTTTGATTGAAATAAGGTTTCCAACTGACTTGTCTTATGATAAATATCTTTGACCATTTTAAGTATAATGCCGATGAGGTGTTTTTTTTGTTGATCCATTCTAACTCCCTTTCTTCTTTCTTTATAATGGTACTAAAGGGTATTATAACAGATTAAATTGAATTTCTGCACTTGATTTCGGTTAACTTGCCAATTAGGAGGGGTTCAATCCATGAAAGCAGTCGTGATCAAAGAAAAGGGCGGGGCGGAGCAATTAGAGATTAAAGAAATCGCCAAACCCACATGCAAAGAAGATGAATTACTCGTTCGTGTGAAAGCGACCGCCGTGAACCGCGCCGATATCGCCCAACGGGAAGGCGCATATCCGCCGCCTCCTGGGGCGAGTCCCATCTTGGGGTTGGAGTTGGCCGGGATTGTGGAGGAAGTGGGGGAAGCATGCCAGGACAGATGGGCGGTAGGAGACCGGGTGTTTGGACTGCTATCGGGCGGGGGGTATGCGGAATATGCCGTATTGCCTGGCGCACTGGCTCTCCCAATTCCGGAGTCGTTATCTTTTGAAGAAGCGGCCGCCATTCCCGAAGTGTTTTTGACCGCATATCAGTGCTTATTTTGGATTGGGCGTCTGCAAAAAGGGGAAAAGGTGTTGATTCACGCTGGCGCCAGCGGGGTGGGTACAGCAGCGATCCAGTTGGCGCGGGCGACTGGGGCCGAGGCGTTGGTCACCGTCGGTTCGGAGGAAAAGCGGGATTTCTGCTTACGTTTGGGAGCCAAACACGCTTTCAATTACCGCGAAGGGAATTTTTCTGACAAGGTGTTAGAAGCTACCGATGGACAGGGCGTTGACGTGGTATTGGATTTTGTGGGTGCCCCTTATTGGCAACAAAACCTGAGTGTGCTGAAGATGGATGGCCGTTTGGTCTTCATCAGTGCGCTGGGTGGTACCAAGCTGGACCAAGCTTCCATCGGCGCTATTTTGCGCAAGCGCTTGACAATTACTGGCACGACTCTGCGTTCCCGTTCATTGGCGTATAAAGAAGCACTAAACCGTGATTTCGCTTCGTTCGCGCTTCCCCGGTTGGTCAGTGGAGAATTAAAGCCAGTCATTGATACCGTCTATCCGTTGTCAGAAGTGCAAGAAGCCCACCGCTATATGGAACAGAATAAGAACAAAGGCAAGATTGTGTTGCGAATAGAAGATTGATTTGGTTCTTTCGCTTGCTCCGTGCAAACAGGGTTGTGGCCTCCTGTTTGCATTTTTTTTCCGGAAAGAGAGAAACTAGGGTGGACACCCTGCGGTTTCATCAGGGTCATCTTGGATCAGGAGGTGGCAAGCATGGTGGAGCGAGGAATTGAACAAGCGCTACTTGAATACAAGGAAGGACTTGGCCGGTTGGCGAAACATCTGCCTGAAGTGGCGCACGCTTATAATCAGTTTACTGGGGCTTGCTTCAGTGAAGGTGCCTTGACCCTGAAGGAGAAGCACCTCATCGCGTTGGCGCTGGGCGTGTTTTCCAATGACGAATACTGCATCGTTTATCACACCAAAGGTGCGGTGGACAATGGGGCGAGCGAACAAGAAGTGTTGGAAGCGGCTGGAGTGAGTGCCGCGTTTGGGGGCGGTATGGCGATGTCCCAAGCGGTGACGGTTCTGCTTGAGGCGCTTGATGAATTGAAAGGAAAATGAGTTAATCGATCCGGTTTCGGCATGGAACCGGATTCATCATTTTTGTTCATATAAAAATATGTCATTAAGAAAAGTTTCGTTGCGCTTTTACAATTAACGAGGGAGGTTTATAAAATTTAAAAAAACAACAACAATTCGAGAAAGTCGGTTGATGTTATGGTAGGATTATTAACTTTTTTAAAATAGAGAAATGCTTGTTGACAAGGGGGAAAGTCCAGAGTACGATGGGAAAGGAATTGCGCATACGCAAAAATAGCTCCAAATCGGTTTAAGTTTGGCCATATTGGGGAATAAGGGCTTCCGGGAGAATGAATTAACAAGGAGAAGCCCGGGGCGTTCCGTGTTGAGCTACTCTATGGTAGTTTGCGTTTGATTACCGAGAGTAAGGGAGTTTGAGCACATGCTAAAACGAGATCAAGCCGGCTATTTGTTTGAACGCAAGATTACCCCTTTCATCATTCCGAAAGAGCAAGTGGTAGTCGTTGATCCGGATTGGTCACTGGAAAGGGCGCTTCTAGTATTGACACGAAAGGGGACGAATTCGGTTCCTGTGATCAATAAGGTGGGTCAAGTGGAGGGTCTGATCAGCAAAACAGAAATACTTGATTTCATGTTTAAAATCAGCCAAGGAAATGAAATTGACTTCAGCCAACTTAGCAAGTATAAAGTGCAGGAAGCGATGAACAAAAACCATTCTGGCATTCTGGCCAACTCGATTTTTTCATTCGCCTTTGAGGTGTTGATCAATCGATCATATATTCCCATCATTGATATAAAAGGGATGTTTGTGGGGATTTTGACCAGAAAAGTCATGATGGAACAAGTGATTGAATATTTCAAAGAAGAATATATGAATACAGTGGCAGATCAAATTTAACGCCTAAAAGACCAGGAGAGAAGATGGGGTAAAGGAAAACCGCTCCAATTTGATTGGGCGGTTTTCTCCGATCTGCGGCATGTTTTTATACATAAAGAAAATAAAAAAGAATACACATAAAAAATAATAAGTGCCATGCATTTGTTCAGTCTTTCACTTCCACAAACAGGTCATTCAACAGTTGATGCTGATGGCACTGCTGGAAAAACTGGCTCAATTCTTGCCAAAGTGCAGCTTCTTGTTGCCGTTCAGTGATTTGCGCAGTCAATTTGACGTATTGTAGCCACCCAAAGAAGGAGAAGGGGATGAATGGAAAAGAAAAGTCCTCTTTATAACAAGACATCAAGATGGGTTCCAACTCGCGGTAAGCACTTTTCAGAATGGTGATTTCAAGCGTTTCCGGTAGTTTCGCTGCGGCGTGTACCAAGGGGCGCTGTTTTTTCCAAATGTGGAGCATGCGTTTTTTTAGGAAGCTGTTGCGGTATCTGTCTTGATCCTTCGAATCGAGCGGGACGCGAAAAGAAGGTTTATTTTCACGCGCCTTGTTTTCATAAAAAAAGGATCGTTCAGACTTCTTGTAGGGGTCGGCACTCAACGCTGCTGAAGAGGTTTTTTTGCTTAAAAAATCAACCGGTGAAGCAATAGATTTCAAAATGGAAAGATGGCCTCTCGACAATAGCATATTGTTTTTTTCCATAACTATTCCTCCTACAAGTGCACTTCTGCATCAGACGAACAAGTGGTAAAAAATAAAAAAACGAATGAAGACAGAATAAAATGATAAAAAAGATGAAAGGCGTTCAAATCGCGCCTTCTATAGAATATTCTGCCTTAAAAATGTGTTTTAAGCAAGTGAATATCAGCTGAATTTCGCCTGATATTTGAACAATTCTTAGATATTTTTTCAGTAAGGTTTGTCTATTTTCGTAATATAATGTAAAATGTATGCGGCCTAAAATGTGGTTTGTGAACGTCTCATCATAGTATTTCCGTATGCAACGGGAAAATTCCTGTTTTCCCTAAAATTAGGAGAGTGAGGGAATCGGTTATAGTGAAAATATTGGAATTTATAGGGAAGCTGTTGTTGCTGATTGGTTTGGCAACTGTTTTTTCTATGCCGTTTATGCTGAACACCGGCAATGCGAACCTCAGCCTCGCCGGGCAGGATGTCGCTCTCATCCTAGCGGTTTTCTCCATGTATGGGCTATTTGAGAGGCGCCGGGGTTGGAAGCTCGGCTTGGGGCAACGATGTGGATGGGTGCGATTTGCCGAAGGGGCCGGGCTCGGTATTGCGCTGATCAGCATGGTAGTGCTGATGATCTTTGTGTTCGGGGGAGCCCAGATCATGGAAGCGCGATTTACGCCTACGGTATTGCAGAGTGCATGGCAAACGATCATTTTGTTCCTGTTGGTGGGATTGTCGGAAGAATTGATGTCCCGTGGGTATGTACAAGGCTTGCTTCGTCATCGGTTTAACAAGTGGGTGGCATGGAGTGTTTCGGCGCTTGTCTTCGCTCTGCTTCACGGGTTTAACCCTGGGGTTTGGAGCCACGGATTTCCTATCCTAAACCTCATTTTGGTGGGAGTGCTGTTCAGCGTCTATCGGGATGTGTCGGGCGGATTGTGGGCGCCCATCGGCTTTCACTTCACGTGGAATTTTTTCCAAGGTCCTGTATACGGATTTAAGGTGTCTGGGTTGGAAATGCAGTCGTTTTTGCAAACCAGGTCGCAAGGCGGGACATTTTTGTCGGGTGGTGCATTTGGCCCGGAAGGGAGTGTCGCATGTACGGTCGTTTTGCTAGCGGCTACATCATGGTTCATCTGGAAAGAACGAAATACACAAACCGCGGTGCCATCATAAAGCTGCGGTTTTCTTTTTTTTGACAAATGTGTTAGTGTCGATACGTAGGGACTGCGAAAAAAGCCTCACCGCGATTCCATAGCTATACCCACGTTCATGGCTTTTCCTTTTTGTTGGAGGTGGGTTTGGCGGTGTGGGGGGCTGGTATTTCGAAGGGGTTTGTTTGCGGGAGAGGGACGTACCAACCTTCCCCGATATGGCGATACGACGACTTGTTTTTCTTGTGCAACGGGCAGAAATCGCATCGGCCGCCCGGCCGTTTTTCATAGCATGCGAGGCAACGGATTGGTTTCATGAAAAAACTCCTTTCTTGATGGATGAACGGATGCGGACGATTGCGAAAATAACAAATTCCTCGGCTGGAGAGTGAACCGCGAGAGGGGAAGATATCCTAATATCAAGGATTTCCACGGAACGTGCGAAACTTCGCTTGCTATAGGGATATGTGTGAAGTAAAATAAAATGAGAATCACATGATAATCACTCTAATTTAGTAAGCGGGTGGTAGAAGGTGGTTCTGGTATAACACACCCATGGTTTTTATTCCACTTTATTTTACCATCCATGGGTTCGCAAATCATATCTCCAGAAAATAATCCCGCACCAATCAGCAGGAGATATATAACGAATGAACGATGGAGGAATGAAGATGTCGAAAGCACCAAAACTGACGATAAAGAACTTGCACGCTTCCGTTGATGGGAAAGAGATTTTGAAAGGGGTGAACCTCGAGGTCAAAGGTGGCGAAGTGCATGCCATCATGGGTCCGAACGGAACCGGTAAAAGTACGCTGGCATCTGCGTTGATGGGCCATCCGCGTTATGAGGTGACTCAAGGGGAAGTGACCTTGGACGGAGAAAACCTGCTGGAGATGGAAGTGGATGAGCGCGCCCGCGCAGGCTTGTTCTTGGCGATGCAGTACCCAGCAGAAGTGAGCGGGGTGACTAACTCCGACTTTTTGCGTAGCTCGATCAACGCTAAACGCGGCGAAGGCAATGAGATTTCCCTGATGAAATTCATCCGCGAGCTGGATAAGAAGATGGAACTACTCGAAATGGATGAGAAGTTCGCGACCCGGTACCTGAACGAAGGTTTTTCCGGTGGGGAAAAGAAACGGAATGAAATTCTGCAAATGATGATGCTGCAACCCCGCATCGCCATTATGGACGAAATCGACTCCGGTTTGGATATCGACGCGCTCAAAGTGGTAGCCAAAGGGGTAAACTCGATGTTGAGCGATGAGTTGGGCGTGTTGATGATTACCCACTACCAACGTTTGCTGAACTACATCAAGCCAGATTATGTGCATGTATTCATGCAAGGGCGCATCGTGAAATCGGGTGGACCGGAATTGGCGGAGCGTTTGGAAGCAGAAGGCTACGATTGGGTTAAAGAAGAACTGGGCATTGAAGACGAGACCGTCGGACAAAAGGCGTAAGGGGTGGTGCATAAGATGAGTGTAGAAACCTGCGTGCTTTTTGATGAAAGCGTTGTGAAGGGAATTGCCGCCAAAACGCAAGAACCGGCTTGGATGCTCAATGCCCGTCTAGAAGCATTTAAAGATGTCCCTAAGTTGCCTTTACCCAAACTGGAGCGCACCAATATCGACCGTTGGAATTTCACCGACTTTACGCCATTCACTGAAGAAGCGGCGATTGGTTCGCTTACTGAGTTGCCCGAAGATGTGCAGGAGTTCATCTTTGACAAAGAGCAAGCCCATGTCATGGTTCAGAAAAACGGAAGCGTCATTTTCCGCCGCTTAGGCGATGACTTGGCTGAACAAGGCGTGTTGTTCACTGATTTGGCTAGTGCGGCGCGGGAAAACGAAGCGCTAGTGAAGAAGTTTTTCATGACTGACGGCATCAAGCGGGATGAACATCGCCTGTCGGCGCTTCACGCGGCTTTAAACAGCGGTGGCGTGTTCCTCTATGTGCCGCGCAATGTGGAAGTGAAGGTGCCGATCCAAGGATTGTTCTGGCTCGCTGGTGAGAAAGCGGCGATGATGCCTCATATCATCATTGTGGCGGAAGCCAACAGCCGCATCGACTTTGTAGCCAATTTCATCGCTCGTCCCGGTGACGAAGCGGCGTTTAACAATAGTGCAATCGAAGTGTTTGTCAGCGACGGGGCACGTGTGCGCGTGGCGACAGTGAGTAGCCTTGGCAAAGAGACCGTCGATGTCATTTACCGTCGTTCCCTTGTTAGCCGTGACGGCCAACTGGAGTGGATTGTAGCCGACTTGAGTGAAGGTCGCGTGATTTCTGATAACACCACGCACTTAAAGGGCGAAGGCGGTATGGTAAATGTGAAAACCGTCGTGTTAGGCACGGATGAGATGAGAGCCAACGTTACTTCGTCCATTCATCATTGGGGTCGTCACACGGCCAGCGACATCAATGCGCGTTCGGTGATGAAAGGTTCGGCTACCAGCATTTTGAACAGTATCACCAAGATTGAAAAAGGTGCGAGTAAGTCTGACGGCCAACAGTCGGGCAAGGTGCTGATGTTGAGCCCAGATGCACGGGGGGACGCTAACCCGATTCTCTTGATCGATGAGAATGATGTGACTGCAGGGCACGCTGCGAGTGTGGGGCGGATCGATCCGACCCAACTTTATTATTTGATGTCCCGCGGAATCAGCCGCCGCGAAGCTGAAAAGTTGATCATCCGCGGGTTTCTGGATGCGGTGGTTTCCCAGATTCCTTCTGAAAGCCTGCAAGCCAGCATCCATCGCCTGATTGAAAGGAAGCTCCAATCATGAACGGCCTGAAACGGGATTTCCCGATTTTGCAGCAAGAGGTGAATGGGCACCCGCTCGTTTACTTGGACAGTGCCGCGACCTCGCAAAAGCCCTTGCAAGTGATTCAAGCGTTGGAAGAGTATTATCGCGGATACAATTCCAATGTGCATCGGGGTGTTCACACCCTTGGGTCCAAAGCGACTGACGCGTATGAAGGGGCGCGCGAAAAAGTGCGCCGCTTTGTGAACGCTCGCTCCATTAAGGAAATCGTCTTCACGCGTGGCACCACCACGGCGCTCAACATGGTAGCCGCAAGCTACGCCAAACCACGCCTGCAAGCTGGGGATGAAATCATCTTGACCCCGGCTGAGCACCACAGCAACCTGATTCCCTGGCAACAAGTGGCCAAGGCGACTGGCGCGACGTTGAAGTATTTTCCGCTTGCAGCGGATGGTACACTGGAGATGGGGAAAGTGAAAGAGATGATCACGCCCCAAACCAAGATCGTCGCGATGCAACATGTGTCCAATGTGCTGGGAACGGTACATCCGATCAAAGAAATTGCCCAGCTCGTTCATGCCCAAGGCGGCGTCATCGTGATCGATGGTGCGCAAAGCGCTCCCCATTTGAAAGTGGATGTGCGGGAGTTGGATGTGGACTTCTTCGCTTTCTCTGGTCATAAGATGTGTGGTCCGACTGGAATCGGGGTGCTGTACGGCAAGGAAGAGTTGCTGGAGCAGATGGAACCGATCGAATTTGGTGGCGAGATGATCGATTATGTGGATCTGTATGATGCCACGTGGAAAGAGTTGCCTTGGAAGTTTGAAGGGGGAACCCCGATCATCGCTGGCGCCATCGGTTTGGGCGCAGCCATCGACTATTTGGAAGCGATTGGACTTGATAAGATCGAAGAGCACGACCGGAAGTTGGCCAGCTATGCAGTAGAACGCTTAAGCCAGATTGAAGGGTTGACCATCTTTGGTCCGCGTGAAGGACGGTTGGGCGTAGTTACCTTTAATTTGGGCGACGTTCATCCCCATGATGTAGCGACGGTGCTCGATGCGGAGGGCATCGCTGTGCGGGCTGGGCATCATTGTTGTCAGCCGCTCATGCGTCAATTGCAAGTGACGGCCACCGCCCGGGCGAGTTTTTATCTATACAACGATGAAGCCGATATTGACCTGTTGGTGAAAGGTTTACAAAAAACAAAGGAGTACTTCGGACATGTCATTAGATGATCTGTATCGCCGGGTGATAATGGATCATTACCAACGCCCGCGCAACCGGGGACGGATCGAAGATGGGGCGGTCACTGTTGATCTGAACAACCCCACTTGCGGTGACAGCATTTCGTTGCAAATGCGCGTGGAAGACGGTGTGATCCAAGATGCGAAGTTTTTGGGAGAAGGATGCTCCATCAGCCTGGCTTCCGCTTCGATGATGACGGAAGCGGTGATCGGATTGTCACCGGAGAAAGGTTTGGAGCTGGTTGACCTTTTTTCACGCCTCATGCAAGGGGAAGAAGTCGACATGGAACAGTTTCCGCTTGAGGATATTGAGGCATTGACAGGAGTGGCCAAATTCCCCGCGCGGATCAAATGTGCGACTTTGGCCTGGAAGGCATTGGAGAAAGGTTTGAAAGAAAAGCATTGACCTGATGGAAGGAACGGGATCGCCCTTTTGCGCAGGACGACTGGATCAGCGCCAAAGGGCCCCGGCTCCTGATGGCATATGGATAAACGAAGAGGAGGAGAAGGCCGTGGCACAAAACATTCCCGAGATATCGGAATACAGGTACGGTTTTCGTGATAAGGACGTCTCGGTTTTCCGGTCCAAGAAAGGGCTGAGCCGCCAAGTAGTGGAGGAGATCTCCCGCATGAAAGGCGAACCCGAATGGATGCTGGATTTCCGTTTGAAGGCATTGGAGCAATTCTACAAAATGCCCATGCCGGAATCAACCAACAGCAAATGGTTCTCCCTGTTGCCGGGAAACCTCGATGAACTGGATTTCGACGACATCACCTACTACGTCAAACCATCTGAGCGGCAAGGCCGTTCTTGGGACGAAGTGCCGGATGAGATCAAGCAAACCTTCGACAAGCTGGGCATTCCCGAGGCGGAACAGAAGTTTTTGGCCGGGGTGTCTGCGCAATACGAGTCTGAGGTTGTATACCACAACATGCAAAAAGAGTTGGAAGAGCAAGGGGTTATCTTCTGCGACACGGATACCGCTTTGCGCGAGTACCCAGAGCTGTTGAAAGAATACTTCGGTACGGTTGTTCCGATTACGGACAACAAGTTTGCCGCATTGAACAGTGCGGTGTGGAGCGGTGGAAGCTTTATTTACGTCCCCAAAGGGGTGCGTTGCGAAGTGCCGCTGCAAGCTTACTTCCGTATCAACTCGGAGAACATGGGGCAGTTTGAGCGGACACTGATCATCGTGGATGAGGGCGCGTTTGTGCATTATGTGGAAGGTTGTACGGCGCCGATCTACAGCACGGACTCCCTGCACAGCGCAGTAGTGGAGATCGTGGTGAAAGATAACGCGCGTTGCCGTTACACTACCATCCAAAACTGGGCTCCCAACATTTACAACCTGGTAACCAAGCGGGCGGTAGCTCATGCAGGCGCCCACATGGAATGGGTTGATGGCAACATCGGTTCTAAATTGACCATGAAATATCCCGCCGTCATCATGAAAGGGGAAGGTGCCAAAGCTGACATTCTGTCCATCGCTGTAGCCGGAAAAGGGCAGCACCAAGATGCGGGTGCGAAAGTGGTCGCCTTGGCTCCAAACTGCACATCTACGATCATTTCTAAGTCGATCAGTAAGCAAGGCGGTAAAGTGACTTACCGCGGCTTGACGGCATTTGGCAAAAACGCGGAAGGCTCCAAAGCCAATGTGAAGTGCGATACGCTGATCTTGGATGACCAATCCACATCGGACACGATTCCGTACAACGAGATCAAAGCGGACAATGTTACGCTTGAACACGAAGCGACCGTGTCCAAAGTGAGTGAAGAGCAGCTCTTTTACCTGATGAGCCGCGGGTTGTCAGAAAACGAAGCGACGCAGATGATTATCATGGGCTTCATCGAACCGTTTACCAAAGAATTGCCCATGGAGTACGCTGTGGAGATGAACCGCCTGATCAAATTTGAGATGGAAGGCTCTATCGGTTAATCGTAACTTAGTTGTGCAACTCCCCGCCGGGTTTAGGCGGGGAGTGTTTGTTTATGCAATCGCCAAAGAAATGGACATGGCATGACCAAGCAAAGAACCTGGTGAGAGACAACAAGGCTCGTTGCGCGCTTACTGAGCGCGGCAACGAGCCTTGTTTGTATTTGCGGTTTATCCGGCCGCGAAGGGAAAAATAAACGGACGTTATTTCGAGTAGGGCATATCAGGCAAATCAAGTAGGTGGGTAGGCTCCCTTTCATCTAAAGGCTATGCTTGGCCCAACTTCGTCAAGTAACGAGACATCACATCCACGGCCACGCTGATGGCCTCCTCTTGCGGTTCGATTTTTGGATGGTGTAGCCCGTAGGGAGTGTCCACCCCAAGCCAGAACATAAAGCCGGGAATCTCCCGCAGAAAATAGCCGAAGTCTTCGCCTGTCATTGCTTCCCGGCAGGTGATCAGGGTGTAGGGTGTCTCGGCTTCAACCCAATCCATGAAAGCTCGGGTCAAGGCTTCATCATTATCTACTTGGCAGTAATTGGCGCCCCAGTCGATGGTAGCTTGGCAAGCAAATCCTTGTTCGATGCCTTGCACCAGTTGTTCGATGCGTGCCTTCACCCTGTGCATCGTTTCCATAGACAGTGTGCGGATGGTCCCTTCGAGGCGGGCTTGTCCTGCGATGATGTTTTGTTTGGTGCCGACGGACATTTTGCCGATGGTGATGATGGCCGAGTCGATCGGGTCCACATTGCGCGAGACGATCGTCTGCAACTGCATCACCAACTGCGAGGCGGCAATCGCCATGTCATTGGCAAGATGCGGACGGGCTGCATGACCGCTGGTACCGGTGAGATCGATGAAGCATTCGGAGGTGTTGGCAAACAAGATGCCCGGTTTGGTGGCGATGGTGCCCACCGGATACTCTGGGGCGATGTGTAGAGCGAAGATCATGTCGGGTTTCCATTCCTTGAATGGTTCGCTATTTAACATCGGTTGCGCACCACCCGGCCCCTCTTCTGCCGGCTGGAACAGGAAGAGCAGATCATCGCGCAACGGCTGATGCGCAAAGTGGTTGATCAAGCCGAGGGCGATGGTCATATGGATATCGTGTCCACATGCATGCATATAGCCCTCATGCCGAGAGCGGAACGGATAAGTGGTTTGCTCGGTGATCGGCAATCCATCCATATCGGCCCGGTAAGCGATGCATTTTTGCGGTTGGGTTCCGGGAATTTTGATCAAAATGCCCGTTTTCCATGTTTTGATCTGCAATCGGTTCGGTAGGGTGCGTAGGTAATCTAAGAGAAATTGTTGCGTTTTCCACTCTTGAAAGCCAGGTTCGGGAATCTGATGCAATTCGCGGCGCACCTGGATGAGCGTTTCTAATTGTGACCGGGACATCAGTTTACCTCCTAGGCAGGTTCCATCTGCGTGATTAAGCGTTCCAATGTTTCTATGAAAAATGTGACTTCTGCGCGAGTTAGGGTAAGCGGGGGTAACAGGCGCACAACGGTTTTGGCCGTCACATTAACCAATATTCCCGCCTCCAGCAATTCGCTTTGCAAGCGTTTCACTTGCTCAGCGGATAGATGCGTGCGTATCCCTAGCATCATTCCGCGGCCATCCACGCCTTTGAAAACACGGGGATGTGCTTGTTGCAACCGATAAAGCTCTTCCCAAAGAGCATCGGCCACCTGGCGCCCCTGTTCCAGCAAGCCGTCTTCCAACAAGACATCTAGCACTGCATTGCCCAAAGCGGCGCTCAACGGGGAGGGAGCAAACGTCGTTCCGTGGTCTCCGGGTTGGAACAAGTCCGCTACATGCGCGTTAGCGATCAGGCCGCCCAGCGGCAACCCACCGCCAATTCCCTTGGCGAAGAGGATGACATCGGGAGAGAGGGCGAAGTGCTGGTAGGCAAATAGTTTGCCGGTGCGGCCGATTCCAGTTTGGATCTCATCGACCAAGAACAACATCTGCTCCTCTTTGCACAACCGCTCGATTGTTTCCAAATAAGCGCGCTCCAGAGACACGACCCCACCCGCACCTAGGATCGGTTCCACCAAAATAGCGGCTGGACGATGCGTGCGGCAAACTTCCATCAACGAATCAATCTGGTTGGGTTCTACTTCAAACACGGGGAAGTCCGGTTGCGGGAAGTCTTGGTAGACCCCAGGTTGCCGGGTGAGCCGCAATGCGCCCAATGTGCGGCCGTGGAAACTATTTTTCAAGACGACAATGCCTTGGCGCCCATGCTGTTCGCGCTGAATCCATTTGTGGACCAGTTTGACGGCGGCTTCCGTCGCTTCAGCCCCAGAATTGGAGAAATAGACCTTGCCTTGGCCGAACGTATGCTTTACCAAACGCTCAGCGAGTCGGATTGCCGGGGGATTTAAAAAAAGGTTGGAGATGTGGAGGAAGCGGCGCCCCTGTTCTTCTAGCGCTTCCAAGATTCGGGGGTGGGAATGGCCAAGGGTGTTGACCGCCAGCCCCGTGAATAGATCTAGATAGCGTTTCCCCTCCGTGTCGTAGAGATAATTTCCTTCAGCTTTGCCGATGGCGATGGGGTAACGCGAAACGGTGGACATGATGTAAGCTTGGTCCAGCTGTTGCCATGTTTGCATGGTGGTTCACTCCCTAAGAAGGCCAGATAGTAAAAGGAGGCCCCGAAGGGCCTGTGGAGAAGGGTTTAGAGATCGCGCAAGGCTTGGATGATCTCCGTTTTGGAACGGGTTTTGTCATCGATCTCTTTGATGATGCGAGCCGGCGTGCCGGCAACAACCACATTGGGTGGTACATCTTTGGTGACGACCGCTCCAGCGGCTACAACAGAGCCTTTACCGATGCGCACGCCTTCCAGCACAACCGCGTTGGCACCGATCACAACATCATCTTCCACGATAACTGGGGTAGCGGATGGCGGTTCAATCACGCCGGCAATGACCGCACCAGCACCGATGTGGCAGTTTTTGCCGATGGTGCCGCGGCCGCCGATAATCGCGTTCATGTCGATCATGGTGCCTTCACCGATCACAGAGCCGATGTTGATGACAGCACCCATCATAATGACAGCGTTCGGTCCGATTTCCACTTGGTCGCGGATAATTGCGCCAGGTTCAATCCGCGCCGGAATGTTTTTCATGTCCAACAGCGGAATCGCCGAATTGCGACGGTCATGCTCTACTACATAGTCTTCGATGTGCTCTTTGTTAGCGGTCAACACCGGTTCAAGGTCTTTCCAGTCTCCAAAGACAACGCCCACTTGCCCAGTGATGAACGTTTGGACATTTGGCCCGAAATCAATGTGATCCAATTGACCTTTGATATGTATCTTAACCGGAGTTTTCTTTTCGCTTTTTTGAATGAACTCGATGATTTGGTGAGCGTTCATTTCTTTCATGTACAGGCATCCTTTCTGTGGGAAGGTACAAGTTCACTGAAAGTATATCACAACCGCTTTTGCAGAGTGAAGGGCTTGTAGATAAACACCGTTGCAATCGGCGCCGCAGATAATGAGAAAACCGTATCGATGTGTTAGCCGCATGGGCGTTGTAATCGCTTGCAATCATGACAAAAGCAGCGCTCCAGATGGGAGCCCTGCTGATGGGAAAAATTTTCCGCAAGATGCTACCTGCGAAAAGTAGCATGCATGCGTAATAGGAATTGAGCTGTGACGACGCTTTTGTTGCCCTATCGATCAGCCCGCGTTGCCGCTATAGGCTGAAGTTGAGACTAGGTTCCGTTGTACAGACAAAGTTATGCCAAAGGCGGAATGGGCCAGCCCGGTTCTTGGCTCTCAAAACCGGGAGCCGGCCAGCCGGGCTCTTGGCTCGCGGTTGTGATATTCTCTACCTGGCTAGTTAGCCCAAATACGGTAGAGGTAGCAATCCCGAGGACGACCATAGCAGTTGACAGATATTTAATCTTTAAAATCATGCTCTTCTACCTCCATCCTAGTAAAGTCTCTCTTTACATTATACATATTTCGCATGCAATTCTGAAATTCCTGCTCGTCCACGCCATCGTAACATTTGGCCAGATTAAACCATGCTTTGTACTCTTTCTCTTTATATCCATGTTTTTGGGTTAAATCCAACGCTTTTTTATAGTATGCGATCGCATCCTCCACGTTGCCGGCGGTGTACGAGAGCTCGCCAATGGTGAGAAGGCTGGTGCTCAAATGCTTGGAGTCGTTATATTTTTCCGCTTGTTGGATCGCTTTTAGCAAGGCATTTCGGGCATCTTCCATTCTGTTCTGCTTCATGTACAAAGTGCCTAAGCGGTTGTACACTTTGGTGATGCGCTGTTCTTCCTTGTGCTTTTCTTCAACTTTCAGCGCCATTTTGAAGGAGGTTTCAGCCATGGACCAGTCTTTGGTCGCCGTGTAGGCGCTCCCTAAAACGATCCACAGATCGCACATGCTGTCGTACAATTTGTTACGTCTTGCAATTTCAATGCCTTCTTCGGCATATTCGATCGACTCCTCGTATAAGCCGATTAATCTCGAAAATTCTGCACGCAACCAGTAGAAACCAAGCAAAGTTGCGGCATCTGCAATATTCGGAATTTGGCTCCAGATCTCTTGAACCAGACGCATGCCTTCGGTGATCCGACCCAACCGATGCAAATAGATGCCTTTGTTTCTGTAGAGCAGGATTTTGATGTGCTGGTTGGTTCCGTTTTCCAAAAACGCTTCCAGCCCGTTGTCAGTGAATGAGAGGGCTTGTTCCATCTGGTTCTGGTAGTAGCTGCTGAGACTCAACAGCAAGTAGCTGGCCGCTTCCATATTTTGCTCTTTGTAAGAGTTTTGTTGGGAGAGGCGTAGGGCATTGTACAGTGCACGTTCTGCTTGTTTCCACTTTTTCTTAGACATATAGCATTTGCCTTTTAAATAATAGGCGTGGGCGATGTACGGATGCGATTCATCCAACACCAACTCTTCCAACTGCTGGAGTGCTTCGTCGACGAGACCGATCTGCCGTAGCGTAGCAACCGTGAGCATCTTAAATTTTACTTTTTTTAACTCGGATTGCTCTTTCACCAGCATTTCAGGAAGTTTATGCATCGGCAGATCTAATTTTTCCAATAAATATGAAATTTTTTCGGGACTGACGTGGGCGACGCCGCGTTCGATGTTACTGACCGTGGCGGGGGATATGTTTTCGTCAGCCAAATCTTCTAGTCTTAGTCCACGCTCTTTTCTGACCTTGCGGATCACTTCCCCAATCTCATGCAATGCTAATGTTTTCATGCCGATCACCTCACAAGTAGTGGATTATTATTATATTACACCTTATTAAAAAAATTGGGAACTATTATATTTAAATTTTCTTAAATATAAAAGAAGAAAAGCGGATTATGTAGACGAAGGGTTGTTAATTATGTATAAAAAAGGATACATTAATAATTGACATCCATGTTTTCGCGCCCTGAGGAGGAACAATGAGACTAACTCCTGTGCTGAAAGAATTAAAAAAAAGAATCGCAGAAGAGCACGTTTTTGATATGTCCGCGCAACTCGCTTATTATATTTTGATGTCCATTTTCCCTTTTTTGTTGCTTGCTGTTACGGTGTTGGGCTTTCTGCCTTTCACCAGTTCCGATATTCTGACCATGATCCAGCCTTACGCCCCGCCTTCCACTTATGAATTGTTGGAATCCAATCTGGCGGTGATTTTGGACGAGCAACGCGAAGGGGTGTTATCGCTTAGCTTGGTAATTACTATTTATCTGGCCTCGGTTGTTTTTCAATCGATCATTCGTATCATGGACAATGCATATCGAGTCCATAAAGAAAGGCCGTTTTGGATGCAGGTTTTGCTGGGAATATTCTTGATGTTCGGTTTGCTTGGGGCGCTGGTGATTTCGCTGATGTTGCCCATTTTCGGCAAAGTGTTGGGACAATATGCATTTCGGATGTTTGGTTTGACAGCATGGTTTTATGAAGTGTGGACATGGATTCGCTGGGTGTTGAGTAGCCTGGTTATTTTTATGGTGTTTTTGTGTTTGTATAAATTCACCCCCAACACCCATGTCACCTTTGGGCAAGCGTTGCCAGGAGCCCTCTTTGCGATGGCGGGGTGGCAAGCCAGTTCACTGGCGTTTTCATTTTATGTTTCCCTCAACAATTACTCCTTGGTGTATGGGAATTTGGGAGGAATTATCGTATTGGTAGGATGGTTTTACCTCTCTTCTATGGTATTAATATTGGGAGGGCTGTTGAATGCGGCCATATGTAAAACGAAAGAGCAAATAGAAAGTTAGGTGAGGAGATGCCGCAGTCGAAGCTGTTTCGGTTAGGATACGGAATGATCATGGTGTTGCTGATCATATTGTTGGCAAACAAGGTCAAGTTCATTTTCCAGCCGTTGGTCATTTTGGTGCAAACACTGTTTTTTCCGTTCCTTGTGTCGGGTGTGTTGTTTTACCTATTTCGTCCGGTGGTGCGGTTTTTGGAAAAGCGGGGTATTCCGCGGGGATTGGGTATTTTGCTGATTTATGTAGTGGTGCTGGGGTTGTTGGTGCTCGTCGGCTTCCTGATCGGTCCGTTGCTCAAAGAGCAATTTAACCGCTTGTTGGCCAATTTTCCGCAAATGATCGACTCCGTACAGACGCAACTGATCAATTGGAGCCATCATCCCTGGGTGGCCAGTTATATCGACTGGAATCAAGTGGCGACGGCAGCGTCCAATTATTTGCGGAGCAGCATTTCTACGATTGGGACGAACATTGCCAACTTTTTCTCAGTGATCACCAATATTATTCTCGTATTCGTGACCGTCCCGTTCATCCTGTATTACATGTTGAAAGAAGGGGAACGGTTTCCCTCGTACCTTTTGCGGTTATTGCCTGAGAAAGAGCGGCAACAGGGGCTCCGCATTCTCGGGGATATGGATTTTGCGCTCAGTTCGTACATTAAGGGCCAAGTGCTGGTCAGCCTGTTGGTGGGTGTGTTGGTGTATATCGGCTATTTGATCATTGGTTTAGATTATTCGCTGATCTTGGCGCTAGTAACCATGTTTACCAATGTGATCCCACTTGTTGGTCCGTTTATCGGGACGATCCCGGCAGTGATCGTGGCCCTCATCGATTCACCGATGATGGTGGTCTGGGTGTTGGTGGTGGCCTTTGTAGCCCAGCAATTGGAGGGAAACTTGGTTTCCCCGTATGTGATGGGCAAAAGTTTGGATGTCCATCCTTTAACCATCATATTGTTATTGCTCGTAGCCGGCAGCCTGGGCGGATTTTTGGGACTGTTGTTGGCGGTGCCGACCTATGCGGTGTTGAAAGTTGTGGTCAGCCACCTGTACCGGCTGGTGCGGTTACGTGCGATGAGCAAGCAAGAAGAGTCTTAAACCACAACCTCCCGTGGTGCATAGCGGGAGGTTTTTTTACGCCCTCATGATGGGAAGTCGTGCAGGGGAAATGTTAAAGAATAAATCACAATTTTCAGTTTGATTGCAGATATTTTTGTGGAAGAAAGGGAATGAAACAAGATAGGGGCTGGGGGGATGCAATGTTTCATTGTTGTCGACGAATTGATATTTAATTAAAAACAGGGATATAGGAGGAATTTGTTTATTCATAGCCAATACTTTCACCAGTAAATTTAATAAATTATTAGGACAATTAATGAGATGGAGGAATAATGATGAAAGATTGGGATCCGATGGATTTGGAATGGAATCATGAGGAATTGGATGGAGAAACCAGAGAGGTAGAGATTGATACGGATGAGGATGGCATTAACATTGAGCTTGATTTTTAAACAAAGCTGGGGAGCCGGGTTTCAGGCTGCTGACAAGCCTAAATGGGTGCGAAAGGTGAACAAAGAGCTTTACCGACCGAACGTTCAATAATGAAAAGCCCGCAATGTTGTTCGCACCACTTCCGCAACCAAGCCAGCTGGGTGAGCCCCGGCTTCTTTTTTAATGAATTGACCAGTTAAATCATCATCTTGAGCAACTGGGTACAGGCGCCGTTTTGCATGTGGCGAACGCATCACATGGAGTCTCGTGATGAAGGGCGATGTTCGGTTCCTTCCCTCCATAATTTCTTTCCCAAGTGTCTGCTGAGCGGGCCGTAATCTTTCAGATTGGAGGTGTAAATCCACTGATCGGCAGGAACTTCTGCGCAAATGATAGCATCGCCCACGCTCCAACAATTGCGCCCGTATTTGCTCTTTTGACCAGATAGCATGCCGGTGAGATTGTCGACGTTAATAATGCGCTCTGCTTCTGCGATTTGCGTCAGCGAGGCCAATTCTTCCCGGCATTTGGCGTAAAATGCCTCAATGTCGCAAGAGGGTTGCGGTTGTTGGCGGCAACCGAGATCTAGAATCCACCGTTTCCCTTCTTTGACGGGTGTGGCATGGGCCCGAATGCATTGGCATTCGTCGATCACTTCATCAATGCCGTCGATGAATAGGATTTCAAATTCATCTTCAATCAGGATGTCAAGGCGCTCTAGCAATTCCTCCTTGTCATAACCCACCTTTTTAGCTAGATAGGCGAACACTTTTAACACACGGTCAAATTGCCGCGTACTGAAGCAACGCTGTCCGAGCCGAGCCAGCGCGTCTTCTACTGTCGCTTCCTCTAGCAAGAGAGTATGAAGGGTGATGCTGTTTTTCAAAAAGCTGTTTTTCAATTCGCCGATGACATAATTGGAGGTAGTGAGCGATTTGCCGTTTAGTTGCTGCCGAATTTGCCGTTGGCGCTCGGTGTTGGCTAAATACCGATCCGCCAAAATGGTGGTGTCCAAAAAAAGTGTTTTCATTCGCCGTCATCCCCCATAATCCAATTGAGACCGTGGTGACGCAACCACTGATCCACGCGCTGAAACGTTTGCTTGTTGCAGTTTCCGTTTAACAACGTGTCGATGGAGCGGGACAGAACGTCGAGATGCTCGGCAGTCAGCCGTTCCGCCTTGGTCTTGTGAATGGCGTCGTGAATGATGAGGCAGATGCGCCGCTCGTATTTGTGCAAATCGGGGTGGAGGTCGTTTTTGAGCTGTTGAAGGAGGTCTTTGATAATGCCTAGCGTTTGGACGCGATCATGCATGTCATCGAAACGCTCTTCCAGAAGGGTGAAATATTTGCGGAGCTTGCTAAAGGTGTCTGCATGCATAAAGCGCCACAGCGAGTTGGCGTTCTGTCTGGCCGGGGACTGGGGAAATAGCGCTTGCCGACGGAGGGTGAGCAAATCTTTGGATAGCGCCCGCTCTTCCTCCAGCCCGGGATACAGACCCTGTTTGACGGCGGAATGATGAAGAAACCTGAGCAAGGCGGTGATTTGTTTTTCTTCGCTGGTGCGCGTTTTATCTCTTCGGTAGGGGAAGTGGTCGTCGCGTTTATTCACGTGACATCACCTTTTTCATTTTTGTCAACTCCATCAGCAGATAGTCGATGTCATCAGGGGTCAAAGTTAATGCCACTTCTTCTTTATGAGGTTCGTTGTCCAAAATATAGCGTAGCCAAGGCTGTTTTCGTGAGTGGTTGGATGGTGATGTGATTTCAATTTTTAATTGGGCATAGCGGAGCGCCTCCAGCCTGCCTTGTTGGTGGTCGAACGTCTTTTGATTGATTTCCCAGCTGAATCCGCTTAGCAATTTGGTCTTGGCTGTTTGCTTGATCTTGAGGGATTGCGACAATTGTGGATGGTAGAAGAGCTTTTCGATTGTTTTCAGTTTCTCCTGTACTTCGCGGCTCAATTGCTCGCCTTCTGCCAATAGGATGCCTTCCTCTTCGTAATATTTTAACTCCATGTCGATTAGGAGTTCCTCGTCTTGATTCAGGATGGCTAGCAAATAACGTGGAATTTCTTCAAGGCATTGGTAGAATGCTTTTTCCTCCAGCTGGTGTTTGTGGATCAGCGACTGAACGGCGGACGGGTCAAACCGCAACTCCAGCCGCTCAGGATGAACAAGGTGCAGGATCACCTGCTTCTCACGCCACAACGTTTTGATGTGTGCGCAATACTCTTCGTAACATTTCAAGCCAGCTCGCCCTTTCTCGCATGGATTGCAATGTTTAGGTATTCGCGACGGGGAGGCCTTTCCCCTGTTACAGGATGGGGAAAGGCGGGTTGTACTGGCATCGTCTCTAACCGCTTGATCGTTTAGCGGGAAGGCAAGGTCAATTGATAAAAGTGGACATCATGCCATTTGCCAAACTTATATCCCACTTCGCGCAGGATTCCCACTTCTCTGAATCCAAATTGCTTATGCAACCGAAAACTGCTTTCGTTGCCCCCAGTGATGCCAGCGATGATGACATGGTGGCCAAATTCCTGTGCCCGCGCAATGATGGATCGCATCAGCTGTTTGCCAAGTCCGCGGCCTTGCGCCTCAGGATGGACGTAGATGGAGAGTTCCACTGTGTGGCGGTAAGCTGGTTTGGTACGGTATGGCAAGAGCCCGCTGTAACCGAGAATGGTTCCATCTTCTTCGGCGACGATGAGCGGATGGACGTCAGGGGAGTGGCTGGCAAACCAAGCTTGGCGTTCGGCCACGGTCTGTGCTTCCAAATCGAAGGTGGCGGTCGTCTCCAAGACGGCGTAATTGTAAATATCGACGAGTGATGGCAAATCGGCAGGCGTGGCGGGGCGGATCACGATCATCTTTTCACGCTCCTTTAAGTAGGGATTCATTTCATTATGAGGTTATGCGCCCATGAGATCAAGGCAAAAACACTGCCGCCTCCCAAGGAGGCGGCAGTATTTGGTCAAGGAAGTTAGACATGAATCATTCTTCTGCTTTGATGGAATCGTAGATGCGGTTAAGCAACTGCTGCTTGGTGTCCCACAATTGTCGCGACAAGCTGACAGGATATACTTCAGGGTTCAGAATGCGCAAATACTCTTCCCAGAACAAAGAGAGTTGTTGCTGGTGGTGTTTGCGGATCTCCGACAGGGGAGGCAGTTGATAAACGCGCTTGCCGTTTTGGAAGATCGGTTGCAATAGTGGCATTGCTTGGTAATGCTTCACTTTCTTCCGTCTGAATGGATGTTCAGGGTCGAACAAGTGAAGTGGTTTGCTTTCATCGATCGTCTCTTCGACGGCGGTGATTAGATCGCCTCTCGCTTTGCCCGATTTGCGGTCAATGATGCGGTAGACGTTCTTGCGGCACGGCGTGGTGATTTTTGCCGGGTTGGACGAAATTTTGATCGTGGGTGCCCATTCCCCATCTTCCAGGCGGGCCACCATCTTATAGACAGCCCCTAACGCCGGTTGGTCAAACGCGGTAATCAATTTGGTACCGACACCCCAAGCGTCGATCTTGGCGCCCTGCGACTTCAGGTTGAGGATCGTGAACTCATCCAAATCGCTGGAAGCGGTAATTTTGGTGTCGGTGAGTCCCGCTTCGTCCAGCATGATCCGCGCTTGTTTGGACAGATAAGCGAGGTCGCCGCTGTCCAAACGAATGCCAGCCAGCTTGTTCCCTTGCTGTTTCAGCTCTAACCCCACCTTAATCGCATGGGGCACGCCGCTTTTCAGGGTATCGTAGGTGTCGACCAACAGCGTGGTGGCTTCGGGAAAGGCGGCGGCGTATGCTCGGAATGCTTCCAGCTCAGTGGGGAAGTCTTGTACCCATGCATGCGCGTGCGTGCCGCTACTAGGTATGCCGAAGCGTTGGCTGGCGTACGTGTTGGATGTCGCGTCGAATCCGCCGATGTAAGCCGCCCGCGTGCCCCAAACCGCCGCATCCTTTTCTTGCGCCCGGCGCGTGCCGAACTCGAGGAGGGTGTCTTGTCTAGCTACATGGCGAACCCGGGCAGCTTTGGTGGCGATCAGGGATTGGTAACCAACGAAATTCAAGAGGGCTGTTTCGATCAGTTGAAGTTCCATGATATTGCCCTCTACCCGGATTAAGGGTTCACCCGGAAACGCGAGCGTCCCTTCGGGCATAGCATGGAGCGTGCCTGTAAAGCGAAAAGAGCGGAGCAAATCCAGAAATTCCGGTTCAAATGCCATTTCTCGCTCAAGAAAACGGATGTCTTCCTCTTGAAAACGAAGGCCTTCTAAGTATTGAACCACCCTTTCCAAACCGGCAAACACGACATAACCGTTGCCGAAAGGGAGTTTGCGGAAGTACAAGTCAAAAGCCCGCCGGTTTTGGTGCGTCCCGTTTTTGTAGTGGGCGTACATCATCGTCAGTTGGTATTTGTCAGTATGTAATGCGGAAATGGATAAAGACATGATTCATCTTCTCCCTATGGTGTGCTATTCAATAATTTCAAACATGATGGGAAGGATGTTTTTTTCTTGTATATAGTAAGCGCAAAGTTGGAATTCTTTATCCTTGAGCGACATAATCCACAAGCTTTTGTCGTGGAAATGCCAACCGGTCAGGTCGCGGGCTGAAGGATAGGCTTGGGAAACGGGATGAGAATGAACGACGCCGAGCCAGTCCAACTGGAGTTGGCGCATCTGCTTGATGTTATCCCTGTAAGACCTTGGCTCCAACTCCCAAGAGCAAGTACGATGATTCTGGCTTTGAATCGGGAAAAAATGGGTGATCGTAAAGTCGCGCCCGGCCAAAAAGCCGTATCCTTCATACGGATACTGCTCTAGGCAATACGCGTTGATTCCATGGATCACATGACGGCGAATTGAATAATAGGACGGCTTCATCTCCAGCCCTCCTCGCAGGATGGGTAACAATCAAACAAATGATCTTTCATTATTGTATCGTGTGGGTAAGACGGAAGTCTATGACAAATGGCAAACACTGGATCATTTTAACAGATAGCGGTGAAAGAAGCCGGGAAGTCAGACACCGGATAGGGAGGGATGTTCCCGCTTTGCCCCGCAAGCTTCACAGTGGAGCAAAGCGGCGTCGAAGCAGCTCCATGATTTGCGAAAGGTGAATCATCTCCTGGCGCGCTTCAGACATTTTCCTCCAAGATGGCCACGACACGGCTCCAACCGGCGCTGGCGTTTTGGATGTTGATTGGGAACGCCGCTACTTTGAAGCCATGGGACACGGGGATCTTGTCCAAGTTGCACAATTTCTCAATCTGGCAATATTCTTTCTTTTGGCCGACTAAGTGGGCTTCCCAAAATTGTGTTTTCCCTTGCTTGGCTTCTTGCGCCATGACGTCAAAGGGGCGATCCAACCCCCAAGCATCGATGCCAATCAACCGCACACCTTGATCAATCAGCCATTCAGTTGAAGAAGCCAGCAGGCCCGGGTGGCTTAGATCATAGTGCGCTTCGTTGTACCGTTTTGATGTGTCGGTGCGGATGAGGACGATGTCGTAAGGTTTCAACTCATAACGGATGCGGGTGAGTTCAGTTTGGATGTCGTCGATGGTGATGCCTTCTCCTTTGCCTTTGTGGGTCATGTTCAGCACCACCCCGTCCCCGTAGCACCAGCGCAGGGGTACTTGATCAATCGTTTTGGCTGGCTGGTCGCCGACAGTCGGTCCATAATGGTATGGGGCGTCCACATGCGTCCCAGCATGAGTGGACAACTTCACTTCTTCTACCGCCCATGCTTTTCCTTCCGGCCAATGCGATTCGTTTAGGCCTAACAGGTGATTGGAGACGCTGATGCCATGCTGATGATCAAAGTACTGAATGTGATGGGGGTTGGGTTCAAAGGAGGACGTATCATTGCTCAAGTCGATCAGGGTAGTTTTCACACCGTTTTGCACATACGTTTCGATCATGGTTTCACCTAGTTTCTGGTTATGGATTGGAGGGAGGAAGAGAGACTTTTCCACCCTTGATATCAAGTATATTATTTCTCTGGATGCTGTGTTGGTGCTTTTCGCCGCTTCTTCCCTACTAACTTGATTCACCAGACACGCCCTAGTTGGATCACTTTAAATCCGAATGCATCCATAGATAAAATATAGTTGTTTGTCAATTTTATCTTCGTCGTGTTGCCAAGTTGAGCTAGTTGATATTCTTCCAACACCCGTATGCTATGTTGGGATTTGTTCAGGATGACATGGCTGTGGCGATCGATCTTGGCCTTAAGCAGTTTCATTGGCGCCTCTTTTTTTCCACGTGTGTTGGTAATGGCCTTCTTCACTTCCTTTTCCGCGGGCGAATCCCATGCAATCAGATCTTGCACGATCTCATAATTCCCCTTGTTAGAAGCTTCTAATTTTTTTTGCGAGAAGGTGTTGATAAATTTCTCCAGATGGGCGTAAAAGAGTTCAGGGGAATCAAGTAAGGAATGATATCCGGGATCATCTGTGTAAGGAAAGGGATTTTGCTGCGTTAGAGGCTTGAGGACGTCGATTTTGTTCAATGCGCTAAGAGATTGAGTGTCTCCATTCTGATCAATCGCGAAGGCGTAGTTGCCAAAGCGCATAAGTGCGTATGTTTTACCGGAGCGGATGATAAGCAAATCTTGGCCGGCCTGTAAACCTCGGAAATGGGGAGACGTTTCTTTCAATGCCCCTTCGATGAGGATATGGCTTCCCACTTCTAGGCCTTTTTGAAATGTGGCCAACCGCACCGGTTCCTGCTTTAACTTTGCCAATTCGCTGAGCACCTTTTGGTATGCTGGCGTGTTGATGACGAGATTTTCAGGCAAATAACGGTCGAAAAGGTGTGATGGCTGTTTTAATTTGCCGACTTCTTTGCTTACGTCATATAGTGTCGTTTTGACCAATGTGAATGTGTTATTTGGCTGGACTTGATACCAAGCCACTTGCGGAGATTGATCTGTTTTTCCTATGATCGGAATGCCGGATTTGTATTCCATTGGGAAGTGAAGACCGGGAATCTCCATGATTCCATCCTGGTTTATGTCTTTGGGGAAGAGAGGCACATGGCTACCAAGCAGATCGGAATAAGGTTCGTCCTCTGCTTGAGGGGCGTTAACCGCCCATGAAGGGGAAGGCACATCTTCCGCTAAAAACACAGGCTTTCCGTTTTTTAGTGTGACAATATAGTAGGTCCATTTTTCATGCTTGTTATTTTCACAGGCCAAGAAAATCGCATGCTTGTTTGCGGTTAGCTTCCCTTTGAAGAAACGACTATCTCTGCAAAAAATATCAACAAACAAATAGCCTTGTTCCAGAACCCACTTTTTGTTTTTATATTTGGCTAGATAGATTCGCATGGCTCCGTTTTCATCGAAGTTTGCAATGTTTTCAAAGAAACCGACCACTTCGGGTTGGTTGTCGTTGTCAAGATCGATGATTTGCACTTTTGGATACATGTATAAGTAGGTGCTTGTCAAATCCCTTAAAATCTTTTTGGCTTCCATCAGGCTCGGCGTTGGTTTTGTTATCCTTGAATAAGGGAGCGGTTGTAGATCGCTTGGCTTTAGGTCATAATATTCGCCACTCTCATAGTAGATGGGATCTTTGTAGATGATTTTCCCCTGTTCTACAAGCCGCCCTTGTGTGCTTGGTGCTGGCTCATTTCCCCACAGTGTGTAACCTGAAATGATTAGAAGGGAGACTAGGAGCCAGATATGCCAATGCTTCATGTTAGACCCCGCTTTCAAGAAATGATAAGATAAAACTGAATATAATGAAAACAAATGATAAACGGCATACTTAGGGGTGGATCGCTTGCGAAACAAAAGGTACGGACAAAGCCACCACTCAACACGCCCTCTTTCATGGTATCGTGGAAAAAACGAATTGAAAATCAACCTCGTCAGCCCGGATACGCAAGAAGTGCGCTTCTCTGAAAGGCATCCCATCATCATGCGTATCTTGACAGTGGAAATTATTCTGGCTGTGATCGCGCTCTTCGCTTATCTGTATGTGTACTCTTATAAAGCCAGTTATTTATCCTATTTTGGCATTCCTCATTATTATACGGAAGTGACCATCGCTGAAATGCTAAATAGCAGTTGGTTGATTGTCACCTTCATCGAGATGTTGCTGTTTGTCATTTATGGGATTATGGCTATTTGCACATATCATATTGTCAATCAGATGGGGATTGCCACCCTACCGCCATGGAAAAAGCGCGGAATCCATGTGCTGGCGCAGATCGTCTGTTTCGTTCTTTTCCTTGGGGCCTATTTCATTTTCTCAAAAGAAACCGATCGGCTTTTTGCCATCTGGGGTAATGCGCAAAGTGATTTTGATTTGCAGTTCATGATTCAAGACTTGTCCACCTTGAATGAAATTCCCTTGATTACATTGATTGTCATTTCGCTTTATGTTTATTTCCAAAAGCGAACCATGCCCGATCGATCACAGCACATCATGTATTGGATCAGCTTTTTCACATTTTTGTTTTCCCTTTTTTTCTTTTTGGTACTCACCTATTCCCATTCAGTGATTCAAGGCCAAGGCGCCGCAATGTATAACCAGGTTTATCCATTTGTCATTGAGGATGGGAAAGTGACTAACAAATTGATTGTGGGCACCTATCAGGACCAGTACCTCGTCGTTCACCTGACAAACAAAAAACGGACCATGAAGACGAGATACGGCCAAAGGCAATTTTACACTGTCGATGACACATACCAACTTATGCCGATCAAAGAAGATGGCCCCAAAGTGGACATCACTGTCACCAATACTACTGGCAAACGGGTCGTAGCAGGAACGGAAAAACAGAAAGAGTTAAAATTCGTGAGATTAAGGCTCAAATACGGGGTTGCGAGAGAATATGATTACAAATATTTGCATCATGTGCAAATGGAATTTGAACCATTTCCTTTAAAAAAACCCGAAGGAGGAATAAAATGAACGCCCTCCCTGTGTTGCTTGTGGCAGTGGCTTTGTGTTTAAGCTCGTGCGCCAATCGTGATCCGGAGCCGGATGTCCTAAAGCCTGTCAAGGTGACGCAATTCAGTAATCGGTTCACCAAATGTTTAGGTGATCAGGGCGGAGGGACGTTGAGAAGCAATGAGACACTTTATGTAACAGATGAGAATATTCCGTTTGATGAAGACAAATCTATGATTCACTACCCGGCATATGGAGATTTTACCGTGCAAAAAGTAACTGATGCTAAGATGGAAGATCGCATGCTCAATGATGGCAATGTGGCCGTTTCTTTTCTACAGATCAAACTCTTGCGGGCCACAGACATCAGAGACGTGCGCATCAAGAGAGCGTTGGACAACAACCCGCAAATGACAGATTATTTTTTGTATGTCAAGTACAGAGTGGAAAACAAAACAGAAGTGCCACTTAAAATAGACAGCACTAACGGTTATCATTACCCCTTTTGCCACCTCAAACTGATAAGGGGTCAAGCCATTCTCCGTGAAGGAACCTTTAATGTGATTAGCCAAGACAAGGTGTTTACCGCTTGGACGAATGATGATTTGACGGAGATTATTGAGCCGAATGTCCCTGTTGATAATTTCATGTTGATCAACTTAAATGAGGTAAGTACAGAAACAGTGAGAGAGGTGGATCGTTTGGAGTTCACCATCGCAAGATTTTTGACATTGGAAGATGAAGAAGTCGCCTCAAAAGGCGGGGATGTCTCTTTTTCATTGCGAGAGTGGCAAAGCATGCGCAAATCATAAAACGGCGCTGACAAAGGGGGATTTTCCTGCATTCTCCCCTTCCAGAGGTGAGGAGGAGTCTTCGCGAATATGTATGATTATTGCGTTTTTTTATTGACTTTAGATTGAATTTTATATTATATAGACTTGTTGTTTTTATTTACAATTGGCGAGGTGACTTTGTAAAGTTTACCTTCTTTCGCTTGATTCTATTTACGTCCGCTTTTAAGTGATGTAGAAGTACTATTATTCATTTTAATTAGAAACCGCATTCAACGTTGAATGCGGTTTATCTTTAGATAGGGGTGTACGAGTACATGGCTGTTTTTAGACAAGAATTATCACGCGCATTTTTGGGGAAAAACTTCTTTCTAGCTTTATTTGTGGCGATTGCTCTTTGCAGTGTTGGGATAATGATGGCTGGTTTACCACGACCAATCGTTGCTGAACAGGCATATTTTCCTTGGGTATTTGGATTAGAGATTTACTCGTTTGTGGTACCGATCATTTGTGTTTGGCCATTTGCGGATACATATGCTATGGAGCGTAATAGCGGGTATCTAAATTTTGTGCGGATGCGGATGGAACATCGTACTTATGTGAGAATAAAGTTGTTAATCAATGCGTTGGTTGGTGGGGTAGTTACTAGTGTTCCCACATTGATGCTCACTATTTTTACTCTAAGTATTTATCCGAAGACGTTTGATGCAGATAACCAAATAGGTGGGGCGTTTTCGAGCTTGTTACCAGAGAATGTCGTGCTTTATATGTTCGTTTATGTGTTCCTTCATTTTGTATTTGGTGTCGTTTATGCTACTTTTGGCTTTGGGTTATCACTCTATATACAGAAGCGCTACCTGATTTTAACGATTCCCTTTATATTCTATCATGTATTTAACTTTTTGTTTGCACAAATTGAAACGCTTAGTGCTTTAAAGCCCCCATCAACGTTTTTACCTCACACTGCGAACTTTTCAACCGGGTGGACTGCTTTTGGCGAACTACTAATTATATTTATGGTTAGTTTAGTGTTTGTTTGGAAAAAAGTATCTAGTCATGAGGTGGAATAATGAATTTTTGGGGTGCTTCATATACTCATTTCATTTGGATTGGACTTAAGCGTCAATTTACGAAAGTCAGGTGGTATGTATTTTTGATAGTTTGCCCTGTCTTATTTTACCAGGAAGCGAACCGATTTATCATTCAGCTAAACAATATGGGAATTCAACAACATGTATTAAATATATGGGACATCTTATTTGATTTGTTCAGCTATAGCTATATTTTCATCTTTATGATTCCGTTTTTTTTATTCTTGGTCAGCGATTTAATGTTTGATCAAGATAGTAAAGAACAGTGGATGTTACGCATTGGTAGTCGTACGGGTTGGTGGTTTGGTAAAGTGGTTATTCTTGCTTTATTAACCTTGTGTTATGTTTTTTTTCTAATGGCGTATGCATATTTGATTGGATTCTTATATCTTCCGTGGGATGAGGGATGGAGCGTGGCTAAGGTACAGCATTTGTTCCCTTTGCCAGTGCAACCACAGATCATAGGGAGCATGGCACCGAGTATCGTCTTGTTTCAAATAGGATGTTTGTTATATTTCGGGTTATTTACTTTTGGTCTTATAACCTTCATTGCATCCATGTATACACGAAGTGAAGTGTGGGGGCTTATTATCTCTTCGTGTATTCCATTTTTGGGCTATGTCTTATTGTTGTTTCGGATTCCGTTAGTAGAGAGTGCATTTTTATTTCCGCGACATTTTGTGTATCACCTATTGGATATAAATGATCTTTTCTCATCTTGGTCTCAAGTAGGTATATCGATTGGGTACTGGATGGTAGTAGCCGTTCTATTATGGATATGGGGTAGTGTAAAAATCTCGAAGGAAGACATAAATCTAGGAGTGGCAGAATGAAAAAAAGATGGTACGCGATCATTGCATGTGGTCTCTTCGTCTTGGTTAGTATGAGTAGCGCCGCTATGCTCCGTTCTTCATCAGGTGGTCATGAAGAGTTAATCACTGTATGGGATCTTGTTATGGTTTCATTGGGGGGACCCATTGCTCAGGATGATGTATCATTTTATGAATGGTCAAAATGGCTTATTCTCAACTTATTGTTCCTTGTATTAATTGGGAACGCTACGTGCAGTGAATGGGTGGAGCGTGCAATATTTGTTTTGCCGCGCTATTCTACGCGCAACAAATGGTGGATAAAGAAGGTTCTTGCATTAGGGGTAACTTCATTTGTTTATTATTTCATGGCTATCTGTACGATTTTAGTGATAGGATCTAGCCAATTTTCATGGGCGGCTCATTTGGGCAAATGGCAAGGAACTGACGGGCCATTGCAGTTTACCGGTATCCATCCATTTACCATGCTAGCATGGGTATTTGTATTATGCTGGAGTACCAGTTTAGCGATGGCAGTCCTACAGCTAGCGTTGGCTGTAAAATGGAAGAGTGTATTTAAGCCAATTCTTTTTATTTCTGTGCTTTATGTCGTTTCTTGTTTTAGTCCTTTATTTGGCAAGCAGTTGATAAAATGGTTCCCAGGCAATCAGGGGATGTTTCTTCGGCATACCATGGTAGATCCGTATGTTCCCAGTTTTAGCCTGTCTTGGTCCTTTGTTTATAATGCGATTGTTTTGATGCTTTCTATGTATATGGGTTATTTGTATGTGAAAAAAGCCGATATATTCGGATATGCGCATAAAGATAGTTTGCAATAAAAACGTAGTCGGAGGTTTTCATGATGGAATCGAAATTGGCAGTGAAATTAGAAAACGTTTCGAAGATCATTGATCAAAAGCAGATACTTAGCCAAGTCAATCTTGAAGTTGCCGAAGGGAAAATTGTTGGCTTAGTCGGCAGAAATGGGTCGGGTAAAACGATGTTATTTCGAATGATTAGTGGTTTTGTTTATCCGACAGAAGGGCGCATTTTTGTTTTTGATAAAGAAGTAGGCAAAGATGGAACCTTCCCGCAAAATGTAGGTGTGATTATCGAAACACCCGGATTTATTCCTGAATATAGTGGCTTTAAGAATTTGAAAATGTTGGCCTCACTAAGAAATAAAATATCTGATGCCGACATTGAACAAGTAATGGAGCAAGTAGGTCTTGATCCCCGTGATAAAAAGGCCGTCCGTAAGTATTCATTGGGAATGCGCCAGCGATTAGGAATTGCACAAGCCATCATGGAACAACCAAAACTCCTCTTGTTGGATGAACCTACAAATGGATTAGACACGGATGGAGTGGAAATGCTTCATCAACTTCTATTGAACTTACGCAAAGATGGGGTAAGTATTCTCTTAGCAAGTCATTATATGGAAGAAATCGAGAAGTTGTGTGATGAAGTTTATAAAGTAGAAAAGGGAACGGTAACGCCGATCACCGATTTTAAAAGTTGAGGCCATATGAGGATGCAATAAGAAACGACGATGAGAAAAGAGATGACTCTCATCGTCGTTTCTTATCTATTTAGATCCATTCAATTGCTAAGCCTAATCCAATTAATGCAACAGCTACAACGATAGCCACAATAATCACATTCGCTCCAAAATCGAAAAGTTTATCAGCCGAATCTTTTTTGATTTCCTCTTTAATCATCATCATCTCCTTTATTCTTCTTATCATAATAAGTATAAGCTTCGATCAACTTACTTTTAACAAAATAAATGAAATTCGTCTGATAAAGATAGTAATGGTAGAAAAGATGAACTGTGGGTAACTCCCTAATTCCATAACTCCTACCAATGCAAAGAGATTATAATAGAATGTGGATACAAATTGATTGATAAAAAAGAGTGGAAACGCAATGGTAAATCCAAAAAGAAGGATGTACAATAGCTTATCTTTGTACAAAGATAAGCAATCTACATAATTTTTTATGACTGAACGACCTCTAAAATATTGATTTGCCTTCGTTATTAGTTGGTATCATATTCATCCATCTTGTTCTCGCCTTTTTTCTCTACGAGTTTTTCTATTTTCTCTTTGTTCTCCTTTAGGAGTTTTATTAAGGAGTCATAACGGCTCTTTCTATATTTGTCAATTTTATCCTCGCGATTATTGATTAACTCTCTGACTTTATCAGCTTCTTCGATAGACAGTTTATCTCTACTCTGCAAATGGCTCACGGCAACTCTCATACGATGTGACTCTGTCATAGATAGTTTATCTATTCCAAGTCCACCAAAAGTAAGTCTTTGCAATTCACGTTCCTTTCGAGTAAATTGTTGAATAATGTTGCTAGTATTTCTAACTTTCCACATTAACCATTGATCCCAGATTTTCATTCTTTGGGTATCAAAATATCGCCGCAACCCTTCATCATTACGGACTGTTGCATATTCGCCGCCGCCAGCCTTAGCGACTTCCTGCAACGCTTTTTGACCTGCATTATCCACATCAAATCCGATAATATTTACCACGGCTTTGACATTGGATTTATTCAACTCTTGCGCCACTTGAACCGGATTCCCGCCACAAGTTTCAATGCCGTCACTTACTACATAAACCAAATTTTCCGAGGGGCCATTTATTTTCGCTAGATCATTTGCCGCTTCTTTCATTGCCAATGCAATGGGTGTCCATCCAGTGGGTTTAAATGCGTCCAACGCCTTGTTAAACCTTTGTTGATCGTATTTACCCAAAGGATAAACGACTTCGGTGCTTTTACAAGAGATGTCTTTATCTTTATCAGCATTGCTGCCTTTATGGCCATACACCCTTAAAGAGACGTTAGCATGTGTGGAAAGTGAAGAAGCAAAACGGGAAACCGCCTGTTTCGCAAGAGTCATTTTGGAAAAGCCGTCGACCTTACCAGCCATGCTTCCTGAGGAGTCAATCAGGATCATGACATTCAACTGCTTGCCTGAAAGCGTTTTTAAGTCACCTGGGTCGCCACCAATAGTATATGTAGTGTCAAATGCATCCAATTTTTTCACATAGGGTTGATAATCCTCTGCAAAAAGTTCAACTAACTTCTGGTATACTTGTTCGCCTGTGAGATTTTTAGGTAGCGTATCTAACTCTTTGTTGGCATTTTCTTTATGATAGGCATCACCCGCATATTTGCCGGGACCTTCTTTTAACATTTCTTCGACTTCTGTCGCATACGCTTTTTTAGTTTCTTTGTTTTGCTCTGCTGTTACTCCCTCTTCTGTCTTGGAGACGGGTGTGGAACAACCGGCAATGGCAACAGAAAAGACAACGAGACCACTTACCACCTTGACATAAAATGAATTCAATTTAATCACCTCTTAAATAAGAATTTATGGTTTGCGATAAAGTAAACCATATATTCTATTGTTCCAATTAGTGTCTTAATCGGCTTCTTCCAGATTACCGGACTTCTCAACTACATCTTTCACTTTACCTTTTAGTGTTTCTGTGATCTCATTATCCTCCCTACCTTTACGACAACTTCCTACATTATATTCCCGCTTTTTTCAGTTCTCACCTAATTAAATGCTAAATGCAGCTAAAAATATCTCTTGCAATAAAATAGATATAGATAATGGCACTGAGCATGAGCAACATAATCGACGGAGCAATGACCAACCCACTTACTAAGGGAATCTTTGGCCCGCCTTTGAATACGAAATTTGCCAACTGGTTATTGTTTTACCCTGAAGTGAACAAGCAACCAGTTTATTGTTCCCAATATTCCTCAATGCCGCCTGGATTGTTGAACAATCATTACTGGTAAGTAGCGGCGGACATGGTAGTAGCAGCGAGGAGGCGTATTCATGAAGGATAGCTGAGTATGGAACACCTGTTCTAAACACTAGCTTCGGGAATGTAGTAATGTATTTTCCCTGACCAGAGTGCATAGGATGTTTTATAAAAACGGTGAAGGGAATGAGCAGAGTGGTCTATCCCCATTATATGAATCCATACCTTTATTACGGCAACTTACCACAGCCTAACCGCCAAGTGTGTGATGCCATACTTGCTGGAATAAAAAGAGAAGCGACGGAGATTGATTTATTGGGACGGCTAGTCAAATTTGCGCCTAATCAAAAGCATAAAAGGGAGATCCTTCAAACGTTAGAAGATGAAAAAGCCTATTTGCATCAATTGACTGATCTGTATGTTATGCTCACAGGAAGACAGCCTGTTTATCAAATCGATCAAGTTCCATTTGACTCTTATGAAGAGGGAATACAAAAAGCTTATGAAGTGGCAACGAGGGATTATAAAGAAAATTGGAATAGTTATTTACTTACCCAACATTCGCCAGTAGGCGAGGTGTTTTTAAGTGCTTGTCATAACGAGATGCATCATGCTAACCGTTTAAGTTCGTTATCGTTCAATCAAGTTGGCATTGAATTAAGGGATTATGGAAAAACACCATTTGTTGTGAATATTGAAAAGGCGACAAAGCAAAATAATACGTACCGCACTGCCTTATGGACAGGAGATCATTTGCAAGTGACCTTGATGTGTATCGGTGTCGGCGATGACATTGGGTTAGAGGTTCATCCCAATGTGGATCAATTCTTACGGATTGAACAAGGGCGAGGATTGGTTCAAATGGGTGATAGCAAAGATCGATTGGATTTTAGAGCAGAAGTTTATGATGATTATGCAATCATGGTACCTGCCGGTAAATGGCATAATTTAACAAACACAGGCAATAAACCCTTGAAGCTTTATTCCATTTATGCGCCACCTGAGCATCCATTTGGTACGGTTCATAGAACGAAAGCAGACGCAATGGAAGCGGAACGATGATCGGAGTCATAAGTGGAGTAAGGTTGTCTGATGAATAGGTAGCGGCGGAGGAATCGTTTTCCCATGTGCTTCACACGTGACGAGGCGCTCATCGGGAAAAGGTTTTTCCGCCGCTTTTACGTCACATAAATGAGCGTGTCTAGATAAATGTAATCCTCATCGAAAAATACTTCACCATATTTGCCACCAGCGTTTGCGGTGGATACCAGTATACTCATTGATTCGCTCTACGCACTTCTCCACTTGTTTATTGATCTGCCATCCTTTGAAGCGCATCACTTTCCAACCATGCTTAGACAAAACCGCCGTTTTTTTCCGGTCGCGTTTCTTTTGTTCCGGACTAGAGTGGAAAGCGGCCCCATCACACTCGATGGCCAGGCGATACTTCTTGATAACCAAATCAACCTGGTAACCACAAGTTTCATATTCGGCCTTGACTCGATAACCTTCACGTTTGAGAGCATCGTATAGACGAATTTGAATGGGACTACGGCTGCATTTGATTCGTTGCCAATCTGGAAATCGTTTGGTCTGGAACAGTTGTTTAAGGTACATTCCAATCCAGATAAGGTAGTCCCGATCGCGACGAAACTGAACAATGAACTTTGCCATACAATGGCCTCCCCTTACTTTATATTTTGTTGCAAAACTAGATCGTGGCCACGTACTTTGTCCCCATCGTTTGACCACTCCGCTAACTTTGCGTTTTTAGCTCAGATGAACTCCGTGTGATTGCCAAAGACGTTAACGACTTTTGAGTATTGGGTAACAGAACCTCATCCTTAAATATATTAATAATTATATGAATGATCAAACATCAGAGGGGATACTTGTAAAAGACCTTTGGAAATCAGGTTATAAATAAGCAAAATCAGTGATCAATGCGTTTCTGGAGAAGCAAATTTAGAAACGTGCATGTTTGTTTTGTTACATTGTTGAAATATTGTTGCACAAAGATTACAAGAAGATTGGTATCATTATTGCAGGGGGAACGTTCATCATCACAACTGTCAAACTGGATATGCAACAAAAGAGGAGAATAGCAGCATGTAATTTAAATTTCCGGGGTGAAACAGATGAAAATTGTGGTAATTGGTGGGGCTGGATTTATCGCTTCACATGTCGTTGATCATTATTTGGCAGAAGGTCATGAAGTGGTTGTTGTAGACAACTTATCCACAGGAAAGCGAGAAAATCTGTATCCAGATGCCCGCTTTTATGAACTAGATATTGTTGAACAACGCGACCGACTTGAAGAGGTTTTGAGAGAAGAACAGCCGGAAGTGATCAACATCCATGCTGCACAAAAATCGGTGCCAAAGTCTGTTGAAGACCCGCTCTTAGACTTGAAAATCAATGTGGAGGGGCTGATCAACGTTCTTGAGATCTGCAAGAAAGTGGATGTCAAGAAGGTGATCTTTGCTTCATCTGGTGGGGCCTTGGCCGGGGAGACCGATCAAATTCCAACACCCGAAAATTTAAACCCACAGCTGATTTCGCCGTATGCCATCAATAAGTTGACATGCGAGAAGTATTTGCATTACTATGCCGCGATTTTTGGCATGAAATATACTGTATTGCGTTACGCAAATATATTTGGGCCAAGACAGATTCCAGATGGTGATTGCGGAGTAACGCCGATCTTCATGAACAATGTGTTGGCTGATCGTCCATCGGTTCTCTTTGCATATGAGGATATGCCAAAAGGAACGACCCGTGACTATCTCTATGTTGGAGATGCTGCACGCGCCAATGTACTTGCTCTGACGAAAGGTGACAATCAGGTCTTTAATATTGGAACGGGGATGGAAACATACACGGAAGACTTGTACCATGTCATTCTCAAGGTTTCTGGCAAAGACCTGCCTCTGGTTAGAGAAAAAGAAAGAACAGGTGACGTGAAACGAAGTGCACTTGATGCTACTCGTGCAAAGAAAGTGCTGCATTGGGAACCAACGGTGAGCTTGGAAGAAGGAATTCAGAAGACGTATAATCATTTTTTGAGCATACAACAATAAAAGAAGTAATAGAACGCCTAAGTGACCTTTGATTAAGGGGCATTAGGCGTTTTTTATTTTGTAATTAACCCTTTCCTCCAATTTCCGGTTGACTTAATATGTTCTTGTAAGAAGAAAAACCCAAACTGGAGGGTGAAAGCTTAGTTGAGTAGACTAACTAGATTTCTGAATAGTCTTGCTAGGGTTTTAAAAAGTCACAAAGGGTCATCGACCATAGAGTATGTAGTGGTCATATCTTGTGGAATTGCCTTAGCACTTTTGCTGGATCAAGTGGTCGCCAGTGCAGAGGTGCAGGGGTTGCTACAACAAAAAATCATGCAAGTGATTACTGGACAGAATACGGTTGTCTCTTTAGATGAAGAGCGCGCAGAAAATAGGGAATCGGGGGAACAATCACTCGAAGAACGAAAAGATGATTTGTTTGGCAGGCCCGAGTGGATGGAAGCCCTCATATCCAGTTACCGGTTCCTTGAGAAGAAAGTGAACGATGGTTTAAGTGAAGCTTGGGAAACGGTGAAAGATAAATCACTCGCATGGTTGACGGATGAAGAGAAAAGCCCCCATCAAAAGTTAAAGGACTTTATGACCTGGCTTCATCCACTGATCATGGCTAATGAGTTGATGAAGCAGGTTAGTGGATTTGATCCACTTGGAAACTTAACAAAATACATAACAGAACATCCTGTTGATTCTGCGGTAACCGCGGGATTTATTCTCTTGTCTCTATTACAACCAGAAATCGGGTTGGCCGGCTTGATCGGCGGGGCGGCTTCTGGAAGCATGTTTGCCGGTGGACTCAGTGGAATTGTAGGATGGGCCGTTTTCCGTGGTATGAGTACATGGCTCGCTGGGGGCCGCATCGGAGGATAGATGGGAAGAGCCTTTTTGCCGTTTGCACAAAGATTAATGAATATCGGAATCTCCGGAGGGGCCGCAGCCTTTGCTGACAGTGTGGTCTTTGATTGGCTAAAAGGGAAGTGGCCGAGTATCAAGAAAGCCAGTATTGCCGCGCTTATTGGACTCACCTTCGGATTTGGTGGTGTCGCTCTTGCCCACCATGGCCAAACCATTGTGTCCAAGATCAACAGCATTCCATTAACGAATGTTTCAGTTTTCAAAGATGGAACAGCTTCTGCGCCCAAAACAGTAGGGGATACTGCTTTTGGATCATGGTTGAAGAAGTTTTCTGTTGAAACAGGGAATGGGGTTAGCGGAAGCGGAAATAAAAAGGTAAAAAGAGATGATCTGGTTCCGGGAAGCTCTGAGCATAAGGCACAAAGGTGGAAAGAGTATCAAGAGAACGGCGGGCAAATGAGTTACAGCCACTGGAGTAAACTGTATGATGGGAATATGGGAAAGCCAACGAAATCTCATCAAATAGTAGATGAGTATAGGAACACACTTCCTTGGAAAGGCTCTATGCAAGTTTCGGTAAAAACTCCTTATGGTAGACGTTTATTGGATATTGCGAATGAGGAAATGAAAAAAGCAATTGAACATAAAACAACGATCAAAGAAGGTACAGTTGGTTATTTTTCACTTAATGAGAGGATACGAGAAGAGGTTGCTAAAGACGCATATCTGGTAAAGGAAGAAGATTGGGATATTACTTGGGTATTTGAAAATGCTGATGCAAGCGAGCCACTTAAGCAAGCACTAAAGGAAAATGGAATAAAAATTAAATTCGAGAATGATGGTGATTAGTTTATGTCAAGAAACAAGTTTTTTTCTTCAAGAGACCAATTCGAAGAGTGGTTGTTTTTTCAATCAGATGTAGTTGAAAATTTTGTTGATGAGTTCGATCACTTAAACTTGGATTTTTCACCTGAGTCATTGATCAGACTAGAACAATGGATTTTAGAAAAGCATCCTTCCCCACAGTCCCTTGTAAAAGACGAAAAAGCTGAAATTCTTGATGGTATCCTACGATATGTAGGGCAAGTCTATGTTAAACAATTGAAAGGAAAATGGAATGTTGTTTTAGATGATCCCCAATATGCTTATTACAGCATGCCAATTGTAACAACTCCAGATGATATGGATGTTTCCCCGTTTTCGGAAATCGTAGCCAGCTCAGATCGTAGACGTGGTGATTATATGTATTCAGTGTTTATGAAAAAGAAGAGACGGATGGAAGAGAATGGTCTTTTGTAACATGATAGGAAACAATAGCTAGTTAAATGATGGTATAGAGCTTGTGCAGTTGAACCAGTACAACTGCAACAGCACGTTGATGTCGGCGTACCGGCATGTGAAAGAAGATCGGTTCTCTTACTTTGTGATCAAAGAAAAAGCGCAAGTGTATGAGGCGTTGAAGCATTTCTTTGGAAAGAAGGAAGCGTAACGGGAAATGAGAACCCCGCCTCTTCAAGTGTGAACTTGGGGAGGCGGGGTTCTTTTGCATGTATTCATTTTCTGGGGAACCGGAAAAAATCGGGCGCACAGAACAACAACCAATTGAGCTGGTGATTAGAATAGAAACAATTATGTACAGATCATGAGAGAGAATAATCTCGGGGCCGCGGTGAATCGTTTGATCTTGCAAGAAATCCTAACAAGATTGGAACGAGAGGAACAATTGATGTTGCAGGACTTGAGGGAGGTGCGATAGGCGCTTTTTTTTAATGGGGTGAAACAAGATGGAGATCAGGACGATTATCAACGCAGTGATGTCGTTTGGCGGGGCTGCCGCCTCCTATCTATGGGGTGGATGGTCCGATGCGCTTTCAACCCTGTTAGCGTTTGTCGTTATTGACTACCTTTCCGGTTTTGCTGCATCAGCGAAGGAAGGCAAGCTTTCAAGTGAGGTCGGCTTCTGGGGCATCAATCGGAAGTGTTTCATCTTTCTAATCGCGGCAGTGGCCAATAAGGTGGATGTGATGTTAGGTGATGGTCATCTCATCCGGGATGCGACTGTCACCTTTTATGTTTGCAATGAAGGTCTCAGCATCATTGAAAACTGTATCCGGTTGGGTTTACCGGTTCCAGAAGTGGTGAAGCGAGCGATCAACTTGTTATGGGACAGACAAGAAGAAAAGATGAGGGAGAGTGATAAAGATGAGTAACTACTTAATCTGCATCGATGACGGCCATGAGGCACAGACGCTAGGGAAACGGACGCCTCCTATTCCGCAATTGAAGGGACGGGTCGTGAGGGAGAATGAGTTCAACCGCGAAGTGGCAAGGTATCTATTTGTTGAATTGAGAAGATGTGGGTTTCGCTGTATTCTGGCGGCCCCCGGCGATGAGGATGTTCCGTTGTCGACAAGAACCAATTTGGCGAACCGCCATAATGCGGACCTTTTTATTTCCTGCCATTACAATGCCGGCGGTGGCAAAGGGGTTGAGACTTTCCACTGGTCCGGTAGCCGAACAGGGAAAAGGGCTGCTGAATTGATTCATAAACAGGTATTGCAGTCAGGGATAAATAGGAGGGATCGTGGAGTCAAGACCGCCAACTTTTTAGTCCTCCGGGAAACGAAGATGCCGGCTGTATTAATTGAATTTGGTTTTATGGACGATCCCAAATTGGTGGAAGCAGCTCAGATGGTTGATCCTCAAGTGCAAAAAAGGTTTGCAATTGCGACCGCTAAAGGGATATGCGAGTATTTTTCGGTAAAGTACGTGCCGGAAGAACCAGACAAACCGAAGCCGATGTATAGGGTTACGGTGGACGGAAAGGAGGTTTTTGATACGGCTTATGTGGAGAAGATTGTTGGGGTTGTGAAGCAGGCAATCATTGAGCAGAAAAGGGAAATAGAAATTAAAAAAATATAAAGTAAAAAAATCCCCTCAAAGTAGCTATACAGAGAAAGAGTACCTTGAGGGGATATTCAAGCTTTTACAGATCAGGTGGATCACCCGCAGAATGACGTTTCACCGGTCCGAGGTTATAAGTCATTTCTTCTTCACCCCCTTCATCATGTTTAATCAGTGTTTCAACATGTGATTCAAAAAAGTGTAATGCATATTCGCGAAAGTCAGGACTGCCAATCGCTTTTAGAAAGTGGCCAAGCTTTAAAAGTGATTGATTTTTTTGCTTAATAAAAGAGTGCTGTGTAGCTATCTCAAGTGCTTGCTTAAAACAGTTGAAATTCGGTCAATGCCATTGTTTTTTAGAAGTGATGAATGGGACCATAAAGATGAAGAACCTAGTCAGCATTATTTTTTTTCAACAGATTGCTAATGCATTAGAAAAAAATGATGCCACTTTAATTAGTATCAAAAATACCAACACTCATTGGAGTAACTGGGGTACACATATACAAGAAGAAGATTATTAATACAAATAAATATGAGATGAAGAGGTAAGTTGTTTACTACAGACGTAGAAAATAGAGATCTCTTTTTATTTATACCGACAAAGAAAAGAAAAATTATGATGTATAGTAGGACTTGTTTTTCTTTTATCACTTCCATTTTATGGATATTGGGACAGGTACCTCTTGGTAACCTGATGGGTATTTTGTCTGTCATTCAAAGAGTAGTGGCTTGGGTTCTTCTTACTTATTTCAATGTTAAGGAGGCTGATGAGATCGATCCATTGAAGTTTCTTGAGATCGAGAGGGACTGATAGACAAGTTTTAGGTTATAGTTTTTTTAGCTTTGAGTCTGTTAAACACGATGATGATATTGAGCTAATTGATACCTATTATTCATTATTAAGGTATAATAAATATGATAACTGTAACTAACTTTTAGCTCGAAAGGAGATTAGAAAAGTGAATGATAAAAAGGGTTTTGTATGTTCAACTTGTGGTGAATATCATGATGAATTACCAATGAGTTATAGAAGTCCTGCACCATATTATTGGTTTTTAATAAATACAGATGAACCAGAAAAAAGACATAAACTTACTTCGGATTTATGTGTCATTGATAATAAACACTTTTTTATTCGTGGTTGTATCGAAATACCTGTTGAAGGGCAAAAGCAACCTTTTATTTGGGACGTATGGGTTTCGTTAAGTCAAGAAAACTTTGAGCGTTCAATTAAATTATGGAATGAAAAAGGTAGAGAAGAAAAATTAGAGCCTATGTTTGGGTGGCTTTCAACATCATTACCAAACTATCCTGAAACGTTGAATTTGAAAACGATGGTACATACTCGACAAGTTGGTATCAGTCCTTATATTGAGTTAGAGCCGACAGAACATCCTTTAGCAGTTGAACAAAGAGAAGGAATAACTTTGGCTCGTGTTAAAGAAATAGCGGAGGAAATTTGTAATAGCAACAGTGAAAGTGAAACAGAAAATAGTTAAAAGTAATTATGTATAGGAATATCAAACCTTAAATAATATTCTATAGAGCGATAACAAATCAATCAAAATATATAGATTGTATGCAATAGGAGCTGTTATGTTACAGAAACAAAATGAAAATAGAAAAGGGCTTTTCTTTTTAGCGTATTTGGGTTTATTTTTTCTTTCATGGACTTCAATCATATGGATAATGAAACAAGTACATCTTGGTGATCTGGAGAGCGTTTCATCTGTAATGCTAAAGGTACTTATATGGTTTTTTCCTGTTTATATTTATTTAAAGAAAGTGGATCAGGCTGATCCTTGGCAATTTTTGAAATTAAAAGGGAGTTTTCACCATGGCTTGAGGCGTCTGATCATCCCCTTTGCTTTTTTAAGTCTGTATTTCGTGATGATCATCTTATTGAACGGTGGAGAAGTGGATTTTGAATGGAGCTTTTCTAATTTTTTTCAATCGGTCATCTTGGCAGGTCTCGTGGAAGAAATCGTGTTTCGGGGGTTCATTTTGCAAACACTGAATAGATACATGACCTTTGTCCCCGCTAATGTCATCACGGCGGTGTTATTCGTGTGTATCCATTTTGTTTATTGGATAAATGCAGATTTACCAGGAGAATTTTTGTTGGTCCGATCATTGCAAGTGTTTATTGTGGGCTTCATTTTTGGGTTTGTCTTTCGTCGAGGTAATTCTTTATGGACAGTGGTTTTATTTCATTCATTTTATAATTTAGGAGTGCTTCTTATCGGGAATTGAAGGGTTTGACTGAACGGAAAAAGTGAGTAGAATTAAAAATTAGGGAGATTTGTTCAATAACTTGTTGTATAAGTAACACATCGGAGTTAAGTCCGTTTTTTATACTGGCTTTTTTGTATCTAATTTGCAATACAACAATACAACAACGTGGAAACATACGAATACGATCCGCAAGACTGCATCGCCAAGCTGATGAGAACTGGCGACAATGTCAAGATGGAAACGTACGTACACGACGCCAACAACAACGTAATCGAGCAGATGTTGGAAGGCAAGACGGCCACGTACACCTATGACCGCAACCGCTAGGTGTCCGCGCTGGTCAGCGGCTCGACGGCGAAGTACAACTACGACGTCTACGGCCGTCTGCGCTCCGTGGTCTCCGCCAGTGTGACGATCGAGAGCAAACAAGTATGATGGCTTCGACCACATCATCGAGCATAAGAAGCTGAAAGAAGGAACGACAGACCAATACTACATTACCAAATACACGTTCGACCCATTGGATCGGACAGCCAGCAAGACGGACAAGACCGGCAAAACGACTGACTCCAACTATCTCGGCTTGAGCGGCGAAGTCCTGTCAGAGAAAGTAGGCACTGTGGTCCAGAAGTCTTTTCTGTATTCCCCATGGGGCAAACGCCTGTCCCAAATGAAACATGACAGCACACCACCTGGGACAAGACCTCCTATTACGGTTACAACCCACACACCGATGTGGAGATGTTGTACAAAGAGGATGGCAGTGTTAAAGGCAACTACGGCAGATAGTTAGAATTCACTGGCCATAAACGAAATAACAAGTTAAGCCGCCAATCAATAAAGAATGGCCTTTATTTATTTATGCCTATCGCTTATCCCCATTAGGGAATCCTTCATCTTTTCTCCGATACTGTCACTTTCCTCCACCCAATCGTAAAAAGATTCATCCAGCTGCCGCTCGCGATTGCGATCCTCGTTCACATCCGAATCGGCCTCAAACGTATCCGAGGTCACGCCGTAAACGTCAGCATCATGTTTTTTCTTCAATTCATTGTCAAATACATCCATGCGTTTTCCTCCTTCCATTAGCAGGATTATTTTAGGTTCATTCGGTCTGTTTTATGCCCAAAGAGGCCTGGTGTCAACAGGAATTGAAAATTCCTCAAAAACTACAACCGGTAATTTTGTTTAATTGCTGCGGATAAAGATTTTCCTGAAACTCAGATTATTATGGGACTAGGTTTGTTTCCTGAAATGGAAGAAGTTCCTTATACCCCACAAATAGGCTCAGAGCTTATTCCCATTGGGAAAGTACAGCCTATCTACGCCATTCCTGACGAGTCCGCATTAATCGTTAAGGGATCATCTATCCAAATCGTTGACAATGTAGTTCTGTTTGATTTAAGAAAGCGGAAGAAAGGAAATTACAGTTGATGTTATTAAAAACCAAACGATTAACATTGTGTCCTTTTACATTAGATGACGCAGAGCGGGTACAAAAACTTGCTGGAGAGTGGGAAATCGCTTGCATGACGGCTAATATTCCTCATCCTTATCCACTTGAGATTGCCATTGAGTGGATTCGTTTTCATGAAAAAGACCGTAAAGAGGGGAAATTGTACCCTTTTGCTATTTTCTTAAAATCGGATTTGTTAATCGGAGCGATCTCCATCAAAGTCAATAAAGAAGCATATCGCGCCGGGATGGGTTATTGGATAGGAAAAGACTTTTGGGGCAACGGTTATACGACTGAAGCAGCAGAAGAGGTGTTACGATTTGGTTTTGATAGAGTTAGCCCGCAATCGCATTGTTGGCACGGCATTAACACGAAACCCAGATTCTATACGCGTATTGGAGAAAGTTGGCCTCAAAAAAGAAGGAATCTTACGACAACATGTCTATCGCTTTGGTCAATATGATGACCTTGCTTACTTGGGTATCTTGCGTAGCGAGTGGTTAAGTCAAAGAAAAGAGGCGATGAGATGAATCAAATTCAAATGAGAACACTCCTGTTGCCTTATTGGAAGTTAATTTTACTCTCTACACTTATTTCATTATTAGGAGTCGGAGCACACCTTCTCAATCCATTGATTATGAAACAGATGATTGATGTTGCACTACCAAGAAAAGAATATTCCTTAATCCTATTATCTGCCGGGGGATTGGTATTATTGCCGATTGTTTCAACCATCCTCGAAGCCCTATCCAAAGTGATTCACAATAAAATTGGAGGCGAGATTACAGACAAATTAAATCATCAACTGTTTCGTCATTTGTTGCGTTTATCGCCGAGGACGTTAAATGAGTTTCATTCGGGGGACATCGCCATTCGTATGGACCGAGTGGAAGATATCGGGGATGGTTTTGTAAAGTGGAATTTGCTTCCGATGCCTACTGAGATACTCTCTCTTATTGGAATCGTGATCATCATGCTACAACTTGATTTTGTCCTTGCGCTTGTCGCATTTTTCATGTTTCCGATCGTGGTTGTCACTGCTTCTTACTTAGGACGGAAGATTGAAACAAACTTTACTGTCATCATGGATTTAAACCGGAAACTTCAAAGTTATGCTGTTCAATTATATGGAGGAATGAAAACAGTTCAACTGCTAACAAGGGAAGAGGAGGAGCGTTCTGCACAGAAAGAAAAAATCGGACAGTATCGAGGCATTCGAAACGATACTTTTCTTATTCAAAAGTGGCGCTATGAACTCTTGTCCTCTTTAGAGAAAGCCTTGGGTCTGGCCGTTCTTTTTTCTGTCAGCATCTGGCTTATTTTAAAGGGACAAATGACAATAGGAACACTACTCGCGTTCACGGTGTATTTCCCGAACTTTCTGGGTACGGCGAAAGCCATTCGATCTGCATACATGCAGTATAGAGAAGTTAAGCCGATGTTGAAGGAAGTAGAAGAAGTGTTGAATCTTCCTGTCGAAATCGTACCATCTACTCAATCCGTCCCTTTGAAACAAGCAAGCGGAGAAATCGAGTTTAGACAAGTATCTTTTTCTTATAAACCGAAAAGAGGAAACATCCATAACGTTTCATTTCATATCCAACCTGGAGAATTCATTGGTGTCGTCGGTCCAACGGGAGCCGGCAAGAGTACCATCTTGGATTTGTTATTGCGCTTTTACGATCCCGATCAAGGAGAAATTCTTCTGGATGGTAGAAACATCAAAGAATACACGCTCTATGACCTTCGAAATCGGATTGGCCTCGTTACACAGGATGTTTTTTTATGGGACAAAACGATCAAAGAAAATTTACTTTACGCCAATCCTGAAGCGACGATGGATGAACTAATTCACGCATGCAACATCGCTCAGGTCACTTAGTATGGATATGATCTTTGTGAATATTGCATATGCCGTTTTTTGTTTTGGGATTATATGTATGATAGGCTATTTAGATCCATAAAAGAGGGATAGTGAGAAATGTGTAAACAATTATAGGCTAGATTTTTACTAATTTATGTTGTATTCTAAGAACTGTTCAGTTCAGGAGAAACTTACCAAATGAGAACAGGGGTTAGCGAATATGGCAATTTTAGAAGATAAGGCGATGTTAAGAAGAATCCTCGAGGGGTTTAACCACTATATAAATACATATGAAATTTCCGATGATTTGCTAGAATTATTTGAGGAAATTAGGATGAAGTCATTTAGCAGAATAAAGGATAAAAGAATATATACATTCAGCCAATTTATGACATTATATTCTTCGTTGCCTCTGAAACAGCTAATTCCTTTTGACACAACAAAAAGCGAGGAAATTAAATTTTATCACCACAGTCCCATTATCCTTGAAAATGGAAGCATAAACGATGAAATTATGCATTTCCTCAATGATTATGACTCGCTGGAGGACCTATATCAAAAAGCTTGGGTACCTGTTTTGAAGTACTTACGTAGAGAAGATCCACGTTCCATAAAGGAAAGGCAAGATGATTATGATCTAATGAGAATAGAGTTAATGACGAAGCAACCGTTAATTAAGAGTACAAAATATTACAGTAACTTAACGACGAAGTTTGTTAGCCAACCTTTATTAATGTCTCTTATGGAAGGAGCTTACAAAGATTATGTTGAGGACAGAGCTATTATTTGCTCCCATTGTAAATATCCAATGGAGAAGTTGCCATCTGGTAAATACCAATGTGTGGGTCATTATATATGCAAACACTATCACTCGACTGGCATAGTAATTGATACCAAATCCAAGAGACATAAAATTTTGCATAAAGGGTTTTATATCTTTACTACTTTGCCCAGTCTGTTTGAGTTAGAAGTGGAGCAAAAATTACAGTCCAAAGGATTTAAGACGAGACGCCATCCGGAATTAGAGCAACTCGGCGATATTGAAGTTCTTTTGCCTAATGGTCGTTCCGTTTACTTAGACTGTAAGGTTCATCAAAGCGCGTATCGTCTCTTTGAAACGTTGGAGAAAGATCCTAAATCAAAAGATATGCACTTCTATATATTACCCAGTTTTCTATATAAAAACGAGTATAAATCGCAGCTGAACAAACTAAATGCTAAACACCGAAACAAGTACAACTTTACAACCGAGAAAAGAATCAGTCAATTGCTAATGGCAGAAAATTACCAAAATAGGTATGAGCTTGAGCAAAATATTAATAGTGATGAGGTAGAAGAACATGAGCAGATCAAACTTTTTTGATTTATTCAAGGATTTCGGTTTCATGGATGGGAAGTTGCAACGTATTTTTGGTGATGTTTTTAAAACGCAGCATGAAAAGTACCAAGATTATGTAAGAGATATTACATTTATCGAGCTCTTGTTTTACAGTTTTCAAGTGATATTTGATAAAAGCCAATTCAGTTACAAATCAACGATTAGCATGATGATTGGTCATGATGATATCGTCTTTAGAGATTTAAACTATGATCTAGCGATGTTAAAGAGAGTTCGGTCACTTATGAAAGATACATATTCACGAAAACAGATTATGCAAATAGTAGAAACTGTCTACAGTGAAATTCCAAGTGAATGGCGACTATATGACATTAAAGATTCAGAATTGATCGTTCTCAAGGTTCCTAAGTATGAACCTGACAGAGTTCTTACTTACCAACAAGTAATTAATGATAAGGAAGCAATCAGGCACTTAGAGAACAAAAGGAAATTTATTTCTGATAAATATGAAAATAAGGAGGTGTATGTACCACTAAAAACTGAAGGATTTAAAGTGAAGAAAAAAGTGAGTCAGCTTTTTGAAAAAGAGTGGTTAGAAAAAGAGCATACTTTTCCTCTTACTGAGTTGATTAATAAAAGGAAAATGAATAAAAAAGACGCTTCTGATCTAAATAATTTTCTGCCCAACCGCCAACTGTACGAGGAGATGGGAATTAGCTATCTTGATCGCTATCATGCATTAAAGGCTTATAAAATTCAGAACCGTAAGTTGGCAGACAAACCTACTGATTTCTACTTTACTGGAGAAATAAACCATGTTATAGCGACGACAGGTGCTGGTAAGGGAACACTGACCCATGGGCTAATTTATCGTCAATGTAAACAAGGTAAGAAAAAAATAATGTATTTTACCGAGAATACAAAACAAACAATGAAAGAAAAAGAGCGGTTTGAGCAATGGGGCCTTAAAGTAGGAGTAATTGTTGGAAAAAGTAATTTAGCCAACTATCAAACAGGTTTTATTAAAAATAAGGCCCCATTAGTGAATCACCCCTTTGAAGTTTTTCAAAAACATAGTGATTCTGTCGAAACGTTAAGCCCAGACTGTCTTTTGAGAAAGGTTTTAAAATTAGATGAAGATACCAGTAACCCTTGTCAGAATTTATGTATAGAAGGTAGAAAAAAAAGAGTTGTTTGCCCCGCTTATGAAATCTGTGGATATCATCATCGCTTTAAGGCGTTGATGGAAGCTGATATTTGGATCGGGACGCCAGAATCGTTTCTTCGTACAAAGGCGCCTTACGCATGGGATAAATATGAAAGAAATTTTCTGGAGTTGGGTGTGTTATGGTCGGATCTGATTATTATTGATGAAGTGGATCAAATTCAAATGAGGTTGGACCAAGCGTTTTTAGGGGACTTAAATATTTCTACGGACAAACCGGATGATAGAGTAATAAATGAAGTTTTTTCCGAGTACCTGTTTAACTTAATTCCTCGAGTAGTAAAAAGTAGCACGAATGATGTTTTTGTCCATAATTATATAGAAAAGGCAACTAATCTACGCCAATTGTTTAACTATATGTATGGACAAATTTTTACTAATCAACAAATTGTCAATTACATATACAATAAGCTATTCACTCCATATTCCTTACTTAAGAGTTGGCATAACAAACACATTAGTAAGGATGAAAAGTCGTTTGAGTGTTTGCTCCGAAAAATGCAGGCAAAAAGCAAGGTCGATAAGATGGATACTTCAATTTTATGGACAACTGCCAAGAGGCTACAAAATATTTGTGGCTCTATTATATCGGAAAAGAAATTGTCCGATGAAAAAAGCGTCATAATTGATGATTGCTTTAGAAGCCTTGGTCTATTGTCTAACTTACAGTCAGAAGAAAAGGAAACAAAATATCTTTATCAAGACTTTGAATTGATCTTGTTCTTGTTCTTATCGGAACAATTGTTGAGACATTTGCGATCACGTTACGAGAACTTCATGAAAAGAGCTAAATTTAGCGTTGATAAGAGAATGTCTATTAATAATTTTTACTTTAAAAAAGATGACAGTAGCTTATTTACTCCAGATGCTCTAACCGATTCATTCATGGCTTATCGACTCAAAAAAGCTGATGATAAAAAGAAGCACTATTCGTTAGTGGCACACGAATATCGCGGAGTTGGTAGAAAACTATTATCAGATCTACCAAGGTTATTTGAAGGTGTCGAAGACTTTGCGTATCCGGCACTTCTAATTCTCTCAGCAACCAGTGACTTTCTTGACTCTTCATATTATGGTGTCAAGGTTCCCCCGAATTGGTTATTGGAGAATACGAATCAAGAGGATCAAAAAATAAAAATTACGCTTTGTCCTATAGCTGATATTTCTGGAGCTCAAGATCAGAAGAAAGCAATTCAAGGTGCAACCCTTAAGCTCATTAACTCAGGCTTCTTTGACGAGCAGATTAAAAGCCTAAAGCAAATGCATCAAGAAGAAAAGCAATTATTAAAACGGAAGCTGCTCCTTTCCGAAACAGAGGAAGAGCAAGCGAGGATGGCTGAAGAATTTGAAAGGATTTCTGCTGAGGTATCGCCTTGTTTAGGATTGGTTGTTAATTCTTATCAAAAAGCTGAGTGGATAGCTGATACCTTTAAGCAGCATGGCTTTAAATTTAAGTTTAAAGTTTTGTACAGCGAAAAACCGTATTATGATGGGAAAACAATCCAAAGGCAAGATTACCATGTCAGTACATTAGAGGTAGAACAGTTGCACAAAGAGGAACCAGAAGTGTTTGTATTTGTTCGCCCTGCATTGGCTAGGGGATACAACATTTTGGCTGGGGAGAATACGTCACGTTCTTTATTAAGAACGATTGTATATTATGAAAGACCCCATCCAATCCCTGGTGATTTTAAAGATGTCATTATGACGATTCACTCAAATCTCGATCAATATAAAAATGAGCTTGCTAAAGCCAATAAATATTTCTATGAGGCACAGAAGGATCTCCATAGAAAAGCATTTAAGGATTTGCATGAGTTGTTCTCGTCTGATGAATCATTTGCCAATATGGACAGTGACCAGCAAAAAATCGCCAGTACCAATGAATTAGTAACTACGATCCAATTGTCAGGTAGAGGTCAAAGAGGAGGAACTTCATTACATCTCTTTTTCTTAGACAATAAAATGATACCGGCGACAGTGGCACAAAACAGCGAAGTGCTAATAGAAGATGATGAAGGTAGTATGATTGTTCACTGGAAAAAATCACTTACCGAAATGGCTGACGAATTGACAGTTAGGGTCAATAAAGCTTGGGTAGAAGCCCTGTTGAACATAGAAATCAAATATATATATATGAGGGGTAGTTGACAATGGAAAGCAAATATACGGCCCAGCTTTTAATGGGTAATCTAAACGAAGACTGGTTAGGTTCGATGGACGTATATCCTGTTTATATGCCCAGAACCTGGAGTGTGTTGTTTTACAATGATAATGAGCCAATGCAGCATGTAAAAAAATTGAAACTCGATCCGTTGGGAAATCAGATAAAGCTGTTGCATCCGGGAGTGATTTCCTATTCCCTTTCAGAGGATACTCTGAAGGGGAATAAACCTTGGCTGTATATAAAAGACAAACTTGATTACCTAGAGGAGCTGCAAGAATTAATTAAAGAATGGTTTTTATGGGTTCATAAACAAAAGGAAATAGACAACTTGGTACAACTAATGAAATTTCAATTAAGCTATGGCTCAAAGCTTAGTGTAGATGAAATTAAGGAAAATGATAATCTGATTGAAGGCTTGTTAACCCGATTTTTTTGTCAGGAGACCAAAACATTTAATGTCTTGGAAACAAAGGAAAAAATAGAGAGAGAAATTATTTGCGATTTCCGTTCGTCATTTTCTGGCCGCCGCCATGAAGCTATTTGTGTTCCTATTGAGTTGAAAAAAGATTATTTCTCTTTTGTCATCACGTTTAATTCCACGGTTGATCCAATAACTAAGGAAAAGAGGATCACTATTCATCCTTCAATTCGCCGATGGCAAAGAGACACTAAGAAGTCGAAAGCATTGCGATTAAATCCCAAAAAGAAACATTCACTATATGTACTAGATAAAGAAGTTGATAAGTCCTCATTTTTTCGCTTTCAAATCAGATCAATGAAGTTGGGAGATAACAAATTCAAGCCAGTCTTTTGCTACAACCATGAATATATTTTCAATAAAGTAGTAAGAGAAAAATACCAATTAGAAGAGATTGTGAAAAATCCTAAATCGCTTATGGATCTGAATGACTTCTTCATAGGTGTGCCATACGGAAATAGCACCTTTGGTGGTTCTCATCGAGTTGGCGCTGGTATTGAGCCACAGCTAAAAAAAGCACTATACGGGTATTTTATGGATAACTTTCATCCAGTTGATCTAATAAAGCCTGTTACAGTGGTGAAAGATGAAGGAATTCAAGAACCTGCTGATATATTTCCGAAGTCAAAAGGAAGACGGACTATTGATTTTGGACAAATTGACTATAAGGGTAAAACGGAGTTTATTTCATTACATGTTTGGTCTGATAATGAGATTTTAATGGAGGCGGTCATAGATGTATTAGATCACAGCTTTTTGAGCTTTGAAAAATTTGGTGCTCATAAATATTTGATTCATGCCGCCAATAATAGAGAAGTTGTTCTTGCTGTAAAAAACGAATCCTTAAACGATATCGATCGGAAAATGGATAATGATTCACATGCTTCTCAAAAAAATAGGATGGATGAGGTATTAAATCTTTTGGACAAGCGAAAATGGACAAAAGGAACTTATCATCTTATTCAAATTCCTGCTTATGAGCATGATGATGATCAAACGGGAGATCCGAAAGAGATCATTAGAAAAGCCTTTGCCTTAAAAGAAATGAAAACTCAATTCATTCATCCGATGGAGATACCTGATACAACTCTGCAAGAAGAAAAGAAAAATGAAATATGGAATTCAAACCATATCAGATTGGAAAAAGCTCTTTTTGATATATTTGCAAAATCAGGGTTTGTAGGCTCAATGAATGAGTTTAAATTTAACCTTTACGGGCTAGATGTGTTTAAGTTTCAAGATGAAGCGAATGATGATAGCAAAATTCATTACTTACCAATTGTGTCGTGCTGCACTTCAGAAAAAGTGGGCTATTATTTATTGGGGAGTAAACAGTTTGTCTATCAAGATGACCTACTGGCACACATTGGTGCTATAAAAAATCAAGTTGTAACAAAACTTAATTGGTATGAAATAGAGCGTTCGTTAATCGAACTTCTTAAATCTGACAAACATGGGCATAAAATATTGACGGTCTCGGCAGGAGTTCGCAGGTACTTTGATCATCTCCAAAACAACAACTTTTCACTGGATCATCATTTGTTAAACCATGTTCCTAATCTTTCATTATGTCGTTATAATGTTGGCTGGGATGTTCCAGGATACTATCTTTTTGACCATAAGAAAGAGGAGACGGTTAAAACAAAAGGTATCTTCAAAATTCATGATCATTTGTATTATGGCGTTGGTCAAAAACCAGATTCTGATAGTAAAGGTAAATGGGAAACAAGGTTCACAAGCAAGTCTGCTAAGTTCCAAGATCGAAAGTTGGCGGAAATGTTAATAGCAAGCAATGAAAGTGTTGATTTGATTGAGATTGCGAAAGTAGTCCAAAATAGTAGAGATATTAATATAACTACTAATTTCCATGGTAAGTTTGATTATTGCTTGAATATACTAAGTCAACTAAAAGAATACATGGAAGAAATTTAGGTAGAAAAGAGTACTTGAATATTATCAAAAGACAAGGGAGAATGATTAGCCCTCGTCTTTTTTTCTTTTTGCTGGGCAAAATCGTCTTTGTTTCATAAAACCCTTTCCTCCAATTTCCGGTTGACATAATATATTCATGTAGATAAAACCCAAACCGGAGGGTGAAAGTTTAATTGATTGGACTGAAGAGATTTCTAAATAGTTTTGTTAGTTTGATGAGAAGTCGCAAAGGATCGCCAACAATGGAGTATGTGATTGTAATTGCCTGTGGAGTGGCTCTGGCTTTATTGTTAAACCAGGTAATGTTCTTTGCAGATGTGCAAGGTGCTTTAAAAGACAAGATCATGCAAGTGATTAATGGGCAAAATATGGCTGCCTCATTGGATAAAGATAAGCCAAAAGAACAATCACTGGAAGAACGAAAAGACGATCTGTTTGGAAGACCGCAGTGGATAAACAATTTAACATCTGGTTTTCAATCATTAAATAATAAGTTTAAGAAAAGCGTTTCTGATGAATGGGAAAGTGTAAAAAACAAAGATCTGGGGGAAGTCGCCCAATCTCTATGGAATAATACAACCAACGCTTTTGATAGCGCATGGCAATGGGTAAAGGAAAATAAAGAGGCCGTTGCTTCAGCAGGTGTGGTTGTTGCGGGAGTTGGTCTCCTGCTCATTCCTGGGATGGAGCCATTGGGACTTATGCTGTTGGCGAACTGGGGCCTTTCACTTGGTTTCGGAGCGTTACTAAATGGCGGCAAAGTGGACAAGACGGTGATGTTGGGAGCGGCCATTGGTGGAGCGGCGGGTGTGATCTCTTCTGGATTATCTAAGATTGCTCCAGGATTGGGCTCTGCCATAACAGGATCACGTTTCTTAAGCCCAATCATTAGTGGTGGGAAGCAGATTCTTAGTAAAGCACCTGCTTTTGTCCAACGTATGGCAGGTGGGCTCTTCAGCAAAATGGGTGCAATGACGGCAACGGAAGGGGCCATCACCAGTGGAGTGGATGACTGGTTAAGAGGGAAGGAGTTTAACTGGAAACGAGCCTTGCTATCTGGTTTGGCTGGAGCCACATTAGTCAGTTTTACTTATGGTTCATATCCACTGGTTCAACCGCTCATCAACAAAGCGACGGCTGCGATTGAAAAACATGCTGGACCACTTGTGGCCAAGATTAAGCCGACCATACAAAACGTAGATAAGTGTTTTGGGTACCAACGAACTCCACAATACGTTGCGCTGATTAAATTTGGTAATGGGAACTTTATTGAATGTTTGTATGCTCAGGCTGATCGAGGTGGTGGGGGGGAAGTAGTAATAATGGATCAATAGCTCCAACTAAAGTAAAATATGGAGATCAGTTTACTAGAAACGGAAGAAATAAAGCATTGAAACAAAATGTCGAGTATGCAACCCCTGATGGTTATACTTTTAAGACAGACAGTGAGGGAAGAATCTCTTATTGCGAAGCAGATTTACAACTAGGAAGAGGAAAACGGAATGCTTATGCTCAAAGAAAAGTTGGTGGAGAAGATAGATTGGATGATGATGATGGAGGCCATTTAATAGCAAGCATCTTTAACGGTTCAGGTAATATTGATAACCTAGTTCCCATGAATGGAAACTTGAATAGAGGGGGATGGAAAAGATTGGAGAATATGTGGTCCCAAGCCCTTAAAGATGGAGATGATGTAAAAGTAAAAATAACACCTAGATATCAAGGGAGTTCAAATCGTCCATCTAGCTTTGAAATATCGTATAAAATTGGAGAAGAAGATTGGGAGAGTAAACGCTTTGACAATGTGCCGGGAGGGAAAGTTAATGAGTGAGGAAAAACTTAAAGTTGTATATCATGAAATAGCCGAATTAATTAATGATACGATTCCCGAGAAATGGTCTGAGGTCTATCTATACGGCGAGATTGCAGAAGGGTCTCAGACAGCCTATTTTTATTACTATCCGGAAGGTAATGGTCAGCCGGTTTATAGCAACAACATTCCCGATTTGTTTCATATATCGGAGGAAGATTATAAGAAGTTATGGCACCAGTTGCTTGATTCTATCCAGAAGTTGTGGAAAGTGTTTAAAGATGATGGTCAAGAACCTTGGACAAATCTTACAATACACCTTAATCATTCGGGTAAATTCAAAGTTCATTTTAATTACGATGATTTAAGCAATGCCAACCCTCTTGAACAAAAAACGATCTGGGCATATAAACATCTTGGAATCCTTCCTAAAAGTAAATCAGGCAAAAAATTTCTAGAAAAATATCTCCAAACTACTGAAGAAAATAATCAAGAATAATTGGATAAGTCTCAAGCCGCTTCATTGGCCATTTTTACAACACTCCATCCATATATATATTAACGTCTACCAAGCCTAGACATCCAATTTCATATGTATTTAATAGAATGGTAAAACATTCCATAATTCGACTGGCCTTCTATGGTGATAAAGGCAAAATTTTCTGGATACATCTAAGCAAACAGTTGACGTTTCTGATCACTATCGGAGTATAGTCGAGTTTGGGAACTATGATTCGACTTTGCCGTAACCATAATGGTCTTATTCAAGCCACCTACCAGATAGGTCCCTGCAATAACTACGGGTGGTTAAATAATGTATAGAGCTTGTGCAGTTGAACGAGTTTCTTAGAAGTGAGCGTATAAGCTCGCTTTTTTATTAATAGATTATTAATTAAAACAGAACCACTATTTTTCTTGTTGATAAAAAGTGCCGGAACAGGCCGCTCTAGTTATACAAAGAGTATATTCTAAAAAGCAAAAATATCATGTAATCTGTTGATGGAGAAATGTACATTTCAAGGTTGAAAGGAGAATGAGCCTTGATGATAATCCCAATTGAAGTGGCAAACAAGTTGTCTGAGCTGGTACAAGCGCTACCGCAATGGATAGAGATGTTGTCTTAGACGGATTTTTCAGAACTGTCTCTTGGATTAAAATATGCTGGGACTGAAGAAGCGCGTGTTGATATGACTGTATGGATAATTTTAAAGGTATGGGGATATGTTTGGAGTGGAAGCTAAAATTGCTCGTGATATTATATTAGCAGAGAGAATTTTACGATCAGCACGTTCAGGATTATGGGAGGATCAAGAAAAAGTATGGATTCTTCGTAGTTCTGACGCTGAACAAGGGGCACTCTGGTTTTCAATACTAGTACGGAACGCTACTTTATCGTTTTCAAATGATGGGAAAAGTATTTTTGCAGATGAAGATATAATTTATAAAAGTATTCAGATATTCTTAAGCAAGCTATATAACTTAGAAAGTAAAGCCGCGGATCTTAGAGGAGATTAGATAAAAAAGTATAACTAGAAATGGCAGATAGCATCAGAAATGAATTTTTCTTGCGTCGTTCGGTATTTCGATCCAATTGAACTGGATGATAATGAAATCGAAGAATCCGACAAATACTCGGAGGAATATTTATTCGAGTGGTTCTCTGATCGGTTCTTGGAAGCAGGTGGAGATTTATTTCCACTTCCCTGCTACCTCCAATTCCATGATGGTGGGATTTTAACATGAAAAAGAATGGGTGGAATTGTATAACGGGTTTTCACTGAGAATCAGGAAGCTATCGCTTGACCACGTTTTGATCGCACACTAGTACTGCAGTTGGAGTTAATCCTTTAATTACCCGACTACACAGGAAAGCAGCGGATAATTCCAGTAGGTTAAAATTACTATATTTGTTGGATATTCATGGCTTCTCGGTTGAATTACAACTGAAGTACTAACTTCCTTGTGGCGATTTTATATCCTGTTGGTCTGGAAAGAATAGAAAAAATACAAGACATGAAAGAAACGGAAAAGATAAAATAGGATCAAAGTCAACCTGCAAAAGTTATTTTCACAATACAAATTCTAACAAGGGGGACATCATATGATTTCTGTTTTACAGACTTGCCAACCGCGCCCTGAGATATTGGCGGGAACATTTAATCCGGAAGTATTTACTGCTTCGCTCAGCCCGATTATTGACTTCTATCGTAAGGGACGTAGCTCAATTGATCATATTTATACGAATGCACAACAGTTTTTTGATGAAGCGACCTACCCCACGCAAGGTTTGAAAACCACATTAACAGAAGTTTTCAGCCGAATTGCAGGAGATATGACAGTTCCTGCAATTCATCGTTTGGAAACGGCATTTGGTGGGGGAAAAACGCATACTTTGATTGCTTGTACACATATTGCTTATCAGGGTAAAAAACTTGAAGGATCAATAGGAGAAATTCTCGATCCGAATTTGCTTCCTGCACCAGGCTCAGTATCTGTCGTTGGCGGTTCAAGTAACACCTGTGCAGGCAACTGAAATTTCTTCCGTTTTAGCGAAACGGCTGTTTGTTACGGTTAGGTGGAGAGGCCATTAGCACCGAGATTCAGTTGGATAATCAAGGGGATATTGAAACCTTTCCGGTTTGGACCATTTACGGGCCGGGCCAAGATCCTATGCTTCTCAATCTCACGACCGGTTATTACCTGATGTTTGAGAATCTCTCCTTAGATGTGAACGAGTTTGTAACCATTGATACCCAAAAGCGCATCATTGAAAAGAATGACGGAACCAATCTTTATCCGGAACTGAGCATTGGTTCAACCTTATGGAGATTAAATGCCGGGGTCAATATTGTCCATATGGAGATGGACGGCGCTTCTTCGGATTCAAAAATCGTCGTTTGGTATCGGGAGCGATATTTGGGGGTATAGCATGGCGCTTTATGAAATTTGGGTGCGTGACCGTGAGCTTAATCTCGTTGGTTCGATCACGACCTTTCGACAATTGGAATTGACCATGAAATTTAATGATGTAGGCAAATGGACATTGGATTTACCGCCTGACTCACCTGATGTCAGGATGCTGTTAGAGGTTCGGAAACAAGGGGGTGGAATTGGAGGGATTCTTGTCACCAGAGACGGGAACCCCATTTTTTCCGGCCCCATTCGGAATGTGGAACTCAATAACGATTTGAGTTCAAGTAGTGGATATACCTTCTATGGGACGGATGACAACGGCTTGTTAGCGACACGTCTGGCTCTTCCTCCGCCTTATTATGCGATTGCCGGAACCGGATACGGATATGACGTATTCACAGGTCCTGCCGAAAGTGCCCTATATCATCTCGTTCAGCGGAACTGTGCAGAACTGGCCTCGGCTTATCGAAGGATTCCGGGTCTATACACGGATATTGACATGAAGCAAGGGGAAACGGTGACGATTCGTTCGCGATTGGACCCCTTGATGGACAAATTGCAAGAAGCGGCGCTGGCCGACGGGAATCTTGGCTTTCGAGTGTTGCAGTTACTGAATAACTTCATGATTTTTCAGGTCTACACCCCTCAAGATCGTGCGCAGGATCTTGTTTTTTCACGAAAGCGGGGGAACTTGGGTTCCTATCGGTATTCTGTGGAGGCTCCGGCAGCCAATTATGTGATTGTCGGCGGAGGGGGAGAAGGGGAAGCGCGAACGTTTATGTATAGCGGGGATGAACCGAGTCGGACCCTTTACGGGACGATTGAAATGTTTGTCGATCAGCGAAGCACAACGGATAACAATGAACTTCTGCAAGCACTAAACAATGCACTGGTGGAAAACACGGAAAAAACATGCTTGGAAATTTCCCCTCTCGATGTCCACCCTACCCGTTATTTGGAGAACTATGATCTGGGGGATCGGTGTACCGTCGAGGTGGAAGGGGAAATCATTCAGGATGTGATCCGGGTTATCAATATTACCTTGGGAAAAGACGGTGAAAAAATTGTTCCAACGGTGGGAACGCCAAATGTAGGGACTCAATTCCGATTGTTTGACCAGTACCGTAATTTGGAGTCAAGAGTAGGAAATTTGGAAAGAAGGTGAGTCTATGCCAGCCATCGTGAACTCCTTTCCCTGGGATGATACGCCAAGTTATGAAGCGGATTGGCGCGACATGATGGAAAATATGCGATCGACCGGGATTATTGTTCAGGGACCGATCATGGATGGATCAACCGGGGATTGTGCGGTATCTCCGGGGACGGGTTTGCAAGTGAAAGTGGCTCCGGGAAAAGCCTGGGTGAAGGGGCACATGTGGAAACACACTGCGGACTATATTTACTTGCCGATCGATGCAAATACATCGGGATCTTCAAGAACTGATTTGATTGTACTTCGGGTTGACTTTACGAACAATTTCATGACGTATACCGTTATCCAGGGACCGTATGCGGTTCCCATTAACAATTCCACAACTTGGGATCTTCCGTTGGCAGAAGTGACAGTGCCAAACAACGCCAGCAGCATTTCCGCGGCGGATATTAAGGATCGGAGGGTGACATCGAACCACGCGGGATTTCGTCCGATCTGTATTTTGCGGAACTCCACCAGTAAAAGTTTAGCGACAGGAACCAATGCCACTCTCTCATGGGATACGGAAGAACTGAATCCAGTTGGAATGCATCTGGTTAGTGACCGGATTACGATTAGGGAAGACGGAGTTTATGAAGTAGGCTGTTCAACCGTATGGGAAACGGTAGCCAATTCGGATAACCTGAGGCGGATTATTCTTTTTCGGAACCGTGGAGGAACGGTGGATGCGATCGCGCATGGTTCGAGTCGTGGAGCCGGGGTCGTCGGGGTGGATGTGGGGGTTTCTGCCCGTCGGGTGATTGACTTGCAGAAGGACGACTATGTCTATGTGACCGCTTATAATGACAGTGGAGCGACATTGAATATTAAGGCATCGGGGCTATATTCTCCGGTTTTTTGGTGTATGAAATTGGGGGAATCCAAGGGACTTTAACCGTTTTGCTGATGCGAGGCAAAGCGGTTTTTCTGTTTACGGAGGTGTGGAGTCAAATGTTGACCACCGACGAATGGGGAGAATTTTTGCTCAAGTTTACTGTGGGTGTACTTGGAGGGATCGTCGCTCAACTTTTTGGTGGATGGTCCGATGCTTTAAAAGCGTTGCTCATTTTTGTTGCTATTGATTATGTCACCGGTTTTCTCGCGGCCCGAAAAGAAGAGAAACTATCCAGTCATGCTGGTTTCTTTGGGATTGCAAGAAAGGTGATGATCTTTGCCATTGTCGTCGTGGCCCATGTAATTGATACGTTATTGGGAGATGGACACCTGCTCCGGGACGGGGCGGTGTTTTTTTATTTGGCGAATGAAGCCTTGTCTATTGTGGAGAATTCAGGACGAATGGGTTTGCCGATTCCGTCAGAACTGAAAAAAGGAATTGAAATCTTACGTGGAGGAAAGGAGAAGAAAAAATGAAGACTATCATCATTGATCCTGGACATGGAGGGCCGGATTCGGGTGCGACCGGCTTTGGTTTGCGTGAAGCCGATGTGAGTTTGCTTTTGGCGGAATTGGTGGGAGATTACTTTGGAAAGTATCCAGACGCAGTGGTCAGCTTCACGCGGAACCGGAACACGTCGTCTTCTTATCCGGGGCCGCCAGAAGGACTATATAAACGGATTAAATACGCCAATAGTAAAAACGCGGATCTGTTCCTTTCTTTGCATTGCAATTCCGGGGGTGGTTCAGGCTTTGAGTCTTATATTGCTAAAGGAGCTCCCGCCAAAACGCAACGGATTCAAAAGGCAATCAATGAAAGCGTGTTGGGATATCTGAAAGGATATAGGATTGGTCCACATGGGAATGCAGCCAAAAATGACACCCAAGGGGCTCATTCCCGGATCGCCGTTTTGCGTGACACGAGGATGAGTGCGGTTTTGCTGGAATGCTTGTTTATTGATAATCCAAGGGAAAATAAGCTGTTGCGGGATCAGAGGTTCTTGGATGGGTTGGCTAGAGTCATTGTGAAAGGAGTGGCAGCCGCTTTTGGGTTGAAAGAGAAAGTGGACAAGCCGATGTATAGGGTGACGGTGGACGGGGAGGTGATTTATGACACGGCTTATGAAGAGAAAATTGTAGGTATAGTATTAGAAGCAACAAAAAAGCAGGCAGAAGTTATTCTCCTTAAAAAGTTATAGGTAAGCGTATAGAATAAATAAAAGGGGGAGTATGGAAATACCCTCCCCTTCTTTATAAAAATGATGCCATCTGGTTCAAGTGAATAGTACAAATCGATTCCGACAATATATTTAAGAATTAGGTCGGAATTTAAATATGGCTTAGTCATTCGGTGGGTCCCCAGCTAATTTCATTGAATGGTGTGGCATGTTATTCACCCCTTTTGTAATTTTCAGTTTCAATTGTACATCAAGTTCAAGCATCCTTGCCACGATTTTATGAAATTTAGGATCATTTACAGCCCGATAACAAAAGGCTAGTTTTTCTCGAACCTCAGGTAAGGGCTGTTCCGGATGTAATCTTTCTTCATAATCCCAAACTTGTTCATAGTAAGGGATCGCTTCTTGTAATTCATTTCGACGGATGTAATAATCGCCGTACAATTCCAATACTTCCATGTGACGGAATGGATCTTCCGTTTCTCGGCTAATTTTTTCAGCCTTATCAAGCATTTTTTTTGCTCTGTTCCAGTCTTCTTTCAAAGAGTAAAGTTCGCCCAAACGCATATAGGGGGTAGCCAGTAAATGTTCATTACTAACTAACTCTTCTAAGTCAAGAGCATAAAGGTAGTATTCTTCTGCTTCATATAAATCGCCGCACTCTTTGTAGATTGCGCCAAGCAGAGTATATATTTCTAAGGCTTGTTCTGGACGGTTACAGGTTCGTGTAATTTCTAAAGCTTCATTTGCATAGGAACGAGCTTCTTTGAATTGCCGTTTTTTGAAGAGGAGTAAAATGTGTAAGGCATAGACTTGTAACTTGGTGTCAATATGATCGATTAAACCAATTTCCTCTTGCATTTTCCGAACAATTATTAAGGCATCCTCGTCTTCATCAAGTTTTTCCAAATAGATAACCTCGCTAATCAATAAATTGTATATAATACCAGCTCGGTCGCCATCTTGTTGATAAACTTCTTTTCCTAAACGTATATGGTCCAACGCCTTAATAAGGTTTTTGTCTTTAAAAAAGCTATTTTGGCTAAGTACAAATGACAAACAGCAGCTAAATTGCTCTTATCAAATTCGAAATGTCTGTTCAATTGATTAAGCACATACTCAAATTTTTTTCGAGCAGAATTCCAATTCCTACGATAGATGTGACATTTCCCGAAGATGAGTTGTTGAACGATATAAAGAGGGTCGTATGGGTCGAATGTAAGTTGAATTAGTTTTTCTTCTGCACGGTCAGGGCTATGGAGTTCGATTAACCGTTCAACATGGTTTAAATAGCGTAAGTCTTTCGAGTTAAGCGTTTCAGCTGTTTCAATGAGTTCTAAGACATACTGCAAAGAGGTATTCAGCAATTTGCAATAGACTTCAATTTTTTCAACGGTGACATGATCTTTTCCGTTTTCGATGTTTGAAAGGGTTGCTACAGATATATTACCCATTGTCGCTAAAACTTGTAATTTGTGACCACCCTTTAGACGAAGTCTTTGTAAAACCGATCCGACCTTACGTATCTGTTCTGGGGTTAAAGATATATCGTCTTGCTCTCGTTTCATAGTTACCTCCCGTTTTTTAATCACTTCTTTAAAAAAGTAGTACGAAAATATAGGTATTTCTTATTGTAAGGGTAAATGAGCCCGTTTTTTTAATTCGTGAGTTAAAATGAAACGAAATTATAAATATTCTAATACATCCACCTGTGTTTTATAATGTAAGTAATCGATCATCCAGTAAGAAAATCAGAATGTTGGTGTTATTTTAATAATAACACGAATATTGGGAGAATGAATGGGAATCTAAAAATTTTATAGGGGGTGAAGATCATTGCTAAAATTGAGAGTTGAAGGTAAAGCGCATCAGGTGGGACCGTTCATGACTGACCTTAATCATCATTCGAAGATTAATTTCCATCAAAAAGAGACACAATCGGATGAAGATCATGTTTGTATTACTTGCGATATTGATCTGCAACCATCTCGTAGAGTAAAAATTGTTGAGTTTTTGAGAGAGGGAAAAGCTATTATCACAATGCCTCTGCTTGATTTGGTTGTTGCAGAAATCGAGGAAGGGAAAACAATTCTTGCCGGTAAATCCTTTGACATTTTTTCTGGATAAAAAAAGAGCCAGAAAAATGGCTCATACAAAGCAGAGTTATTTACCTAATTATATCATGGATGGGAGATAGAGGGAACCAGATCAAAGAGGTTCCTAAATGAAGAGTGGAAAAATTATTTACTGGTGGGATGAATCAGAACGAGAACTTATTGTTGTTTGTCCTTCCAGAAATAAACGAAAAAAGATTAAAAATCCTAGAAGAATCGAACGTTTTTTGCAAGTGCATCAGGTCACATTGGAAGAGTGCAAGGGTGTTAGATGGGATTTTGATCATCTGGGGCTGTTCAGGAAATTCTGGTGGTAGGAAAAGCGGATGGTCATGATGGGTAAGCGGTAAACACATTACAAAAGGCTTGGATACTCGGACCAAAATGCCGGGTATCCAGTCTGTTAAAGGGTGTTTAGATGGTGTTGCGATTAACGGTAGAGGGACCGGAAGAGAAAGTGAGAGCTTTTTTGAAGGATTTCTCCATCCTTCCGCAACATAAAGTATTGGCTACATCCGTCCCTTACGAAGATGATGAATTGGCACAAGGTGAGGTACAGATTCTTTGCCATTTTCGACATATCCCGCTGAGTGAAATCAACGAACCGATTTCCGTTACGTTTCAAACCAAGGATGGAAAGTATTTAAACTTTCATTTGTTGAGTGGGCACGTCATTCGGGATGGAGATATCATCTCAGTAACAGGAAGGGCCGCTGCTGGTCTGTTGAAGGAATAAAACATTGGATTCACGACAACGTATTTCTTCGAAGATGTACCCAGGAGGTAACACTCGTGATGGTTGGCTTAGGTGTGATTGGGGTTTTATGTGCTCTAGGGAAAATGATTTTCTTACTAAGGAAAAGTAAAGATCCTCTTTTATATGAAATCGCTGATAAAACCTCATTTTTTGATTACTTTCTACTCTTGATGACTCTAATGATTTTTTTATTTGACATGGACGACGTTATTCAGCTACTACTCCTCGATCTCTTTCTCGTTGTTGGGATTGTAAACACAATCGTGACTTTTTACTATGCAAGAAAAATAATGAAAAGGGTACGATAACATTATCAAGCAAACAGAAGATGAGTGGTTACTGGAGATGAGTCGAGAAAAGCGACCTTTGAATGTCCGCAGTGCGGTCACGTTCAGTCGATCGAGGATTTTATTAACCTTAATCTCGATGCAACCAGAGCTTATAAGGACTGTCTTGGGAGATATGTAACGAATTTCGGGTGTGAGTTTACAGTAGATTCCGAGGCAGGTTTGACAGATAGTGTGCGGATAGTAGTGGATCGAAATGGCAATGAATTTAAGGTGTTTAATTTTATCTAGTATTTACAGAAATTTAATTCTATTACGCAGGAGACGGCTAATAAAAAGAGAAATATATAGGAACATGTGTTTCTGTGTGTTCCTAAGTTCAATCCATTTTTTCGATATATCTCGATAAAAGAGAAGAGATAGGAGAGAATTCATGTTTAATTCGATCCGAAAAAAAGCCATGACAGTATTGTTTAAAGTCAATTATGAGGCATATCTAAAATTTTTATACAAATGGTATACAGGTTATACTCTCAATCTGGATAATCCGGTCCGATTCACGGAAAAACTCCAGTGGCTAAAATACAATTGGCGTGATCCTTTGCTTACAGTTTGTGTCGATAAATGGCTAGTCAGAGAATACGTAAAAGATAAAGGCCATGGAAGCATCCTCAACGATCTTTATGGAGTATACAATCATGTCGAGGAAATTGATTTTGAAAGATTGCCAGATCAGTTTGTTTTAAAGTGTAACCATGGTTCAGGATACAACATTATTTGTAAAAATAAAAATGAATTAGATGTTAAAAAGACAAGAAAACAATTAACAAGATGGCTAAAGGAAACATGTGGACTTTGGATGGGAGAATGGAATTACTCTAAAATCCAGCCTAAAATCCTTTGTGAAAAATTCCTTCAAAATGAGGATGGCACATCGATTCATGATTATAAGATTTTTTGCTTTGGAGGAAAAGCCTATTATATTCAAGTCGATGTTGAGCGATTTGGGGATCATCGCCGAAACATATATGATATCAATTGGAATCTGATGGAGTTTAGGTTGCGCTATCCTCCTGTTCCATTTGAAATAAAAAAACCGGTCAATTTAGAAGAAATGATCTCGATCGCAGAAAAATTGGCCGAGCCTTTTTGCGAAGTTCGGGTCGATTTTTATTGTGTAGGTGAACGGATTATATTTGGAGAATTAACATTTTTCCATGCAAGTGGATATCAAAAGTTCATTCCAGAAGATTGGGATTTCGAATGGGGATCATTGATTGATTTATCAACGATAAAGGAAGAATGTTTGCGTGACAAAAACAGGAAGCCGTTTGGTTAAAAGGACAACGGGGAGGAATCAAATTGAAAAAAGTACCTCACTTAGTTGTTGTTGGCTTTGATGAGATTGTTTCAAACAAATATTTATCTTGTATCCAAGATGCCATTAACCTGGGAGCGATTGATTCATATTCCGTCATTGATCTGGAATCGGAACGAGGGGAAATTTTAAAAAGAATTAAATCAATCCCGTTGAAACCGGAAAACGCCTTTTTTCTGCCAAATCCTCAATATAAAGATCAGTGGGCCAACAGAGAAGACTTTGAGCCCATATTTAGAGAGTTGAGGGATAAAAAAGGAACAATTAAAGTTTACATTGCCACGGAATTGAAAGCGCATGAAGGTTACTTAAGGTATTGCGTGGAAAATGGAATTCCCAGCCTTACTGAAAAACCAATACTGGCACCAATGAAAAATGGCCGATTTGAGCCACGCTTGATTGAGCCTGTGATGCAATACCTATTAGATGAATCAGAGAAACACCCGGTTAATCATTCGGTTATGACATTAAGCCGATATCATCAAATATACAATGAAGTCGTGATCGAATCGTTGAAAACAAAAATGATCGAACTACAGGCCCCTCTGACATCCTTTCACTTTCGACATGCTGGAGGTGTTTGGAATCTCCATCATGAATACGAATCTCGGGAAGATCACCCTTACAAATATGGTTATGGGATGATTATGCATGGTGGTTATCATTATATAGACCTTACTGTTCAGTTTCTCAGCCTTAACAAATTAATTTTTCCGAACGCCGGTTTTACGTTGACCTTAAGCTCTTATGTTGCCTACCCTTCGGATCAAAACGACCGAATTTCAAAAATATTTAGTGAAAGGTTCGGGGATAATCGTCCCGAATGGTCTTCAATCAGAGATAATTCATCTAAATATGGCGAAACAGACGTTACCACAACGTTTTGTATGAAAGAGAAACAATCAGGAAGAACCATAACACTTGGAACTATATCTCTGGAACAAACCACTCCTTCGGTCCGATCTTGGAGGCATTTTCCTGAGGGGGTCTATAATAAAAATGGGAGAGTGTCGAATGTCGATCTTGAAGCGCAGCTATCTACTCTCCATTCTGTTAATGTCCAATGTTTTGATGTACCGATTCGCAAGATCAAAGAAGTGGAGCGAATCGATGCTTTTGCGCGTGTTTCCACACGAACAAATGCATCTTTGCTTCCGAATGACGAATATAACACATGCAGAACTTTTAGCGGGTTGTTTCATAGTGACAGCAATCGCGAATTAATGACGAGATGGCTCTTGGATAAAGAAGAAAGAAGCCTGTTAGCGGATCATTTACCGACCATGAAGCTGACACAGGCTCTTGCCATTTCCATTCAACAACCAGGATATCCCGTGACTTTTGATTTTATTTAAGAAATGGTGGGCAGGCTATGCGTATTATTAGACCGCAAAGTTCGGTGAAGTCATTTTATGATCATGTTTTGAAAAACCAAATACCTATCGAGGAAAATTTAACGGGTTGTATTACTCCAGACTTTCAAAGAATATTGGATACTTATGAAAGTGAAATTGGGTTAAGAGCAATCGACCTGGGATATGGATATGGTAACTATTCAATAGCACTGGCACAAAAAGGATTTAAAGTGACGGCAGTTGACTATGTTGCACCAGACTATTTTAAAGAGAGACTGCAATCCACTGCTGGAAAAGAAAATATAACGATAATAGAAAGAGACCTGAATTTATTTGAACCAAAAGGAGAGTACGATGTTGTTGTTTGCAAAGATGTATTTCATTTTTTGAGAAGAAGCAAAGTTGAAGAGTTACTTAATGTTTTAATTGAAAAAACAAACAAAAAAGGCTGGCACTATATTGTCATCTTCACTGACATTTGGAGAAAGTCAAACGATGGTAATGAGATTGTAATAGAAAACGAGGCTAGATTTACATCGGATTATTTAGTCGATTTGGTTAATTATTTTTATCGTAATTGGAAAGTCAATCTGAAAATCGAAGAGTACCGAGAAAAAGACCGATCAGGTAAAGAGGACAGTTTTTATTTCAAAGCTAACAGAGTGACGATTATGGCCAATAACATTTAATGAGAGGGGGTCACTTATGAATCGACGAGGAATAAGCATCATTATCCCATGTTTTAATGCTGGGCGTTACCTTATCGAAGCTGTAAGCTCCGTACATGAGCAACCTTTCGAATGTCTATATGAGTGTATTGTAATTGACGATGGATCAACCGATCCAGAAACATTAGAAGCGCTACAGGAGATAGAGGCAGCAGGAGATACGAAAGTCGTTCGTATGAAAACCAACAAAGGAGCGCAATATGCTCGGAATGTTGGTTTACGCTCAGCTATGTATGACTACATTCTAGGGATCGATGCCGATGATTGTTTAAATACTGACCCAACGATATTGAAGTTAGGTACGTATGCAGATCGAGCGATTCAGGTCTTGGAAGATAGACCCGATGTAGCCTTCACATACTCTATCACATGTATGTTCGGAAATTTCAATGGATACACCATATCGGCATACCCCGTCACGGCCACACAAATTCTCCACAAACATCATGCAGCAACGAGTATCATTTATCGGAAAGAAGATGCCTTTCAAGCAGGACTGTATAATGAGTCGATTTTAAAGTGGCAAGATTGGTCATTTGCTGTTTCACTATTAAATGCTCGATTTAAGCAAAACAAGGGCAACGAAATCCATTTCTTTGAAACACCCTATTATTTGTATCGAATTCATGATAACCCAAGTCGAATTTCCTCTAGAAATGTAAGTGAAAGGAAATTTACGAAATTGACTATTGAACAAAATATAGAGATATTCAAATCTACATTTCCGGGATTGAACGTTGACGAAATTACAGATAAGGTGATGGGAAGTAAACCCGATAAACTTACTGATCTGCTGTACGTTGCAGCAAATAATATTCAAACTGCTCTTGAAATGGCTAAGCAAAGAGGATATCGATTAACATCAGACATTGAACCGACGAATATTCCTTAGAAACTATATAGGGATGGACTTTCTGCCAGAGTCCATCCCTTTTAACGTTAGCTTTGCAGTTCGGTTAAACGTGTTTTTACTTTCTCCCGTTTCTCCAGGTAATCTTTTTCTTTTCTTCGTTCTTCTTCGACTACATGGGCAGGTGCTTTGCTGATAAACCCTTGATTCGATAATTTCTTTTGCACCCGCTCGACTTCTGCATTCAGCGTTTTGAGCTCTTTTTTCAAGCGTTCGATTTCTTGATCGATATCGATTAACCCTGCGAGTGGCAGTAAGATTTCGGCTCCTGTTACCACAGCACTCATGGTTTTTTCCGAAATAGAGAGATCGGAGTCGATGGTGAGATTTTCGGGATTGCATTGCTGGCGAATCCACTTCTCTCCAAGGCGCAGGTATTGTAATGTCTTTTCATTATCTGGACGGATGAAGATATCGACTTTTTTGCTTACTGGTACATTCACTTCCGCCCGGATATTGCGAACGCTACGAATGACTTCCATGTACAGCTTCATTTGTTCGACTGCTTCAGGGAATTGGAAACGATTCTCGGGCTCCGGCCACTTGCTAACCATGATGCTTATTCCTTTGTGGGGGAGATTTTGCCAGATTTCTTCGGTCACAAATGGCATGAATGGATGGAGTAAGCGAAGGACCTTGTCGAGAACGTAACAAAGGACTGAGCGTGTTGTTTTCTTCGCTTCTTCATCCTCTCCATACAGGGATAGCTTCGCGAATTCAATGTACCAATCACAGAATTCATCCCACACAAATTCATACAAAGCCCGGCCAGCTTCGTTAAAGTGATACTCTTCCAATTGCTGTGTGACGTAGTTAATGGTTTCCTGCAAGCGGGTTAAAATCCATTGGTCCGCCGTATTCAATGAACCAGTGAGATCGATATCGTCGGCCCCGAAGTCATCAAGGTTCATGAGGACAAAGCGGGAAGCGTTCCAAATTTTATTGATGAAGTTTCTTGCTGATTCCAGTCGTTCCCAGCGGAAGCGCAGGTCTTGACCAGGCGTTGTACCGGTTGAAATCATAAACCGCATGGCATCGGCGCCATACTGGTCAATGACTTCCAGGGGATCGACTCCATTTCCAAGTGACTTGGACATTTTGACCCCTTCTGAGTCACGAACCAACCCATGGATGATGACATCTTTAAATGGCTTTGTACCCGTAAACTCGATGGCGGTAAAGATCATACGTGCTACCCAGGGATAGATGATGTCATGCCCTGTAATCAAGACGTTGTTAGGATAGTACCGTTTCAAATCGGCTGTTTGCTCGGGCCAACCCATTGTTGAAAACGGCCATAAACCAGAGCTAAACCATGTATCCAATACGTCTTCGTCTTGCGTGATGTTCGAGCTTCCGCAGTTCGAACAGGAAGATGGATCTTCCATGGATACCGTGATTTCTCCACAATCTGCGCAATGCCAGGCAGGAATACGATGACCCCACCAAAGCTGACGTGAGATGCACCAATCACGGATATTTTCAATCCAATCGACATAGAGCTTTTCAAATCGATCGGGGACAAACCTTACCTTATCTTCACTCTTTTGGAGTTCGATGGCTTTTTCAGCCAGGGGTTTCATTTTTACAAACCATTGAGTGGACAAGTAGGGTTCTATTACTGCACCACTACGTTCACTGTGTCCGACTGAATGAACATGTTCTTCAATGTTTACCATGACCCCGGCTTCTTGGAGATCCTTCACAATTTGCTTCCGAGCTTCAAAGCGATCAAGCCCCTGATATTTGCCGGCATTCTCGTTCATTTTTCCGGTTTCGTCCATGACGATAATTTGAGGCAAATCATGGCGAAGGCCGATTTCAAAATCGTTGGGATCGTGGGCGGGTGTGATTTTTACCGCACCTGTACCAAATTCTTTGTCCACATACTCATCGGCAATGATGGGGATTTCTCGTTCGACTATGGGCAGGATCACTGTTTTACCAATCATTCCTTGGTAACGTTCATCCTCCGGATGGACAGCAACTGCGGTATCCCCCAGCATTGTTTCTGGACGAGTGGTGGCGACTTGAATATACCCCGAACCATCCTTTAATGGATACCGCATATGATAAAGTGCACCTTTGACCTCTTTATAAATGACTTCGATGTCCGATATGGCCGTACGTGCAACGGGGTCCCAGTTAATAATGTATTTGCCGCGATAAATCAATCCTTTGTTGTACAGATCGACGAATACCTTCCGAACGGCTTTAGACAAACCTTCATCCATGGTAAAGCGTTCCCTTGAGTAATCAATGGAGAAGCCCATTTTCTTCCATTGTTCATGGATGATGGATGCAAAGTGCTCTTTCCATTTCCAGGCTCTCTCTAAAAACTTTTCCCGGCCAAGGTCATGCCGGCTGACTCCTTCTTCCCGAAGTTTCTCCTCCAGCTTCGCTTGGGTCGCGATCCCGGCGTGATCCATACCCGGAAGCCATAGGGTGTCATATCCCTGCATCCGTTTCATTCGAATAAGGATATCTTGCAACGTAAAATCTAATGCATGACCCATATGCAACATCCCAGTTACATTGGGTGGAGGCATTACAATACTGTAAGGCTCGCTATTTTGATCCTCGGAAGGCTTGAACAAATCATGGTCCAACCAAAATTGATATCTTTTACTTTCGACTGCTTTTGGATCATATTTTGTGGACATTTGAATTTCTTTTGGCATCTGTTTCATCCTCCTTACAATACGAAAAAGCCCCTCATCTCAAAGGACGAAGGGCTCGCGGTACCACCTTTGTTAGTGAAGAAACCATGGATTTCTCCACTCACTCATTTCCATTAACGCTGGAACACGTTTCCCACTACTGACCGGTGAAGGCGTTGGCGGGAACAACTCAGGAGCTACCTTCAACAGATTCCACCCGAAGAATCTCACAGCTGCCAAGCTCTACAGTTTGGCAGATTCTTCTCTCTGAGGGTTTCCCCTGTTTACTCTTCTCCATCATTGTTGTTTTGGTTAACTATACAACTAATTAACCGTTCACTCACATTTTGACCAATATCAGTTGGATTAATACCATTCTACAAGTGAGGCTGAATCTGTGTCAATATTTGTACGATCCATTTCATCACAGAGAAGGATAAAAATGGAGGAGAATTTCTAGAACAAAGCTAAATACATATTATACAACGTAGAGTGATTACTCATTATCATATGATAACAACCAACCTATTGTTACTGAAACCTTCGATAGTAAAAATTTAACTCTTAAAAGAAATAAACCTTTGTCGTTCGAAAGTCGAGCACTATAAGCTGTACACGGTGTTAAGGTACATTTGAAAGATAAAAAATCGCCTTGGTGGCAGTTTAAAATTATAACATTCCGTCTCACCGACTGATGTAATTTAATCAAAGTTGACCGGATACTTTGATTTCAATCAATTAACGGAAGGGATTGAGGACGAGTATAAAGATTACATCTAGGCTTATATTACAAAAACGTTGGGAGGTTAAATAAGATGGATGTTCAACGGCTGGAGGATTTTTGCTGGCCCTTTTATGAGGAAAAGGATATGATGCATAACTTGGATCATATTCATCGTGTTTTAAAAATGGCGTGTCAAATTGCCAAACCGTATCAGGATCAAATCGATCAAGAAGTCCTGATCGCTGGTGCTTATTTTCACGGAATCATAAACAAGGAAGAAAACCGAAACCAAATCCTCAACTTTCTTGAATCCCAAGGGGTTAATAAGGAGAAAATGCAAGCGATCCTGCAAGCGGCAGAAGGATCTCAGAAAGACTTCATTCCAGAAACATTAGAGGGAAAAATCCTGCATGATGCTCATTTGCTTGAAGGTGGTAAGACCTTTCTCATCGTGAAGTCGCTGATCACAGGTTCTTTGCGAGGACAGTCACTGGAAGAAACCATTCGTATTGTTGAAGAGAAGCTGCTTGATCGTTTCATCTGTGCGCTTCCTGAAAACAAGGCTCTTTACAAAGAAAAAGAAAAGTTTGCAAGAGAGTTGATTCAAGAGTTGAAGCCTTATCTTTAGAGAGGTTTATCTCTAAAGGCAGAAAGAATGAAAAAGTTGTAGAATATACTGAACTTTGCTTAGCGTCCTTGTGGCGATTTTATATCCTGTTGGTCTGGAAAGAATAGAAAAAATACAAGACATGAAAGAAACGGAAAAGATAAAATAGGATTAAAGTCAACCTGCAAAAGTTATTTTCACAATACAAATTCTAACAAGGGGGACATCATATGATTTCTGTTTTACAGACTTGCCAACCGCGCCCTGAGATATTGGCGGGAACATTTAATCCGGAAGTATTTACTGCTTCGCTCAGCCCGATTATTGACTTCTATCGTAAGGGACGTAGCTCAATTGATCATATTTATACGAATGCACAACAGTTTTTTGATGAAGCGACCTACCCTACGCAAGGTTTGAAAACCACATTAACAGAAGTTTTCAGCCGAATTGCAGGAGATATGACAGTTCCTGCAATTCATCGTTTGGAAACGGCATTTGGTGGGGGAAAAACGCATACTTTGATTGCTTGTACACATATTGCTTATCAGGGTAAAAAACTTGAAGGATCAATAGGAGAAATTCTCGATCCGAATTTGCTTCCTGTACCAGGCTCAGTATCTGTCGTTGGTGTGGCAGGGGATGAAATCCCGGTACATAAATCAAAAGGGAAAAATCTCATTCCGTATACGCTCTGGGGTGAGATCGCATATCAAATCGGTGGTGAATCTCTATATAAAGAAGTAGAGGAAGAAGCTACTTCCTATGCCGCACCGGGGCGCATCTATTTTGATAAGGTATTTGGCGGAAGGAAAGTTCTTCTCATGCTGGATGAGTTGGCTCAGTATGCCGCGCGTTTGGAAGCTGCACGACCAGACGGCGCGAACCAATTGGCTGCATTTTTGATGACCCTTCATGGTTATGCCCGAAATCATCCTGGGATCGCTATTGTTTTGACACTTGCCAGTTCCACAGATGCATTTGCCAGACAAACTGAACGTCTGGCCGAATTGATTGAGGTTGTTCGAGGAGAAGAAATCACAGAGGATGACGCCGTGGGAATCAGCGAAAAGGCAATCAAAGATATCACCAGCGTGGTGGCACGAGACGCGGTTCAAGTAACACCTGTGCAGGCAACTGAAATTTCTTCCGTGTTAGCGAAACGGCTGTTTGTCTCTGTAAATCGTTTGTCTGCAACAGAAACTGCAGAAGAGTATATGGCGATGTATCGCCGAAACAGTAATCTGCTTCCAGAGGAGGCCACAAGTGAGCGATACCGTGATCGGATGATTGCCAATTACCCGTTCCATCCCACTTTGGTAGATTTCCTAAATAAAAAATTGGCCGAAGCTGAAAACTTCCAAGGGACACGGGGAGTGCTCCGCGTTCTGTCTCTCGCAGTACGGAGTTTATGGAAAAAGCAGATTGATGTTCCTATGATTCATACTTGTCATCTGGACCTCCGGACCGAACGGGTTGTTAATGAGGTTCTTGGACGGACGGGGAGTTCCGATCTTTTACTAGTGCTTAACGCCGATATTGGCAGCGTGGACACTGAATCGTTGGACGGGGGGCTCAGCAACGCAGAGAGGGCGGATCAGAATAATCCTCATCCCGAAGGGCATCCACTGTTCGAGTACACTTGGAAAACCGTATTTCTACATAGCTTGGTGGGAAGGGATGAAGGGATTCCGTCCAAGATTTTCGGGATTACAGAATCGGAGGCGATGTTCAGTGTCTCGTTCCCTGAGATGACACCGCCCCAGGTGCGCACGGCCTTGGAGGAGATTGCCGAAAGTGCCTACTATCTCCGCTTTGAACAAGGAAAATACTACGCCAGCGACGAACCTACGATTAACAGTATCTTGGCACGCATTCGTAATGGAATAACTCATCCCCAAGTGAAGAGCTTGCTTGAGAATACGGCACGGAATATTATTAAGGCTGACAAAGGTGGATTGTTTCATGTCGAACATGACGTTTCCCAACCGGAACATCTGCCGGACGGGAAAGGAAAGCCGATTCTTGGAATTGTGTCGCCTACAGTGGAAACGATCGACATTGAGACCATGGTGACGATGGAGGGGGCAAACAAACCGCGTCTGCAACAAAATCTGGTCTTTCTGCTGGTGCCTGAAACGGTCAAGATTGGAGAGATCGATACCGGTCTGGAATTGTTTCCGGGGCAAGGAGCCAAGTCGCAGGATGTACGTCACCGATTAGATTCCATTGCCCGACAAGTTCTGGCGATGCGGGATCTGATTAAGAATCCGCAAAACTTCGGGGTTAATCCGAAACGGCTGGAAGAGAGTGGGTTCAGCAAGCGAAAGGCAGAGCGGGAGCAGGCGCTCATGACCGCTGTTGCAGATATCTATATCAGCCTTTATTATCCGTCTACAGCCGGACATATTGTCCGTAAGGAAATTAAAACAACCGGCGGAGAAAGCGGTATTTCCTTTATCGAGCTGATCCGGGCGGCACTCATCGAAGCAGGAGAGTTGCTTACTGAGCGAAATAACAACCAGTCAGACCTTATCAACCTCAGTAAATTGTTTTTTGAACGCGGGGACACGGTCACTGTGGAAGATCTAAAACACTCTTTTGCTTGTATCCGAAGTTGGCCGGTGCTCGCCAGTGAGGGGATTTTGGAACAACTGATTCGCGGTGGAGTACAAAAAGGAGTTTGGTGTGTATTTCGTCTGGACTCTCCTGATCAATCACGACCGGACGAGTTTTATCACGAGCAACATGATGTGCCAATGGGTGTCAACCTGATGACGGCTTCATATGCGCTCATCACTCCTCAAGGTGCTAAACAGCGGGGGTGGTTTGCTGAGCGGAAGGTTGATCCGGAGATGTTGAAGCAACAAATTTATGAAGTAGTAGATAAAGAAGGAAGCGTCAGTGTTCAGCGGATTGAGGAGGTCATCCGGGAAAGTGTGGGAGAAGTGACGCGCAAGGAGCTGGATGACACAGTCGTTTCCTTATTAAAGGATTCTAAGCTTTATGCCTGCCGGAATAAGGAGGATGCTGGGACTAAGCCCAACCTGATCGCGGGTTCAAAAGCATTGCAATATGTCCCGCTGTCCCAGGATGTTTTGGTCACCGAAGACAAGGCAAAGGCAAACGGGTGGATTGATGAGGATCGATCCTACCGCATCCATATTCAAGGGGATGAAGCTATCGAAAAAGTATTGCCTCTTCTTCGACGGATGGGTAGTCTCTATAATAAAGGCGGCAAAACAAAGATCGATTTTCTGGATCTGTATTTTAAAATACCAGCAGGTGGAGCGTTGAGAATTCAGTTGGAGGATGCATCCCCGCAAGCCATTAAGTCACTGGGAGAATGGTTTGAAGTACTTGATGGAATTGTAAAAAATGGGGAGCAAACAGAGGTTGAACTCGATATCGCGGATCCGGCCGAAGATTGTCCCTTTGTGAAGGAGTTGGATAAAAAGTAGGTGAGGTAGTCGTTATGGTTAATCAAATCACTGTACAGGACTGGGAACTGGAACGGGACTTTCAGCACCGTATCCTCCCGGAGTTGGATCATGCTCCTTGGGTTCTCCGACTTACGGAGTACAAAGACAAACCGACTCCTGTCCTGGTTATTAAGAAACGGATTTACACAGGTGACAGTCCTTATGGGGACGAACAGGCTGAAGGCAAATCCATGCTTAAAGACCAAGGGTTGTTGTATGGTCAGCCCTTGCGTCGCTGTTTGCCAGCTCTCAGAAAGATTCTCAGCAGGGTAAATGATGTTGCAGGTATTCCCTTGGAACTTCAGCGTTTTTTTAACAAAGACCGAATTCAATACCGCGGCAACTTGCCTTTGGATGAAGAAGCAGGAGCCAAGCTGGCGCTCATTTTCAAATTACAGGAGAGGGTTGTTGATTTGGACCGCGTTGAACTGATGGCTTGGCGAGTGGAACGATTCAGCAGGGAGGAGGCGGTCTACTGGTTTACTCGTGCGACTCAGTATGGTGAGGCCGCCAGCCGTTGGGCACTGGCCGGTATGAGGATCATGCTTGGCGGACAACCAGGAGACGAAGAAATTCAACATATGCTGCAAAAACTCCGGAAATAGAGAAATGGGAGAGGAGAAAATGACAACTCAGAACGAAACAAGAGCGGAAGTTCGATTCATTGAAGCGGGTTTTCCCTGTCACCAGGTGGGGGCGGAGACTCAGCGAGAGAGAGATACAGGTAAAGCTCCTCCTACTCATCGTCTGCATGTCTGGTGGGCACGGCGCCCTTTGACTCCTAGTCGGGCTGCGATCTTGGGATCACTATTACCAGCCGGAACTGATCCGGACTGGTTCCTGCGCCAACTTGGGATAGAAAAGGTGCAAGCGATTGTGAATGGTGTGCCGTGGATACTTGATGATAAATTAATAGAACGTGTAGCGAGAGATGAACTTGGTCAAGAAACATTAGATTTAGATGCAGTTGTTTATCGAGCACTTCAGCGAGAAAAAGCGACAAGGACTGAACATAGGAAATTGATTGCTCAGATTGTAGATCAGTCCCCTCATGTGCAGGAATACTCTGCAATTCAAAAATGGCAAACTCTGAGTCAACCGCTCCCGGAACCCTTTCCGGTAGAGGGTACCAGGTTGAGAGTTGAAAGAGTAGCAGCGGACCCGGCCTGGTTCAAAGAGTTGATGGAGATTGCTAAAAATATTGGAGTCCGTGTTCCTAATATGTATGGATATTCGAGGGCATATACCCGTCAACCTGAGTGGGGCGATTCAAATATTACTGTAATGGATCCTACTGCGGGAGGCGGCTCTATTCCCTTTGAAGCGTTAAGGCTTGGATACCGAGCAATTGCTAATGATTTGAATCCTGTTGCAACGGTTATCCAATACGCTACGTTGGATTATCCTGCTCGCTTCGGGAAAAATCTCAAAATGGAAATTGGAAATTGGGGTCAAAAACTGATTTCAGTTTTGGATAATCGGTTGAATGAGGTATTCCCGCGTGTATTTCCTTTGCCAGAAACCGAACGAATGTTTTTGAGAGCTCATTTGAAGCAATTTCCTGAACTTGTATCAGAATATGATCAGGAAGAGACGACCACCTATTTATTTGCACGCCAAGTCACCTGTCCACATTGTGAAGGAGAAGCTCCTCTCCTAAATACCTCTTGGCTATCCAAAGAGGGAGAGAAATGGGCAGTTCGTATTGTTACGGATGGCAAGAAAAAAGGGGGGACAGTAAAATTTGAACCTTACCGTCTTCAAGGAAAGAAAGGTCCGAATGGAGAGGACCCTGATTTTGCTACCGTAAATAAAGGGGTTGGGCTTTGCATTCACTGCCGCCAGGCGATTCCATCGGAAGAAATCAAAGCACAGGCACGTGGGGAGTCACCGTGGGGAACATGGAAGGATCGGCTGTACTGTGTCGTGGCGGTACGCTATCAACCCAAATTGGACAAACACGGACAACCGGAGCGGTATAAAAGTGGTACAAAAGCAGGAGAAATCAAGACAGAAAAAATCACGTTCTTCCGTGCACCCAATGAGCAAGATCTAAAGGCTTTGGAAGAAGCCGAGTTTCAACTGAAACAGCGCTGGGATGAATGGGATCAGGAGGGATTGATTCCGACCGAAAGGTTCCCACAAGGAAATGATATGCGTCCAATAAACTATGGAATGAATCGCTGGTGCGATATGTTTACGCCGCGACAGCTATTGGGGCAATTAACTCTGGTTGAGGAGTTGAATCGTCTCAAACCACGGATTATCGAAGAGCTGGGTCAGGAGAAAGGCAAGGCGGTTGTCACCTATCTGCAATTTGTGATTGATAAATTACTTGATTATAACAGTAAACAGACGCGTTGGCATTACGGACGTGGTGTATTGGTGAATACATTTGGCCGTCATGACTATTCGCTTAAGTGGACCTTTGGGGAGATGATCTATACAGGTCCTTATTCTGGTCCGGATTGGGCTTTATCACAGGTGTTAGATGCTTATCAGGGAATAGCAGAATTGGTGGCTCCACTTCATGAGGAATTAAGAGGAGCGGCTCCGCCTGTTACGATTCTCCATGGTACAGCGGCGCATACTGGAGTGCCCGATCGTTCCGTAGATTTGATCTGTGTGGACCCGCCTTATTACAACAATGTCCAGTATGCCGAGCTGTCGGACTATTTCTATGTCTGGCAGAAGCGGACTTTATCGGACCTTTACCCTGATTTATTCAAGCGACGGTTGACCAACAAAACGGATGAAGCCGTGGCCAATCCGGCCCGGGATGGTTCCAATTCAAATGCCGCTCAACGGTATGAAGAACTGATGGGGGAAATCTTCGCCGAGTGTCGCCGTGTACTGAAAGATGAGGGGATCTTGACGATCATGTTCACCCATAAAACACAAGAGGCATGGGAAGCGTTGACACGTTCCCTGATTGAACAGGGTTGGACAATTACCTCGTCGATGCCGGTGGAATCAGAAGCAGGTGAGTCCACGCACCAAAAAGGGATGGCCGCTGCCGCCAGCTCTATTTTCCTCACCTGTCGCAAAAAGGAGCAGGACAACCAAATGCCGGCGACCTGGACCGGGTTTGGTGGCACCGGTGTGGCGCACCGTATTCGTACGGCTGTTCGTGAAGGACTGAAAGAGTTTGAGCCGCTGAAGCTGAATCCCGTGGATGAGATGGTGGCGTGTTACGGACGGGCGCTGCAGGTGTTGTCGGAGCATTGGCCGGTTTTGGACGGAGATGAACTTGTCAGCCCGATCCGGGCCATGAACGAGGCCAGTGCGGTCGTGGCAGAGCACCAGATCAGCCGCCTAACGCGAGGGCGTCTGAAGGTGGAAGATCTGAACCCGGAAGCGGCGATGTCATTAACGCTTTATGGCATTTTTGGGCTTAATGAATTCCCTTATGACGAGGCATTGAACTTGTCGCGTTCGCTGAACATCGCGCTGGAAATGCGTCCGGCGGGATACAGTGTTCAGAATCGGATGCTTGGAATCAACGACGCCAGCAGGGGCCGCAGCATCCGTGGTACAGATGCGGAAGATAGAGGCTTCCATGCGCCATTGGTACGCAAAGGTTCCAAATTGCGATTGGTAAAACCGGAAGAGCGTCATCCGAAGCGTTTGGCCAATCCCCAGACAGAGTGGGATCTGCTGCATGGCCTGATTCTTGCCTACCGGGAAGGTGATGTTCCAGTCGCTCGTGCATACTTGGCACAACATGCGAAGGAGAAAGGGCAGACCGTATTGGACCTTTTAGCTGTCTGGACAGCGGAGATGACAGAGGAAGAGCTTCGGCGGGAAGGAGAAGCTATCCTGTTCGGCTTGAGATAAGAATCACCGGCGGATCATAGATAGGAGGAACATCATGACCGAGATAAGAGAGAGTAGGAACAACCAAGGACTGAGATCACGCGAGTGGCTTCTCTCTTACAAGACCTCCTCTACCATGATCGGAGACAGGCCAGTCAATATGTTACATGACTTTTACATTCCGGCACTCAGCCGCGCGGTTCGCTATGACCGCGTGGCCGGGTATTTCCGGTCCACTTCTCTGGCAGCCGCTTCCCAAGGATTTTCTGCCTTTGCCAATCAAGGTGGAAAGATGCGCCTGATCGTTGGTGCTGATCTGGAACCGAACGATGTAAAAGCGATCTTACAAGGAGATGCAAAAAGACTTTCGGAAAAGCTGACTGAAGAATTGGAACAGGCGGACTCTTGGCCGGAAGGTGTTCGTAACGGTGTGACATTGTTGGCCTGGATGGTGGAGAAAGGATATCTGGAAGTTCGGGTCGCTTTTCGGCTGCACAAAGATACCGGAGAGCCGATTTCCTTTGATTCGATGGAAGATGGTTATGTTCACGAGAAGTGGTTTTTGTTTACCGACGAATATGGGAACCGGATGTATGGAGCCGGATCGCTCAATGAGTCCAAAACCGCACTGCATCTGAATGCGGAGAATATTGATATCCATTGTGACTGGTGGGGAGAAACGGATCGGAAAAGAGTCGATGAAGCGGCTGAATCATTTGAAACGCTCTGGGAAGGGAAAGTTCGTCATATACGCGTGCTGACTCTTCCGGAAGCGGTTCGACGCCGGCTGGTTCGGTTTGCTCAAGACGTGAAAAGGCCGCTGGAAACCGACGGAACCAGCGAGATTCCCGAGCCCTCGACAAAAGCGGAAAAGGTTCAGCCGGATGGAATTCCTTCCGCGCTTGAGCGGCTGAAGTTCGCCGTGTTACGGGATGCACCCAAAATGCCGGGTGGGCGTTATGTTGGGTTGGAAACGGCACCGGTTGAACCGTGGCCCCATCAGATCATGGTTGTCCGTCGATTAGTGGAGAACTGGCCGTATTCTTATCTGCTGTGTGATGAGGTGGGTTTAGGTAAAACGATCGAAGCGGGACTGGCCATTCGTTGTTTGCATTTGGCGGGATGGGCCAAACGGATTTTAATTGCTGCCCCTGCAAGTTTAACCACCCAATGGCAGCGTCAGCTTGCCTCCAAATTATTGTTGTCTTTTGGCCGGGTGATGACACCGGGAATACGGCATCACTATATCTTGCCTGTTGAGGAGGACTTCACTTCTGGTTCGTTTTATGAGCCGAATCTCGTCATTGTGTCAACCGGCCTTATGTCGCGGCGGGAGAGGATCAAGCAACTGGAAATGGCTGAAGAATTTGACATCGTTTTGGTGGATGAGGCCCATATGGCCCGGCGGAAAAACCCTTCCAAGGGAGCAGAGGCCAATCCTCAGTTCGGTCATCTTTATACGACGATCCGGGATCACTTACGGGGGCGGACGCGCAGTTTGTGGCTGGCCACCGCTACACCGATGCAGATTCACCCGGTGGAGGTTAGCGATTTGATCGCTTTGACGAATCGGGTGGGAGCATTTCAGTACGATCCTACATTGACCATGAAATATTACGATATTCTCGGCAGGCTGCTACAAGGCGAGAAAATTGGTTCGGCTGATTGGGATTTCCTGCGGCGATCCATTTTGGGAACCCAGCGTCAGGATCATAAATATTGGGAGTTTTTGACCGACGTGGTTATCAGCGGTCGGATTCGAAGCGATGCTCGCCAGTGGTTGGAATTTAACCGGGTTCCACGCGGTACCAGAAACCAACAACTGATGTCACGTCTAATCTTCAGTGCCTCACCCCTGTCCCGGGTCATGCTCCGCCATACCCGTCAATTGCTTGAGATTTATCGGGAAAACGGTGAACTGCAACAGAACCTAGCTAAGAGGGAAATCCGTGATCTTCCTCAAATCCGTTTTAATGCACTGGAGCGGAAGATCTATGATCAGTTGGAAGAGTACTGCAAAGGTCTGGTGGTACAGATCGGCCCCCAAGAAGAGAACAAGCAGATGATCAGTTTCCTCCTCAGCTTCCTGAGGCTTCGATTTGCCTCCAGTTTATATGCATTTCAGAAAACAATCGAACGGCGTCTCAAGAGAGTGGAAGAGACGCTTCGGCATCAGTACAAAACCAATGGAGAAGAATATGACGGAAGTGGAATAGAAGATCTTGTCTTTAATGATGAGGTGGAGGAGGAAGACCCGGGAATCACTGACAAACTGTTGAAAAATCGGACGCCTGTTGACCTTCGGTGGGAGCAGGAACGGCTCAAAAAAATGCTCAAAGACATGGAAGAGTTACACGGTCAGTCTTCCAAGATGCTGTTCTTGCTTAGAGAGCTGGATAACCGTAGGAACCGTCAGACGAGGAGGATTCGGCAAACGGTCATTTTCACCAGATTCTATGATACGCTGGTGGATATCGTTCAGCGACTCAAAAGAGCCGATCCTGAAATGCGAATCGGGACATACTCCGGAAAGGGTGCGGGTTATTATGATTCTCAAGCCCAGACATGGGTTAATACGGAGCGGGAAGAGGTCAAGGAACGATTCTTGCGCGGTGAAATCGATATCCTTGTCTGTACGGATGCCGCTGCGGAGGGGTTGAACCTTCAGACCGCCGATTTGCTCATCAACTACGATCTCGGCTGGAATCCGATGAAGATCGAGCAACGAATTGGACGGATCGATCGGATTGGACAGAAGCACGAGGTAGTTTATGTGCTGAATCTTTGTTATGTAGACAGTGTGGAATCCATCGTTTATGGACGATTGCTTCAGCGGTTGAAGGCTGCTAACCTGATCGTTGGTACGCAGCAGCTTGCCTTACTTCCGGTAGATCCACAGGATTTTCAGGAACTGGCTCAAGGTACGCTGACACCTGAAGAGCTGGAATACCGTATTCGAGAGCGGATTGAAGAGCAACGTAAACATCTGGCCTATATGGAGATCAATCCCAAAGACCTATATGAGATTTATAAAAATATGAACGGCTTCCATCGGCGTTGGCAAGCCCCGATCGATCTTCAGTCCATTTGGTCAACGTTAACCGAATCCCGATATCTTCAGGAATTGGGATGTAAGATCTTTGATGAAAATAACCTCATCCTTGAAATTAATCATGTAGATGGAGTGCCTGATGGGTCTGTTTTAACGGTATCGAGAGAACTCTATGAGTCGGGTCTCCCTGATGGTAAAACCCGTGTGCATTTTGCTTCATATGGCGATCCGTATTTCGATGCGATCCTTCGTAAAACAGAGAAAATGAAGCTTCCTAGTTGCGTCAGGAGAATTTCAGTAGATATCCCCGACCTTCCTCATGTAGAGATAGTTGGGTATGCGGTTTTATGCAAAAAGGAAGATGGAAGCCGCCAAGTGCGGTTTATCACAAAATGGGATGATTTGAAAGGAATCTCTCTTGCTGAAGGAGAGATACTTAACGATCCTGAAATTGAACCACTTCGTCAGCAATTGTACAGTCAAGCACTCGATGAGTTCACCTTTACTGCATCGGTGAAACGAATCGAGGGAGAAAACACTCGCGCTGCAATTATTCAAGAAATGATGAATTTCTTGACTGGTCATCATTTGTTGGAAGAAAGAGCGAAAGTCGCGGGAACCAAGGCACGGTTTGGCTCAGTCCTTCGTGATGTAATTTCTTTAATTGAAGAACGCACGGAAGGAATCCATATTGCTGAGATGCCTGGAGATGTGCTACGTCAAGTAAAGGATGAAGTGCTATTCCCGCTCCATGTTCCCAAATCCGGCCAAAATGTTACGGTTTTGGTCCCCCCTCTTTTCTGTCTGACATCAGTAGATTTTATTAAACGCATGGCGGATCGAATGAAGAGACAGGAAAAAGATATCAAGCTACAAAGAATGATAACCACTTTGAAACGCGAAGCCAGAAATCGAATGGAATCGATTTTTTAAGAGAGACATGATTTTAGCCAAATCAGTTATAAGTTCTCAGCATTATTGGCAGGGAATTAATGCTGATAAAAATGTCCGATATGAGCAAACCCACGACTTAAAGGAGCGTGGGTTTGTTTGATTACGGATAAAAATGGAGCTCGCAAACATGAAATTCCTTCACCGAACTGGAGATTAATTATTGGTTTAGAACTTTTTGTGATAAGCAATGAACCCTGCTTTCTATAAATTTCCGTTTGACATAATATATTGCTGTAAAAATTACATAAGAGGACGGTGTGGGGAATTTAAAGCGACTTGATGGTAGACTTTTTCAACTCTTCATCGCTTTTCTCTTCGCATTTGTTGGCGTGGGCATTTTGGGGAGTGGCTCAGCTTTTGCCATTGGGAGCAGCTTTAACGTGCTTCGAGTAAATGATCACTTTGAAAAGGTTCAACAGGGCCCGGCTCCATTGAAGGAAACATCAGTCACACCAACTATCCAAAAAGAAAAAAGGAGGAAGATGGGAATTGGTTTACGAAAGCATAGTATTGGACAAAGTAAACTGTCTCCAGTGCATGGAATAAAACAAAGGAAGTTTGTTCAGAAGCATGGGACTGGATTTGTAAGGTATGTGACAAAATCGTCAAAGTCGTCGTTGATGGGATGTCCGCCGCATGGGATTGGATCGTCAAATACAAAGAATACTTGGCCTTTGCAGCGGTTGTCATCATCGGGATCGTATTGTGTTTCGTTCCGCCCTTGGGAGAAGAAATTCTGGCTGGTGTGAGCAGGAAGAAGTGAAGTTGAAAGCTGTTGCTAACGAAGCTTCGGCTTCAAAAGAATTATCCCGGCGGGTGCTTGGCCTACTTTATCATGAAGGATTTCAATATTCAACAGGGGCTTAAACAGAGAAACGACCGTTGAATTTAAACCAGACAAGCCGGGAACTTACACATTTACATGTGGGTTGGGGATATATTCGAGGATAATAATGATTGAGTTATAAGGGTAATAGGCCTACTGATAGAGGGAAACCACCTGTAAAGTAAACAGGTGGTTAAATAATGTATAGAGCTTGTGCAGTTGAATCAGTACCAAAGAAATTCCACTTTGATGTCGGCATACAGACATTTAAAAGAAGATAGGTTTTCCTATTTCGTGATCAAGGAGAAAGCGCAAGTATATGAGGCGTTGAAGCATTTCTTTGGGAAGAGGGAAGTGTAAAGGGGAAAGAGAAACCCACCTCTCCGGGTAGAAGCTTGGGGAGGTGGGGCTTTTATGAGAGGAAATAGGGATTAAGTTACTTAATTGTTTTAGAAGATTTTGCCGAACAAATCACTCAAGAGAATAACAACGCTGCTCAAAATATTTTGCTCTTCCATAACATAGCCGCACGAATTCATAGCTAAACAAGGGACACCTACAACCCAAAAGAATAGGATAAATATTATAAGAAACTAAAACTCTTCCTCCACTTAAAAAGTCGGTTACAATCGCCTTAATGAACCCCATATGTCCAGACAATTATGCAACGTTTGAAGTTACAGATTGACGGAATTCTCGCGGCGACAGATATCCAAGCGCAGAGTGAGGCCTTTCATCATTGTAAAAGGCTATGTAATGATCAATGTTCTGTTTAGCTTCCAAGAACGATCCATATTCTTGGAGCCAAACCGTATCCTCTTTTAGCGTACGAAACCAACGCTCAATGTAAGCATCGGCGTCAGGATTGTTGTAACCCGTTCTTTCTTGCTTAATTCCAGCCTCTTTCAACGCTTTTACATAACGTTGGCTCGTCATTTGGCAACCGTTTCCCAAAGAGTTGGTTCAGGCCATAACAATTCTGAATTGTCAGATGAAAATTTAGAAGGAGATCTGATATTAGAGGTACCTATTCAACGAACACCTGTACCACAGCAAATACTTGATTTTGCTTCTGAAAGGGATGTCATTATCAGAGACGAAAAAGGGCGTATTCTTAATCCGCTTGAATGAGGAGTTGAAAATAATTGAATCTAGAGTATTACAAGAAATGGAATAGGCATTATGAAAAACCTCGATTTTCTATTACAGAAGATGAGGCTAAAGAATTGCATGAAGATGGAAAGCATTATGTAGTCGTGATCAAAGACAAAGAAGTGATTAAGTATGTAGTTGAAGTTTTTTTTAATATTTATTTCTGTGGAGTATTGTATTATGATGCACAAGGAAAGGTATCCGACTCATTTATCAAAGAGGGTAATATGCTTTTTTAAAGAACAGGAAAATATGGAAAGATGGTCAGCTAATTACCTTTCTATTTGAAGCAAATGGAGATTATCGAATTGATGTATTTGATGAAAATAGTAAATTAGTTAGTACCTCATTTACAAAAAAAGATGTGACAAGTCATTTTAGAAATATCGAATTTGGTAATTACAGTTCAATTCTGCCTCATTCAGAATAGAGCTTAAGCCGCCAATCAATGAAAGGCGGCTTTTATGTTTTATGACTATTGTATGTTTTGCTTGATGTCCGGTTTTTTCTATAACGGGGGAACGGGGGTTATCTTATTGTTGTGGATAATTATAGCTGTAAGGGGTGAAGTGGGATCAGGAAGAATTAATCGAGGCTGCTGACAAACTGCCTTGAAAGGCAGGGTCAGCAGCCTTTTTTGTCGAATCAATAAAAAACAATCTATAAGGAGTTTTTTCTATGTTTAG
>NZ_PVTZ01000013.1 GCF_003003125.1 Laceyella sediminis | reverse complement strand
TGGCTATGCTGCTTTCGAGAGCAGGTAAGGGAGGTGGTTTTAAGTTTATATGGGTTGATATTCATCCATTAATTGTTTATATCCCTTTTATATACAAAAACCCTGCGATCAACAAAGTTGATTCGCAGGGTTTGTCAACATTCTCGCGGGATGGGGTACCACACCCCATCCCGCTTTCTTCTGCACACCGCCTCGATCCCATGCCACGGCAGACCTACTTGGCAGTTTGATAATTAGACGTATGATGTATGACCTCATTAGCCCCTCTCGTCCCGAAACAAAAGATACGCTGGACACGGCCGAGCTACTCCTTGCACACCTCCTAGATTTGTCTTGCGACCCTAATTGATTATGCTCTCCAAGCGTTACTAAATCCTCTTATTACGCTAAGGGTTATTCGTCGCCGCCCTCCACCCGGTACCAACTTTTAATCTCTTTCGTCACATCCATGTCCGCCAACGCCAGCAAAACCTGCCGCAAATCATGTTTGGTAATCTCATGCGTCACCAACACAATCTCCGCTTCTTCGCTTTCTGGAAGCGGCTGTTGGATCACTTGGCCGAGAGAGATGTTATTGTCAGCAAATAACTGGGTGATACGAGCCAGCACCCCGCGCTGATCCGTCACCACCATGCGCAAAAAGTACTTGGACAGCTTTTCCGTTTCTTCTTTCATCCGTTTTTCTTTGTATGGAGCAACCATCCCCTGCCCATTGACATGTAGCTTCATATTTTTAACCACCATCACTAAATCTGATACGACCGAAGTAGCCGTGGGCAATTCGCCCGCACCTGGTCCGTAAAACATCGTTTCGCCTACTGCTTCGCCATACACATACACGGCATTAAACACCCCGTTGACAGAAGCCAGGGGATGGGAGTGATGAACCATCGTCGGCTCGACACTCACCTCGATCTTGTCATCGTCGCGCTGGGCGAGTCCCATCAGCTTAATTTCATAGCCTAGCTTTTTCCCAAACGCGATATCATCTTGAGTTACTCCGCGGATTCCTTTCACATCCACTTCTTCCAGCGCCACCGGTACCCGGAACCCCAGTGTGGACAAAATGGTCATTTTGCGCGCAGCATCGATCCCGTCAACATCGGAAGAGGGGTCAGCCTCCGCAAATCCCAGAGCCTGCGCCTCCTTCAGCACTTCCTCATAGGAGGCCCCATCTTGGCTCATCTTGCTCAAAATGTAGTTGGTAGTGCCATTGACAATCCCCATGATTTTGGTGATGCGGTCAGAGGAGAAACTTTCTTCCAGCGCCCGCAGAATCGGCACGCCTCCAGCCACACTGGCTTCATAAAAAACGTCACTCCCCCGCTCTTTGGCCAAAGTTAAAATCTCCGCTCCATAAAGCGCCATCAGATCTTTATTAGCCGTGACGACATGTTTGCCCCGCTCCAACGCGGCACAGATGTATTCTTTGGCCGGATGGATGCCCCCCATCACCTCAATCACCACATCAATGGCGGGATCTTGCAAAATCTCTTCCGCCCGATCGGTAACAAGATGCTCCATGCCGGGAACGCTCCGCGGCTTGTCCCGATCGCGAACGAGGATCTTATGGATGTTCACACCCATTCCCGTTTGTTTGACCAAATCTTCCTGATGGGCTGAAATAATCCGCACCACGCCTGTCCCTACTGTTCCAAAACCCAACAAGCCGACATTGACTGATGTCCGTTGCATCTTGAACCTCCTCTGTCAAAGTGGAAGAATGATAAACTACCCAAACCGAATGTCTCTATACAATGGACAAATGTTTACTGGATGCGAATAGTATAACGGAGTCGGGTGTCTATGACAATACCTAAAAATCAAATTGTTTTGTAAATGTTTCATAAAGCTCACTCCTCGCCCAATCCAGCTCGCCGATCGAGCGGCTGGACCCTTGCATGCGGGGTACCTTAGCCCATTGCAAAAACCCACCCTTCCGCTCAGGAAAAGGTGGGTTTTTGTGTTCGGCGTCCCTGATAAGTAGCCCTTTGCCTTTAATCCTCATCAAAAGACGATAATCGAAAGAACTTACATGCTTGCTCTCCTAGCCGACATGGGCTGTTTGTCCCACTGCTTGTTCGGCTATGGCCTCGGCATGGATAGTTGTCGTGTCAAACAACGGCAACGCGCAATCGCTCTGTTGAACCAGCATGGTCAATCCGTCCCGCTGATTTTCGTCATCCCTTCGCACCAATTTCCCATGGGTGGCACGTTGTCCATTCAACGGCGGGTGAAGCTAATTGAATACGCCCGCCTTCATGACTCCTATATTGTCGAAGATGATTATGACAGCGAGTTTTGTTTTGAAGGAACTCCGGTTCCTTCTTTGCAGGGCATGGCCCCGGAACGAGTGATCTATGTTGGCACATTTAGCAAAATCCTATCCCCTGCGATCCAGATCGGCTATCTGATCCTGCCGCCACCGCTCGTATCCCAGTTCCGCAAGCACAAATGGTATTTGGATCGCCACTCTCCTTTGATGGATCAAATGATTTTGTCCCGTTTTATCCAAGAAGGGCATTTGGACCGCCACATACGCAACATGAAAAAGGTGTATCACAAAAAGCGCAATCATTTGATCAAAGCGCTCACCCACCACTTCCCCCAAGTCAACATCTTGGGGCGCAAAGCGGGGATGCATTTGGTGGCGGAGTTCCCCGGCTTGCCGAATCCGTGGAACATTACGCCTTACAAAAAGGCCGGCACCGCCACCAAATCGTGTTGGGATTCGGCGGACTGTCAGAGGAGGAGATCGACAAGGGGATCGCTGTGATCAAAAAAGCGGTGGATCACAAGAGATAGAAATATGCCCGACGGCTCTGGGGCTTGTGCGGACAAGCGCAAAAGGGGTAGGCCAATGACCTATCCCTCTTTATATGGGTATGCGTGTGCAACTTCTGGCGAGGCACTGAAAAGGTGCGCTTGGATGGCCTGCCCAAATCCGGGAAACCGAGCCGCGTTCACATCCTATTTAGTCACGAAGCTTAGCAGAGAGGACATTCATCTCCGGTGACGACAGATTGGTGATTTGCACCTCATGGATGCCCGTTTTCACACCTTCCAAATAACACTCTCCCGTGGTTTGGAAGTTGTAGTTGTCCCCCAGACAGGAATCCACTACTTGGCCTCGGTGGTTCAGCAGCTTAATCTCATAGGAACCTTGCCAAGGATCTTCCCCATCCCGCCCGGAAGCAATTTGCGTGATCTCGAGTACTTTGGTTCCTTTTGGCAAAAACACTTTTCCGGAATGGATCGACTCGCCCGGATACAATACGCCGGCACCGGACCAGTATACATGGCCGGTTACGGCCGCTCCGGCTACGGACGGAAATGCAAACCCGGACAAGAGCATCGCCGTAACCAATGCGTAAGTGCAGCCTTTCCCTTTTTTCACCATGAAAACCATTCCTTTCAATGAAAATAGTCCTTCTTGTTAATTGTATATTAAAACAAAAGTGTTTCGCCACAATTATTAATTATTTCATATTTGTAAATAAACGGAACAAAAGATATATATTCCCCATCAAGTCATTTGCAGACCTCCCCATACGGCTAACGCCAGCAGCGCTTGCGCCAAAAAATACAGCGCCATCAGCACCATTTCCGCCCATGGGAACGGACGCACAAACCGGTTCCACGCCAATACCGCATCCGACAAATAGAATGCGATGGCACCGGCGATGAGGAGAGGGGAACTGGTCTGCACCGCCATCACCAACATCCAAGTGATCACGGCGATGTAGCAACCGACCGCCACCATCAGGCGGTTTCCTCCCTCCCGGACGACGCCCGCGCGCAACACCAACATATAACCTACGCCTACGCACACCAATGCGGCCAACAACCCTCTCGGCATTGGCGCATCCCCTCCCACCGCGGAAAACGCGGCCACATAGCAAAGATGCGCCAAGAAAAACGCACCCAATCCCTCCAAAAAACGCTCCTTCGGCAACATCAGGCAGATATCCCCGATCAAGGAGCAGCATAAGCCGATCAGGATTAGCCAACCAGCCCGATCACCCCCATCCAAACCGGCCACTGCCATGGCGATGATTAGCCCCATCGTACCAGGCTTGAGCACATATTTCCCCGTCTGGTACCGCTTGGCCAACACCGCTAGATACGCCAAGCTGGACAGCATGATAACCCCCAACCAACTGTACGGCATCGCCTTTTTCCTCCTCTTCTTTTTCAACGCAAGCCAAATAAAGTGCACAAATAATCATTCAAGAATCCCCCGTGCGGGTCCAGCTCCACCCGAACCCTTAAGAAATCGGCCCACTTGGGATAGCGCGTGGCCAGCTCCCTAGGCCCCATGGTGTGAAGTTTCCCCCAATGCGGTCGGCCACCATGCCGCTTCAGAATCTCTTCCACCGCAGCAAAGTAGGGTTCATATTCCATCCCCTGGTACATATGGACGGCCAATTGACACTCCACACGGCAGAAGCCGTGGGATTCTTGGGTCATTGGCGTTCGCAGTCCTTTTCCGTTTTGAACGATGCCCAAGTTTAGGGGTGTGCCATCACCCCGTCCCATGCAGTTAGCATGTACCCACATGGGCGGCGTACCTGTTACCAGTACGCTAGGCCGCTAGACCTGAAATCGCCTTGGCGATGTTGATCGCCCCGTTTAAGTCAGCATGAACCGTGTATCCGCAGGACCTACATTTAAATCGCAGTCCATAGCGCTCCGGTAACGCAAATGGTAAACTGGCATAACCCGCAGATCAATCCGAACCACAATCCCCAGTGCCCCCAATGAAACCTGAGCCGCTTGAAACACTTCAGAATGCCGGTCTGGTGAGCAAGTGAGAACCCGTCCATCTGCAGTAACCAGCGTCAGCGCCGCGACCTGGCTGGATTAGTTTCCCAGGCTTATACCTGTCCCATGCGTCCCTGTGCTGATTGCACCTACTCTTGCCGCGCATGTTGTTCCAGATCACGAACGGTATCGCTTCGCCCCACTTCCTTTTCGCTTTTAAACGTTCCCAACAGCAAGTCAAACGCCGGGCTGGTGACCCCATACCAGTAATGCTCATTTTTGAAGTGATGGCGCAAGTGGAGTTTTTTCATCCAACGCCCCCAGGGAGTGAGCGGGATGATGGGGCGGTGAGCGACATAATGGCACCATTCATAATAAAGCAGAAAACCGATCACGCCTGTCACATAAGACACCGTCCACGACAAACTGGATGTGATCAAATAGACCGCCCCCGCGGCCACCGCAATCAACGGCAAGCTGTACCAAGCAGGCAAAAACAACAAGTCCAGCTTATGAGGGTCCGCATGATGGTCATAATGAAGTCGTTTGAGCCATTTCAACAATACTGGATGTTTGGGGGGCGGCAGATGGAAAAGAAAGCGGTGAATAAAATATTCGCTCGCCGCATAAGTGAGCATCCCAATCCCCAATGGCACCCACCCTTTAACCGAAGTCAACTGCGGCGCTGTCACGACCAAGCCGCTCACAAAGAGCACACCCATCAGCAAAATATCGGGAAACAGCCAAAACTCTTTTACTGTCTTCGCATTCATCGTCTCTCCCCCGCCATGGCGTTTTGCCATTCCTCTAAGCTTCGAGCCATCATTGCGCGTGCCAGCTGTTCCGCAGACGTCGCCTCTTGCGCCAAAGCTGCCTCCAACAAATCATGATAATAACGCCGCGATGCCTCCCGGCGCGCTGACTCGGCAAAATAAAGGCGAGCCATCTTCAGGTATACCTGCTCGAAGCTGTTCAAAATCAGCACATAAATGGGATTGGGCGACAGACTGGCTAGACTCTTCTGCAAATGCCAATCAAACGCCGCAAACGCATCCGCACGATCTTCCAACTGCTCCAGTGTGGACAAGAGCGCAACCACTTTGGGGCGCTGATTCGCCACTGCATCCCTGACATATGCCGGAGTCAGGGAGATCCGCAATTCCAGCAAGTGGGTGATGACTTCACCCGTTATTTTCTCACTATTGCGTACAATGTTGACAAGCGTGTTGAGTGTCCCGTGTTGCCAGAAATCCTTTACGATAGCAGGTTGCCCTTTGCGCACTGCCAACCATCCATCCCGCTCCAAGCGCTGAATCACTTCCCTGACGATGGGTCGTCCCACACCAAGGCGGCTCGCCAATTCCCGTTCTGACGGCAATGGGCTACCAGCCGGGTACTCCGCCTCCAAAATCGCTTTGATCAGCTGCCTCTCCACCCGGTCCGACGAGCGTTGGGGCCGATCAATCTGTTTTACCCGTTCCTGCACGCTCCCGCCTCCCATCATGGTCTTACCAGCATGCACTTGCGGTATTACTATCATTTTATTAAATATTCTAATTATTGTCTATATAAATAACAGAATATTTGTATCCCCTTTTTTTCATTAACCCTTATGGTAAACTATCCCTGTGTAACTGAAAAATGGAGAACCAGAACTCCTTTTATATATATGTAGAAAATTGTTCACAAACGGGTAAATAGATGATGAAGAAACAAAAAGCGAACACGGGAGCGGCTTCACCCTTTCATCGGGCTGGCAAGCAAGCGACAAGGCCCGGACGCGCCGCTTCTCCGCACTTGCGAAAGGCGTTGTTTTAAGCCTTCTACGATACGAAACAGAGAATGGGGGAGTAACTATGGTCTTATATCGTCCGCTTGCCAGTTTGGGAATCGGTGCCGCAACGGTTGACACGCAATTGGCGGATAGCCAAGCCAGCGCCGGAGGAGAAGTAAAGGGGAAAATCGTGATCAAAGGGGGCAATGTTCCCCAACAAATCGATCACATCTATCTCTATCTCGTCATTCAGTATCTAAAAAAAGGCAAAAAAACATCCCATACCTTGGAAAAGTACCAACTCGCTCAGCCGTTTGTCATCGAACCAAACGAAAAAAGAGAAATTCCATTCCAAATCAGATTGCCACTATCGACCCCGCTGTCGACGGGAAGCTATCCCATCTACTTGAAAACGGGACTGGATATCAAACACGCCATCGATCCTAGCGACACAGATAAAATTGAAGTGTTTCCCCACCCACTAGTTCAGAAGTTGCTAAAGCAGATCGAAGATGCCCAATTTATTCTGTATCGCATCTATAATGAATACGACCCAACCCTTAAAGCGCAACCCTTCGCTCAAATATACGAATTCCGACCAACCGGCAAATACCACGGTTATTTGGATGCGCTGAAGGTGAACTTTCATATGAATGAAACACACCTGGTCATGAACATTGAACTCATTCGTTCGACGCAGTCGTACATGACCACTATGGAATGGCAATATCAAGGCACCCACCAGGCCGTTTACGTAGACAATCATCAAACGTTGACAGACCCGATGGACAAGGTGCAACAAATACTGACCCAACGCCTTGACAATCAACCAATGAGAGGACTGCTGCCATGAACTTGTTACTATTGGGCGCCACCGGGCGGGTAGGTGGGCATGTGCTCCGCCTCGCCTTGCAAGACGGACATCATGTCACCGCACTTGTACGCAATCCGGATCGCATCCCTTGCTCACACCCAAACTTGACTCTCCTGCATGGAGATGCACGGCGTCCGGAAGACATCAGCCGAGCCGTCACTGGGGCAGAGGTGGTCATCAGCGCCCTTGGCACAGACGGGACAACCACCCTGACCGACAGCGTGCGCGCGCTCGTGCCGGCAATGGAACAGGAACGCATCAAACGGATTATCACAGTGGGAACGGCCGGCATTCTGCAAAGCCGAGTCGACCCCGCCCTGTTGCGTTACCAATCATCCGAATCCAGGCGCCGCATCACCACCGCCGCCGAGGAACATCACCGCGCCTATCAACTCCTTTGCCAAACAGCGTTGTCATGGACGATCGTGTGCCCAACCGCTTTGAAAGAAGGGCCCTCGCCAGCACCTGTTCGGGCGCAACGCGATTATTTGCCTGAAAACGGCACCTGGATTTCCTTTGCTGACACCGGCGCCTTCGTCTATCGTCAAATTAACGATCTCACCTACGTCCAAGCCCGCGTAGGCATCGCTTACTAGCAAACCGTTCCAAAACCATCGACAACTTGCCAGACACGCTTCAACCCGCCTCAGCTACCTACATACCCAGAGGCGGGTTTTATTGTGCCTGCGCCATTCACCCGCCATCAAAAAAGAATCATCCCCTGCGCTACATGCACAGAAGGGATGATCCCCGTCCAGTGTTAAGCTTCGCCTGTGATCCCGGCATCAATGGGCGGTAGGCGCGGATAACCCGACGCAGTTCACCAGCGCCCGGCTCTCCTCATTCAGCCCATTGACAGTCACGCGCTTATTTCCCTTTTGATACTTGTCCACTACTTTGGCAATGGCCGTCACAGTCATCAGAATAATCGCTACCAACGGAGCGGGCACTACGGTCGTTCAGACTCTTGGAAGCGCCACCAAGCTGGCAACTGAACACGAAAAAGCGGAAGCTGTCATAACCTTAACAGCTTCCGCTTATTCACGTTCTTTCCCTATGCCTTATACCGATCCACATCGCTATCTTCGTTTCCCCGGTGCGGTTTCCACGGTTTGATTTGCGCCAGATAGCTTCGTGTATTGCTTTTGTGCTCTATATACTGAGCCAAGGTGATAAAATGTGTATTATTTGTTCGCAAAAATTCATTCAGCAAGGCTTGATGGACTAAACGCATCGCCTCTTCATCAAAATAAATTTTATTCGCTTGTAGCCCATGCTTGAGAAAGTATTCGTTCACGTACATTTGCTGCAAACTCATCTCTCTCACCAAAGAATCCATAAAAGTGGTTCGCCGGTTATAATCTAACGCGTTCATATTCTTTCCTCCCTATCTATTACATTTGTTCCAGTTCTTTCTTTTGCTTGTCGGTTCCTTTCTCTGGTTTTGACAAGTTTTGACGAAACATCGTCAATTGGCGAACCGTTCCAAAAAGAGTTTTACACTGCGGCTGTTTTCTCCACCACTGGCATCATCGACATGAGCAAAGTGAAAACCAAATCGTTTGAGTTTAAAATCTGGATCGACGAAAAAAGCTTCAATTATGTCAAAAGCACTCTGAAAATCAAATATGACGCCGACTTGAGCACCAATGGCAAAACAAATCAGCATCTGGTCGACGACCAATACGAGTTCATCTACAGCGGCCCGTTTACGCAAACTATTCAAGTGCCAGACGAAGTGAAAGAAAAAGCAATTGACATATAAGGAGTCGCTTGGCCTCTCGTGCGTCACAAAGCAAAAACGGCACCTGTCCACAGAGACAGGACCGTTTTTTTATCTCCTCATATTAAGATGGCTGGTTGATTTGTGTTCGTCTCACTGCGCGGCTTTCCACCATCACTGCCAAGGCCAGCCCGATGGCGGCGCCAACCAATGCCGGAACTGTCCACCCCAATCCTTCCTCATAAAGAGGCAATAGGCTGAGCCATCCCACCAGGTGGCCGTTGAAAAGATCCGCCTGCACACAAGCGTCAACAACACTGACAACTCCGGCACATACCATCGCTCCTACGTACACCATCCGCCGGCCATGAATCCAACGGTCGGTTAAAGCCAGCGCGATGAGCGTGATCGCCATCGGATAAATAGCGGACAGAATCGGTACAGACACCGCCAAAATCCCATCCAAACCCAAGTTGGCAAACAGCATGCTGACGCTGGAGAGAATCGCCACCCATCCCTTATATGAGATGTGGGGCGTCAACGAGCTAAAATACTGACTGCAAGAGGTGATCAAGCCGACGGATGTAGACAAACAAGCTAGCGTAAACACGAGGCCCAACAATACAATCCCTGATGTGCCAAACAGATGCAAGACCACATGCGTCAACGTATCAGCCCCATTGGACGCTCCAGCTGCTAAGCTAGCACCCGAGGCCCCCAGATACCCCAACAACACATAGATGCCCGCCAGCAAAACGCCCGCAAACACTCCAGCATAAATCGTATAGGTGATTAGCGCTTTTTCACCCTTAACTCCCTTCTTCTTCAAAGCCATCACGATGACAATGCCAAAGTTTAGAGCCGCAATCGTATCCATTGTCATATACCCATCTAAAAATCCTTTGAAAAACGGGCCCGTTACATATCCGCCTACCGGTGAGCCAAACGAACCCAGCGGATTGACCAAACTGCACGCGAAGATCACACCCAGTAGCAACAATAAAAGCGGAGTGAGCAACTTCCCAAGCCTGTCGCTCAATTTGGCCGGGGATAAACACAGCCAAAACGCAACGGCAAAATACACCAATGAATAAATAAACAAGGCCATCCCGCTTTCTAGCCACGCCGAGGGCAGGTAGGGAGAAATCCCCATTTCAAATGCTAACCCTCCGTTACGCGGAATCCCCAACAACGGCCCGATCGACAGATAGACCAGCAAAGTGAAGACCACAGCGAAGACAGGATGAACGCGTTTGGCCAAGGACTGCAATCCACCCGACTTGGCTACTGCCACGACACCCAAGATCGGCAAACCCACAGCCGACACAATGAACCCCCCCAAAGCTGGCCATAATTGCGTTCCCGCCGTTTGTCCCAGAAACGGAGGAAAGATCAGATTGCCGGCTCCAAAAAACAAAGAGAAAACCATCAAGCTTACCCATAAGCATTCTTTTTTCGTCAATCGCTCCATCGTGTAACCTCCCCAATCCATTTTGTACTTTTTCCTATTAAACTTATTGGTTTACACAGTTTTAACATTGAGACAGAGCGCCCAACGCTATCATTCACCGCATAAACCAACCGGGCCATAAAAAATTCTCCCGCCCCAACGATCGATCATGCCGATCGCTGGGGCGGGAGAATCGCGGTACCACCCAGTTTTCCCATCCCCCTCACGGGAAACGGGCTCTGTGAGTCCATGGTCGGACTCCGGTTTGATAACGGGCCCCTCCGTCACCCGCTACTGCATATTCAGCCTGTTCGCGGGTGAAGCTCCAAGGTGATCTTCAACGATCGGTCGCCACCGCCCTTCCAGCCTTGGGGCGGCTCTCTGTCGACTCCCTTGATCGCCTACTCTCCTTGTCATCGCTAACCTATCAAATGAACTTTTTACCATCATAAAAAATTCTCACGCCCCAACGATCGAACTCTTGTCAATCGCTGGGGCGTGAGAACGCGCGGTACCACCCAGTTTCCCCGTCTTCCTCACGGAAAGCGGGCTTTGTGAGTCCATGGTCGGACTCCGGTCTGATAACGGGACCCTCCGTCACCCGCTACTGCACATCAGCCTGTTCACGGGTGAAGCTCCAAGGTGATCTTCAACGATCGGTCATCACCGCCCTTCCAGCCTTGGGGCAGCTCTCTGTCGACTCCCTTGATCGCCTACTCTCCTTGTCATCGCCAGCATTAGATGAATCATCCGGGAATTTGTTATACGAATTATAATCCCATTCTTTTTTATCGTCAATATATTTTTCAAAATAAAAATGTGACAAGAAAAACCATCTCCGGAGAGATGGTCCCTTTGTTGATCCAGTGACCGAAAAACCATTGTTGTCGGGAGATAAGCCCACTTCCAAACGGCCGCACTCCATACCGTTATCCCTCATTGGTCTCCTAGGGTGTGTCTGGCAAATCAAGTTGGTGGGGAAGAAGCGGCGGAAAAACCTTTTCGCGAGGAGCGCCGATGCACAAGTGAAGCGAATGAGAAAATGGTTTTGGGCCGCTGGCCTATTCATCAGACATGCCTTAGTCATGGTTGGCTTTCCTCATCGTCAACGGGATGAAGATTGTACGCTTCCTGAATACCGGCCGTGATATGCGTGTCAGGATCATGATCGGCGGGATAATCGGCCAATTCCCCATCCGTCCATTCCGCTTGAGCCTGCAAGTCTTTTTCCTTATCCATCCAATCCCTCTTTTCCGCTGGAATGATGTTGACCATCGCTTTCAAACTCATTCTTAGCTTTTTGATCCAGCGAACAAAATATGCAAGGCCTTCGAGATAGGCGGTGAAAGCCCGATCTCATCGTCCCCATTTAGCCTGATCAGGTGTGGAACACAGCCATCTTTCGTGAGATGATAGAGAGAGGCAGGCAGATCTACCGCCGATAGCAGGAGGGAGAAAAACCATTGAAGCAACCATACTTAATTGCGATCGACTTAGATGGAACCACATTGAAAAATGACAAAACCGTTTCCGCCAGAACGAAACAAACACTGCGCCGCGCCGCCAAAGAGGGACACAAAGTTTGCATCGCCACCGGCCGGCCGCATCATCTTAGCAAAGCGTATTATGAAGAGTTGGAGCTCGACACTCCCTTGGTCAATTTCAACGGGGCATATGTGCACCATCCGCACGATCCCAACTTCGGCCCTTATCATACAACGTTGCCTTTGACCACTGTCAAAGAAGTGATTGCCATCTGTGAACGTTTCAACGTACGCCATATCATGGTTGAATTGTTAGACAACGTGTACATCCGCGAGAAAGACATCATCATGGACCACTCGTTTTTCATTGCGGATCGTCCCTTCCATCAAGGCGATTTAAGTCAATTGTTGACGGAAGATTGCACTTCCATCCTAATTCAACCGCAAGAATCCAACATGAACGACTTGTTCCGCCAATTGCAAAACGCACACGCCGAAGTGATTGAACAGCGCAGTTGGGGGGCGCCGTGGCATATGATCGAAATCATCCGGCACGGCGTCAACAAATGGGTTGGCGTGGAACGGATCGCCGCCTATTACGGCATTCCTCGCGACCGCATCATTGCATTCGGCGACGAGGACAATGATCTGGAAATGATTCAGCATGCAGGCCAAGGCGTCGCCATGGGAAATGCCATTGACGCTTTGAAAGAAGTGGCCTACGCCGTCACATCGAGTAACGAAGAAGACGGGATCGCCCAGTATTTAGAAAAAGTGTTGTGGTAGTGGCGCTTCCCTTTTGTAGAAAATGATCGATGGCTGACCAATCCATCGGTATGAGATCGATACCAAGAAACACCTCGCTTTACAGATTAAAAGCTCGGCTCTTCAGACTGGCTTTTTATTGCTTGCGCCAGAAACCACCCAAAGCACGAATCCCTCTGCCAACTTGTGACATAGAGTGTGAATGTGAACAACATTCTCATGCAATGACAGTTTGCTCATCAAAAACGGAGGTGATCTAGTGTTCAGTTACGCCACCCACTTGTCATGCTCCAAGTGCGGAGGCACAAGCGAAATTAACCGGATCATGCAACAATGTAGTTGTGGAGCTCCGCTGCTCGTCCAATATGATTTGGCGAAATTGCGCAACAGATTGAAGCCGGAAGACTTGCGCAATCGGGTTAACAGTATGTGGCGATACCATGAATTGTTGCCTGTACAGGATCACGCGCACATCGTTTCGGCCGGCGAAGGGATGACACCTTTGCTCCCCTTGCCCCGACTCGCCGATGACATGGGCATCTTCCGTTTGCTTATGAAAGATGAAGGCATAAGCCCTGGCGGCACCTTTAAAGTTCGGGGCGCAACGGTCGGCGTGTCCCGAGCCAAAGAACTGGGTGTCAAAGAGCTGTCCATGCCGACAAACGGCAATGCTGGAGCGGCTTGGGCACTTTATGCGGCCAAAGCCGGCATTCAGTGCCATATCGTAATGCCGCTGGACGCGCCTCTGACGGCAAAGGTCGAGTGTGTGATCGCCGGTGCCCATCTGGCCTTGGTCAACGGACTCATCAGCGATGCGGGCAACACGATCGCCCAAAGCATTAAGGAACATGGGTGGTATGACGCGTCCACTCTCAAAGAACCTTATCGTATCGAAGGCAAAAAAACGATGGGCTTCGAAATCGTGGAACAACTGGAATGGCAACTTCCGGACGTGATCTTGTATCCGACCGGTGGCGGCGTGGGATTGATCGGCATCTACAAAGCCTTGCAGGAATTGCGTGAACTGGGATGGATAGGAGATCGGCTCCCGCGCTTGGTCGCGGTGCAAGCAGAAGGATGTGCACCCATTGTCAAAGCATGGTCTGAACAGAAGCAGACCTCCACTTTTTGGAGCGGTGCATCCACTGTCGCGTTTGGGATCAACGTCCCCAAAGCGCTCGGCGATTTCTTGGTGCTGGAAGCGATTCACCAAACAGCGGGATGCGCATTGGCTGTGGAAGATGATACCATCCTGCAAGAACAAAAGCGGATAGCCCGACTGGAAGGTGCCTATGTGTGCCCTGAAGGAGCGGCCGCATTTGCGGCAGCGCGACGATTGCGGGACAGCGGATGGATTAGCGTCGATGAGACAGTCGTTGTGCTCAACACAGGAGCTGGCATCAAATATCCAGACAGCGTCCAACTCAACGTGCCAATATTGCAACCCGGCCAACCCCTCCCTTCCTCGCACCTCACCGACCATAAGGATTAACCGACCCATCGAATACAGGGGCGGAAGAAACAACGACTCTTTTGCTGCCATGGCCTAGCATTAGAAAAATGACTTGAGAACCGTATGGGAACTCAAGTCATTTTGTGTTTATACAGGAAGCTCGAGAATAAAAAACTCCCAACTCTTCTTGTTGGGAGTTAATAACTTTTATTAGATCTCTTATTTTAAACGACATCGAGGAAAAAGTTTTTGCGCATGACGATGAAGCGGTCACGCCAGCCAAACACGGGATCTCCCTGTAAGGTAACATGGAAATATGAAGCTGCTTTCCTTAATGATTTAACCATGAACGCTTGATGGTCTTCCCACTCATCCATAGTTAGTCCTCCTCCAAAATGTGACGCAAATAAAAGGATGGATCATTTAGATAACGCCGCCAATGGTCAACTAAATCAAGTTCCTTCCATGATACCATGCGAATGCCATGAGACCCAAATTCAAAGATCTCCGCACCAGGAAGTGCTGTCAACAAAGGAGAGTGTGTGGCGCAAATCACTTGGCCACCTGTGGTAGCTATCCGATTCATGAGAGCTACCAAACGCAAGCATGATGAAAAGGACAAGGGTGCCTCAGGTTCATCCATGAAATATAAACCAGGATCATCAAACATGGTATTAAGGACGGTTAAGAAGCCCTCACCATGACTCATTTCCGTTATGTTTTCCTCCCAATACCCATACATCCCTGAGACAAACGACATAAACCCAAAAGCAGTCTCAGCCCGCAAAAAATACCCTTTTCTGCGCCGGAATGAGGCGGAATATTTAGAACACTTCGGTGTATAGTCTAGCTGCATCACTTCTCCAAGCGGCGTTTTCGGTCGATCATTCACGTATTTGCGTCCCGCTCGACCTCCTCTTGCATCTAATCCGTATGCCTCAGCCAACGCTTCAATAACAGTTGACTTTCCTGATCCATTCTCACCCACTAGGAAAGTAATTGGTACAGTGAACGTAAGCCCCTCTTCTAATAATTGGGCAACAGCTGGTACATTAAACGGCCATTGGTTTGGATTTGTTGAAGCGACTTGACATACAGCCCTTTCAATAATCAATTTCTTCACCTGTTTCTTAAGTGTTAATAGCTTGGCCAACAACGTCTGCTCGGAGCGCAAGGATTACAAGCAGGTGAGCATCGCGGTGGGCACTGCGGCTCACATCTCCCATAAGTTGGACCGCATGACTCTTTATCATCATCTTTATCATCTTCATCAGAACCCATACTGATGAAATATTCTTTAAGTTGTTTGCGCGCACTTGCAAGCACTTGCATTTCTATCAACTCGGGGAACGATCGATCCAATAGATTACCCAACGGCTTCCATCTGGAAAAAACACAAGGCCAAACTTCGCCTGACGGTGACACCGCCAACCCCCCATCGCCCACAAACCGGTTGAGCATCTCGGACACCTCTACCAACCTGCCGTAGGTTATCATATCCTATTTTATTTTCGTTCACATCCAAGTCAATAAACATCTGTTTCGCTTGCTCAACCCGTTGATCCTCTACCATACTGATAATTCCAACTCGAATTGGAATTCGCCGCCGCACGGCTTCTGTAATCCCATCCTTCGTTAATTGGAAACTCTGCCGATTTATAACAGCCGCATGTTTACTTTCATTATCAGAATAAAACAAACATTTTCTTCCACTCTCTTTTCTTTTTCTGTGACTCCTCTTACCCGTTTTCTATAACACTATGGTCTCAACTAAATCTACAAAACCTTTCAACCTAATCAATAACCAAAATATTATCAGACAAGTATATCAATTCGATAACCTGTCGATGATAGGGGTTGAAAGGAGGTGAGTATAATGAACACGAAATGGGCTAAGAGAATAAAGAAAAGAGATGGTTATCAATGTGTCGTTTGCGGTAGTAAAAAACATCCGTCCGCTCATCATTTGTTTTCTAAAAGTGCTTATCCAGCTTTGAAGAACCACAAGGACAATGGAATCACGCTATGTCGCTTCGGTTGTCACCAGCAATTTCATGATAAATATGGTTCAATCAATACACCTGTGCAATTTATGAATTGGTATGTTGATCAATTGCTTGCTGATAAGGTGATCAATGAGACTCAACTAATTACAGTAATCAAACGCTGTCATCTTGCATACAAAGCTTACGAATCACTCTGTCTACAGGATGAGTCCATGAAAGAAGCGGCTTTAGCGAAGGAGATGGCCCTTATTGGCAATTGATCAACATATCAACGAAAGGTTAAAAGAAACGCATGACGAGGCGCTCATCGGAAAAGGTTTTTCCGCCGCTTCCACTCACCAACTTGTTGTGCCAGTCGTACTTAAGCTGGTAGTCCTCTACCCTCACCGAGTTGTCCCCCTGCGACAAAGCCGTTAGTTGTTCAATAAAAGTAGAGAAGCTTTCTTCCAAACATCACTCTTTCATTCAGAAGAAAAATAATATATTATATCAAATTAAAACCATACCATTGTTACCAAGTCATTTTAAGACAAAGGAGCACGCATGATGAAGAAGGCATTTACTCATTGCAATATCTTCACACTGGATGAACAAGGCACCCAATATGAAAACGGCTGCATCATCGTCAACGACGGCACTATCGAATATGTCGGTGAATACCACGATGCCTTCGTTCAAGCATGCGATGAACAAATCGATTGGACAGGCAAGTGGGTGATGCCCGGCTTGGTGAACAGCCACGTGCACATCGTCATGAACGTTCTCCGCGGCGCGGCGGAGGATTTGAGCTTGCATCGTTGGCTCAACGAAAAGATCTGGCCGCTGGAATCCAAATTCACCGACGAGATCGCTGAAGTGAGTGCCCAAGCGGCCCTGATTGAAATGATCAAGTCCGGCACCACCACCTTTAATGATATGTACAATCCGATCGGCCTGGATTGCACGCGCCTGTATGAAACCGTCAAACAAGCGGGATTGCGAGGATATTTTTCTTACACACTGTTCACGCCCCCCGACGGGAGTAGTGAAGCCGACACCTTGGCCAGAGCCAGAGACGTCGCCAACTACATTCGGCGGGACAACTCGCTCGTCTCCACAATGATCGCACCACATAGTCCTTACGCTTGTTCGACCGGGCTCTTACAAAAATCGGCCGAGCTGGCGGCGGAGTTGGGTTTGCGCCTGCATATTCACGTATCGGAAACGGAACATGAAGTGGATCTCATCCGTTCACAACATGGACTAACCCCGGTGCAATATCTGCGGGAAATCGGTTTCTTCCAAGCCCCGGCCGTCTTCGCGCACGGTGTGGTGCTAGATGAGCAGGATAAAGAAATCCTGCGCGAGACAAACACCACCATCGCCCACAATCCCGTCTCCAACTTGAAGTTGGGATCAGGAATCGCCGATGTTGCCGCATTGCTCGAGGAGGGAATCCATGTTGGCATCGCCACGGATAGCGTCGCATCCAACAACAATCTGGACATGTTTGAAGAGCTACGGATTGCGGCCTTATTACAGAAAGGAACGCATCGCAATCCAGAATTGATCCCAGTTGACACCATTTTGCGTATGGCTACGCACCAGGGGGCCAAAGGGTTGGGCCTAGCGAAAACAGGCATGCTCAAACCAGGATTTGCTGCCGATTTCATCACCATCCATCCCACCGGCAAAATCCACCTCACCCCCTCCAACCACGCGTTGTCGCATCTGGTATACGCCACCAACGGCAGAGATGTGGAAGACAATGTGGTAAATGGGCAGTTTCTCATGAAAGACAAGCAATTGCTAACATTGGATGAAGAACGCGTCAGCCAGACACTCAACCGACTCTATGCGGAGCATCTGCAATAAAAACAAGGCCACCCCCGCCTTTTGGTAGGGGTGGCCTTTCACGCATAGAGAGAGCAATGCCTAGGTGCAGGGGCGACCATCATATCAAATCAAGGTGTAACCCCGCTTCCGACATCTACAGTTCGATTCCGGCAGGTTCCGAAACGGTGCTCTTTTTCACCTTGGGCTGAGCCAGCCGCTCGGCGAGCGCAATAACCGCCGGAATGAAGAGTGGCAAAATCCATGCGGATAACAAAATCAGCGCCAGGATGACCACGGTAGCGATTTGCAACAGAGTGACCACCCCAGACGGAAGCATGGCCGCAAAGGTGCCACACAGGATAACGGCGGCGGAGATGACCACACTGCCGGTGTGTTTCATCGCTTCCTTAATCGCGATAGTGGGTCGATGCAGCCCATACTCCTTATACCGCATCAATACAAAGATGCTATAATCAACACCCAAAGCGATGATCATGATGAAAGAGAAAAACGGCACCGTCCACGACAGGCCCGGGTATTGGAACAAGTGACTAAACCCGAATTCGGTCACTGCCAGCGAACTAAAGTAAGCCAAGACCAAGGCCGCGATCACGCTGAGGGACAACCAGAAGGAGCGGAACAGCACGATCAGCATCAGGCCGATTCCGACCAACATCAAGATCACGGTGCGGCTGAAATCCTCGGCGGACATCCCTTGCAAGTCGCGGTTGATGGAGGAAACCCCGCCGACACCAAATTCCGCTTGTTCATATGGCGAATGTTTCAATGTCGCGCGTACGGTCTCTTCAATTGCTTTCGCCACTTGCATCGCCTCTTCGCCATAAGGGTCCTCGGCCAGCGCCACCGTCCATTTGGCCGATTGGCGATCTTTGGACATGTACATATCGAGCGCTTTCTGGAAGTCTTTGTTTTTGCGGGCCTCTTCTGGCACAAAGAAGGTACGCGTCGCGCCGGAACCGGTCACTTGGCCCAGATATTTGTTTGCTTCAGACAGCCCAGCAGAGATTTTTTCTACCCCTTTGGCGCTGGAAGACAAGCCCGACTGCAATTGCTTGATGCTGGCGGCAAATTGCCCCAACCCTTGATCCAAGCGTTTCTGGCCTTGATTGATTGCGTTGAGGCCATCTTCGATTTGATCCACTGCGTCAACGGCTTGAGCCTGCCCGCTGGCCAATCGTTTCGCCCCTTGCGTCATTTGGTTTGCCGCATAACTCATCTGTTTTTGGGCGACGGCAATCTCTGCCAAACCGCCATTGGCCGCTTTCAAGCCTTGCGCTGCGCGAGACAGGGAACCTTGCAATTGGTTCATACCGGCTTCTACGCCGCCCGCCTGCGCTAACAAGAGATTGGCTTTCTCTTTGATCTCTTGCACATTGGGATCATTAGGGTCCAATTTATCCGCGGCTTGGTTGATCTGGGCGGCCAATGCTTTGATCCCGGCCACCTGCTGCCGCAACCCGTCCGCCCCAGCAGCCAACTGATCCAACCCGCCGGAGATTTTCATGTATTCACCCACCAACTTTTCATTGCTGGATGAGATTTGCTTCAGTCCACTCTCCAGTTGCGCCAATCCTTTAGCCAGTCCTGGTTGCTTAGCGCTCCCTTGGCCCAATCCGGCTTGAATCTGCTTCATCGCTTGTTGCACTTGATTAAGCCCATCCCGCGCCGCTTTTGTGCCGTCCACCAATTTGCCAACTTGATTCAAGTCACCTGTGGTGGCAGCACCCATTTTTTCTGAAGCTTGGGACAGACCGGCCGAAATGGCATCCAGCCCATCGGTCGATTTGCCAATCCCGTTTTCCACCCCTTTGGCTTGATCGTTGAGGTAGAACTGGTCGATCGGCTCCCCACCAGGCTGCGTCGGGCCATACACCGTCTTCACTCCGGGCAGGCGGCTCAGCTTCTGATGGAGCTGGTCAAGAAAAGCGAGTGCTTCCGGCGAGTCCAGCCGTTCATCGTTCTTTATAACCACCGTTGTCGGCAAGGTCTGACCCGGGCCAAACTGATCGGCCACGATGCGGAAGCCGCGCACCGAATCATAATTCGGGTTTACTTCCTGCAGGCTGTCAAATGACAGGCGCCCTTCATGGAAAAACCATGAGCCGGCCAAGATCCCGACTAACACAATGGAAATGACGGGGCGTTTGACAGAGAAATGGCCCAGCTTGCGCCACAGCCCATTCTCCCCGTGACTGTCCAGCTTCCGTGAGGGCCAAAAAATGGCGCGGCCCATGACAGCCATGAAGAAAGGAACCACCGTGTATAGAGCCAGCAACAGGAAGGCGATTCCGATGGCCACCGCCACCCCTGACTGGTAAACGCTAAACTGGGAAAAACCGAGCATGCTAAACCCGATCAGCACAGCCAGCCCGCTGAAAAACACCGTTTTGCCCGCGGTTTGATAAGTGGCGATGATCGCTTCCGCCACATCGTTCCGCTTGGCTAATTCTTCCTTGAACCGCATAAACAACAAAATGTTATAATCCGTGCCGATGCCGAACAGCACCAAGATCAAAAAGGTTTGCGTCGTATTGGCAAACGGGAAGTCGACTGCCTCCACCAAGTGGGAAACCGTTGCCATCGACACGAGGTACGTCAACCCCACGGTAAGCAGTGAAATGAGGGGCGTCACCGGAGAGCGGAAAATGATGACCAATACTGTGATGATGAACAGCACGGTCAACAATTCCGTTTTCTTCACTCCGTCCAAAGACGTTTGGGCAAAATCCTCGTTAATAAACTCATTGCCCGTCAAATAGGTGCGAACGCCTTCGACTTGCACCGCCTTGGCGAGTTGCTCCCGCAATTCGGCCACTGTGCGCCCGCCCTGTTCAATCTCCGCGATGGCCATTACCGTCGTCTTGTCTTTGGAAATCAACTGCTCCTCCGACTCTTTGTTACCAAAGGGCTGCAACATGGAAGTGACCCGCAGTTGTTTGCTCTTTTCCAGCGCAACGAGCTTCCGCTCAATCTCCTTCATTTGCGGCGAAGCCAGTTTTTTGTCCGCATGGAATACAATCAACGCTTGCACGTTTTTAGCGTCATTGTCCTCGCCATCCATCTCTGCGAGCAATTTGGCGGCCTTGCTTGACATGAATTCATCCGCAATTTGCGGTTGCCCTTTTTCGCGAACCAATTTTTCAGTGGAGGGCATCGTCACAAACAGAACGGCGGCGGCCACCACCCATAACGCAAAGAACAGCCACTTGCGTTTGAGAACCCACTTCAATCCTTTCATCTCTCCTTCCTGAGTTGACTCACTGGTCACACTTTAGCAAGGAAAATAAATCAAATCTAAATCAAATATGAAAAAAGATAAAAAAAGTAGGTCAATCCGATGACTGGGCGATCGGGATAGCAAATCTGACCGCCAACCCACCCAAACGGGCAGGAAAAGCCTCCATTTCTCCGCCATGCCGCTCCACGATCGTGCGGCAAATCGCCAACCCCAAACCGGTGCCGCCGTTTTCGGCCTGCCTAGCCCGATCGACGGTGTGAAATTTGTTGAACAGATGCGGCAACTCCGCTTGCGGCACACCCACGCCGTTGTCTTCGATCAGAAACTGGGCCATCTCCGCATCAATATAGCCCGTAAAATGGATCATCAAATCTTCCGTTTGCGCATAACGGACAGCATTGCTGATCAAATTGGCCACCACCCGGCGTAGCCATTCTGGGTTGGCGTCGAGGCGCGTTTCCTCCGTAAACAAGTGATGAGCGCGAAATCCGATACCCAACCCGGCGCACTCGGCTTCATATTCAGTAGCGATCGAGTTAAAAAAAGCATCGGCACGGATCAACGAAGTCTGCATCTCGATCAGGTCTACTTCATGTTTGCCATAGGCTGAAAACTCTGCCACCAAGTTTTGCATGCTGGCGGCTTTGGTCTGCAACAGCCGGATGGTCTCCTCCTGTTTATTCGGATCTTTGATCACCCCCGACGCCAACAATTCCAAAAACCCCTGAATGGTGGTCAGGGGTGTTTTCAAATCATGCGCAATAGAGGTGATCATGTGCAACTGTTCTCCATAAGCGCGATCCAACCGTTGTTCCATGGCGTAGACATGGCGGTACAAGTCACCGATTTCATTGTTTTGCCGATAATGGATAGGTTGGGGGCGCCGCCGCAACCGGATTTGGGACAGGCGCTTGTTCAGATTCTGAATCGGTTTGGTGATAAAATGATGGAAATGAATAGTCATACCGATGAGAAAAATGACCAATATGAAAACAAACGCAAACACCGTCCAATTGATTAACCGCCCCACCCCAAACTCAACCAATCGCGGTTGGCGGATGATCTTCAACTCCCCCACTTTTCGCTGGCCGTCATTCACGGGCAATGATAAAGCCACGGTAAACCGGTTGGGCGCAAGGGTTCCTTCTGCGAAACGACCCACTTCGCCACGGTATTCCAACCGTATGCCCTCCTCGGCGGCCATCTGCCGCAACGCTTGCTTCAAAGCCTCCGGTTGGCGGTGAAGCTCTTCCACTTGCCTCACCATTGCGATATTTTCCTGAACATCCTCTTCCGTCCGGTCAGCCACTTGTTGGATAAACACATGATGCACATAAAAAACTAAAAAGCCCAGTACCCATAAAAAAACCACCACGGCCAACACCAAAAAGAGACAAGGAATCTTATACTTCAGTTTCATTTGTCCTCACCATGCAACAGCAGCTTGTAGCCCACGCCCCAGATGGTTTTGATCATCGCATTGCCTGCGCCCAACTTCTTGCGGATGTTTTTGATGTGCACTGTGACCGTATTCATGTCACCCTCGTCGTCTCCCCAGACGCGCTGGTAGATTTGTTCGCGCGACAAAACCTGATTTTGATGCTGAAAAAGAAAATAGAGAATCTGAAACTCCTTGGTAGACAAATCCAATTTCTGCCCATCCAAGTACGCCTCATAGGTGTTTTCATTCATGGATAGTCCGCTTAGAGACGGCACCTTCGTGGCACTCACATCGCCTTGAAGTTGGCTAAGCCGCTCCGAGCGGCGGAAGTGGGCTTTGATCCGTGCCACCAACTCCTGCACCCCAAACGGTTTGGCGACATAGTCATCGGCACCGATCTCCAGACCGATCACTTTGTCGATCTCCCGATCGCGCGCGCTCAACAGAATGATCGGCATGTGATATTTCCGTCGCAACTGGCGGATCGCTTCTAAGCCATCCATCTCCGGCATCATGATGTCCATCACGATCAAGTCGATGGGTTGCTGTTCTACCAATTCCAGCGCCTGTCTGCCGTTACTGGCAGCGAACACGAGGAATTGTTCATAGGTGAGGGCTTCGGTCAATAGTTGAACAATGCCCTGGTCATCATCCACGATCAGGATACTTTTTGCCGACATCGATTGCCTCCTGTCTTTTGTGTTTGTGATAAGGGTCTCGTGTGTACCAAGAACCGGCAACCCCTTTCTAAGAGTAACACATCCCGCTCCCCTTCCTACTGCCAAACAGCCGGGGTCACGAAGCGCATTCCTCTTCCGCATCGGCCAACGGAAATCGCATGACAAACGTGGTTCCCCGCCCCAACTGGCTCTCCACCTCAATCGATCCCCCGTGCAACTCCACCAGGTGTTTGACAATCGGCAATCCCAAGCCCGTACCACCATGCTTGCGCGAACGTGACTTTTCTACACGGTAAAACCGTTCCCAGATCCGGTTCACTTCCACTTCGGAAATACCGATACCTTCATCAATCACTTTAATCACCGCTTCCCCCCTCTGTCTGAACAGTTCGACCAACACCTTGCCTTGTGGCTTGGAGTAACGTAGCGCATTGTCCACCAAATTCATGATGATTTGCCGAAAGCGGTTCACATCAGCCTGAATGCGGACGGATGGCACAAGGTTTCGTTCCAAGCGAATTCCCCACTCAGCGGTGAAGGGCTCCATCTCCTCCAGCGTTTTATGGATCACCGGCGCAATGTCAACCCTTTGCTTGCTTAGCGCGAACTTTCCTTCATCCAATCGGCTCAATACGATCAAATCCTCAACAAGACATTCCAACCAATCCGATTGGTCATAGATAATCCCCATCAAACGGCGGGCATCCTCCGCGGGAAGGTCCGCGCGCCGCAACAGAGCGGCATACCCTTTGACATAAGTGAGCGGCGTGCGCAACTCATGGGCAACATGGGTCAAAAATTCCTTGCGGGAGGACTGGTAATACAACAAACTCTCCGCCAGCAAATTCATTTGTCTGCCCAATGCGGCCACTTCATCCTGCCCTTTGATCGGGACGCGCACGTGGTAATTGCCTTTAGCTAATTGCTCCGCGATTCTACCCATCTCGATGATCGGACGGCTGATCCGCCACGACAGGACCATGCCCACTCCCATGACGATGACCAAGACGCCAGCGACAGCCAGCACAATCATGAATTTGAAAGAGTGAAGCGTGCTCTCCAGCAAGGTCAACTCAGCGCCCATGGCCACCATCCCCGACAGGGTTTGACCCTTGATGATGGGGCTTGATGCCATCATGTACACCCGCCCGTCCACCTCCAACAAACGAACGAGCGATCGTTCTTCCGAACGCGCTCTTTTTCGCTCGGCCTTCGCGAAGGCGAGCAACCGCTCCCGCATCGCAACGGGGGCGCTGACCCAACTTCTCCCGTCAGTGGTTAAGACACACAGGCCGGTGGTCGGGCCATTTTCCATCCCCAGCACATGCCAGAGCGCGTCTCGGCTAAAGTCATGTGCCAGAAAAACGGCATAAGAGCGGGAACGATCCCGCAAAAAAGATTTCATGTATAACTTGTACTCTTCCTTGATGATCAAAAAACACAAAAACCCCAACAACCCGAGGCCGGTGATCATAATGACCAGAATCATCGCCATCCATTTGGTCGTGACATGCTTCATCTTCACATCGCACCCCACTTATAACCAAATCCCCAGACTGTCTGTATCACTTCCTCCTGGAGCCCCGCTTGGCGCAATTTGGTGCGCAAGTTCTTGATATGGGTGTCTACTGTGCGGGCGTCGCCGTAATAGTCGAACCCCCACACTTTCTCCAACAATTGCTCCCGGGAAAAGGCCTGTTTGGGATGCTGAGCCAGTGTGCGCAACAAATGAAACTCGATCGGGGTCAATTTGATCTCTTCCCCGTCATACCAAACTTCCCTTCTCGCCCAGTCGATCTGCAATCCCTTTGCCAGCCCTTCTTGTTTCTGGCTGCGCTTTCGCGTCCGCCTCAACACCGTGTGGATGCGGGCCACCAACTCCATGGGTTCAAAGGGCTTCGTGATATAATCATCCGCCCCCAACTCCAATCCCTCCACCCGGTCCTCCAAATCGGAACGGGCGGAAAGAAAGATGACGGGCAAATCCGTTTGCTCTTTCCGCAATTGGCGCAACAACTCTCTTCCCTCCATGCCCGGCATCATGATATCCAGCAGGCACAAGTCAAAGGAGTTACTCCGAGACAAGCGCAAAGCCTCCCGGCCGCAACTGGTCACGGTCACGCTGAATTCCGGCTTCAAAATCATGGACAGCAATTCCAGCATGCGCGTCTCATCATCAACAATCAGCACAGACGCTTTCATTCACCACACCCACCCAACCACTTGACGGATTATCTACCAATTCCACTCAACTCCTTCATCGTTTCTTCAAGATTTTCCATTACCCTATGTTAATGACGGGAGCGAAAAGCCAAAGCCCGCAAATCGCCACGATAATCGACCGAATAATCAAAATGGTTTGATGTGATGGTATCACAGACCTCTTTTTTTGTCGAAACAGCGACAATCCCACCAATCACTATGTTTGCACTATAAAATACTACTGTGCACCGAATGATTATTTCATGAAGGAGGAATAACAATGTTCAAAGATGGAAGATTTCATGCTTACACGATCCAATCTTTTCACAAAGATGTCATGGCCGGCATTGTTGTCGGCGTTGTCGCACTCCCATTGGCATTGGCATTTGCCATCGCCTCGGGCGTCCGTCCCGAATACGGCTTGTACACTACCATCATCGCCGGTTTCATCATTTCGCTGTTAGGCGGTTCCAAATATCAAATCGGAGGACCGACCGGCGCGTTTGTGCCACTACTGTTGGGCATCGTGGTCACGCATGGATACGAGAGCCTGTTGATCGCCGGATTTATGGCTGGGGTGATACTCACATTCATGGGGATTTTCAAACTGGGCAATCTCATCCATTACATGCCCCGCCCAGTAACCATCGGCTTCACCACGGGCATTGCCGTCATCATCTTTTCCGGGCAGATCGCCGCATTCTTAGGCCTGCATCAATTGAAAAAGGAATCAACCTTTCTGTTGCAAATGAAAGAGCTCATCAATAACCTCATCCATGTCAACCCATACAGCATCATCACCGCCATCATCTGTTTGATCACGATACTGATCACCACCAAGTGGTTTCCCAAGCTACCCGGTGCGTTAGTAGGGTTAATCCTATCCACCTTGGTTGCCACCCTGTTTTTCCCGGGAAAAGTGGCCACCATTGGCACCGTGTATGGCGGCATTCCCAATGAGTGGCCTACTTTCTCCTTTCCCGCATTCACTTTGGAAAAAGGGATTGAACTCTTCATTCCGGCGGTGGCCATCGCGATGTTAGGTGGAATTGAATCATTGCTGTCCGCGCTGGTCGCCGACAACATGGGAAACACCAAGCACCACAGCAATCGGGAATTGATCGGTCAGGGGATCGCCAACATGGTCACTCCTTTGTTCGGGGGCATTCCAGCCACCGGAGCCATCGCGCGCACCGCAACTAACATTAAAAATGGCGCCCAATCCCCCGTCTCAGGCATCGTACATAGCCTGTTTGTCTTGCTCGTCTTGCTTGCGTTCGCGCCGCTCGCCTCTCAAATCCCACTGTCCAGCATGGCACCTATCTTGATGTTCGTCGCTTGGAATATGTCCGAACGAAACGAATTCGTCCATATCCTTAAAAGCAAATCTGGGGATGCCGCCGTTCTTCTGCTCACCTTCACGCTAACCGTGTTGACGGATTTGACCCTCGGTGTGTTAGGCGGCATCGGCTTGTCCGTCATCCTGTTTGTCATCAAAATGAGCAAAGCCTTAATCATCCAACCGCAGGTCGCCTCCGATACCGCAACGTTGAAAGTGAAATCGTCCCCTCACTCGCACGTGCGTGTGGTACATGTCGAAGGACCTCTTTTCTTCGGCTCGGCAAAACGGTTCATGTCATCCATCCAAGACCTCCCCGACCGTCAAACATTGGTCTTGTGCATGAACCATGTTCCCTATCTGGACGCGACTGGAGAAGCGATATTCGCCAAACTAGTCGAGAAATGCCATAAGCAAGGCAACACACTGCTTATCAGCGGCCTCAATGACCAACCCCGACAAGTGCTACAACGCGCCGGTTGGATGCGCAAAATCGGTTCGGAGCACTTTTTCAGCCAATTGGATGACGCACTTCGGTTTGCTGAGCAACAAGCCGACATCCCTCAGCGAGCGGCTAGATGAGTACCAAGCCCCGCAATCTCTCGATCCGAACAAGGTGGCCATCGCGTACATGGTGGGTAAAAAAAATCACAATCATTTAAGGTAGGAGCTATGACATCCTCCTTAAATGATTGTGATCTTAAATAAAAAAGGGACTGTCTCCTTGCAACGGTAAACCGAAGTTTAAGCCCCATGCACACTCCGGGTTCCTTAGCAACAACAACTCCCTGCAAATCCTCTCTCACATGCATGGGGTAATGGTTCAAGAAAAGAACTTCTTATGTTTGACTTTCCATTTCCTTTTCTCATTCGCTTTGTTCACCGACAGGCCGTCGCCTGGCAACGGTTCGGCCCCAAAGAACTCAATCACTTGCTCCATCATCACTTTCCGGGTCAAAATGCCCAAGAAACGCCCTTTGACATCGATGATGGGCGTGTAAGAATGATTGAGCAACACTTCAAACGCAAACGAGAAGATGGAGTTGGCCAAGATCCCCAGACAAGTTTTGTTCATCGCTTCTTTCACCGCATGTTCTTTTAATCCGGAGAAATCGCCTTCGCGCTGGTTTAATTGTTGGACAAAATCCAAGATGTTGGTTTTGCTGATGACTCCCTCCACCTCGCCCGCATCATTGATGACCGGAACGGAGCTCAGCTTTTCCTTTGTCAACACCCGCAGCGCTTGATCCAGTGACAACTCAGGATGAACGGTGGTCACACATTCTTTGGGAATGATCAACGATTCAATTCCTTGTGAAAATAGGTAAGCGTTTTTGGCAAACATATCGGTAACCCCTTTTGCGAGATAGTGTAAAAAGGCGTTCTCTTTTGAATATGAAAAAACCGCAGGATCATGGTCTGCGGGCTTTTGTCGCTCTCCCGTCCCTTCTTCTGCCAAGCTGGTGGGATGGGTTGCTCGCACATACTTCCCAGACACGTCCTAGGCGCAAGCTGTCCACCTCTGCTCGCGACGGGGGAAGATTTAGCAAATAGCGACATATATATTTAACGCAAATCATACCTTTATGAATGTATCTTTGCAAGACTTTTTTTGCGTCGATGCGTTTCCGTCTGTAGAGTTAAGCGCAACCATCCCAAAGGGACGGCCCGCGCCGGAGTGCCGGAGCGGGCCGTCCCTTTACTCTTGATAACGAAGCCTTTACCCTTTTGGTTTCACAAACAACGCGGCAAAAAATGCAAAAAAAATCGCCGCCGTGATCCCCGCGCTGGTGATCTTGAAAATACCAGTGATTGCGCCTGTCCATCCATCCAACTTCATCTGCTGAATGGCCCCGTGCACCAATGAATTGCCAAAACTGGTGATCGGCACGGTTGCCCCTGCACCAGCAAATTTGATCAACGGTTCATACAAGCCGAGACCGTCGACAATCGCGCCCGCAACCACCAATGTCGCCATGGTATGGGCTGGCGTCAACTTAGCCACGTCAAACAAAAGCTGCCCCACTACACAGATGGCTCCACCAACTAGAAAAGCCCACAGATATTGCATCATCCGCTTATGTTCCCCCTTTCTATTGAAACAGCATGCGCAATGCAGGGAATGGTCTCCCCTTGCTGATAAGACAGCGGAGACAGCAGTGCCCCAGTCGCCACAACCAAGATGCGGTTAAATTCTCCCTTTTTCATGCGGTTCAGCAAATGGCCGTATGTGACCACCGCGCAACAAGCGCACCCGCTCCCTCCCGCTTGCACCATTTGCTTGTCATAGTCGTATATCATCATGCCACAATCCCAGTATTTCGCCAGATCGACCGGAATCCGGTGTTTCTCAAGCAAATCGCAGACAATGCCATGCCCCACCTTTGCTAAGTCGCCGGTCACAATCAAGTCATAATGGTCTGGCGTAATCTGCAAATCGCGAAAATGCGCTTGGATGGTATCGACGGCTGCCGGCGCCATGGCCGCACCCATATTGAACGGATCGGTCACCCCCATATCAACCACGCGGCCAATCGTGGCCGAGGTGACGATCGGGCCTTCCCCCTGCTCGGAGATGACTGCCGCCCCCGCGCCCGTCACTGTGTATTGCGCGGTCGGCGGCTTTTGAGAACCATATTCTGTGGGGTAACGGAATTGCTTTTCCACCGCTGAGTTGTGGCTACATGTCCCTACCAGCACGTCGGTGGCCGCCCCCGCATTCACCAGTAGCGAACCCAGTGCCAAGCTCTCCATCGAGGTAGAACATGCCCCAAAAACCCCCAAGTAAGGCATCCCCAAAGTTCTCGCCGCAAAGCTGGTGCTGACAATCTGGTTCATCAAATCTCCGGCGATGAAAAACTGAATCTGCTCTTTTGTGAGCCCTGATTTGTCAATGGCCAGTTGCGCCGCTTCCTCAATCAGCATTTTCTCCGCTTTTTCCCAACTGTCTTGGTTTAGCGTGGACTCACCATGGATCACGTCAAAATCTTTGCCCAATGGCCCCCGCCCTTCAAAGGGGCCAACAACTGTGGCCGTCGACTGGATGACCGGCTTTCTTTCAAACACCCAACTCTGATGACCTTTTCGCATGTTATGAACCCCCACCTGCAATATTGGGATTGAATAACAAATGCAACAACGCAATAATCACGGCGGCAACCGTTCCAAACACGATGACTGATCCCGCCAATTTGAACATTTTTCCTCCAACCCCCAAAACCATCCCTTCACTGCGATGTTCAATCGCAGCCGAAGCCATGGAATTGGCAAAGCCCGTCACGGGTACCGCTGAGCCCGCTCCAGCCCATTGGCCGAATTTATCATATACTCCCAAGCTGGTGAAAATCACGGACAACAAGATCAGCGACGCCACCGTCGCGGTGGACGCTTGGTCTTCGGGAAGGCCAACCCATTTCATGTACATATCTTGCAACAATTGCCCTACGATGCACACACCTCCCCCAGCGATAAAGGCGCGCAGGCAATTTTTGAAGACAGGGCGTGGAGGTTCATGTTTTTTAGCTAGCTTTTGATATTCTTGTTGCACAGGTGTCAGTTTCTTCTTTTGATTGTTTGCCATTGTTTCTCTCCCTAACTGATTAACTGTGGTTTGATTTCCTTGATCACTTTTTGCAATTGATGCGAGCTTTGCTCATACAGCTTTTTGGCTTGCTCATCGTCCGTCGACAGGCTAAACATCTCCAGGTCGGCCTCACATTTTTTCAGTGTGGCCAGCAACTTCGCTTTTTCTTGCGGCGGCTGGATCTGGATTTGATCATCATACAGATCGGTGTACAGCTGGCCGTCTGAGTCGACTTGGCCGATGAACACATTTTCCAATGCCACCCCTTGCTTCTCCAGCTCCGTTTGCAACCATCCGCGATTTAAACCCCGGGTGGCCAATTCTTCATCCAAGATCGCGCCGTCCTCGATTACCACATGGGGTTCGTCCTCATGACCGACCTGAAGCCCCAACATCTTAGCCGTGACTGGCCGCCTGTCCTTATACGGCAATACGTTGATATTTCCGTTGGCTTCCATCACGGCAAATTCAACATCACTCACATTGAAAATGTTTTTGTTCCGCAGTTGTGCCATCATCTCTTCAATAGTGATCCGTTCTTTTTTCAGGTTATCTTCCAGCACTTTTCCGTTTTTGATTAAGATGGTGGCTTTGCCGTCAAGCCATTCCCTCGCTTTTTTGCTTTTCAATTGAAGGAGTTCAATTCCGAACGCTACCGTTGCCCAAATGGCTAATGAAACAATGCCCAAGTGCCATTTTTCGCCCATTTCCAGAGGAATATAGGCCGCCAAGCTGCCAATGGTGATGCCGGTTATGTATTCAAAGAGTGACAGTTGGTTCACTTGCCTTTTTCCTAGCAACTTGGTTAGCACGAAAAGAATGATGATCGCCACCAACGTCCTTAGCGCCACTGCAATCCAATCCGGCATGAAGCCCGCCTCCCCTTGATTGGTGAAATCATTATTGCTTAGTATGATCTCTTTCCGGACGGATATGCATTTTTTTGGCATCATAATCAGATGTTCATTGCGCAGATTAAGCCTATGACAATAATGAAAAGGAGGTTTTCCTATGACGATTGCATCCGATGTCAAAACCTGTGTCGCCTCGCTTAAAAGCGCCCAAGCCAGCTTAGAGCAATTCGCACTTAGCACCGAAAACAAACAAGCCAAACAGCTTTACACGCAAGCCGCGCAACAGACCCAACAAATCATCGATCAAATCACACCTCGCGTACAACAATTGGAAAACGAAGAACCCCAATACAAAGGATTTTAAGCGCGGTAAAAAACCCGCTCCCAGAACTAAAAAGCTGGGAGCGGGGTTTTTTTATTGCTTCAGTTGATAAGGAACAATAGTGACAATGACGCTTTTCATTTTGAGGAGATAGGCTAAAATGAGAAAACCGGACTGGTTGTGGAGAAAGCTGTGCCACCATTTTCTAGTGATAAATTGCGGCATGACCACGGTCACTCTGGTGTTCGTTTGCGCGGCCTTCTTTTTCATTAAGTCGATGAATTCACTCAGCGGTCCCAATACACTTCGGTAGAGAGAATGCAAGGTCACCAGCCTCACTCCCGTCTGCCATTCGTTCCATTCCTTTTCCATGCGGTCGATAGCTTCCGGACTGGACCCCACATACACGGCCACCACATTGTCGGACAAGGATTTGGCATAATGGAGTGTTTGTTTGACCACAGTGGTGACACCAGCGACAGGCACAATCACCATGTTGTCCATGTTGTCCAGATCTGTGATTTTTTGCGCCAGATTTACCCGTAGCTGTTCTCCCACCGCTTGATAGTGCTGATAGATTTTGTGGAAGACATACACACAGGCCGGAATAAAGACCAGCGTCATCCACACTTGGCCGAACTTGGTGATATAGAATATGGCTAAGATCAGATAACAAATCAACGCACCCGACAAATTCACCAACAGCTTGCCGATCCATCCCGGTGGCTTTTCCCGCACCCATTTGACGATCATCCCGGTTTGGGACAAGGAAAATGGGATGAACACCCCGACCGCATAAAGGGGGATCAGGCTTTCCGTATGCCCGTTAAACACGATGATCAGGAGGATCGAAGCCAACCCCAAGGTAATGATCCCATTGGAGTAGCCCAGTCGGTCTCCCCGCACCATAAACGCCCGCGGCATATATTTGTCTTTAGCCAAGCTGTACGCCAACAACGGAAAGGCAGAAAATCCGGTATTAGCCGCCAGCACCAAAATCAACGCCGTCGTCCCTTGTAGAAAATAATAAAGGAGATTACGGCCGAAAATAGATGTGCCCAACTGCGACAAAACGGTTTCTGTTTTTGAAGGAGCAATCCCGTACCAATAAGCTAAAAAAACGATGCCAGCAAAGAGCGTTGCCAAAATCCCCCCCATGAGCGCCAACGTGAAAGCGGCATTTCGCGGAGCCGGATCCCTAAAATTGGGGATGGCATTGGAAATCGCTTCAACTCCGGTTAACGCGGAACACCCAGAGGAGAAAGCTTTCAGGATGAGGAACATGCTGACACCCATCACCGGCGTCCCCAACGGTGGTCGTGCATCGGCTGGAGCTTGACCGGTCAACACCTGATACAAACCCATGCCGATCATAATCATCAGAGACAGCACAAACAAATAGACAGGATAAGCTAGAACCGAAGCCGATTCAGTCAATCCCCTCAGATTCAACAACGTGAGCAACGCCACCAAGCCAACGGCAATCACCACATTATGGGGGTGTAGCGCCGGAAAAGCGGATGTGATGGCATCAGTGCCCGCTGACACGCTAACGGACACAGTCAAAATATAATCGATCAGCAAAGAGCCTCCGGCCACCAAACCATAGTGTTTCCCCAGATTCTCTTTAGCCACCATATAGGCGCCCCCACCCTGGGGATAAGCGTAAATGATTTGCCGATAGGACAAGATCAAGGCACCCAACAGAACTAACACCCCGACTGCGATCGGCAAGGAATACCAGTAAGCCAGCATGCCGACCGCCGCCAAAACGATCAAAATTTGCTCCGGACCATAGGCGACCGATGACAAGGCATCAGACGAAAGAATGGCCAATGCCTTCACATTGCTTAATTTTTGACTATGCAACTCATTGGACCTGAGTGGTTTTCCAATTAATATGCGTTTAAACTGACTTATCATGCGGTTATTTCCTCCATTCACATGAAAACAAATCCTCTAACTCGACTCAGCATTAACCTGCCCCAGGCAAAAAGAAAAAACCACGAAAAAGAGAAACTCTTTTTCGTGGCTTGAATGCACGAAGTTTCCCTCCTCTCATTTGCGCTTACGAGGTTAGCTGACGGATTCGGGTCATGAGAGTAACCCTACCCAAGCATTGCCTGGGATTCACCCCTGTAGATTGGTTCCCCCGCTCACTAGGATTCAGCGACGATGAGTATATTATGGAATTAATCGTATATTACTCCCATCAACTAGCGTTGTAAAGAGGCAAGTTAGTTAGTGCCATAGCGATCTCTGCCCTTTCATCCCCTAGGACATCTAGGCTTGGCGATCGGTGCCAAAAAGAAAAGGCCCGCTTGGGCCTGAGAGGCTGGTTACCTATGATTTTTTGGCGACTCTCAACACCTATGAGACAGGCGGTAAGCCATTCAAGTGGCCATTCCAATCACATATAGCCGACCGTTCAAGGCAAACGAAGCGCGCCCGGTTTCTTCGGACACCACAATCACAATCGCATCGCTCAATTCGCTCAATCCCAAGGCGGCCCGATGCCGGGTGCCCAATTTTTGGTCATCCTCTACCTCTTTGTTTGACAAAGGTAGCACGTGAGCGGCGGAAACGATCTTGTCATCTTGAATCAACACCGCGCCATCATGCAAGGGGCTGCCCGGATAAAAAATCGACTCCAAAAGCGAGCTGGAAAACTTCGCCTGAATCATCGTCCCATGGGCAAGCAATGAAGATAACGGGTCTTGGCGTTGCACCACGATCAACGCTCCGTGCTTCCGCTCCGACAGATGGGCGATACTTTGTAGCAAGCCTACATATTGGTTGGTGAAAGGCGATAGATAGCATTGCAAGTAAAAAGATGAAGCCAACGCTTCACTCATCACGATTTGATTTCTTATGCTTCTAAACTCGCCCAGCAAGCATTTGTCCTCATCATCTACCACTTCCAAAAAGCGGTTGATCTGATCGGCAACAGCCAACAAATTCTGGACAAGCTGCTTTTTCAAAACCGACGTATCGCAATCGTTCACACTCATGTCTACACCTCAAACATAACAGATGGGAGGGGATGCACCTGATCCACTCATCAACCAGCGTTCCCCCGCTCCTCCCACCTTATCCACGAGTGGCAGATCTTCACCGCGACTAAGCTTCTGACAGGGTCTTAACCATCAGCACATGGGGAATACCGTCTTCCATGAACACGGCTGACGCAGTAGTGTAGCCCAACTTTTTGTAAAAGCCTTCCGCATGCGTTTGCGCATGCAATTTGGCAGAGGTGGCGCCTTGTTCCCGCGCCACTTCCTCCAACGCGCGGATGATCACTTTGCCCAATCCGTGTTTGCGGTACGCGGGCAAAATGCAGATACGTTCCAGCTTGGCAACGCCTTCCACCATTCGCACCCTACCCGTTCCAACCGGTTGCCCCTCGGCATGCACGAGGATGTGCACGGCTTGTTCCTCATGCTCATCAAATTCGTCTTCCAACAGCACGCCTTGCTCTTCAACAAACACGGTCCGCCTAATCCGAAATGCCGCCTCCAATTCCTCTTTTCCGACTACCCGTTTCGCTTCCATCATTGCACCATCCCTTTCTGCCATAGGCATGCCCGCAACTTACCACTTCAGTATAATCCATACCCATATTTTTGAGAACGTGACTGCCAGCTGCTCGCCAACCTTTGACACGTATAAAACGCGCCTGCATCGAGCGGGCGCGTTTCACCTAACCATTCCTTTATACTTTAGTGGGGCTCTCATTGTTCGCATGGGCGCGCAACACATACTTCAACACCTTGCCCATGCTGTTTTTTGGCAACTCATTGATAAATTCCACATCGATCAACTTATAATCGGCCAGATGGCGCCGCGCATGGGTCATAACGTCATCCTCTGTCAACGAAGCACCGTCGGCTTTAACCACATATGCCCGGGGGAGCTCACCCCATACAGGGTCTTTGACCCCTACCACCGCCACTTCCGCAACGCCGTCCAGTTGATGGATTACGTCTTCCACTTGGGCGGGGAACACTTTCTCTCCCCCGCAGATCACCATGTCCCGCAGGCGGTCGATCACATACAAGTAGCCGTCTTCATCCAATTTCCCCACATCTTTGGTATAGTACCAGCCGTTTTTCAGCACCTTGTCCGTTTCCTCTTGATTGTTCCAATAACCTGCGAACACCGAGTCGCCGCGCACCACAATCTCCCCGATTTCCCCCGTCGGGCATTCTTGGCCTGTCAGCGGATCAAGGATTTTGATTTGGGTCAGATACAGCCCCTTGCCGGCCGAATGGCATCGATTCAAGTCCATCTCCGGCAAGAAGTACGTAATCGCGCCCGTGTATTCCGTCGCGCCGTACACCTGGATGATAGAGAAGCCAAGATCGTCAAACTCCCTGATAAGCCGTTCGGGCACCCGGGACCCGCCGCAGACGATTCCCCGCAGGCTGAACAAATCCTTGTCGATCGTTTTCAACATTTCCAACATAAACGGCAACATCGCCGGCACCGACATCATGTTGTTGATCTTCTCTTCGTCAATCAGCTCCCACAATTGGGAAGGGGTGAAGTTGGGCGCCATCACCAACGTGATACCGCGAATCAAAGCGTTGACGATAAACACCATCCCACTGACGTGAAACAGTGGCGTCACAAACAAAAAGCGATCAGCAAAACGCAAATCAAGCGTGTTGACATTGGCTACTCCCGCCGCGTACACATTGGCATGAGTACACATCACGCCTTTGGGCTGGCCGGTGGTACCAGAGGTATAAATGATCATGGCAGTATCCCATTCAGTGACCGTCGCGGCCGGCTCCTTAGTGGAGGCGATTTCAAAGATGCTCTTGAAATGCTCGTCCATCTCTTCTCCCACCGCTGCGCGGATCACTTTTTCGACACATGGAGGAAGCGAGGTCAGTGCCTCCCTGAACTCTTCATCGTAAAACAGGATTTTCGCTTGGCAGTCCTCAACGATGTATCGAACCTCGGCCGGTTTCAACCGTGTGTTGATCGGCACGGCAATGGCACCGATCTTGGCCGCAGCCAAATATATGATAGGAAAAGCGTATGTATTTTTGCAAATAAATGCAACGCGGTCACCAGGTTCCACGTGCAAATCCAATAGATAGTTAGCCAATTGATTAACCTTTTCTTTATATTCCTGGAACGTGATCCGTTCACCGTGACTCACCAAGGCTTCCAGTCCTGGTGATAATGCGGCACGCGCATCTAACAATTTTCCAATCGTTGTCATGTTGTTAACCTCCCCCAAGATGCATGTCCGATATAAATGATAATAATACCTATCCAAATAATATACAAACCAGAATCTTTCCGTTCGATGGACTGAAATCTATCACGATCATCTATACATACAAAAAAGTCCTTTTTCCGAAACTTCTCGAAAAAAGGACTTTTCGTTTAGGGGTATAGTTGATAAAAACGCATTTCCATTTACTTCACGCCTGATGAAGCACGCGCCCACTTGTTTTGCCAGACAGTCCTAGAGTCTTCCTTGGTAATAAGGTGATCGCTCCTTAAAATTGCAGGCACAGATAGCTCAATGTTCCCAAGTCATAACTACGGTGTAGCACTTTGGCTTCCGCCTGCGGACTTCCGCTACCCATGGCGATGAAAAGCGGGACAAAGTGTTCCGGTCTGGGGACGGCCATGCCGGCATAAGGGGCCAACTCTGCGTATCGGAACAAGTTGTCCCAATCCTTGGCTTGCACCTTTTCCACCAGCCAATCGTCAAAGGAGACGGCCCAAGGTTCAGAGGTGGTCTGTTCCCACTTGAGCTCCCGCAAATTATGCACGGTCACACCGCTTCCGATCACCAAGATCCCTTGGTCTCCGATTCCGCGCAAACATGCCCCTATATTGAACTGTGTCTCAGGAGGCAAAAAAGGATGGACAGAAAGCTGGATTACCGGTATATCGGCTTGTGGGTACATACGATGCAACAGCGTCCATGAACCATGATCCAATCCCCGTGAGCGGTCTTTACGAACCTCGATCCCACCATCAGCAAACATCTCAGCCAACCGTTCGGCTAACTGTACCGATCCTTTGGCCGGATAGCGAATGGCGTATAGCTCTTCTGGAAAACCATAAAAATCATGAATCGTTTCATACACGCCATCAGTGGAGGAAATGCTTTGCACTTCACTTTCCCAATGCGCTGAAAAAATGACAATCGCTTTTGGTTTAAACGTTTGGCCGAGCCGCTCAAGAAACTGCGTGTAATCTGTCTGTTCGATAGCCAACATCGGCGATCCATGTGCCAAAAATAAGGCGGGAAGCATGAAAACCCCTCCGAACGTACGATGATTTAAAATTACTTTATGTTAGTTACTTTATATAAATAAACCATCTGCGTCAAGAAAGAGCGCTTCACAGCTTCCCTCTATTGTGCCCAAAACGAACCAGAGATGAGCAAAGAGATTTTCCCGATCAACCCAATCATGGCTGAATAACGCCACAGGCAACCCGTTTTCCCGAATTTCCCGCAGGATCGGTTTTCAAATCATCTGGTCCTTCATGAATTACCAAGGACGTCCCCCCGCTTTTAAACAACGAATGCGGCTGGCCTTTGGCCAGAGTGACTCCCTTGGCCACTTGCTCGCTGTGCACATTGCCCTTTGCATCAGCGACGATATTATCCAAATCGCCGGCATGGGCGCCGTTGGGGTTCAACTTTCCATGCGCTTTGTGATGAGGATTAAAATGTCCGCCCGCCGATTTGAAATCGGGCGGTGTGCATTGACCCGTTTCATGAATGTGGAAGCCATGTGGCCCTGGAGAAAGCTTGCTCGCCTTGAGCTGGATTTTCACCCCTTCTCCGGCCTTCTCTTCTGTTAACACCGCGGTGCCGATCTTGACTCCTTGCGAATTCAACAGGTTGACGGTGACAGACGGCTTGTCATCGCTAACAGGTACATCGCTGGCACAACCCGTCACGGCTAAGCAAGCCCAAACAAGACAACCCCATTTAATATGCAAACTCCCCAACCCCCTTGACTTTTCCATTTATTCATTATTTTAACAATATTGATCGCGTGTCAAGCGGGAGTTGGGAAATCACTCTCACTACAAAGCAGCTGTCCAGACCTTTTACCAAGATTATTTTCTATAAAATAATATTTCTAAAATTGACAAGCCACGTTATTTCTTCTTTTCGTATAATAAAAAGAGAAGCTGCAAAGGAGGCGCCACATGGATCTGCACATCATTTTTTGGGGGTGTCTAGCCGGCGGATTCCTGTTCGCCATTGTCATGCTTTTGATTGGAGACGGCCTCATGGATGTCGACATCGGCATCCCAGCTATTCATCCGGTCACCCTGGTTGGGGCGATCACCGTGTTCGGCGGAGCTGGATTAATTCTAAGCCAAGCCACCTCGCTCTCCAGCATTGCCAGTCTAGCCGGGGCGCTAATCTCCGCCGTGCTTTCCTCCATTCTGTTGTACATCGGGATTGTGCGGCCAAGTAAATTAACGGAAAATTCCACTGGGTTTCGCTTGGCCGATTTGCGGGGTAAAAAAGGAGAAGTGACCGTCACCATTCCCAGCCATGGTTTTGGAGAAGTCATGATTCTTACCGCCGCTGGCCAAACCAATCAAATTGCCGCAAGCTACGAGCAAACAGAAATTCCCATGGGTTCCACCGTAATCGTCATCGACGTGAAAGACCAAGTTTTATATGTATCTTCACGCTAGCTATCGAAATTGAAAGGAGATTGATGCATTTGGCAACATTCGAAATTATTTTGGTCGTATTCGCTGCATTGGTTTTTCTTGGGATAGCCTTTTGGGCCCGTTACAAAACCGTAGGCGCAGATGAAGCCATGATTGTCACCGGAAGCATGTTGGGAAGCAAAAATGTATTGACCGATGACGCTAACAAGAAAATCAAAATCATTCGCGGCGGTGGCGCTTTTATCGTTCCCATCTTCCAACGGGCCGAAAAATTGAGCCTACTGTCCCATAAGTTGACTGTTTCCACCCCTGAAGTCTACACCGAACAAGGCGTGCCGATCATGGTGGACGGCGTCGCCATCATCAAGATCGGCGGGGCTTTGGAAGATGTGGCGACAGCAGCTGAGCAGTTCATGGGCAAAAGTGATGACGTATTGAACGACGAAGCCCGTGAAGTGCTGGAAGGGCATCTGCGCGCCATTCTTGGCACGATGACAGTAGAAGAAGTGTACAAAAACCGGGAGAAATTCGCCCAAGAAGTGCAAACCGTCGCCGCACGCGACCTGAAGAAAATGGGCTTGCAGATCGTGTCGTTCACCATCAAAGACGTGCGCGACAAAAACGGCTACCTCGAAGCACTCGGCCGGCCCCGCATCGCCATGGTGCGCCGCGACGCCGACATCGCCGAAGCCAACGCCATCCGCGACACAGAAATCCAAACCGCCAAAGCGCGTGAAGAAGGAACCAAAGCTTCTCTCATTTCTGAAACCAACATCGCTGAAGCGCAAAAGAACAAAGAACTGCGCATCTCCGAATTTAAAATCGAACAGGATATGAAACGGGCGGAAGCAGACCAAGCTTACCATTTGCAAGAGAACCGTTTTAAACAACAAGTGGTTCGCGAACAGATGGAAATCGAACTGGTCAAAAAGCAAAAAATGATCGAATTGGAAGAAAAAGAAATTACACGCCGTGAAAAACAATACGATGCCGAAGTACGCAAAAAAGCAGACGCCGACCGCTACGCCAAAGAACAGGAAGCCAAGGCTCTCCGCTTTGAACAGGAAGCCCGCGCCCTAGCAGAAGCCTCTACGATCAAGGCCAAAGGGAATGCCGAAGCGGAAGCAGTCAAAGCCAAAGGATTGGCTAAAGCGGAAGTAGAGAAATTGGAAGGGATTGCCCAAGCAGAAGTCATCCGTGCCAAAGGGTTGGCAGAAGCAGAAGCCAAACAAAAGCTGGCGGAAGCGTTTGAAAGTTACGGGCAAGCCGCTGTGCTTGATCTCATCGCCAAAATGCTGCCTGAACTAGCTAAACAAGTCGCTCAACCGCTGAGCAACATCGATAAGTTGACCGTGGTTGACGCTTCTGGCGAAAACGGCCAAGGTGCCGCCAAAGTGAGCAATTATGTCACCAATTTGATGGCGCAAACTCCGGAAATGCTAAAAAGCGTCTCCGGCATCGACTTGAATCAAATCATCCAAGGGTTGACCCAAACCAACCATATTCCGGTCAAATCGGCGGAACCGACTGCGAAATTAACAGAGAAAGAATAACAAAAAACTCCAGGCACGCTACAGTGCCTGGAGTTTTTTCATCTATTGTGCGGCTTAAGCGGCTTGTTTGTCTTCCCGTTGCTCACTTAAGCGGATTCGTTTTAAAAACAGTGTGAACACAGCTCCTACCACAACAAAGATCAATCCATACAAAAACACTTGATGAAGAGAAGAGACAAGGGCGTCCTTCAGAATGGGGACGATCATGTCTGCCACCTGCGCCGGCATTTGCCGCAACATGTCAGGGTTTAACAAGCCAGAGTACAACCCTTGCGGGTCCGTCTCCACCATCTTTTTGAAGTGAGCCGTCAACTGGCTCGCCCCCGCCGGCAACTTCTCCAAATGGGGCAACAACTGGTCACTCAGCGTTTTAGTAGAGTGATGGTTCATAATCGCCCCCAACACCGTCATGCCAAAGGTGCCGCCAATCTGACGGAAAAACTGGCTAGACGAGGTGACTACCCCCAACTGGTTTTTGGGAAAGCTCTCTTGCAACGCCAGGGTAATGGTTGGCATGACCAGACCCATCCCCAATCCCACCACCATCATGTACAAAGTGGCCACCAGCTGTGTAGTGGTTTCGGTCATGGTCGTCATGAAACCAAAGCCGATGGCGATGATAATCATGCCCGCGACGATCTGCGCCTTGACGCCGATTTTATAAACAATGCGGCCGCCAATGATGCTGGACACAATCATCGTAATCATCATGGGTGTCATGATCGTCCCTGATTCGGTCGCGCTCACACCCACCACGCCTTGCATGAATAACGGAACAAACATGATGGCCCCAAACATGCCCACGCTCATGAAAAAGCCGATTCCGTTGAGCAAGGTGAAAATCTTGTTTTTAAACAAGTGCATCGGCAAGATCGGTTCTTCCACTTTTGATTCGATCACCACAAATGCACTGAGGGAAACAAACGCCACAGCGAACATCCCTAGAATTTGCCAAGAATCCCAATCATAATCGACTCCACCCAGCGTCAGAGCCAACAACAAGCTGACTACCCCGATCACCATGGTGAAGATACCGCCCACATCGATCTTGACTGGGCCAGTTGCCTTATGCGATTTCAAACCCTTGGCGATCAAGATTGTCGCCACAATGCCGACAGGCAAATTAATATAAAACACCCAATGCCAATCCCAATAATCCACAATCCAACCGCCCACTTGCGGCCCGATCACGGAAGAAATCCCATACAGCGCGCCAAAAACACCCTGCCATTTAGCGCGTTCTTTACCGACAAATAGATCCCCGATGATAATCATGGCCATGGGCATCATGATCCCACCACCAAGGCCTTGGAACGCACGGAAAATGATCAGTTGTGTCATATCCTGCGCCAGTCCGCACAAAGCGGAGCCGATCATAAATACCACCAAACCGGTGATATAAATCGCCTTTCTCCCCATCAAATCCGCCAATTTACCGGCGATGGGCACAATCGTGGTCGATGTCAGCATATAAGCGGTGGTCAGCCAGGTCATCAAGCTCAAGCCGCCCAGATCTCCGACGATCCGCGGCATCGCCGTTCCCACAATCGTGCCTTCCAATGCTGCGAACAGCATGGCGATAATCAGTCCCGCAATCAACCAACCGCGGTTGGCCTCGTTCGATTGCGGCGACTCAATCGTGGCTTGCTGCTGAGAAATTTCTGCCATATGAGTACCTCATTTCAAATATATAATTTTGACAAACGATGATTTCTAATCGTTCGCGGATGAGAAAAAACATCTTGTTTTGCTCTTCCTCTTGCGAACTCCTTTCTATTCAGGCGTAATGCCCGCGATTTTTTCACACAAGTCCGTAAGCATCCGAATCTCCGCCTCGGACAGATGCGTCAACTGCTCTTTGAGAATGTTTAAGCGCTTGCTCTTGATCCCTTCCAATCGTTCCTTTCCACCCTCGGTCAAGCGGATGCGGACAATTCTGCGATCCGCCTCGTCATGTTCCCGTGAGACAAACCCATGGTGCACCAGTCGGTCGATAATCGTCGTCACCGCACTGGGTTTCACCTCCATCCACTTGGCCAGGTCGGACACTTTGCTTCCCCCGTTCTTCAGCAGATAGAGCAAAATGTAAAATTGGGTCGAAGTCACTCCTTCCTCTTCCAAGCTCTTTTTCAACCCAGGCTTCATCTGCTCCATCGCCAGCATGATTGCACGGAACAATCGGTTGATGTAGGAGTCCATATTTTGAATGATCATCACCCCAAATATTAAACCGCACAATTAATTATATGACATGAATATAACACAAACCTAAATATTAATGTCAGTTAACCTTTTTGTCAAGAAAATAACTTCTCTCCACACAGAAAAACCCCGCGCGGCAAAAGCCAGCACGGGGAGTGCTCATCGATTAGGGGGATTTTCGCAATAGATGCCAGATGATCCCAGAGAAAACGGCGAATGGAATTAATTTGAGAACCACTTTGACAACAAACACTAATTTGAGATCCAATAACACCCGATAGACGATGTCCACCACCGCCACCTGCCGCCTGAAAGTATATTTCCGATAACCCATGGCGTAAAACCACAAGATCAGGATGGAAATGACCGCGGTAATATTCCACATGGTCAAGCCATCGAACTGCTTCAAGAGCCACCCGCCAAGAATCGGGCCCACGCACAAACCCAGCTGTGCGAAATTGGCCGCCCCATAATAAGCACCGCGGTATCTCTCATCTGCCAATTGATCCGTCAGTTGGTTGGTGACGGGAAAGATAAACATCTCGCCAAAGGTGAGAAATGACATACCCGCTATAAACATGAATGGATTTTCATTCACTGAAAAACAGTAAAAGCCCAGTGTATACAAACAAGAACCCAACACGATGCTACTGAGCGGATGTTTCTTTTCTGACCATTTGGAGATCAGCCGTTGCATTAAAATCACCAGGCCCGCATTAATCACGAGCAAAATGGGATAAATCTTGCTGCCGTCCGGAATTTCATTGGACAAGTAGATGGGCAAATTGGATTCCATTTGGGAGTAAACCATAAAAAACAGCGTGCCTCCCAAGATATAATAACCCAATGCCCGATCTCGGGTAATAACCCGCAGGCAGTTGACCAAATGCGCCCGCCGTTCGGCTGGAGGCTTGTTCAACCGGTGACGGTAGCGGGAAAGCCGAGACCGGAGCATCACGCTATACAAGGCAAAAATGGCTCCCGCGACGGCAAAGGTTTGAATGCCAAGCCAGTGAAACAAATACGCCCCTAGCATGGGACCCGTCACCATCCCCACATTCAGAGCCACATAACGGTAACTAAATACCTGCAACCGCTTTTCTTCTGACGTCAAATCTGACATGCATGCTTGAGAAATCGGGTCAAAAAATGACCGGAACAATCCATGCAAAAAACTCAACACAATAAAATGCACATACTCCGACGCAAACAAATACATGAAAAAAATGCTTGTCCAACCGATCATGGTCAGGTTTAATATACGCCTACGCCCGAACAGATCGGACAATCCTCCGCCAATGATCCCCCCGATCGCCCCTCCAAGGCCGGACATACCGATAACAACCCCTGTTTGAAAGGAGTTAAAATGGAATGTCGACGTCAAGTAAAAGGCTAAAAACGGCAAACTCATAAAAGCGGCAACACGGATAAGCGCCGTTCCAAAAAGGAGAAAGATAACAAGCGGATGCAAGTGATTTTGTAAATATCTGTCTGCGCGCGATGGGTATGATTTCGTTTCAATCATTACAAATATCACCCCGCAGCCCCTATTTCAATTTTAATGTTTCAATAAAAAATATCGCCGATGATTTTTTCATTATTTGTGAACAGTAAAATGAAATTCGATGACAGAGAAACTTTTTCCCCCTTTTCTCACAGCGAAAAAAACCGCGCTTCGTCCAAAACTCTTCTTGTCAATGAAACGAAAAGAACACCCAACCGCCAGGGGATTGGATGTTCTTTTCAGTTCATTTTGAATCTAGCATGCGGTCGATGTAGCGGATGACCGCATCGGGATTTCCCAATAGAGAACGGGCACGTTCTTCATCTTTTGCCAATTTGTCCAACGCTTTTTGCAATACCTCCTGTTCTGACGCGCGCGGAATCACGATCACCCCATCCGCATCACCCACGATCATGTCCCCCGGATGGATCGGAGCCCCTCCGCAGGAAATGGGCACACCCGTTTGTCCCGCCCCCGCTTTGCCGCTGGCGGCCACAGTCGTCCCCCGACAAAAGACGGGGAACCCCAACGCCTTGATGTCGACCGAATCGCGAATGACACCATCCACAACCAGCCCGCCCAACCCCATCGTTTGGGCCATGCCCACCACAAAATCACCGGCTATGGCATTATTCATGTAGCCTTTGGCATCAATGACCACAATATCGCCAGGCTTTGCCTCTCTGATCGCCTTCAGGACGGCCAAGTTGTCGTTCGCCGGCAGATTAACCGTATACGCCCGGCCAGCGATCTTATACTCTTCTTGTAGCGGTTTGATGGCAGGATCAAGGCTGTTCATCCCTTTCATCGCATCAGAGATGCAAGTGGTGGGAATTTCTTTAAATTGGTTGACGATCGGCTCCATCTCGCTTCCTCCTTGTCTAGTTCGTGATGAGAAGTCGGTTGATCACAACCGCAACGGTTTCTCTATTATAACATTTTTCAGAAAATATATTTTATTTTGCCTAACATGACTTTCTTGATGTCAAAAGAAAATTCACCGATCAAGGTGTTAATTTGCGGTAGACTACGATACGTACCCTATTTGCAAACAGGTCTATGTATGAAATATTTTTCAGCAAAGGAATGAAACCATGCGAGTGTTGATAGCAGATGACGAAAAGCCGATGCAATTGATTTTAAAAGCTTATTTTGAAAAAGAAGGATATGAGGTGATGACAGCGGGAGACGGCGAGACCGCCATGCGCCTGTTTTATAGCAAGCCGATCGACCTGGCCATTTTAGATTGGATGATGCCCAACGGCTCTGGGATTCAGGTGTGCCAGGAAATGAAAAAAATCAGGGAAACCAAAGTGTTGCTGTTAACTGCCAAGAGTGAAGTGGAAGATGAACTGTTGGCTTTGGAAGCGGGGGCAGATGATTACCTCCGCAAACCCTTTGATCCGCGCATCTTGTTGGCTAGGGCCAAACGGCTTCTCGGCGCCGATCAGCGATTATGCTATGGAGCACTCATGATCGATTTGGGGGCAAATAAAATTTACCGCGACGGGGTTGACGTAATGGCGACCAAAACCGAATTTGAACTGGTAAAATGCTTGGCCACCCATCCGGGACAAATCTTCGGGCGCAAGCAACTGCTGGACACGGTGTGGGGACTTGATTACATCGGGGAAGAGCGAACCGTAGACACGCACATCCGCCGTGTCCGCGAAAAGATCGGAGCAGGCTGGATCAAAACACATCGCGGCTTGGGATATAGTTGGGAAACGACCAATGAATAAGCTGGGTGCAAAGATCGCCATTAGCGTGTCAGCGGTCATCTTAAGTTTGCTGGTGTGCTTGTTGCTGGTCTCCCATTTCTTCCTTCGTCCCTATTACCTGCATCAGACCAAACAACGATTATTGCAAATCTCGCAAGAACTAGCAGATACGTCCACAGAAAATCTGCCCCGTAAAATCGAATCGCTCAACCAACAAAGTGACGTGGCCATCGTCGCCGTTCCCCGGTCACAGTCACTTGACGCATTAAATGAATATGCGTCCCACTTGCTCGCACGGCAGGGAGTTTCCCTCAATCGGTTTTGGATCACGGCCGAAGTGATCAGTCAACTTGATTCAAGACACTCCGTCAACAAAATTTATGACCAAAAGAAACAAAAATCCAGCTTTTATGTGCGATATATAACAAAAGGAAATGACATCATCTTGATCGGCATTCCCTTGGCACACATGAATGAAATCATTCAGATGATAAATCAATTCAACGGGTTGTTGTTCACCTTGGCGCTTGTCATCGCGTTGATTTGGGTGTGGGCCTTCTCTCGGCGCATCAGCAAGCCGTTGGATCAGCTTAAACGGGCAGCGCAGGAGATCGCGGACCTGAAATTCCAACAAGTGGCCATCCAAACCAACGATGAAATCGAAGAGCTAGCCCACTCCATCAATCAGATGAGCCAGAAGCTACAACAGGCGCATCAGGAGTTGACCCAGAAAAACCAAGACTTGAAGCGCCTGACAGCAGATGTGACGCATGAATTGAAGACCCCCTTGGCTTTGATCCAAGCCTACTCCATGGGCATCAAAGATGATCTGGATGACGGCACCTATCTCGACACGATCGTTTCCCAGGCCGAACGGATGTCCAGCTTAATCGATCAGTTATTAAGCTATGCGAAGTTGGAGCAAGACCCGCTTCACTTGACCCTTTGTCACCCGGTGGCGCTATGGGAATCCTGCCTGGCCCAGCATCGGGTCATCTTCGAAACAGAGAAAATCACCTGCCGTTATGCTGAGCCGTCTCAGCCGGACCAATGGCAAATTCGGGCCGACCCGGAAAAATTGAAAATGGTTTTTCACAACTTGCTTCGCAACGCAACAAAATACACGGATAACGGACAGATTAAGATTCACTGGTCTGCCGGAGAACAACACCTTTTCCTGCATATTGCCAATGGGCTGGCGCAGGAAACGAAACACTTGAACCATATTTGGAAACCGTTTTTCGTCTTAGACGAAGCAAGGGACAAAGGACGCTCCGGAACCGGTCTCGGCCTAGCAGTAGTGAAAACCATTTTGGAACGCCATGGCTATAGCTACAACGTCGAGCAACACGGTGGTTGGATCACGTTTACAATCGGCATGACCCTGGTGCCTCTCACTGACCAAAATTGATCCGGCGAATGCCAAACTGATGTAACATTCACCGCTTAAAGTGGTCTGGCAGGAGGTGCTGAAATGAAAAAGTTGATTTCTGCATGTCTGAGCGGTGCGCTGGTTACAGCCCTGCTCAGCGGATGCCAGAGCGTTGACACAATCAATCCAAAAACAGAGGTGCATGATTACGATTTTACATTTCAGGTTCAGCCTGAAACCTTTGACATCACACTCACCCGGAACGGCGTGAAAGAAAAAGTGTCCAAGCCACTCACCCCGATGCGCGTCACCCGGTTTGAACAGAACCAGACGCAGGCGTCTTGGGAATACCCTGATCAAAAAATCCGCGTAAACCTGACCAAGCAAAAGACTTATTTAGATGTACGCATTCAATCAACCGGCGCGTCAAAATTTGAATGGCCCGTGTTGAGCGGGAAAAGCTACACCCTCCCTTTGTGGGAAGGGAAACAGATTCCCAGCCGAGACCCCCATTGGCAGGCGTACCTCGGTGGCGAAACCTATCACTTCAGCGAAGATTTCTCCATGCGGTTTTTGGCGGCCAATCTAAACCGACATGCCGTTGTGTTCATCGCTGATGACATTTTCAACGATCAAGTGACGTTCCAAAACAACCCGAACCTGGAACTTCATTTTTCACATGAGTTTCCGACCATCAACAAGAAAAAGACGTATGGTTTCCGCCTATATCTGACAGATCAAGACCCGACTCAAATCGTCAAAATCTATCGCCGGCACATTCAGGAGCTTGGCGAGTTCAAAAGCCTTGTCCAAAAAGCAAAAGAAAACCGCAACGTGGCGAAGCTATTTGGCGCTCCCCACATCTATCTGTGGAACGATGGGATACTGACCGACTCCGATTTGCGCTGGCAGAAACTCGATCCACTCTTGAAAGGCCCCACCTTCGGTCGGATGGTGGAAGTGTTGAATGCTAACGCTTCTGACAGCGGACAAGAACTGGCCCAAGTTATAAAAAGTCATACCCCAGGGGCTTGGGATCGTTACCAAAAGCAAGTCATCGTGAGAGCGTTAAACACCGCCCTGAAACTGAAGACATTATACGAACCCAAACACTTCCCACATCCCGATAAAGAGGCCCGCGCCCTTTTGTCCAAAGGGATCGACAAGTTAAGCGAGCAAGAGCTGTATACGTTAAACAAGCACTTGCTAAAAAGCGCTTTGGGGGAAAGTGTGACAGATGTCCAGACATGGGGGGAAGGCATTTCTAATCTCATTCGTGAGATGTCCCGCTCGGGGCTGAACCGAGCATGGATCGGGCTGCCCAACTGGGCTGACGGGCTTATGAATCCGGTTGCCGTGAACACCGCCAATAAAACAGGTTATCTAATTGGCCCTTACGATTCTTACCATTCGATTCATAAAGAGCAGAACATGGATTGGAACACAGCCAGTTTCAAAGACCCCATTCTGTACGAACGAGCTACCATCACGGATGTGAACGGTCAAAAAGTGAAAGGATTCCTGGGCCGGGGTCGCAAGTTGAACCCCACCCTCTCCCTGCCCGCCGTAAACCAACGCGTCCGTGACATCCTCAAAAACGGCATCGCCTTCAACTCTTGGTTTGTGGATTGTGACGCCACTGGTGAGATATATGATGATTACACACCCGAACATCTCACCACACAAGCGCAAGATCTACAGGCGAGATTGAAGCGGATGAATGTCATCGCCACACGCTATCGCATGGTGGTTGGTTCGGAAGGTGGAAACGACTTCGCCAGCCGGGTCATCGCCTTCGCGCATGGAATCGAAACACCCGTGATCGCCTGGAGTGACAAAGATATGCGCCAACACAAACAAAGCCCGTATTATATCGGCGCATATTGGTCTCAGCAAGGCGGAACCCCCGATCGGTTTGGCAAACCCGTTCCCATCAAGGAACGTTATCAGCACATCTACCTTGATCCCGTCTACTCCATTCCACTGTATAAGTTGGTGTACAACGACTCCGTGATCACGACGCACCATTGGGAATGGGGAAGCCTGAAGATTAAAGGAGAAGTCTCTGACCGCATGTTAAAGGAACTACTCTACAATGTCCCGCCCCTTTATCATGTGGATGAACGATCTTGGCAGAAAGACAAAGAGCTGATTAGCGCCTTCATCAAAGTGTGGTCTCCCTTTCACCGAGAAGCCGTGCAACGCGAGTTGACCTCTTTCAACACATTGAGCCCGGACCGTCTCGTACAAGAAACTCGCTTCGGCAAGGACATGCGAGTCATCGCCAATTTTTCCACCCATGCCTACTCTTATCAGGGTGAAACCATCCCTGCCAAATCGGCAGTGATTTACACCGGAACACAAAAACAAATCTTCAACGCCGCCCAATTTGACAACTGATAATCTTCACCCCCATGGTCCATGTCGATCATGGGGGTTTTCACATGGCAATGCAACCGTTTTTTCTCTTGATCTTGTTTATACCGACCATTACAATCATATATGAACATATGCTCATATATTAAAATATAGGAGATGAAGGAGTGTGCATCATGAAAAAAGAGGAGCATAAGACGCTGGCAGCACGATCGGTGGAAGACGCTGTCATGATCTTTAAAGCGCTTGCAGATCCCACTCGCATCCGGATCTTGCATCTACTGTCCGAAGAGGAGTGCTCCGTCAGCCACATCGCCGAAGTGTTAGGTCTTTCCCACTCAGCCATCTCCCATCAACTCAGCTTCTTGCGTTCCTTGCGCTTGGTCAAAACACGCCGCGAAGGACGCATCATTTTCTACAGTTGTGACGATGAGCATGTGGTTGACCTGTTGCGGCAAACGATTAGCCATGTTGAACATTTATAAAGGAGAGATGGCCGATGCACCACCATCACCACCATCACCACCATCACCACCATCATCACCATGCCCACGGGCACGATCACGGTCATACCCACACCCGCAATGCCAATCGAAAAGGGCTGACCATCGCCTTGGCCATTACAGCCGGCATCATGCTGTTGGAGTTTGTTGGCGGACTGTGGACCAACAGCTTGGCTCTCTTGTCCGATTCAGGGCACATGTTGAGCGACGCCGGCTCACTCGCCCTCAGTCTTGCCGCCATGTGGTTCGCCGTTCGCCCTCCTTCCGCCCGCAAAACATACGGCTATTACCGCTTTGAAATTTTGGCCGCCCTCTTCAACGGCCTATCACTGTTTGCCATTGCCGGAGTGATCATGTGGGAAGCATTCCACCGCCTGCTGGAGCCTCCGCGCGTGGCCAGTGGCTCCATGATGGCTATCGCCGCCGTCGGTTTGATCGCTAACTTGCTGAGCGCCTGGGCCTTAATGAAGGGAGACACGGAGGGCAATGTCAACGTGCGCAGCGCTTACCTCCACGTGCTAGGCGACGCCTTGGGCTCGGTCGGAGCCATCTTCGCCGGCTTGTTGATGCACTACTTTTCCTGGTATATGGCCGATCCGCTGATTAGCGCGGTGGTGGCCGTCTTAATTTTGAAAGGAGCCTGGGGTGTGATCGCCCACTCTGTGCACATCCTGATGGAAGGCACGCCCATCACCGTAGATCGCAAAAAAGTAGAAGAGATCTTGATGCGCATTCCCGGAGTTGTTAATGTCCATGATTTGCACATCTGGACTATCACATCCGGCTTTGATTCCTTGTCTTGCCATCTTCTCATCCAAGACACCGCCGACAGTCAAACCGTTTTGCGACAATCCATCCAACAAATCGAAACGCATTTCCTCATCCGGCACACCACCATCCAAGTAGAAACTTCCGACTTCCACCAAGCGTGCCAACATGACGTTTGCGGACAGCGCGCGAGCACCTGACTGCTTTGCGCCAACAAGCCCACTTTCGCCTTAAAGGAAAGTGGGCTTGTTGCGTTGTAGCCATTTTCGCTTACATGCTCGTCCACAAATAAAAGAACGCCAACCGGGCAACGATAAAGGATGATCATTCGTCGCGAGGGGGTGACCGGCATCCGAAGACCGAGAAAAAACAAACAGGAAACGGCTGAACCGCCATCCACTTGGGCTGAACCTTTTTGGGAACGCGGTGATTTCACCCATACCCATCATGCGAATGCAACTCATCCGTACTGGATTACACACATCACCTCGTTGGTGGACACGGAAGTGTTGCACCGGGACATCTTGCCTTACTTAAACAAACTATCTTTTCCGACCTTGCAAGAAGTCGAATCCGTGCTTCCCATCGAGGAGAAAGAGATCACCGATGATCCTGAAAAGATCAAAGACTTGTTGTTGCGCGGGTACGTATGGATTCGATTTAGTGACCGGGTTCTGGAAGGAGTGTTGGCGCGCGCCGAATTGGACAAATCACGGGCCGTCTCCATCCCCCAAGAAGAATTTTCCGTTGTCGGCCCGAAGGAGTCGTTTGTCGAGTCATTGACAACCAATTTGAATATGGTTCGCAAACGCTTGCCCATCAAAGAGTTGCAGTTACAAGAGCTCACCGTCGGCACTTATTCCAAAACCAAAGTGGCGGTTTTATATATCGACGGAGTGGCCAATGAAGAAAATGTCAACACGGTATTGCAACGGATCAAAGCGATCAAGTTCTACCAAATCCTTGACAGCTCCTACATTTCCCAACTTATCACGGACAACAGCAACTCTATTTTTCCACAGATGTTGGACACTGAACGGCCTGAACGCGTGGCCGCTGTTTTGGCCGAAGGGAGCATCGTCATCATGGTGGACGGTTCCCCCCATGCCCTGATCGCTCCTACCACGCTAGTCGAATTTTTCTCAGCGTTTGAAGATTACTTCATTAATTGGCAAATGGCGTCCTTCTTCCGGATTGTCCGTTTGTTTTCCGTCTTGTTTTCCATCCTGATCACCCCCATTTATGTAGCGGTGGTCACTTACCATTACGCACTGATTCCAACTGATTTAATGGTCACCTTGGTGACGTCACGGAGCATCGTCCCGTTTCCCCCGATATTGGAAGCGATGATATTGGAATTGACGATCGAATTGTTGCGTGAAGCGGGAGCCCGTTTGCCGACGAAAGTAGGCCAAACCATCGGTATCGTCGGCGGGATCGTCATCGGAACCGCCTCCGTGCAAGCAGGCCTCACCAGCAATGTGCTGTTGATTTTCGTCGCGCTGGCGGCGTTGGCATCCTTTACAACACCGGTTTATCGCATGGGCAACGCCATTCGCCTGCTCCGGTTTCCGTTTCTTTTGTTTGCCCAGTTATGGGGATTGATAGGGGTGGCGATTGCGTTCATCTTTGTGATGGGTCATCTGCTGAGGCTGACTTCTTTGGGGCGCCCTTATCTGGAGCCCATTTATCCTCTCCGCTTGAAAGACTTGCGCGACTCTTTCATTCGGTTACCTTTCAATACACAATCTCATTGCCCTGCATATCTCCAGACGCAGGACAAACAGCGCTTCACACCCCCATGGAGGCAGAAACCGCGGGACATAGATGAATGATTCCGCAAGAAGGAAGGCTGATCCTATGCAAGCGCATGTGAATCGACAATATCGCGTTTCACCCTACCTAGCGTTTTTCTTGATATACAAAACGCAATTCGGCGTGGGGGTGTTGGGATTCCAACGCTATATCTCAAAAGCCTCCGGGCATGACGCATGGATCGCCGTCATCCTGTCCGGGCTCATCATCCATTTGCTGTTATGGATGATGTACCAAATACTAAACAAAGAACAAAACGACTTGATCTCCATTCATCAAACCGTCTTTGGCAAATGGATCGGCAACCTGCTTAGCTTTCTGTTCATCCTCCAAGTATTTATCTCCGGGACGACGGTGTTGCGGACTTTCATTGAAGTGATTCAGGTGTGGGTGTTCCCCCTGTTCAAGACATGGCCGTTCGCCCTGGTTTTTTTGACCTCCGCCTACTATATCGTGAGCAACGGATTTCGCACCGTTGCGGGAGTTTGCTATTTTGGGTCCATCATCCCGCTCATTTTGATACCCACTTTTTTGGCCCCTTTGGAATTCGCCAATTTCCGGAATTTGCTACCGGTTATGGATCACTCCATTACAGACTTGATTAAGTCCGTGGAAGAAATGACATTTACCATTTTGGGCTTCGAGTTGTTGCTGCTCTATTACCCTTATTTCATCGAACCAGAGAAATCGCAAAAATGGACGCATTACGGCAATCTGTTCACTACATTGATCTATGCGGGAGTCGCCATCGTCACCTTTGCCTATTACGGCGAAGATCATTTGCAAGTTGAAATATGGCCCACCCTGACCATGTGGAAAGTCATAAAGTTGCCGGTGCTCGAGCGGATTGAGTATGTCGCCATTTCCGCGTGGACCATCATCATCCTACCCAATATTTGCACCGCGTTCTGGGCTGCTAGCCGCGGGGTGAAACGGATTTTCCAAATCACTCAACGCAGCGCCTTGCTCATTTTGCTTGCAGGGAGCTTCATCATCACCTGCCTGTTGAACAACCGGATGCAGATTGACCATCTCAATTCCTTCGTCTCCATGATCGGCATCTATCTTTTGTACGCTTACATCCCCATTCTGTTCATCATCTACCACATCCGACACAAAATGAGGAAGAGATCATGAAGAAGTGGATCAAATGGATGAAACCCATCACATTGGTTGTTATCGCGATCTGTATTATCATTTTCGGCAATGTGAGAAAAAACGTATTGGATGAGATTCAACTGGTCACCGCCGTCGGCTATGATTATATCGATGAACAAACGGCAACAATGACCGCAGTAACACCCGTATTTAGATCCGATGCCTCGATCGAAAACAAAACGCTTTCCATCACCGCCAACTTAGGGAAAGAAGCCTTGATTGCATTGAACAGAGAAAGTAGCGCCAACCTGGCCAACGCAAAATTGGAAGTCGCCCTATTCAACAAGGAAATGGCCAAGCGCGGGATCCTCCACATGATCGACACCTTGCATCGCGATCCCAACATCGGAACCAGCCTCAGCTTGGCCGTGACGGAGGGAGTCACCAAAGAAATACTGAACCAATCGTTCGGCACGCGCGACACGGGCCATTACATCGCGTCCTTGCTTGAACACAACACCCAAAACGGCTCGATCCCCAACAACAGTCTGCATTATTTCTTGTCTGCGTATTACACCAAGGGCAAGGACCCCTTCTTGCCGTTATTGAAATTAACTGATAGGGAAATCACGCTGACAGGGTTGGCCTTATTTAAAAAAGACCGCATGGTCTTCGAACTGGACCGTAGTCACCTGTTCACCTTCAACACCCTTTACGGTAAAAATCGATTTCCCGGTATGAAAGTGCAAATCGGGGATAAATTCGTCGCGATGCGGGTGATTACCTCAAACCGAAGGATCTCCATCCGCAACACGCAAACCACTCCCGAAATCACCATCTACTTAAACATCAGAGCTTCAATCAGCGAGTTTTCCGGGAAACACTTGAAACCCCAACATGTGAGCCAGACAGAACATGCATTGAAAAAGCAGGTTTCACAACAAGGACACCAGCTGATCCGCAAGTTTCAACAATTGGGGATCGATCCCCTGGGACTCGGGGATCACGTGCGTAGCCACACCCGAAATTGGGACTTCAAAACATGGCAAAAACAGTATCCGCGAGTCAAAGTGCGAATTGTTCCCCGGGTGAACATCGTTGAGATCGGGGTGGTCGACGGATTGGATTAACCCAAAAATACGACAAATCGCCTGTTCAAGTCTTCACTTGAACAGGCGATGCTTATGAACCTGTTCCCAGATGGGAAGGGAAAAGAGCTCGTTGTGTTAGTGAATATCTTTCTTTTTAAATCTTCCGCCTTGCACATCATGAATATGGCCGATCGCCAGAAAGGCTTGGGGATCCACATCTTCTACAATCAACTTCAGTTTGGCTTCTTCCAAACGGGTCACGACGCAAAAAATCACTTTTTTGGAGTCACCGGTGTAAGCACCTTCACCATTTAAGTAAGTAACGCCCCGACCCAGACGTTGCAATATGCAATTCCCCAGCTCTTCCGGTTTGTCACTGATGATCCATACGGATTTCGTTTCATCAAAGCCCTCGATCACTACATCGATCATTTTAAAAGCGATAAAATAAGCCATCAAGGAATACATGGCCCGATCCCAACCAAACACAAACCCTGCACTACCAAGGATGAACAGGTTGAAAATCATCACTGTTTGACCCACGGAAAGCGGCAATTTTTTGTTAAACAGAATGGCCAAAATCTCCGTTCCATCCAAGGAACCACCGTTGCGGATAACCAAGCCGACGCCAATCCCCAAAATGATTCCTCCAAATACCGCCGCCAACAAAGGATCATCTGTTAAACCCGGTACCGAGTGGAGCAAGTTGGTACCAACAGACATGACAATAACGCCCAACAGAGTGGACAGGGCGAAGGTTTTCCCGATTTGTTTATATCCGATAAAGAAGAAGGGAAGGTTGAGTACAAATAATAAGACCCCTAAGTTTAAACCGGAAAGGTGGGAAACAATGATGGAAACGCCCACAATCCCTCCGTCAATTACATCATTGGGGACCAAAAAAATCTCCAGTGCCACGGCTACAAGAATCGCACCCAGCAAAATGAAGGTGATCCGCTTCAAGCTTTTGAGCCATGCCAACTTCTTGCGATCTTCTTCTTTGATTCCTTCATTTCTTTTTTCAGCAACAGCAATCAAATGCCATTCCTCCTTTGACTAGTGGTTTGGTTAGGTTTGGGGCGGACGGCACCACCCATATTTTGCCATCACATGTCCACAGTGTATCCATCGGATGCAGGCAGCATGGGAATCCCCCGAAGGGGTACCGTCAGCACACCTTTTGTATCCAAAAAACACTTAACATATTACTTTCTTTTGTTTTAGTTTAACACAAATTTGCACTTGACGCTGGCTACACCTTGTCCAAAATCATCCGTGATCCCTTGTGCCACCGCACCACTGATACCCCAAAAGCCTTTGATTGCATAGATTTTCGCTTTTGGAGCAGACATCTCTTCATAAAGAAATTTTTTAACCTCCACTATCCACAGTTGTCCCAGCATTGTCACCAATTCACCCTCCTTCACCGCTATGTTTCTCTTAATTACGGATGATATAATGTTTTATATAAATATAAATAAAAATGCCTATAGTCCGATGTATTGCTTTATTCCGCAAGCAGGAGAGTGAAATATGAAAACATTCACACGCATCTTAAGGGTGAACTCCCATGGTTGTAGCCGCGCGGTGCAACGACTCTTTGCCCGTGCCTCGCTCACATTGTCTTCTACTGCCTTCTTGCTGTCATTGTTCGCCTTGCGGCAAATTCTTAAAAAATTCAGCTAGCGCCATTGAGCCTGATTAAGCCACAAATTTATCTAGGACACACTCGGTTTCGACGGATAGACAATGCAATCAGTCATGAAACCGCCCGCCTTCTATCATCTGATGTGGAGGCGAGCGGTTTTTAATTGGTTAACGGCATCTCTTGCGCCAAGCGGCATTAATCTTGTTTAAACAACTTGGACAGTGCTTCTTTCAAAGCAGGATGCCCTTCTTCTTGTTGCTTATTTTGCTGTTTGATATAGTTGGCAATCTCCCGTCGCGACACCTTGCCTTTTTTCTCTTTCTCTTTGCGTTGTTGGAATGCTGCGTACTTCTCGCGGTGGCCGCAGGTGCAGACGAAGATCCGGCCCTCCCCTTCTCCGCGCAGTTCCAGCTTCTTCTTGCATTCGGGGCACCGAGCATTGGTGACGATAGAGACGCTCTTGCGGTACCCGCATTCCCGATCCTGACAAACCAGCATCTGCCCTTTTTTGCCCTTCACTTCCAACAACCGTTTGCCGCAGTCCGGGCATTTTTTGGTCGACAGATTATCATGCCGAAACGTTTTCTCGCTTTCTTTGATCTCGTTGACCACGGCCTTGGCATACCCCCTCATCTCTGAGACAAAAGCGGCTTTGTTCAGCTTCCCTTTGGCAATTGCACTCAGCTTTTGCTCCCATTTGGCCGTCAATGCCGGCGACTTCAGTTCTTCCGGCACCAAATCGAGGAGCTGCTTTCCTTTGGAAGTGATACGGATATGCTTGCCGTTTTTTTCGATCAGGTAGCTGTCAAACAATTTTTCAATGATGTCGGCACGGGTAGCCACTGTGCCCAACCCACCGGTTTCTCCCAATGTTTTGATCAAATCTTTCCGCTCATTGCCCATGAACTTGGCTGGATTCTCCATTGCCGCGAGCAGACTGCCCTCCGTAAACAGTTCCGGCGGCTTGGTTTCCCCTTGGGTCGGGTTGATCGCGCGGATGGCGAGTCGTTGTCCTTCAGTCAGCTTCGGCAATATTTGCTCTTTGATGCCTTCCTTTTCTTCTTCCTCTTCCACCAAATCGCCATAAACCTGTTTCCAACCCTGCGCCAAGATCACTTTCCCTTTGGCGACAAACGTCTCGCCGCCAATGTCCGCCCGCACCGTGGTTTGCTCATATTCAAACGGTGGGTACATCACCGCCAAAAACCGTTTGACGACAAGGTCATAGATCTTCCGCTCCTTAACGCTCAACTTGTCCAGAAACACCGGTTCTTCCGTGGGAATGATCGCGTGGTGATCCGATACTTTGCTATCATCCACAACATGTTTACCCGGTTTCAGATGGAGGCGGGCCTGCTGGGCCAGCTGGACATACGGCCCGACCCGGCAAGCCTCGATACGATCCTTCAAGGTGCTCACGATGTCGGAAGAGAGATACCTGGAATCAGTACGGGGATACGTGACCACTTTATGATATTCGTACAGCGATTGCAGGGTGGACAGCGTTTCCTTTGCGGAATAGCCAAACCGCTGGTTGGCTTCCCTTTGCAATTCGGTCAGATCATAAAGCGATGGGGCAAAACGTTTCTTTTTGGTCTTCCGCACTTCGGTGACAACCGCTTCCCGATTGCCCAACATGGAAAGCAACCGATCGCGCTTTTCTTGCGAGAAGATGCGCCAATCCTTCGATTTGCCATCCTGCCAGACCAACTTGAGACCATTTTCGGCCTCCGCTTCCATCCCGTAGAAAGCTTTTGGCTTAAAGTTCTTGATCTCCGCTTCGCGTTGGGCGATCATCGCCAACGTAGGCGTCTGCACCCGTCCGCAAGAAAGCTGGGCGTTATGCTTGCAGGTCAGGGCCCGCGTTGCGTTAATTCCCACCAACCAATCGGCCTCCGCCCGCGCCGCAGCTGAATGATATAGGTTCTCGTACTCTTTGCCGTCCCTAAGGCGCTGAAATCCTTCCTTGATCGCCTTATCCGTCACGGATGAGATCCACAGGCGCTTAATCGGCTTTTTAACATGCGCTTTCTCAATCACCCAGCGCGCCACCAATTCCCCTTCGCGCCCTGCGTCGGTGGCGATGACGATCTCTTTCACATCTGGTCTGGACATCAATTGCTTCACCTGTTGGAATTGCCTACCTGTCTTCTTGATCACCACCAATTTCAAGCGGTCAGGAAGCAAGGGCAAGTCCTCCAAGCGCCATTTCTTATATTGCTCACCGTACGCTTCCGGGTCAGCGTGGGTAACCAAATGGCCAAAGGCCCAGGTCACCACATACCGGTCCCCCTCGAAATACCCATTACCTTGTTTATGGCAGCGCAACACCTTCGCTATGTCTTTACCAACGGAAGGCTTTTCAGCCAACACCACTGTTTTGCTCATCTTTAACATCCTTTCATGCATCCGCGCCTGCTGTTTCTACCATCTTGTGAAGTCATCAACAATCAACATTGTATAACAAAGAAAAGACGGAAACCAAACCCCATCTCCCCTTTTCCCAAAGCAAACACCAAACAGGTAAAAGGAACATTAATCAAACATTAGGAGCACATGCGGCAAAGACGGCTCCCTCTGTCCTTTGCGGTTGGCGGTTGATTTTCACGCATTTATAAAAATTCAAGCCCTTTCTGTTACTCCCTTTATGATCCCTTCACCTGTGCTTTCCGTCGATTTAGCGTGGGGTATTAAATAATAACATACTTCTGATTAAACTTATTTTTATAGAAAATATAAACGCATCCCCTTTCCATCGTACCGCTTGGAGGCGCACATCACCTCGGGAATGGAAATCGACGAGCAAACAGACAAACACCACCTGTCGAAACAAGTGGTGTTTGTCTGGCGCAATGTAATCCATTGCTTCGGTGGCTGGAAGCGCGTGGGCTCCCTACTTCTAACACAATGCCCGTAGCACACGGCTATAAAAAAAAAAAGCCCTTCCCTGATTGGCGACAATCAGGGAAGGAAATCATTTTTGTATGGAATTATCTGTTTTTCCAAGTGTTCAGATTATTAAACACCTCTTGAGTAATACGGGTTCCCCGATTGTAAGGGTTGCCGCCATATACGCCATTGGTGTGGATAGCGATGCTACAAGTGCCGCAACTGCTGGAGTTGTAAACCGGCGAGCCACTTTGTCCGCCGTAGGTATCATTGGCATAGTGCACTTTATATGTGTAAGTTTCACGAACTTGGTCGGCATCCTCCCACTGGGTACCGTAGGTTTTGTCACCGGGGTACCCGCTGATGTTTTGCGCCATCCCATTCAACGAACCGGATACCACGCGCAAACCAAACCATCCCGTGCTGTCGCCGATGGGCTTATCCAATTTGATCGCACCATAATCATAGTTGGTGTCGCCATTTTGCGTCCAGCCCGTGACGGAGAAGAAGTTTACCGCATTGGCGTAACCATACGGAGCGGTGCTTCCGTTGCGTCCGGGGTATACTTTGGCCCAAGAAGCCCATTTGCCGGAACCCGGATCATAAATGCAGTGACCCGCCGTCGCCACAGTGTCGGCGTCAATCATCCAACCGGTACAACCACCGATATCGCTTTCAATATGAGCGATAGCGCGGTAGGGATATGTAGTAGTGGTGGTCACCCGGGTGCGCTCATCCGTGCCGATCACGGATTCGGTGCTCACGTCGCCTTCGTTCCCCTCTGCGGAACGGACGGGAGCCACGTTGCCTCCTTTGATCTTAACCGGGGACTTTTTGCCTGTTCCTTCATACCCTTTCACATAGGAACCATTGGCCTCGGTCACAACACCGCTAAAGGTCTTCGCCGCTTCAAAAATAGTGCCGTCACTGGACACAGGCGTATGTGGTGAAAGCTTGCCCGATGTCGCACTTGCGGTTGGTGTGCCTACTGCTAGCGGCAAAGCGAGAACAGCCGAAAGGGACAGAGAAACAATCGACAGCCCTATGCGCTTCTTTTTGGCCAATATATTCACACCTTTCTAAAATGTTAAACTCAACTTCCAAAAATATTATTCATCAGATAACTATTATTGTCAAGATATATTCTATAAATTCTAAATTAATTAACTGTTATAATAATAAATTAAGCTAAAAAACAAACATCTCCTTTGTACTTTTGGCATTTTATAATGAAATATATGGATGAAACATTGAATATTTATCCTGATCCACCTTTTTTTGTTGACTGGTTTATGCTACTCCAACGACAACCAGCGGCCCAATCCCTTGCTTTGGGATTGGGCCGCTAGTTGAGCACGATATTTATCTGTGTCCCCAGATCGATCCGTGAACCCAAGGCTCTACCCCGGATGCAGAACGAACGGAGGGCGCGGATTTGAGAGATTTGGTTTGGTTGTCAATATATGCAGGCATGTGCGTCTCATCAATAAATAAAATTCCGTCATACTGTTCGCGTGGTACCAACTTCTCATCCCACAGCCCCCAGTCTAGGGCTTGGCGTTCCGTGTACATCCATTTGGTACCTGGTTTGTTGCCTTGACGCAACAAATCCACAAACAAATTGGTGTGTCCGGCTTTCTCCAGAATGGACTCCAGATTGCCTTCCGGATGAGGATAGCGCACCGGCGCAGGCTCCCTGTTGTTAAGCGCGGAAACCCCACGATTCATGTACAGACCGACCACATACGATTTGTTTTTCATGCGGTGTGGCAACAGCTGCCCCATGGTAGGTACGGAAGTTCTGTATGGGTTGACGGTCTTGGTGTTGGCTTTTCGAACATGGATATTATGCGCCCATACAATGATCTTTTTGTTAGGATACAGTTTTTCGGCCAACCAAGTGAGGTGCTTCGCCATTGCTTGATCCCGCAACACGGAGGCTTCATCCAACGCCTTTTGAGCTTCTTCGTATTTCTCCTCTTGCATATACTTGGCAAACAGGATATATTTCTCCAAAATGTGATCGATGGTGTGAATGCGGTCTCGCAACGCATATTCAGTAATTGCGATCAATTTGGGATGTTTCGGGTAACGGCTGGACAATGCTCGTTTGTTATCCCGAACAAACTTCAGCAGATCCTTATAAGCGTTGATCAATGACCCTTTTTCAGCGCGGAACCGCTCCACATCGGTTTCTGTGGCATAGGTTTGCAGAAAACGACTTTCCGTTTGATACGCTTTTTCCGCCATGGCCGGATCGACAGACTCGAACCATTTCTTCAAAAATTCTTGATAGTTGCCTTGCGGTTGCATGTCAAACCCAGCAAGCGTGAGCGGATCTTTGCTGTTTTTCTCCTTTTTCAAATATTCGAAGAGCGGGAGCGTTTCTTTTGTGTGCCATATGCCATAAATGGCGTTCTGCATTGTATTTAGCGGAGTCGCTTGTCCTGCGTGCAAATCGGCGGCGGCCGTTTCAACCAGACCGGATTCAAAAGCGATGACATCATAATCCAGCTCTTCATGCAAATACTGGATCAATCTCGCTTTGGCGGAGTTGAACTCAGCGGCACCATGTGAGCTTTCCCCCAACATGACGACTCGTTTGCCTTTCAGGACCTTTTTCAAAAAGCGTAAATCGCGATAAGTGTCCCCTTGGCTAGGAGCCAGCTTTTCCACAGCATGAGAACGCTTTTGCAACCAAGTTGTCCATGCAGGATCTTCTGTCGATGCAGTCGTTTCAGCAAAACTGACGTTACTTGACAAGATCGTTGTTACAGATAAGCAGGCTGCCATGGCAAGGGCAAATCTTTTTCTCTTGTTGTTCATGAAAGCACCCGTTTCCGAATCCTTTATTACCCGAATTTCCTTAACATTAAATTAACAATAGTTGAACAAATGGTAAACTTGCGCAGATTTGCTACAAGGCGATACAAAACGAGCAGGCCGCGGGCATTTCTATCGTGAATACCCACGGCCTGACTATTTCATTTTACAGATGTCAAGCGGTTAAATGACATCATACCCTTGCTCTTCAATCGCCGCTTTGATTTGTTCCATATTGGCCCGACTCTCATCGTATGCCACAGTAACCATGCCGGCTTTTAAATCAACCGTCGCTTCCGCTGCCAATTCCTTAAGTGCCCCCGTGACGGCATTGGCACAATGGTTACAAGACATGCCTTCCACCCGCAAGGTTTCTTTGATCATGCGCATGCGGAATCCGCCTCTTTTCTTCATTATTTTCAATAGGAGCTCAACCTCTCATCGCTCACTCTGCCGCATATATAGTAGATCGCATCGAGTGACACATCAGCTCCTTTTCACCCATGGTACTATACCCCACCATAGTATGTAAAGAACGTTTTTAGGCAATGGCCGACGAAAGGCGACGTTGGAACGGTTTTATGTTATAACAAATCAAAAGGCATGTAAGATGGAAGTCATTTATTGGAGGATTTTAATGGAAAACTCATTGGCGCACCTATTCTCTGAGCTCGGATATTGGGCGATTCCCGCCAGTTTGTTGCTCAATGGCATCATTCATGTCCTCGGTTTTATCCCTTCGGTGTTTCTCACCACCGTCAATGTGTTGATTTGGGGGCCTTGGCTTGGCGGATTATTATCCTGGCTGGGGGAAGTGATCGGCTCAGTCGCCGCTTTTCTCCTTTACCGCAAAGGTATTCAACTAGCAAAGGTGGAGCGACATACGCATTGGCGATGGATGCAGACCTTAAACAATCTATCCCCCCTAAGACAATGGCTCGCGCTAATCCTGGCCCGGCTCACCCCGTTCATTCCCGCTGGGGCCGTCAACCTCGTCGGTGCGTTGACCACTGTTCCCTTGTCGGTGTTTTTCTTGTCCACCGCCATCGGCAAGCTCCCCTCAATGGCTTTGGAAGTGTGGTTTAGTCACGGTCTCATCCACATCGAGCAAAATGTGGTGCAAGTCACACTCACACTGATTGCCGTCGCAGTGGGATACGTGGCGTTGAAAAAGCGCGCCAAAGTCAACGACGGGCAGTGAAAAAATGCGGGCTCCGCTCCATCTACTCGCAACATCAGCGAGACGATGGACAGGCCGATGCCCGCCCCTTGATTCACAGCTCCCCCATCGACCATGTATTGCTTGGCAGACATCTCCTCTAACCCCTCCTGTTTAATCACGCCATTCCGCCGCAAAAACAAAATTCAAGCCTAAAGCGTCGTTAAGCTGTCATAGTGATTATGAGTATTAAAAAAAGAAGCTACAGGTACATCCCCTTTTTTTCTTCACAGCAGGTGATGCAGGAGATGTACATCATGGAGAGAAAATAAAAAGACCGGGGAATGCTCCCTGGTCTCCGTTTTATTTTTCTTCCAAGTATACTTTTGTACCACCTTTGGAACATTCAGGGCAGATGGGGTTGCTCGTTTCCGTTTCATATTCTTTTTCACATTCTGGACACTCATATTTCTTTGCCATTTTCATCCACTCTCCTTGGAGGTAGTAAAATGAACAGTTTCTCAGCCTTTCTCCGCGGTCTAAAACCCGCCTATCTCGCCACACACATGTACGAGCTAAAAGAGATAGAAGAACTAAAAGCAAAAGGATATCCAAATGTCTTCATCGATCATGAGTATGGTGGTTCCACCATCTTCTTTAAATCTGGTAAATTGAAAAACAGGTATATTGCAGAAATGGTTGGAGTGGAAATGAATTCAAGAGAGGAAATATTGATTACCGGGAAGTATTTAGGATACCCACCTATTGCAAGTAAATTTTTTGCGGATGCACGCCACGATGAAACCCTTAGGCCTAAACGTGCAAGTTTCAATTACTATGGAATCAAGTTTGCAGGAAATATTGAAGATAAAACGGAGATCTGTGAATGGTTGTGGGCCAATGTTCCGGCACCAGTGGCAGCGGTTGAAGTAAAATATCGAAAGGAAATCAAACAGGTTAAACCCGTACATAAGGCGGTAGTTTCCAGATAAATTCATACTATGAGGATCCCGGCGCAGTGGTGCGCCTTGTTTCTTTTACATCAGTGATCAGGTGGCTCTTGCATTTCAATTACCTCCCCCCAATATTTTGTGTAGATAGCAACTGAAAAACATACGTTGCAACTACAGTTTGATTATATGCGCATTTTTATAAATATTCAATCTAATATAATTGTGTTTATTATCGTTTTAATCAACTGTATATCACTGATATTCACAGATAATCATATGATTATATGCAATATACACATCATTTTTTATGCAATATCAATATAACAGGGAATTCGGCAATTATCCGAACTCCCTTATATATTGATATTACTTAATCTTCAATGGGTGGATCATTTATAAAAAGTTGCGTTTTGATTTGTTTCATTCTCTTTCTACCTCCCTTTGATCTCGTAATGATAGCGCAGACTGTCTAAATTCGTCTATATATTTTTGATAGGTGGGAAGATTGTTTCTTTTGGTTATTTCTGTAATTTCTAATAAAATATCGAATCGCAACGTGTCAAATGAGTGTTTTTCAGTTAACTTGAGCGCTTCTTGATAATGTTCTAGTGCTTTCATGTCATACCTTTGCATCAATCGACAATCTGCCAGGGCTATTAAAGCTTTGACTAATCGATAGCTATCTTTATGTTTCTTTCCCTGTCTGACTGCCTCTTCTAAAGCAGTGTGAGCGAGTTCCATCTGCCCTTGATCTAAGTATAGCAAACCTAATTGGGTATAGGTGGTGATTGCTATTTGTTTATCCTTGATTTTTGGCTTTTTATTCTTGTTAAAATAACCTTCTCTTAAGATCCAAAAGACATCGTTTACCATTACAACGCGGAATTCAGTGCGGTTTATCGGGATACGATAATTTCGCAAGCATTCGCAAAACAAAATATAAGACCACTGGCGGTGTACTTGTTTGCAAGAGACTCGTTCATTTTTGCAAAATGACATTGCCCGAATCTGTTATCACATGCAACTGGGCGCTATTGTCGGATTGCTCCCCGATATATCCCTTCAACCCTGCATGTACTTCAACCAATTCTTTTTTGCCGCTCGTCACAGCAGTCACGGGAAAGTCGGTATCAATGCTGCCCAAGTTGGTTGCCAAATCGACATATAGCGATTTTGGAAGCGATTGGAGTTGCACAGTCACATCACCGAGATTGCTTTGAATGCGGTTATCCTTTTTGGCGTTGAGAAGCGGGCGGACTTCGATATCGCCACTGTCCGCTCTCACATCGACCGTCGCGTCGATCTGGCGCAACTCGATGTCGCCGAGATGGGAGCGGACGTTCAGTTGGTCGCCACGGTAGCCAGAAAGCGAAATATCGCCTGATGCGGTATTCACGGTCATTGTTTTGGCCAACAATGCTTGATTCGCATGGATATCGCCAAGGCGAGTCTTTACATGCAGGGACTCATACATTTTTTCGGGAATGTAGACATTAAGCACAGGTGGCTCACTTATCTTTCCAAATGAGAAGTCAAGCAAACGCTTCTCTCTCTGCTCCATGGTAACCGTGATTTTATGATTGCTTTCAAATACCTCAAACTTCACTTCATTACCTTGCGGCACCTTGCCCGTCATTTCTGCCAACACTTCATCCCGCTCGCTGAGATGCAGGTTGATGTCCCCAACATTGGAGTTGATCTCTATCTGCGTAGCATTCTTCGCTTCAACCGTTTTATGCAAATTCACGTTTTTAACGTCTTCCAAAAAGAAGTTATATCCCAAGAAGAACACCATGCTAACTACACCGATGATGCCGACAGCCATGGTGATGGCCCCGATACGAACGATTTTGTTCATACTCATTTTTCCCCTTTGATTATTTTCAGGTTAGCTTGCAGATAACGGGTAAACCATCGAATCACTGCTTTGGAAGCGCGATTCATGCCTGCATATAGCATCATCCCCGCGCCTGCTAGAATCAGTGTCACAAACAGATTAAAAATTGCTTTGGCAACCGAGCTTTCCCAGGCGAAAGCGGCGACCGCCACCAGCGGTGTCAATACAAAGGCTCCCGACAAGACATACAACGAAAAAATGAAACCGACAACGGCAACAAAAGGCACAAGCACCAAAATGAGATTAAACAGCCCCAATCCCAGCGAAGCGAATACTGCGCGCGTCAGGCTGGGCAGTGAATGGTTGGCCTTCGCTTCTCCCAGATGGTAGTCGGCGGTAAACTCCTTAGCAATCGTTTTGGGATTGCCGAGCCTTTTGATCACTTCTTCATCCGTTCGGCCTTTTTCCTTAGCATGGCGGAAGTGCTCTTCATAATCAGAGATGATTTCTTCCCGTTCAGCCGCTGGAAGATCCTTTAGTTGGGCGCGGAGTTGGTTGATGAACTCATTCTTTTTCAAGTTGGAGCCCCTCCTCTATGATTTGGTCGACAGCACGGGAAAACATCTTCCACTCCTCAACCAATTCCTTCAAATATTTATTGCCGTCCTCCGTCAGCTGATAATATTTGCGCGGAGGACCTTCTTGAGACTCGACCAAATAAGTAGTGAAATACCCTTCTTTGGTCAACCGTCTCAGGAGCGGATAAATGGTTCCTTCCGCAATCATGAATTTCTCGGAAATCCGGTCTACCAATTCATATCCATACCGGTCTTTACTCGAAGTAAGCACCATCACGCACAACGTGAGGACTCCCTTTTTAAATTGCACATTCACATGATCACCCAACTTCCCCGAAGTATTAAACAATAACAGGTACTAATCTACGACTAGATTGTATCATCAGCTATTAATCAATGCAAGGTACTATAGAAAAATTCTCTCCCTTAATCCATTCACCTTGCAACAACAGCCGACAGGCCCTCTCACCAGCTGGGTCCGTCGGCTGTTGCAGTCTGCGCATTTGGCGCGGCACCTTTTTGATTACGATGAAAATGTTCCTCTATACATAACGATACCAACAGATGGATTCCGCACATCCTTCCACAAATGGGCTTTCTCAGATGTCCCTAACTGTGAACGAGCGAATCGCAATACCTAAAGCAATGAGGCCGTATAAGCAAGCGTAAATAATCATCAAATCACTGGGCACGGACATGCTGCCCAACAATCCTTGGGAGACAAAGGAGATCGGATTATCCGCGGAGTCAAACAGGCAGATCATCATTTTGCGAAACACAGAGTCCAAGGGAAAGATCAAGCTGATCACAATGCCGGTGTCAATCAACACCTGTTTTTTCAGCACAGCGCCAAATTGCTCAATAAACCCGCCGATCATGCTGATGATGTACAACATGATCATGATGATGCCACTGTTCAGCGTCGATATCCGCGCACTAAACGCCAGCGAAACGGCCGCTAAGATCAGAACTCGCAGAAGAAACAAGCCGGATGCCTGCATGAGTTGGCCAAAGTCCAAATCGACGCGCAATTGGCCTCCAAACCATTGATTGATGAGCAGAACGCCGGCAAACAAAAACGCGGCGAACAACAGAAGAATGCCACCCAATCCAATCAGTTTCCCCAACACAAACGAGTGGCGAGGAAGGGCACGGCACAAGACCGATTCAATTTGGCGGCTCTCTATTTCCCTGGATAGGCTGCCTACACTACTGAAAATCGCAAGCAAGGATGTGATAAACGCGGCAAAATACAACCCAATGCCCAAAAATTGCGTCGCGAAAAAATTGTTAGCCAACACATTCTGGATGTTTCCCATTCCTGAAGACGCCATTTCTTTCCCCGCATAATACGTTCCAATGCCATAAAAACAAAGAAAGGCAAAAGACATCAAAAAGATCACGATAAAAATGCGTTTATACAAGATTTCCTTTACCGATATTTTAGCGATTATCCACATGTTCCGCGCCTTCTTTCTTGTTGATCCAATACATGAAAAGCTCTTCGAGGTTTTGTTGTTTCGGAGTGACTTGGTACACATCTATTTGCCGGGAAGTCAAGGTCGAGACAAGAGCCGGGATCTGGGAGGCCTCAGACAGGGTCAACAGCCACGCACTTTTGCCATCCCAGCTACTTAACCGTTTCCACCCGGTAACCAAGTCGGACAAAGAGGCCCACCACTCGTCCTCTACATCGGAGATCGTCACTTCCACCTGCGCCTGCACGGTACGAAGCTCCCGCCAATCCCCTTGGACAACTAACCGTCCTTTGTTGATGATGGCAACATGGTCGCACACATTCTCCACTTCACTCAACAAGTGGCTATTCAGAAAGACCGTCTTCCCCTCTGCCCTGAGATCGCTGATCAACTCACGCACCTCTTTGCGGCCAATGGGATCGAGCGCCGAGGTTGGTTCGTCTAGAAACACAAGCGCCGGATCCGAGATCAGGGCGCATGCCAAGCCGATCCGCTGTTGCATGCCTTTGGAATAGCCACGAATCTTCTCCTCCCCACGTTGATGAAGACCTACTCGCTCCAGCAAGTGATGGATTCTCGCTTTTTGTTCGGTGTGCGGCACCTTGCACAAATCGGCGTGAAACTTCAACAGCTGTATTCCCGTCATCCAATCCGGATAACGAAACAGCTCCGGCAAATATCCGACTTGCTGCCGGGATGCGACAGATGAAATGGGATGTTCCAATACCGAAGCCGTTCCGCTGGTCGGCCGGATCAACCCTAATAAGGTGCGCACAAATGTACTTTTCCCCGCTCCGTTCGGCCCCAGAAACCCATACACCACGCCGCGAGGCACTTGAAGAGTGATCTCGCGACAACCTTTGTCACCAGCATATAACTTGGTCAAATCTTGGGTTTTAATCACATAATCGCTCATGAGCATTCTTCCTCCTGAAACAGCAAGCAGAGCCACCCCGATTTCGGAGTCACTCTGCCAGCATGCGTTCATAAATTGTGCGTATCTGATGGGCTTCCATCCATAATCCAGGTACACCCTAGTTCATTTGTTGTGCAAGTCGCACCAATTGTTCGTAATCGCCATTAGTTTGATAACTGGTTAAGACGCGGAGTTTCCCGTCTTTTTCCCAGAACACGGAGCTCGTCATCTGATCCGATTGTACCATACCCTTGTCGCCATTGATTTTCACTTCTTTGATTTTTCCTCCTCTATCAAAGACGGGAACAGGTAGCGTACTATCAAAATCATTAATATCAATCAACTGTTTTTTGATGTTTTCAGGAAGGAAGGGAAATGAAAGCAACGCTTGGCGCAATTCCGCAAGATCGACGCCTTTATCCGCTCTCAGATTTACTGGGTCGATCTCCGTAAATTCGAAATACACACCTCGCTCATCTTTGATCTGCATCTGCACTTGCTTCGGCACATCCAGCGCAAATACTTTTCCATTCAGCTTCGCGTCGATGCTGACACCTGTTTGCAATTGGCGCAACATCTTATTCACTGCATCAGTGTTCAGTTTGAAATTCACCGTAACAGGCTGTTGCACGTTCACCTCAATCACTGTGTAGCCTTTGGGCAGGCTTGGCACGGCATGGCCCACTTTCATCGCTTGCTCAGCCGTTTGATAAGTTTGGTTTCGATCTTGTTTTGCATCACCTGCATCTGTCCACACTTTCCCTAACCCTTTCAAATCCAGCGTGCCGGCCTTCCGTTCATCAAGCCAGTTTGCCATTTGGCTTAAATCGTCTTCCGTCACCTTGACGAACTCCACCTGCTTCACACGGAAAATGGATAAGAATTCACTGGCGGCCGCTTGCACTTGTGGAATGCTGAAGCTTCCCACGATGATACCTGCTGCGGCAATACCGGAAATCCACCGTTTTGTCCCATGTTTCATGTTTTTCCATCCCCATTTCATTTTTTTGTGTGTATGTGTTGTGTGCGGCGACGGCTTCTTCGCCTCTGATTCTTGCAGATGGCGGTTGAACCGTTCCCAAGCTTGATCGGTTTGGATGGTCAGCGGTTGGGATGGAAGCGCAAAGCTTCCCTCCAGGCGAAGCCGCACCCAATCATCCAACGTTTTCATTTCCTTCAGCAATGTTTGACACTGCCGACAATGCTCCAGGTGGACGGCGATTTCTTTCCGCTCTTTGCGTGAAACCTCTCCATCCAGATAAGCTTGCAATCGCCCTTGATCCAAGCATTTCATCCCCCATCCCCCCTCACTTGTTGCAACAATTTGCGAAATCTGTTCTTCGCCCGAGACAAAAGGGTTCCCACATACCCTTTTTTTATTTGCATCACCTGTGCCAGCTCTTCATAACTAAAGCCGGCGTACTTCATCAGCAAAAGGGTTCGCTCCCGATCATCCATCTGAAGCAGCGCACGGCGTACCATCACCACATCTTCCCGACTCAGCCACTCGCTTTCTGTTGAAGGCAACGAATCCAGCAAATAAAGAGATTCCTTTTTCACCCGAGCCAGATGCCTTTTTTCTGAGCGCAAATGATTATACGTGGCGTGAATCGTTGCTTTGGCCAACCAAGCAGGGATATTCTCAATCACGGTACGGTCGGTATGATAAAATTGGACAAACACCTCTTGGGCGATATCCTCAGCGATCGATGGCGACGGCAGGATTCGCATCACTTGCCGCACCACAAAGGGATAATAAGTCCGAAACAATCCTTCAAATTCGCTGTGATCGTCCATGGTTTGATCCGTTTCTGAAGGAGATGGCTTTCCCATAGTTGGAACCTCCTTTCTACCGTCTTCATTTTATAGAAACCACCAAGCGATTTTTTATGACACACTCAGCCAAAACATTTTTCCCAACCCCTCTGTAACCTATTGCACGCGTTCAATACAGCGTAACAAATAGCCTTCTTTAAAAACAGCAAAAAGACTTGAGCGCACTCACTCAAGCCACGGGGATCAATCCGTCTCCATTTGTCTCTACTCCGATCTTAACCTGGAAATGTCCTTTGCTACTGACAGCAAAAAAAATCCTCCTTATCGCCAAGGAGGATAGTGAGAATATGGGTCATTACTTCAGGCCTTGCTCAATTTCCCGTACCATCTCAGCGACAGAGGCGAGCCCCCCGCCGGCCACTGCACCAATCAACACGGGTTTCAGTGGGATCGCCGCCAATCCTTCCCCTACCTTCCCGATCATGTCCAATCCGGAGAAAGGGGCCGATTTCTTACTCGTTTCTTTGATAAGATGGCCCGTACCTTTTTGGGACGTATCAAACCCCTTCAAGGAGGAGAACGATGATTCCTGTGGTGCCTTGTTCCTCACAAGGCTCCTCCTTTCTTTTATTTAGAGTTTCTCACCAATTAATATTCATTATAATATTTGTTTAATAATGAATGATTCGATCGTTATTGACAACCTATTGTCATTTCTCCGATGCACCTCATCTTTAACTGGCAGGTGTGAGAGAAAAAAATCCCCTCTGAATATTATAAATCAATTTACTATATGCATTTTATCATTTATAATACAAGTGTCCAAACACTAGCTTTCACATCTGCAGACGCGTCAATCCGTTCAAGTCAAAACACCGCAACCCAATCAACCAAATCATCTCAGCTTCTCACGTAGCCACAATCAACATGAGTCATCAACCTACTACTCCTAAAGGAACCAACATTTCTGCTGACGTTGAGAGAATCGTTGAGACTCTCCAACGCCTTGTCCAAGACACTGCCAAAGCCGAAAAGGATATGCAAAAGGCCGATCACGATATGAAGTACACCAAACGGAATTGGATGATCGCCGTCTTTACTGTATTGATCGCATTTATCTCGTCCATCAACCTCATCATCTACTACCATGGCACCTAGCCCAAGGTCTTTGGACAGAGAAACACCTGAATCACCAACAGCATCAAGCTGTGATTCTGTTGAAATGCGCACGTTCCTTCAGTGAGTATGAAGATGTAGCAAATCGTTTCGGCAATCGTTTCTTGTTTTTTTTCAGCAAACAAACATAACAAAAAACAAAAAAAAGTGCCTGCGGTGGAACATTCGATAAAAAGAATGGACTGCTTGCAGGCCAAACTTATGCCTTCATTCCCGAAACCCAGTTCAATTTCGCGCCATTCCTTAGGAACCGCGCTCCTTACTCATTAATTTAAACATTTTTCCTTTTAATCAGGCATTCCATTAACCCTAATGGTTGCCGGCCTTCAGAATACCCAAGCAAAGCTTATCACTAGAGCGTGTCCGATGAATAGGCCAGCGGCTCCAAAACTATTTTCTCATTCGCTTCACGCGGTGGCGAGGCGCTCCTCGAGAAAAGGTTTTTCCGCCAGTCCTACCCTACCAACTTGATTCACCAGACACGCCCTAGTACTACTTATGGGAAGAGTGGTAAAACCGTATGGCATTCTCCAAAAATCCTTTGGCTGATCCAGTGTTGGTCACAACCCCTTACAAAAAGGGACAAACCCTCAGCAGAGGCGAGGTTCGCGCTTTGTTCGCCCATTAAGGTACACGCCAAAAAACGATTGACCCATCCCCGCTTTTTAAAGATTTATCGCGATCTGCTATCCAGCCACGGGAACCTCATCTTCAAAACGGATCATACCAGATTTTATGACTTCTCCATGGAAGCATTCGCCGAGTCAGGCTGGGAAGTGTTAGAACAGACGGATGATCTTCTTCACAGCGAGTGGCACGATCCCGATGTGACGTCGGAGTGGGAAGAGATCACCACTGACACGGGTTGTAACATTTTTTACGCCCGGGTTGTTCCTCCGCGATAAAAAACCATCCCAAAAAAACCACCCTTCTCCCAACGGGAAAAGGATGGTTTCAGTTGAACAATCCTGCCCAACTTACCACGCAACCCGGATGATCAACCCTTTTGGATCGCCAACTTCCAGATACGCAGCTTGATTGTTCACATCGTCATAGGGAAATCCGTAAGCCAATCGGTCGATGCTGTGATTATGCCAAAAAGCCGCGTAATGGTTAGCGGGAGCGGGATTTGTGGGGTTCTGGGGCCCGTTCCACTGGTCATCGTATCCGTTGCGGTTAAGATTGGCGCAAGTCCGAGGATCGGCGGCTGCACCTATACAGCGGAAAATGTCTTGTGTTGGTATAGAAGTGACACTGGCGAAGTAATTGCTATGTTCGCGGCCAGGAGCAAAAGGTCCGTAAATGGGGGCAACAATGCGGTAAGGAGCTTGCAACGTGGCTAACGATTTGAATTCGGAAGGCACTTCATTCACATATTTGCTAAATAAGCCCGCACGGGTCTCCGACTCAAGTTCACCGACTGTTCTGTCATAATTTCCTGCTTTATTCACCAATCTGTGTTGAATAGGGAACCCAAACCCGTCCACGCGAGTGGTATTGCCATGATAGCCGGCATTATCCACTGTAAACTCTACAAAATCCAAGAACACATCTAAGTTGGGATCAGTAGGGTTGTTGAAGTCCGGTCCAGCAAAGCCGTTGTCATATGTTTTGATGTAACACGGCGATCCTACGCAAAGAAACATTCTACCAGAAGTGATTTTCGGCAGGCTGACCCACTCGGCATCACTCACTCTGTGATAAATGTTGGCATAGTTCACGCCATTTTTCGTCAAATGCCCAGGGGTGTCATTCAATGCAGTGGAGATTGGATGCAGGTAGCCATTCAAGTCCAAATAGCTCCAGCGGCCTGTGGCTGGATCAATACCAATGACACCCCAATAAATTTGATCGTCCCGATAAGCACCATTGGTTCCATTCATCACTTTCACCGTCATGACGCCATTGCCAGTCGGAGCAGGAATGGAAGACGCCGGAATCGATCCGACTGAAGGAGATGCAGCTGACGTAGGGGAAGTGATGGACAAACTCATTCCTAGCACAGCGAGACCCAAACAGAGCGAGCGGAATCTCTTTTTGAACATCCACTTAACCTCCTTGTGATTCTCCTTGAAGAAATGTTTCATCCATGATTAAACGCATAGATGCGAATAACCATGAATCTGTAAAAAATAATATGATATTTCAAATAGTTAGTCAATAATTTCTTTTTAAATATCAATAAATCAGTAAACGTTTTACAATTTTTGCTGACACTCATCTGCATTTTTTTGTCATTCTCGCCAATTATGGCAAATCGCCATTTTAATTTTTAATGGTTTATTCACAAAAATTTGTTACCTGTTCAACCAGCCACCGTTATTGAGAATGGGCCCCGCACCGCCAAACGAATCGCCCTTACTTTTGATGACGGGCCAAACGCGCAATTCACTCCGCAAGTTCTGGATATCTTAAAAAACGGTGATATCCATTGCACAAAACGGAAGCATCATCCTCATGCATGATGCCGGAGGCGACCGTACAAGCACTGTACAAGCCTTGCGTACCCTCATTTCCCAGCTCAAAAGCCAAGGATATGAACTTGTCACCGTGAACCAATTGCTGGGCAAACCGGCTTACAAATAAAAAAGAGTTATCTCATATACCTTCATTGAAAACAAAACCCACCTTTTTCGCATAAGCGACAACGAGGTGGGTTTTGGCGTTTATCCGGTCAAGGTTGTAACTTTTGGATCAATTCTATCAGATCGTTCAATCCGCTGATCATGGCAGAAATGGTGACCGCGACAGCAGCGATGTGTCCATAGTTGATCTGGAATTCACCTAATTTTTTATTAAGCTTGACCAATTGGTCCTTATCGATTTTTCCATGCTTCAACTGCTGTTCGACCTGTTCGGACAAATGGTGAAGTTCTTTGATCGCTCCCCTTGCCTTGGGCCGAAGGGCTACGGACGATGGATGCTCAACCATGCGAGCCCGTTTAAACATCATAACCGGACGATTTTGGAAAAACACGCGTGCCTGAACCGGTTCATCGGCTTGGCTATCCACATTCAGAGTGCGAAAATCTAATTGACTTACCGCATGTGCCGGCTCGTTTTGTTCATGCAAGCTTTCCGTAGATAATTCAGATCGATCTTCTTTTGTATAAGCTGTGGTCGGCCCGTTCTCCACGACAGCTGTCCCATCTTGCCCATCTTCTTTTATGTATGCTGAGATTTGCTCCAGTTCCACACGAAACTGCGCCAGCCGCTCACTCCAAGCCAATCCCTGATCAAGATCAATGGTAATGCTGCTCATATTGCACACCCCGTTCATCTATCTATATATGGTAAACAGCCCGTTTACATTATATCAGAAGAATATTCTTATTCGGATAGTTTTACAGCCTGCCCTATTTCTAAACGGATGAATCGGTGGCAATATCGGGTCAATTTCTACACCTTGCAACTTTTACTTTAATTTGCCCAATTCCTCCAACCAATCCTCTACCAGTTCGGCAACGAACACTTCCTGAAACAATTTATGTCCCTTTTGCGCCATCACGTTAGTTAGTGAAGCATCCCAAGGTATCTCCATTCTTTGCAAACGATCTATTTCCTCTTGCGAAAAAGCCGGGCCTTTACCAGACCAGACATTATATGTTTCAGCATCCATCCGCCAAGGAGCAAAAGCCGTCGCAAATCGTTTAGCCATTGCTTGTGCCATCTGAAGGCCCGCCACATCAAAATCCCCTGAATAATGGAGCCGAACCTCAGAGTTTGCTTTTTCTAACAAAAGTTCAATCAATTGTAGTGTGGCCACACTGGGTTGTCCATTGGTGCAAAGCAAGATGGGACATGCCTTCTCCTGCCAACCATGAGGAGCTACCTTCTTCAGCTCGCGAAATTGTTGCGTAACATCCAGTAGTGTAGAGAACACGGACGGATTTTCAACAACATATAAACTAGCAAATATGTTCAGCTCAGGTTGTTGATTGACTTGACGCAGAGTCCATACTGTCGGTTGAATATCAAACCGGAGGTCGGGGATACAAAACAGCACTTGTGATGAAAGATCATCATCCCCGATCCCAGCTTTCCGGTATCCTTCTCTAATCGTGAATGGATCAAGCGCTAAATCTTGATCATCTCCCCATACCACCCTTTCGTCATGTGAATCACGCCACATCTCTGTTATTCCATACCACAAAAGTCGCCCAGCTGGCTCCTTCCAGTCAAATGCATGTGAATCTCCTGTAATTTTAGCTGCTAACACAGGCAAACGCACTGTGTCCAATTGAATTTCACCATCATATGAGCTGTAAAAAGCATCACCCGAACGCAAGTGGATTAAAGCATTCACCACTTGAAGAACTATTCTCTTGGCTTCTTCTGGATGAGACCGATATACTCTCCGAATGGTGTGATAACCAGGCGTTTCCCCAGTGTATAAACGATTAAGCCATTGCTTAAGTTCGTCTACATTCTCCACTTCACTACTAATGCTACGGAACATGTCTTTCCACTTATCTTCTTGTTGCAACAAAGACTCAGACCGTGTAAGGAGCGGTTTCCCCATCAGGGTCAGATACAGCTCAGGGATTGTAGAAGGAAAAGGTGAATTTTGCAACTCTTCTTCAAAACGTGTCAACGAAACCTCTACTTTTTCTCCACTTTGCTTGAACAGGCCAAAAAAACCGTTTATTGCCTCGCATTCTTCATCAGATAGCCGATCTAACACAACTTTGCCGCCGACACGTCCCAAAGAGGTGTATTTTTTCCAAATCTCTTGTAGTAAGCGTGTAAAACCCGGTTGCATAAAATATTGTTTGGTTCTTTCTTTCTTTTCAAAAGAGCTCATCGACCATTCTCCTGTTGCTAATCATTATTCAATCGGGATCGGACTCTTCCACATACGTCCGCTGATGACCATTCCAGTGATATCGTATTAGGGTAATAACATCTGCATCTTTAGGGCGATAAATTTCATAGATTGCCAGATTAGGTACAACATCATAGCATCCCCACAACACCTGTGACGTCATCATATAGTCAAATCCCATCTCTGTTAATAATTGAAACATATCACGCATATTCTCTTCGTCTACCCCCGCAAAGGCTTCATCAAGTGAAATGATTTTGGGTGCCTCTTCCTTCGCATCCATGTAACGCGAAGAAATCGCTGCAAACAAAGGAATATACATAGCCATCGCTTTTTCTCCGCCGCTTAATACATTAAACTTGGAGTCAGTCAACTCGCGATACCCCACTTGATCTCCTTTACGATGGTACAATACAAATTGGAACCAGTTTCGATAGTCTAACACCTCATAAATATATTTACGCAGTGACTCACGTTCTGTTTGCGCTTCTTGTTTTGCATATCCGATATAGGAACGAAAATGTGCGACGATCTGTTCAGTTTCCTCCTCAAGCAAGCGGTGGGCATCGCGCTTTAACAGGTGTACCAACCGTTCAGTATTTAGTTGACTTTCATTCTGTGGCAGTTTAGGAACCCACTCTAACTTTAGTTGCAATCCACTTGATGTATTCCGCTCTGCCATCAGCCGGTTCATCTTAGCTACCCACCTTTCCGCACGCTGAATGCGTTGACGGATGGCTTTACCCACACTTCGCAAAATAATTTCTTCATATAGCTCGCGATCTTTTTCACTCAATAAACTCCGTTGCTCTGCTTCCCAAAGATTCAATTCTTCCAACAACACACCGGGGGGTTGTGGGTTTGAACGATCTCTCATCGAAAAAATGAGTAAGCGGTCTGAGTCCTTTTCCTCAATCAAAGTTAAAGCATAGTCCGCCAAATCATGACGTACCGCATTAAATCCTTCCAATAATGAGTTGGCCACTGACTCCCGTGTCCGATTGCCGAGTGTGCTCCCATACGACCGTTCCACCTCTTTGCACAGTCGTACAATCTCTTCGATTTTTGCGTTTGGTTTGTACACTTTCTGCCAATCTTGTACCAAGTTTCTTTGCATCTCATGATTCCATTGACACAACGTTTGTTCTAATTCTCCACTTCGCCGTTCCAATTCAATCTTTTGTAGTCGAAGCCGCTCAGATAACTTCGTTGCTTGCTCATACGCTCTTCTTTCTTCCTCCTGAACCCCTTTACTCTCTTTTCTCAAGCGCTCCTTTTCCTCTTTTAATTGCTCTATTTGGGTAATGACATCACTAATCCCCAGTTCCTCCATCAAACTACGCAAGCGTTTGGTTTGCGCTTTAAGGCTCCGAACACGCTCTTCCTGCTCTTCCAACACTTCTTCATCTTGCTCCAGATCTTCTTGTGCTACCTGCACTGCTTCCTTCCAACGAATCTGGTCTTGCTCCGCATCTTGATAGCGGCGCCAAGCAGCGTGTAGCAAAGAGAGCAAACCCTCATAGTCGCGGCAGCGCTGAACAGCTTGGTGCAATTCCTCTTCCTGTTTAAGCCGTGACCAACCAGATGTTTGTTCTACTAATTCCTGCTGCAAACGCCGCCAATCTCCTCGCACTTTTTTGAAACGAGCTTGTGCTTCTTCCTCCTGTGACAAAGCAGCTCGCAGATGATAAATCGTTTGATTCAATTCTTCCCATGCTTTCTGTATTAACCGATCAGCCGGAAAGCGATTCAACTCCTCACTCAGTTCAGCTTCTTCCCTACGACAAACTGCCAATTGATCATCCAACATATCAAGCTCTTTATCGTAGTTAGCAATTTTGGTCGCCAGCTGCTGAATCTGCAACTCTCTTGTTCGGCGTCTAGTTTCTTTGCCAATGTACTCAGCCCGTTCTTTTGGTGCTCCCTTCCCAAGCAAAGGTCCGATTCGAAACGAACCTGACGACCCAATGACAGACTCTTTTATAGCAGTATCCTTTGGGAGCTGATCGGTTTCCTCCCACAAGAAGGTGCGAAGAACTACGTCGATCGTCTCTGCATCCAGGCCACTCATGGCTGATGGTGTGGGCTTAAGTATATCTGCCAAGGTATAACCCAATTCTACTGGTGCCGGCACGATCCATACTTCTTCTTCATCCTCAGTCACTTGACCAACCTGACCATCCGGCGCAATCCAAGCATCCAATAACCCAGCTTTCTCCAATGCATCTTCTACACGCGCTTTCATCTCATCATCAAGTCCCGGCACAAACTCGCACACTTCATACAACGGAGCCCCCGTTCCGCTTGGCCGGGAAGAGCGAGCCTTTTTTCGGGCTTCTGACCGCGCAGGCTCCGGCTCACGACTCGACTCCCAAGTTGCTTTCTCTTGGATTAACTTCTCACTCTCTGTTTCCATTTGTTTTCGTTTTTGCACAAGATCCAAGCGACGTTCCACCAGTTCTTGTTGCTGAAGAGTAAAGATGTTAACAACATGCTGTTTCACTGTAGAAAACTCTCTCTGCTCCCTATCTAACTCGTCCAATGCTTCAAGCATTTGGTGTAATGTCTCATCTGGTACACGTAACAACCGGACACTTTGCTTCCATTGAACCAATTGTTCGCGTAAGGCTTCTCTTTCTGTTTCGACGCGCTGTTCACATTGGAGGCGGTGATGCTCAATCTGGTCTCGCTTTTTGCGAGCCTCGCTTAACTGCTGTTCCGCGTCCAGAACCCGCTGGCTCCATTCGCGCTCTTTTTGGGCAATTTTCCACACTTTCTCAAGCCTGCTTCGATGATTCACCACATCCCGGTGCCATGCTTTCAGCCAACGATCATCTTCCGGAATAGCTCTGTGCCACATTCGATGATATAAATCATGCTCAATCAATTCTGTTTCCCTGGCTATCTCTTCTAGTCTTTCCAATTGCTCATGCTGTTCATGTTGGCTGTGTTCCATCTGCTGTATGGCTCGATCAAGGCTTTGTTGCGCTTTCAGAATACGCGTTTGCAGATGTGAAATGCGGTTGGCTGTTCGCTTCCTATTCTCATCCGCTTCCTTTAAACTAGATTGGATGGTAGCTAACTCTTGTTGCTTTCCAATCGCTTCACTTTTATAGATAACTTCCAACTCTGCGTCAATTTCTTGCAATCGATGCCCCATTTCCTTTCGTTGTTGCTCTTTGAATGTTTGCTCTTCTACTGCTTGTTCGAGTTTTTCGTTTAATTCAGAGACATTCTTCTGCATCTCTTGAACAGTGTGGTAACAGCGAAGCAAGCGGCGGGAATGCTCCATGAGCAAATACCGATTATACTTGTCATACACCGTTTGAAGCTTCGACATCTCTTGACGATGGCGGGATATTTCGTCCAAATGGTCTGCAATTTGATCCATATCTTCCAGTACCTCTGACAAGGGACGCAGTTCATCTTCCATTAAAGGAGGCAACGCTTGAGTAAGTATTTCATAGATGGAAGAAGGCTTAAAATCCTTGGAAAGCTTCGGACTGCGAAGCTGAATCATCAGTTGAAGAAGGTCTTGATAGGCTTCAGCGTCACGAAAGCCGAATAAAGATTTATTCACCAAATCTCGATAAGCTGCTTGTTCGTGCACCACTTTTCCACCAGAACCGATATTCTCTTCCAATTTGCGTCGATCAAGTACTTGTTTAACTTGTTGCGCCAACCACAAAGACCTATCATACAGCCAAAAATTCTTATTCACCCGTCGCCCATCATCGAGCAGAAATCCCCAAAAATGGATGCGCGATGTACCGCGGCGTGCTTTTATACCAATGCCGATTGTCTTATAAAGCTTCTTCTCAGGATGCACAAACTCCATCCAAATATATCCTGTGCGCTCTACTGTATCGCTATCAGCATCCCCCAACAGATAATACTCAATCTTGCGATCCCTAGATCCAAACGGATCCAAGCGATTCGGACGCTTATCCCCATCCAGCACAAGCGGCAAAAAGCTTTGCATAGTCACAGATTTTCCAGAGCCATTGGCTCCTCGCAGGATTAACCGTCCCTCTTCTAATTGAAATTCTTGATCTTCGTAATGCCAAAAATTAAACAAACCAGCCCGATTCATCTGCCAACGGCGTACTGTCAATTTCTAATCACGTCCCTTTCACTCGACAAATTGGCTTATCTGGTATGTGGCCTCCCACCGGCCCAAAACTGGATAGATCAGAAAAAGTTGTTCATCTTCCCATTCGCCTAAGCTCCAATCACACAAATGAGAAATTACCTTCTCCGCCAACACTTGCGAAGAAGCTTCTCTAAGCTCCTTACTCCAATAATCTTTATGTTTCTCTCTTATTTGAAGCAAAAGTGATTCCAGTTCATTACGAGTGACACAAATGGTTCCATCAGCCTCGACAGAGAACGCCCCTTCTCCGGCATGGAGTTGCCGCCTAATCTCTCCCGCTACCAGCAAAACCAAGTCAGATACAGCTTGTGGAGTGGGAAACAATTGCGCTTCTCCTGTCAAATCAGGGTGAAAAAATAACAACCCTTCGCGGTAACGATGGCCTTCAAATCCTAACATGTGATTCATCTGTTCAATCAGTGAACTTCGCTGGGTTGTGACATAGTACTTATCTTCCTCGCTCCATTGCCGATCAAGCACAACTGGTTCCATTAAAAAACGTCGATATACTCGATGACGGCGGCGCAAGGATGCTCCATCCGGCGTGTCCGGATAATGAATTGGGTCACTCAATTCTTCCATGCATTGATAAGAAGACAAATCTTGCGGAAAGCGGCGCAAAACATACCGAGCGTGTGGCGAACACTCATAAAGCACATTGCCCGCTTCGGCATCCCTGACCCAGCTGTCTTCATCTCCGTCTACGACATGCAACACTCCCAAGGAATTCAACTTTTTCAAAGCACGAACCATCGATTGGCGATGACTGTATACTGTCCAGTTAACAGTCATCGCCTGGCTCATCATATGCTCTTTGATTTGCTCAACCATTTCTTGCAAAGTGAATTGATCCATTTCAGTTCTTCCTTCAAGAAACCACAGCCCATAAGTAAAAAAAACATAATCCATCGGATCTCGGAATTCAGCGAACCCCATCCATGGGTGGGCAATTACAGGCACTTTGTCCAATTTGACAAGTGTTCTGGTGCTAATCAATGAAAGTCCCGCTTGTTCCATGAACCAATCTTTGAGCTGCTCAAATCGCTCTTTGATCTGATAATACATTTCTGGATCTTGCTCTTTGGCGATCCACGGTCGATTAAGCAATGCATGGACACATTCCCTCAATCGCTCTTCTAGCACGGCAGCGTTTGTCATCTTTGCCGAACGACGCTTTCTCCATGCGTTTCCCATCCTGTTTCTCCTCTTTTCTCACTCATTTTCCGCAGTTACGGCCGCTTCCTTGAAAGCAAAGAGGCTGGACTCCATCACAAACCTAAGTTCGTAATTCGGCAAAGTCAAAACTCCATCTTCACAGCGAAGCACCGCCTCTTGTTTGGGTGAAGGGAATTTCAAACTGACAATCATCCCTTCCGGGGTGCGAAAAGACTTAGAGGAAGTAGCCATGCATCTTCCAATCCACTGTAACAAACGTAAACGGTTTTTGGCTGTCATCATCCCCAGCTCGTCTATGCGTACTCGCCCTAGTCTCAACATCTCTTCTAACAATGCACGCTCTTCCTGTTGCTGTGCGAGAATTGCCTGTTTCAGCATTTGTCGCCGCTCGTGCTGATCCCGAACATACTCTCTTTTGTGGCCACTAATACGTTTGCGGCTTCGGGAGCGGATCGATCGGGTGGTCGGTATTTCTTCCCACATCGACATGTCAGATCGATCAGATTCGCGCCGATCCTCTCCTTGCAAGTGCCGAGTCGCAAACAATCCATATGTATAAGCAGCCAAACGATGTGCTTCATCCATATCATCGATGCTGTAAAACCACTTTGCCAAGTAATCTAATTCTTGACGACGACTTAACCCCTTCCGCTTTCGCTCTTGGATTCTGCGCGCACAATGCACAATTCGCGCAATAGCCTCCTTAGTAGCTTGCTCCAATAACGTTGATTCGCTTGGTTCATCCCCTGCTCCGACAAACCAGCGGTGAAGATTCTCCCACCCTCTTTCATATTCTTCTATCAATTCCTCTTTGGAAGGCATCTCTTCTATGCGCGGTTTATTAATTGCGTCTTGGGCTACATATGCTAAAAACCGCTTTCTCATCTGCCTGGAAATATGCAATAGCGAGTCTTCGATTTTGTAAGAGCGGTGTTGCAACGCCTGCATGAAATTTTGCAAGTAATCCCTCAATCGCTCTTTAAAAACAAGGAACTCCTCCGTCATCATCATGGTTTCAGCATGGACGGTTTGCAAACTAGCAATATAGTCAGCCGAATTTTCGTGCAACCTCACAAAAGACTGATAAAGCCTCTCCCACAGCTCTAACGCTTCACCAGGCTCAAACATATCTACTTTGTTTCTTACTTCAAAAAGATCTTCTGCAATAGTATCAAACAATGTCGGTTCCAGCGATCCACCGTATCCAGAAACACTTTCCAACGTCTCCAGCAATCGTTCAATTTCAATGGAGTATGGAGTAAGGGAATATTGATACTTTTTACGCATGTACTCTTCAATTGTAGTTGCACGTCCCCCGTCATGTCGAACTGTGAGGTTTTTCCACTCTACCAATTTATCCAAATCAGCATGGCACTGTTCCAAGGTATACCCTTGCAAAACACCCCATAAGCGGACGCCTTCATACACTTCTGCTGGTTTCATCCAATAGCGCAATCGCTGGTATTCTTGATAGAAAAAACGCATAATCGCACGATATCGAGCAACATTTTCGGCATTGACATAACTTAGTTCAGGGACCTTCCGCAACGATTGCATTATGAGCCGATGATTCATGGAACCCCCCCTTCAAATCTTTAAACCAAAAAGGAGATTAACACATTCATTCAAGCTTTTTATTAATATACGATTCTATATAAAACTTCCTTAACCTCCATAATTTAAATTATATAAATAATCATAATATCATTCTCGAAAGCTGACAACTAACTGCACTTGTTCATCGTCGTTCAGAGGGAAAGGTTTTTTTACCGATTCTCCACTTCAACTCATACGCCAGAATCTCTGGTCACAGATCATTTATCCAGGCCGGAGATTCAACACACTTGAACAAATGATTTTATAACACGCGACGAATTGCCATCCCGAAATTAGGACACAATTTATTATATACGATGTTTCGAACGCAAATGGGGAGCGACAATGAGATCCATATTTAGAGGAAGAAAAAAACGAAAAAGCGAGCCAACTACCAAAGTGGGGGACACTACCACGCGCGTGTCTTCTTCTTTGCAGGAAAATATCGATAACATAAATGAAAAACTTTGCCGTTCGCAGGATTTGGTTTTCCGTTCCATCGAGTTCAATGGCAAAAAAGGCGTACTTGTGTTCATTGAACCCTTAACGGATCAAAATCAGGTGCTAAAAGCGATCATTCAGCCCCTGTTAAAAGTCCGGGAAGGCAAGCTGGAAGAAGTGATCATCGCGAACTATCTGCGGCAGACTGAGAGCTTTGATGAAATCATTGAACATTTGGTGCGCGGAGACAGCATCTTATTGTTTAGCCGATCCGAACAAGCCTTCATCGTGGGAACGGAAGCCACTGAAAAAAGAAACCTGACTGAACCCGACAACGAAGCCGTGGTTCGCGGACCGCACGACGGATTGGTGGAAAACATCAAGGTGAATTTGTACAATATCCGCCACCGAATCCAAAACCCAAATCTCACGGTGAAATTTTTCCGCGTAGGAGCGGAGACCAGATCAAAACTGGCCATGCTCTATATACGCAATCTGGCCCACCCTGATTTGGTTAAAGAGGTCGAAAAGAGGATCAACGCGATTCGGACTGACACCATCATGTCACCCGGTTTTGTGACGGAATTTATGGAGGACTGCCCGGCGTCCCCCTTCCCTCAGGTATTGTATACGGAAAGGCCCGACCGAGTCGTCTCCAATCTGATGGAAGGGCGCATTGTCATGTTGGGAGAAGGAGATCCCACAGCGGTCGTAGTTCCCGTAACATTATTCGCCTTTTACCAAACACCGGACGATTATCACAGCCGGTGGATGATCGGATCATTTGTCCGATTTGTAAGGCTGATGAGTTTTTTGATCGCTTTTTTGCTTCCTTCCTTGTATATCGCCATTGTGGAGTTTCATCCCGAAGTTCTCCCTATCTCATTGATTTATAGCCTAAAAAGCTCGATTGATACAATTCCGTTTCCCGCCATCATCGAAGCTTTATTGATGGAGTTGACCATTGAATTGATTCGGGAAGCGGGAATCCGGCTCCCCAGCCGCGTCGGGCAAACGATTGGTATTGTCGGCGGTCTAGTAATTGGGGACGCGGTTGTCCGAGCGGGCTTAGTTTCCAATACCATGTTAATTGTTGTAGCAATCACGGCGATCTCTTCGTTCGTGGTGCCATCCCACGAATTGAGCACGGCCATCCGGGTGATGCGGTTTCCGCTAATGGTTGCTGCATTCTCCTTCGGCTTTTTCGGCATTGTGGTGGGGCTGATCATTATTTTCATGCACCTGGTTAAGCTTGAGTCTTTTGGCACGCCGTACTTAGCACCCTTTGCACCGCTTCGCGTCAAGGACCTGAAGGATACCTTTATCCGGCTACCTATTTGGAAACTGAACCAACGCCCGCATGATCCCCATCCCCAACGCATGAAGCAAGAGGAGCCATCGAGAGGATGGAAAAAAGATGAAGATAGCTGATAACACCATTACACAAGGCCAATTTATGTTTTTTATTTTGCAAACCCAGATTGGGGTAGGTGTGTTATCCCTGCCCCATCAAGTTCAATCTTCAGCAAAAGGTGCTGGCTGGATTTCTGTTATCATCGCCGGGTTGGCCAGCCAACTGATCATTTTGTTCCTCTGGGCATTAAATAAGCGCTTTCCTTCCTCAACAATCTACGAATTCCTCACGCAACTGTTTGGAAAGTTCACAGGCACCATTCTGGGATTGGCATATGTATCGTACGCCATCTTCACCTCTGCTGATATCCTCGTCTTGTTCAGCGACATTGTCAGCCGTTGGATATTGCCTGCAACCCCGAGATGGGTAGTCATATTGATCGTAATCGTCACGTGCATGTACATGGCGGTGGAAAACCTGCGCAACATCGCCCGCTTTTTGGTGGCAACCAGTATTTTGATCCCCGTGTTCTTGGCATTGGCCATTTATTCAATGATGGTAAACATGAATGTGGATTACATCTTCCCGCTGACAGAAGCAGGGTGGCTCGATATTATCAAAGGCTCGCAAAAAGCGCTTTTTTCCATGGTGGGATTTGAGCTAATCCTATTGGCTTATCCATTAGTCGAGGGGAATAGTGGCGGGAAACTGAAAGCCATTTCCTTGGCTAACTTGTTGGTCACTCTCTTGTACAGCTTCTTGACGTTCACCTGCTTAGTCATCTTCAGTCCCAGGGAGATTGAAGTGATTCCTGAACCTCTTTTGTACATGTTAAAGAGCTTCACTTTCAATGTCATTGAGCGCATTGATTTGATCTTTTTGTCCATCTGGAGCGTGAGCGTATTCACCACGTTCATCTCTTACATTTTTATGGGCATGATGGGCCTGGGACAATATTTTCACAAAGGGAATCATAAAAAAGCGGCGTGGTGGGCGGGGATTATTTGTTTCGTACTTGCCGTGTGGGCCGGGCAACCTGAGAAGATTCGGTTGTACGACAAAATCTTCTCGATTGGAAGTTTCATCATGATTATGGTGGTGCCACTTTTGCTACTGGGATGGTCTTATCTGTTCAAAGTGAAAGGGGAGACAAGTACATGAAGCAAATCATGTTGTTTCTGGCCGGCGTCAGTCTCCTGCTTTTGCCCGGATGTTGGGATCAATCCTCTTTGCGGGACGCCCGTTTAATCTATGGGGTGGCGTTTGACCAGGCGCCGCAAGGAAAAGTGAAAACAACCATCGTAATCCGTAACATGCCCTCTGGGGATCGCAAAAATCCTTCAAATGAAGTTCACAGCGTGATTGGAAACACGGCACGCCAGACGCGAGATCTGCTGGACAGCAATATCTCTGAAAAACTGGAAACCTATAAGGTGAGGGCGTTATTGTTTGGAAAAGAGGTCGCCAAAAAAGGGATTTATCCCCACTTGGATGTGTTTTACCGTGATCCCCGCGCCTCCCTCAACTCCCGGATAGCCGTTGTTGACGGAGAAGCTAGCCAAGTATTCTACTTGCGTCGCGTGGGTGATACCTTGATTGCCGAGCATGTGGACGAAGTGTTGGAAAGCGAAGAAGACGCCGGCATCCTCCCCAAAACCAATGTGCAAAGCATTTGTTCCCTGCTTCTGGAACCGGGGCAAGACTTCTTGATCCCGCTGTTGAGAAAAACAGAGAGTGAGGAAGTGGCCGCAGTGGGAACGGCGCTATTCCACGGGCAGAAATGGACAGGCGAGTTTAACCGGAAAGAATCGGTTTTGTATTTGATGCTGACCAATGAAATAGAAAAGAAGGCGCAACTGACGATAAAAATTCACCCCCAACACGGGGAAAACCCCACCAGTTACATCACGATCGACATGCTCAAGCCCCGACTGAAGAGAGAAGTGAAGATCTCCCCCAGCGGAGGGGTCGATGTCATTTTTTCTGGCACAGTCTATGCGAAAGTGGTCGAATTTCCGGAAAACAATTTAACTGATTCGGACCGTCTGGAACAGATTAACCATGAATTGTCCCGCGCATTGACCCTTGAAGTCAAGAACATGTTGGACAAAATGCAGCAGGCAAATTGTGATGCCTTGAGCATCGGGCGTCATCTCGCTGCATTTCATCCCGAATTCTGGAAGAAACAAGATTGGGAAAAAGATTATGCCAAGGTTCGTTTCCATCCTCGTATAAAAGTCAAAATCCTGGAAACCGGGATCACTTATTAGCTGCCTGAGTCAGGCGGCTTTTTTGATGCCAAAGGCCCTCTCTCCCCGTTGGCTTCCGCGAGAGACTTTTGATCGACGATGAAACGACAACCAACGCTACGATAGCCGGCTGGGCCGGTGTTAACCTTCCATCTCGGGCGTTTCCCCTTTTTGCCGCAATGCCTCAATCCATGCCAATTCCTGTTCAACCTGGGACTTTTGAAAACGAATGACTTCAATCACAAAAGGTTTTTTAGGATGAATAGCTTCGATATGGTGGTAGAAGTCAAGCTTTTTCTGTAGCACTTCTTGTCTCCTTAGCAGAATCTCCTGTTGCACGTCTTGTTCCAATCGGTCAAACAATGCCACCCGCACCAGAAATTCAGATTGGCTGGCGGCCAATTTGCTTGGGAAATCCCGGATCATTTCATTAAATATCTCTTCCCCGACATCGGTTAAAAAGTAGACATGACGATTCGGTTTGCCTTCAACCTTGACAACTTCTTTGGAGATGGCGCCCATCTCCAGAAAACGGCGCAAAGTGGGGTACAACAGATTATTATTGATTTCAAATTCCTCACCGAGCGCCTCTTGAATGTTTTTCTTTATCTCATAACCGTGTTTGGGGCCTGTCAGGAGTTGTCCCAAGATTAAAATCTCCGCATACACTGTCATCACCCATTCTGAATTCTTTGTGAAAATGGTGTCAAGCACTTATTTACTATGTTAAATTAACATAGGTAAGCATATGTATAGTTAACATAGGTTATTTTAACACAAGGAGGGATTGTGATGCGTTCAACGAGTAAAACCATCCTTTTGCATGAAATATCCAAACTCAAATCAAAGCAAGACCAATGGAACCCTTTTGCCTGGTATAAACAAATGAGAGAAAATAACCCAGTGTTTTATGATGCCGAACAAGACGTCTGGAATGTGTTTTTGTATGATCATGCCAAACGCGTACTTTTTGATCACCAACTATTCTCCAACAAGAAAGAGCGCAGTTTAATTCCCGTTCCCAGAGTTAATAACCGAAGCAATGTTAATTTTTCCGATCCACCGGAACACCGGCATCGCCGAGCCCTCCTCGCCCAAGCGTTTACCCCTCGAAGCCTGAAAGAATGGGAACCGCGGATCCAAGCCATTGCTGACGAGTTGGTCGCAGATATGGAAGGTCAGACGACGGTGGACATTGTGCAACAGCTGGCTATTCCCCTGCCCGTGATTGTCATCGCTAAATTGTTGGGTGTCCCTTCCCAAGACAGAGAGAAGATCAAAGCCTGGTCAGACATTCTCTTTTACCCCTATGAGAGAGAAACGTTTGGTGACATCGCCGACCAAAAAGCGCGAGCCATGAAAGAATTTCAAGAGTACTTATACCCTATCGTGCAAGAAAAACGGAAACATCCCGCCGATGACATCCTCTCTGACTTAACGAAAGCGAATTTAGAAGGCGAACAACTGACAGATATGGAAGTGGTGATGTCCGGCATAGGACTCTTAGGCGCGGGAAATGAAACCACAACCATGCTGATATCGAATATGTTTTACTCCATGTTGTTTGACCAACCAGGCATCTATCAGGAGATGCGAGCCGATTCAACAGCGATTCCCAAGCTGGTTGAAGAAGTGTTGCGCTTCCGGTTTCCTGTTGCCATAGATCGCCAAGTGGCTCAAGATACCACCGTCTTTGGGCACAAGATGAAAAAAGGACAGATCATCATCGCGTGGATGGGTTCCGCAAACCGAGATGAATCGCAATTTGCCAATGCAGAAACATTCGATATTCACCGCCATAACAATCAAACTCATCTCACTTTTGGCGCCGGTCCGCATTTCTGCTTGGGCGCTCCGCTGGCTCGTATGGAAGCGAACATCGCTTTGTCCACCTTTGTAAAACGGTTTGCCGACATTCGCCCGGTGGAAGGGTTTGAGGTGACCGAACACCTGATTCAATCGGCCACAGGCCAATCCCTGAAGAGTTTGCCTATCTGCGTAGAAACGGCTTAACAGCACGGGGCAAATGACTGTGTAACAACCGCTAGTCAACTACTCCAAACCATATTGTGAACAAGTATAACCAACAAGCTAGACGCTTGTTGGTGAGAATGTTGACAAACCCTGCGAATCAACTTTGTTGATCGCAGGGTTTTTGTATATAAAAGGGATATAAACAATTAATGGATGAATATCAACCCATATAAACTTAAAACCACCTCCCTTACCTGCTCTCGAAAGCAGCATAGCCA
>NZ_PVTZ01000012.1 GCF_003003125.1 Laceyella sediminis | reverse complement strand
ATAATCGAAGGATGCACTGTCCGCCACTCCGGCCACACCACCTGATCCGACGAACGGAAGCCATTTGCCTAGCCACGGAGGAGCCATTGTTGCGAGTCTTTCCCCAATCAACCGAAAGGCAAGCGCACCAGCCCCTAATCCAATCAAACCGGCGAGTCCTCCAATTAACGCCTCTTGGGCTATTCCACAATTAGTTCTATATTTAATAAATCTCCTTTAACTCATTATCTTTAGGGAAGTAGCTCCAAAACTGTTTTTCCATGCTCTTTAAACTTGACGAGACTCTCTTCAAGAAAAGGGGGTTTCGTCACATTTACCCCACAACTTGATTCTCCAGACACGCTCTTAGACCTAGATCTTATTCATCTATATTGAACCTATGTCTAATTTCTTCTAAACAGGCTTCAACTTCACCTTTTTCATCAGGATATCGAGTTAAATAATCTTCACTTATTTCCTTTAAATATCTAAAAAATGTTTCATAGTCTACAATTGCATAAACTTCTACATTAGTTACTGGAGGAATGGTAGTAAAATTAACCCCGCTATCTCCAAAATATTCCTCATCATCTGGTTGACATTCAGTTGCAAAATAACAACTTGTATACCCAATCCCAAATCCTTTACCAGTTTTAAAATGATGTAAAGCTTTCAAAAAATAATTATCCCCAAGTGTACTAAAATACGCTTTCATATATTTTATTCTCTCATCAAGGCATTCCACATAAAAGATTTGATCTTCCATTTACATCAAACTCCTTGTTATTATTTGGATAGTACAGGAAAGAAATTTTTAATTTCTCCAGTTACTTTATCTCTATACCCAATAAATTGAAGTTTTTCCCCACCTACATCTGCATAACCAGTAATTTCATCACTCGTGGCATTAACACGCTCATCTATTTTTATCCTATTATTACTTATCCCCTCTGCCATCGCTTCTTTACCTAATTTTAAAATTTGCTCGTCAGATATGATATTAGGGTCGTAAACTGTTTTAGGATTCCTATACACTTTCCAATTTCCAGTGAAATTACCCTTGCCGCCATTAGCCATACTTTTGCTATCATAGACTGGTAATTTATACTTGATTTCATAAATGCCTTTAACCTTAGAATGCGGTGTTTTGGAGACAATCACTTGACCGATATCAGTAACTTGGTCACTAAAATTTTCTAAAATGTATTTCTCAAAATTTCTTAGATTATGACCACCTTTTATTCCAATCGTTGGCTTTGCTCTAAACCCTTCTACCTCTATTAAATGTTTATCATAACCTTTTTTAAATTCGATCTTAATGTTAGCTATATTTTTAGTAATTTTACCCGTCGTTCCTTGATTCCCACCATTCGAAGCAAACTTCTGCAACCAAGCACCAAACGGTGTATCTCCAACAGTTTTCGAATTAGGAACCTTTCCTACTCCGGGCGCTTCAAGAACTTCCAAAGTGGGAATGGGAAGTTTATTAATCTTTGCCACAACCGGGCCTGCATGTTTTTCAATCGTAGCCGTAGCTTTATTAATGAGTGGTTGCACAAGTGGATAAGCACCCGAAGCAAAACCGACCAATGTAGCTCCGGCCAAACCTGAGAGAATAGCTCGTTTCCAATTCAGCTCTTTCCCTCTTAACCAATCATCTACGCCACTGGTGATAGCCCCTTCTGTTGCAGCCATGGCACCCATTTTGCTAAAGAGTCCGCTGGCCATGCGTTGGACTAAAGCGGGAGCTTTACCAAGAATCTGCCTCCCACCACTGATAATAGGACCTAGAAAACGTGATCCTGTTATAGCGGCTCCAAGCCCTGGCGCAAACTTCGCCAAACCGGAAAAGAGCGCACTCGCTACTCCACCACCAATGGCTCCAGCCGCTCCACCAATAGCCGCTCCCAACAGCACCGTTTTGTCTACTTTGCCGCCATTAAGTAACGCTCCGAAGCCTAACGATAAGCCCCAGTTCGCCAACAGCATGAGCCCCAACGGCTCCAATCCTGGAATGAGTAAGAGCCCAACTCCAGCAATGATTACCCCAGCTGAAGCAACCACTTCTTTATTTTCCTTCATCCATTGCCATACGCTATCTAAAGCATTGGTAGTGTTATTCCATAAAGACTGGGCGACTTCCCCCAACTCGATGTTTTTTACATTTTTCCAGGTTTCAGATAATCCTTCTTTGAACTTGTTTTTTAATGCTTGATAACCAGATGCAAGATCGTTTATCCATTCTGGCCTTCTAAAAAAATCGTTTTTTCTTTCGTCAAGTGATTGTTCTTTAGAATCTTCATCCACTGAGACAACCATGTTTTGTCCTGTGATCACTTGCATGATCTTATCTTTCAGTGCTCCTTGCACCTCTGCAAAGGCCATCACTTGGTTTAACAATAAAGCCAACGCAACTCCACAGGCGATGACCACCACATATTCCATTGTTGGCGACCCTTTGCGACTCTGCAGTACCCTGGCCATTCTACTTAAGAATTTTTTCAATAAGCGTTCACCTTCCAAATGATGATTTGATACAATCCTATTTTACGTCAATAGGAAATGAGAGGAAATATTTCAAACAAAACGCTTCATATATGCTGGTAGCTTTCCCTGAATATATTTTCTTAAAACAACAAAAACTGCGAGATGTCGCGGCTAGTCTTTGGCAGAGTATAGTAGACTTCTAAATGAATAATCATCGATTTATTGTGTTGCTTTAGATTCCAAAAATATTTTTTCTAATGAAACTTCTTCAAATTGAACACGGTAAATAGAAATTCCTTCCCTTACAGCGATTGAAATGATTTCAGGAAAAACCTGATCTGAATCAATCTTTAAATGAAAACCAGACTCAGTTGATTTTGCAAAGATTCCTCGTTGTTTAAGACTTTGAATAAACGAATCTTTAGCATTCGCTTCTTGTTTAGTAACCAAATATATATGAATAGAAGCTTGATTCTTTTCTCTCAATTCCCTTAAAGTCCCCATTTGAGTAATCGTTCCATTTTGCATGATTGCCACGCGATGACATATCTTCTCAACTTCTTCTAGGTTATGTGATGTCATAAATATGGTTTTACCTTGTTGTGACAAAGCAAATATGAGTTCTCTAATTTCAATCGCAGACTCTGGATCAAGTGTTGAAGTCGGTTCGTCAAGAAAAATGATTTCTGGATCACCAATTAGCGCTTGAGCAATTCCTAATTTTTTCTTCATTCCTAGCGAGTAAGAATGCACCTTTTTTTTCTCATGGCCTTGTAGCCCAACTCGTTCTAATAGTTGATACAAGTCTTGTTTCTTCATTTTTACTCTCTTTAACTCTCCAAAAAGTGTTAAATGATCCAAGGAAGAGTAAGTCGGATAAAAATTAGAACTATCTGGTAGAACGCCGACCTTTTGATAAATAACAGAGGGGTTCTCCAACACATCCTGTCCAAATAAAAAAACCTTTCCCGATGTTGGGCGAACAATACCTGTAATCATATTTATTGTCGTACTTTTACCAGCACCGTTTTTCCCCAGATAACCAAATATTTCGCCTTTTCCCACTTGAAAAGTAACATTGTTCACAACCGTCCTATTTCCGTACATCTTAGTCAAATTTTCAACTTTAATCACTGTTATAAATCCTTTCTCGAGAAAATTATTGTTGCAACGAAAACCAGTAACAAGCTGATCAACAGCGGTAGAAGTCCCCAATAACCTTTTAAGAGAAGATAATGATATGGAGTAAGATAACGTAAAACATCCCAAATCACCCCATTTTTAGCAAGGGATAACACACCGACAACAGGATAGAGAATACTTGCAATAATCCCTATTAATAATGTATATGAAGATCGGTAAATAATTGTGGACAACAATATCGTCCAACTAATCACAAAAGACACAAAGCAAACTAAACTCCCTAGTAGATGAATGTCGATGGTTTTGGAAACAAAAGCAATTGGGATATACGACAGACATAAAATCGTGCTCCAAAAGAAAACGGTACCCAAGTACTTCCCTAAGATAATGGAGGAACGACTAGACTTGGTCACCAAAAAACGAATCGTCTGGGTTTCGATCTCTTTATTCACGATGTCATGAGAAAGGAGACATACAAATAAGAAACCCAACCCGATTACCAGAAATCGTAATCCTGCTGCATAAGGAGATCCCATTTCGATTTGAGACAATCCATCTGAAGAAAGGTCGTTAAGATTTTCCCCAACAACATCAGCAATAAAGTAAGAAAACCCAATAAACACAACTAATATAAAAATGGATTTAAAACCACGAAACAAAGCGAAAAATTCCTTTTTACATATCGCTAACATATATGAAGCCAGCCCCATTCAACTTTTCTTTTTTTCGTTATACACAATCATTCCGTAAATCTATCCCAAAACACATAAATGATTCATAACCCTTCTAGGACTTGTTATCATAATATCTCTCTCCAAAATGTGACCTTAAGCCATTATTTCATTCCTTTTTTCACCTCGATTTCCCCTAGAACAATATACCCAATCCCGATAAGCAGTGTAATAATGCTTGCGATTTGCAACTCACTCCCTAATAATTCAAGGAAATAAGGGAAATTCGAACCTACTTCTACTCTTGTGTTTAAAATTGCAGCGGCAATGTAACGAGTGGCAAATAAGATTGAAGAGATCAAACAAAAGATGGCTCCGGTTAAAATCCTGTACACACAAAAAGCCTCCTACCAATGATTAATGAAAGAACTAAACATTTTAACAAACTCAACATTACTAATGCATTAGTTTCATCCCTTTTATAATATATACGAATCGTTACAAAAACTTTTCTAAAATATAAATTTATTTAATAAGACTCTTACTTTGCATGATTTCCACGTTGAATAACCTCTTGGCCAGAAATCACTTATGGACATAAACACATAAACAATGTAAGCTCTTGGTTCAAGCTTGATCAGTAAAGAATTTGGCAATCTGGATCCCATACACACCAATGAGGAGCGGAATCGTTATCTGGCCTAAGCATAAAAAAGGCTTATCCTCTACAAAGGAAAGCCTTCTATTTAGACTACAGACATATTCAAATCCGACTCAAAATTTCGGATCTCTTTATCTTTTTATCGCTACTTGCCAGTGAATAATGTTCGAGCAAAACCTGTTTTAAATGCTCTGCCAAACTTTCTTGATACCCTTCTATTTTTTTAATTTTTCCCATAAATTCATCATCAATATATTTATCACTGACCATTCCAATGGGTTGTGGCATAGACGTTTCATTTTCATGTTGATAGGCCTTCCAAGCTGTATAACATACCGCATCAACTACACAAGACCAAACCAATCTTGCCTGTGGGCCATATGGGTTTTCACCATAGGCCACCCCTTCAATATAAATTAACCCATCTTCATCCTCATTATCTAAAATCTCATAAAGATCTTCTCCACTATACTTCTTCTCTTCGATCCATTCCCAGCATATATCGATCGCTTCTCTTACCAAAGGATACCACTCGTAATCTTCTATTTTATTCAGAGCTTTATCTGTCAAGGTTAATAAATAAGCCACTCTGGCATCAACATGTACATCCTCCAACCCATTCGAACCACTTCATAATCATAACATCCTTATTCCACAACATATTTTTAAAGGAAGAATGTCCATCCAGCAAACACCTGTGGCAGGCTTATACTCCCCCAAAAAATAACTCTCTTTTGCTAAAAACAGATAGCCTAAATATGGTCAAAAGTCCAATTTTGGTTCGTTTTAATTCCCAAAACAGCAAAAAAAACGCGAAAGCTCGCGATTTACTTTTGGCAATGCCGGATCTACTCTGGGTCACTGTACTAATTGATCTCTTTGTTTAGATTCACCTATTCCCTCTGTTGGTCAAAAAATTGCAATCGTCTTGCTGCCAAACGATAAACCTTTTCCTTATCCCTCGGACCAATCGCAATGATCTCCATGCGTATCATTTCGTCATTAACCACCGGACGATACACAATGCGTAAAGCCATATTCTTAGGTTTTATTTTGGTATAGCCTTTAAGCTCATCTCTCAATGGTTCACCGATCCCCTGGGGTTTTATTAACGGCCCTCTCATTCCCCTTTTAATAATCAAAGCGATAATTTTTTCTTGTTGGTTTTTATCATAGCTACTTAAATCATTGAGTGACTCTTTTGTAAAATGAACTTCGACTTGATATGGTTTTAATAATTCATTTATTTGTTGAGCTATCCTCATCAGTCTTCCTCTTCCACCTCATCAACCAACTTCATAATGTAATTCAAATCCAGTTGGTTGTCTTGAATTACTTGAGGAAGAGGAATATCGGCGATTGTCTCTTTTCTCTCTAAGGCAATTTCCTCAATAGCGTGATCCAACGCCCAATCAACAGCTTCTTTATATGCCAAAAGCTCCTCAAAATACTTCAGATCAGCAATAACCGCTTTTCCAGGCTTCTTTACATTTTGAATCACATACACATCTGTACTTTTCTCTTGGGAATAGGAATCAAGAATCTCAGTCAATTTTTTACTTCGGGTTAATTGAGTGACAGATAAGACTCGATCATTAAGGAACCTTAGAATATCTGTAGTTACACGTCTCTTGGCTGTCATAGCCAACCCCATCCTTTTCCATCTCCTTTTCATCTTTTTATTATATGCACCATGCACTATTATTATACCCTTTTAAATGTGCTTTGGTAAACACATTTAACAACACAATCAAACATTTTCAACTCTAAGAAAGAATTAAGTATTGGCATCACTTAAATAATGATAAACTTAAAACAGGGTGAGTAATATTTGAAAAACATTACTTTAGCAGACGGCCGTAAGATTACTGTTCATTGTTTAAGCTGTGCTATTGTAGAAGGAACAGTACAGCCAAATGGGGGCACAATCTATGAAACAAAGTTTTTTCATGCTCATCAAGATGTTGCATACCCTATTCGAGGTCTTGTAATTTTAGCTTCAAAAAGGCATGTTAAGTGTCTAGATGAGCTTACAGAAGAAGAGCTAAACGATTATATTCATACACTTCATCTGATTCGAAAAGCACAACGCAAAGTCTTAGGGATTGAACAAGTCTACTATTTCTATAATGAAGATACTACACACCATTTCCATACATGGATGGTTCCCCGATATGATTGGATGTATCAGTTTGGGAGATCGATCGAATCAGTTCGTCCTGTACTTCTTCATGCAAGACGAAAAAGAAATTATAAAGATGAAATCGAAAAAATAATAGAAGCAATCCATGCGCTCAAAAACTATTTAAATACTTCAAATTAGAAATGAAGTGGTTATTCTATCACCCTTTCCTTACCTCTTTTCAGTCGTCTCCTCTCATCGTTTAACGATCTCTTCGATTGCTCGACTACTATGAATTGCACAAGCATGATCGATTAATCTCCAATTGTTAGGCTTATTAAATTGCCAAATCATACTTTGCTTTTGCCAGTGTGTCTTCACCCCATAATCCATTGAATTCTAATGTACTTAAATTGAAATACCCTCAGAAACATAGGATTATTCACTGTTCCAAATCTACTCTGGTTTACCCTAAGAATACATCTTTGCATTATCTCGGACTACATTTTCTTACGCCCCCAACCTCATTTTGATCATCAACAAAAAATATACCCCCACCGCTTTCCTTCACACAGCAGGGGCACATGCCAATCCTTATATCTTTAGCTTGCCCAAGCTCACCAATTCAACCATCGTAGGCAAGCTGGTGCAGAAAAGCACTGATTAATTCAAGAAGGGTATTGTTCCACAGCTAGTCCCGATGTACGAACTGAATCACAACTTGTACCACATACTATGCCAACCGTAAAATCCCTTTTCCCCGGCTTTGCTGTTTGTGATCAGTTCTAATTTTTCACATGAAAAGCTGGCACTAAACGTTTCCAAAATTTCCTTGCTGGACACCCCAAAATGGTTGATCACGAAATGGTCTGTCTCCACCGGATATGGGTTACCGGGAACCTGGTTTGAAAAGCAACTCATGGTATACAATCCGCCTTGCTTTAGCACACGGGCGATTTCGTTGGCGAACTTTTCCCTTTGCTCAGCTCGGATACAATGAAAACAGCCACGGTCCGTGACAACGTCGATGCTATCACTTTTAATGGGAATGCCCAGCACATCAGCTACCAGCCAATTGACCTCCACACCATAAAATTCGGCCAATTGTTTCCCTTTTTCTATCGCGTCCTTTGATATGTCCAATCCAGTTACATCATAGCCATTCAACGCCAAATAAACCGCCTCGGTTCCAATACCGCAACCGATATCCAATATCTTGGCCCCTTCTGGGATAACCCCCGTTTCGACCATGTTGATCAGCTTCGGCGAAGCCGTACCGGACGTCCATTCATATTGGGAAGGTTTTAGCGTGGAGTATTTCTTTTTGTAATATTCGTTAATTTGTGTTGATTTCATAACCAACATCCTTTAACAAATTATTTTTCTTGCCTGGACCTAATCAATGCCTGCAAGGTCACTCTGGAACAGCATGATAAAACCGATGGATCTCGTGTGCGACTAACTGTGGCTGTTCCACTTGCACATAATGCCCCGCGTTGGGTATTCCCACGTGCTTGGCACAGTTTAAGCCTTTAGCCAAGTTGCGTGAATGGCGGGGTGAAATAATCACATCTTCATTCGCTGAAATAACCAAAGCCGGACAGGAAATCCGCGACAACTCTTCTTGTAGGTCGATTTGACTCACGCCGGAAAAATCCTGGCTCGCCGCATCCGTTCGCAAGCGCAAATATTCATTCAGTACAAGCGATTGCTTTTCTTCCGGTACCCCCGGAAAAAAACTCCCTTTCAATGTTTCCAGATCCCACTCTCCTGACAATGCTTGCTTTACGAAATCAGGATGTAATCGGATTTTGGCTGAGGTGCATAACAGGATTAATCGGTTTACGTTCGCGGGAAATTGTAAGGCAAACTGCAAACCGATCAGACCGCCAATCGAGTGTCCTACATATGTGACAGGTCGTTTCACCGACAAGGCATCCAAGAACTGATCAATAAGTGCTGCCACGTCTGGAATGGTTTTACATATTGTCCCACCCGTCAATCCATGTCCCGGCAAATCCAAGGCAATCAACGGCATGTCCATCTCTGGTTCTAAAAAAAGAGGATACCAGTGGCGGACACTGCCTCCGCCACCATGAATGAAAAGGCACACATCCTCTGAATGATCTATTTCCCCGATATTTCTTACTTCATAGTACGTGCGAATGCCGCCAACATCAATCCATGCCATTCTCACACGCCACTCCTTCACCCATGTTTCAGCACCAACGTGGACAGCATGGTGTTCATTTTGTTAACCGTCTCCAAGTATTCATTCTCAGGATTCGATTCTCCCATGATACCGGCACCCGCTTGAAACGAAATGACATCGCCGTATTGGAAAACAGAGCGTATCGCAATCGCCAAATCCGCTCTATCGCTTGAATCAATCCATCCTACCGCTCCAGCATAGATGCCTCTCGGCTCCTCTTCCAACTGCGAAATCCATTCCAACGCAGAAGCTTTGTCAATCCCCGACACGGTGATGCCGGGAAATAAGGCTTTCAACGCATCCCATGACGTCCGGTCCGCTTTGATCGTCCCCCCAACCCGTGAAGACAAATGCTGAACGCAGCGGTATCGTTTGACTTGCATAAAATCCAGCACCCGAACCGTATCTGGCTCGCACACGCTCCGAATCTCATCCTGCGCCAACCAGATAGACAAAGCGTGTTCTTTCACCTCTTTTGCATCGGTGAATAACTCATCGTGCAATTGTCGATCCCGTTCAGGTGTGTCCCCGCGCGGGCGCGTCCCGGCAAGTGGATTGGTGAGCACAAATCTCTCGCGATCGACGGCCATGAGGATCTCAGGGCTGAAGCCCACCACTTTTGCGCCTCCCAGTTTAAGGCAATACGAACGCACGCTGTTGTTGACGTTTGTCCCCTCCGCATAAGTGAGAATGGGATCAAGTTGATCATGTACCTTGACTGAACGGGAGAGGATCGTCTTATGAAGTTGCCGTTGTTGGATATTGTCAATGAGACATTGGACTTTTTGTTGATAGGTTTCACGGTCAGCATAGTCCAGTTTCAGAGGATACCGCTCATAGGTTGGCAAATCAATCTCCGACTCCAATATTTGGATCAATTCGGCTTGCTGGGTGACTGACTTTATATAAACCCCGCTTTGGGTGAAACGAAGTTCGAACTCCGGCACGATCATACACAAGATTGGCTCCGCACTGGATTTGAAGTAGTTGTAGTAATATTTGCAAATATCAAACCCCACATAACCATATGCCGTCCACTGCTCCAAAGGAAGCGTGTGCAAAAACCTCTCCGCTTGTTTGAGCGGGTCCTTCGCCGGCTCTTCTGTGGTGTCACCAGCATATTGAAAGCGGACAATGTCTTGTAGCACTTCGATTTTGGCCACCACATTGCCGACAATCCGAACCTCACCATTTCCTTCATATAATAGATAATCGGTAACAAATTCACTTGTTGCCAGATGGTGCAGGACTTTCAATGGTTCTTTCGCGCCCGCCACAAATGTCTCTTCATACATTGGGGTTTTCTTCACCCTTATCCCTCCACATTTCCCGGCCATGATTCTACTTTTTCTTTCACGGCGCTCATTTGGATCTTGGTATTTTGATTGAGGAAATGCGTCATCTTCTCTTCACTGATCGGACATTCTGGATCTACTTCAAATTCTTGCATCCAAGTCATTTTTTCACTTGATTGGGGCTTATGACCTCATAAGACCACCGAATATTCATATATTTAAACGGAAACTTAGGGTCCAATCTTTCCGCGGTCGCTTGTTTATTCTCCTTGTCGATGATGCGCCGGGACACCCATGTGCGGGAAGGCCGCTCCCCTTCCGGATATGTTGTCAGTTGAAACAGCACTTCGTTTCCATTTTTCTCTAACACCTTTGCTTCCTTGTATTCCGTGAATAATTTCGTCCAAAGCTCAATATCGTTGGTCAAGTCAAAGGTGGTATCAAAATCGCGCTCTACAATTATCGAGTTTTCGATGCGTGGCATTTTGCTCCTCCTATTCATTCACAATACCGACGGCTCTCACCCAACTCGCATCAAGCCCTTTCACTCGCAATGGAAAGCATGCGACTTCTGCTCTTTTTTACCCAGTAGAAACAAGCTAAGTGTCTGATCTTTAAGAAAATCTGTTAGCCAATCGTCCCACAATCTCAAAATGGCCCTCCCCTTTCTAAAAACGCCACAAATTCATCGACAAACATGGCTGTAAACTCTGGCTTAGATTTTTTATCCCATTTTTCAAGGAAATTTTCCATGTAGAAACGATCTATCTTCTTTCGATGATTAGGGAATAAATAAATGAATCGATCCCACTCTGGAACCTGTGATACATATGCTTGATTTAGTTCATTAGCGAGTTCTTTAGGTCTATGATAATCTTTCATATCAATTGCCCATTTTTTCCCGTTTTTAAAGACAAGATATAGATCAAAGCTGTCGAACTGGGGCCAGAATTCGTAATGAGCAATATTAGGGTGTTTTTTTACCTGTTCAAAAAGGGGAAGCAAGGCAACTTCAGGTCTAACAATGGCACGTTGGGCACTAAATGTGGTTTGATATGCTGATCTCCCCACTGGTTTAGATTGATTTTGATCAATATTTAAAAAGTCATTCACCGCTTTTTTGCACAAATCATCCAAGCAACTCAACTGCCCGTTTTTCCATTTAAGTGGCCAAGCACAATGTTTGCATAAAATTATTCGATTGTTTTTAATACAATGCGAAGGAATCGGTTCGTAAAATCCTCTTACCCAATTCATACTCTTTGTATCAATACCATCAATATCCATCAAACATGAAATATCGTTTATGATAGGGTTTTCACACAAAAACAGGCGAATGTTTGAATATAGCTGCGGCTCATTTATCTCTTTGCAATAATTTCTCAATTGATTAAACGCATAAGTATGATCTTCAAGCTCTGGAGCCTCGTGAGCTCCTTGGCTTAAATCATAACTCAATTCAGTTGGCGCTAAATCTTCTACCAAGCAACCTCTCCAACCCAACTCACTCCATTTCTCACCGAAATACTCCCATTCTTCTATCGGTGTAGTAAGCCACGCAACAAATTCTTGTAAATTCTTTGGAGGACATATTCCCTTTTTGATGCACTCCATTGTTAATTGATTCCAAGATATTTGAAGAGGCTGAGGCAATAACGGTAAGGGAGGAAGTGTTGACTTTTGCGACTGTATTTCATAATGAATAATGCCAATAGCCAAGTCTTTCAGTAATTTAGTAACGTCCATGCAATACTCCTTCTTATCTGATTAGAAATAAATTTACAACTAATTAGCTTTATTTAATTCTACCTACTCAATCCTTTTCCTCCTCTTACAAAAAAATTCCTCTACTCCATCTCACGAATAAAGAGATACCACATTATCATGCATGTTGCGAATTTTTCAATACATTTCCTTTCTCAAGGAAAATAAAAAGGCCCGAGAAAGGACCAATCACTTCATTTAAATTCATACAGCTTGTTTTTCCCTTCAGCTACCCATATCAATGACAAAACAGTCCGAAAAATGGTTCCAGAATATTGCAATCAGTTTTGGGATAAGATAAAATGTAACTACTATCTGTATATCCAAACATTCTATGAAAAGGATGAGTAACGAACGGAACTATCACCAGAGAGCCGGGAAAGGTGAAAGCCGGCATAGGGAACTTCGTGAACATGCCCTTTGAGAATGATTTCTGAACGGGAATCTTAGTAGGAAATTCACGCACACCAGCGTTATCGGGTTGCCCTAAAGGGTACATGATTTTTTAGTAATCACTCATGTACTGAAATTGGGTGGTACCGCGAACAACCTCGCCCCAATAATATTGGAGGCGGTTTTTTATTTTATTTCAAAGAAAGGAGATTTTATCAATGGGTGACAAAAAGACGTTTTATGTAACAACCCCAATTTACTATCCAAGCAACAAACTGCATATCGGTCACACGTATACCACGGTCGCTGGAGATGTCATTGCTCGCTATAAACGGTTACGAGGATATGACGTCATGTACCTAACAGGAACAGATGAACATGGGTTAAAAATAGAAAAATCCGCCCGAGCAGCTGGCAAAACCCCACAAGCATTTGTGGATGAAATCGTAGCAGGTGTAAAGGAACTATGGGAAAGCTTAGACATTTCTTATGACGATTACATCCGTACAACAGAGGAACGTCATAAACGAGTCGTGCAACAGGTTTTTCAAAAGTTGTATGATCAAGGGGATATTTATTTAGGCGAGTATGAAGGTCTGTACTGTATTCCCTGTGAAGCCTATTTTACAGAGAGGCAAGCACCTGAACATAAGTGCTTGGATTGTGGTCGCCCTACAGAGAAGATCAGAGAAAAAAGTTATTTTTTCCGTATGAGTAAGTATGTAGATCGCTTGCTTCAATATTATGAAGAACATCCAGAGTTTATTGAACCAGTATCCCGTAAGAATGAAATGATCCAGAACTTTATTAAGCCTGGTTTAGAAGATCTTTCGATCTCTCGTACTACCTTTGATTGGGGGGTCAAAGTTCAACATGATCCGGAACATGTCGTTTATGTGTGGTTAGATGCATTGACGAATTATATTTCCGCGATTGGCTATCTTTCGGATGATCCCGAAGAACAAGCCAAATTTGAAAAGTATTGGCCAGCAGATGTCCATCTAATAGGGAAAGACATTGTGCGCTTCCACACCATTTACTGGCCGATTTTCCTCATGGCTCTTGATTTACCACTTCCCAAAAAAATATTTGGTCACGGTTATTTCTTGGTCAGAGGAGAAAAAATGTCCAAATCCTTAGGGAATGTAATTGATCCTGTACCATTTGTGAATCATTTTGGATTGGATGCTATGCGTTACTATTTATTACGTGAAGTTCCTTTTGGTGCGGATGGAGTATTTACTCCTGAAAACTTCATTGAGCGCGTAAATGCAGACCTCGCTAACGATTTGGGAAATTTGCTTCATCGATCTTTAACAATGGTAGAAAAGTACTTTGGAGGAATCATCCCTGAGTACATTGAAAATGGAACCGAATTTGATGCTGAGCTGACATCCATTATAAAAGAAGTGATTGGCAAATTTGAGGAGTCAATAGAAAAACTCCAATATTCGGTTGCATTAACCGAACTATGGAAGATTGTTCGCGCCGGAAACCGTTATATTGAAAAAAACACTCCATGGAATCTTGCAAAAGATGAAGAAAACAAAGCGATCTTAGGCTCTGTTCTTTATCATTTGTTAGAAACTGTCCGGATCGTAAGTATTATGATCCAGCCATTCATGACTCGTACTCCGCAAAAAATATGGGATCAAATTAACATTGTCGAGGAATCTGAAAAAAATTGGGACAGTATTTACCGGTTTGGAAGACTTAAATCGGGAAAGAAAGTAAACAAAGGAAAACCGATTTTCCCACGTTTGGATGTAGAGAAGGAACTAGAAGTGATCGAAGAAATTATGAAGCAATCGTCCAAGCGTAGAGAAGAACCAAAAGAGGAAGTAAAAACAGAGCAAAAAGAAGAAACAACTAATGATCGAGTGATCAGTATTGATGATTTTATGAAGGTCGAATTAAAGGTAGCGGAAGTAATTGATGCGGAACCTGTCAAGGGGACGGATCGACTATTAAAATTACAGTTAGATTTGGGTACGGAACGTCGTCAAGTTGTATCTGGAATTGCTGAGTATTATCGTCCTGAGGAGCTAAAAGGACTAAAAGTGATCTGTGTGTCGAACCTAAAACCAGTGAAACTACGTGGTGAAGATTCGAATGGTATGGTTTTAGCTGCCAAAGAAGGGAATCGCTTGGTGCTTTCTACAGTATCAGCAGATATTCCAAATGGTACCCGTGTGAAATAGCCGACATCAAATGAAGTCGATAGAATCTCTAATTTCTATCGACTTCACTCTGTCTATCGATCTTTTTATTTATTTTATTCATATTGCAGTCGGAACAATTCGGATGAGCTTGTGTTCGGCAAGTAAAAAGTACAGAAAACGGCAACCGTTTTGTGCATAGTCCTTGCCATGGGAAAGAGACAGAAATTTTCCCGATATTGATGAATTCACCCGCACTTGACATGGAGCCTCTACGGGCATGATTTTTTGCGAAGATGGGACCGCAAAGGGTTCGCAATGGCACATTAGCCTATCATGCCCGTCTCTCCATGTAAAGTGCTAATAAATTTGCTGAAAATAGGGGATTTATGTCAGCGGAAACGGTCTGCATAAAATGGTTGCCGAACTCTGCACTTTTGTTTTGCCATATACATGGCTTTTATTCCTTTGCGTTTAAGCAAGCAATCGCCCTCTGGCGGATCGCAATCATCAGATCACCGCTTCTTTGAGAGTTATTCAAATGGATCGATGTTTCGCGTTTACTTCAAATCTGCTTTCTACTTGAGCTTTCTGGATCGGCTGTTGTTCGTTTTGATAATAACGGAAATACCAATCAAGAAATCGTTCGATTCCTTGTTCCATCGAAGTATTGGGATAAAATTGAATCGTATTTTGAAGCTCATTCACATCTGCAAACGTCTTGAAAACTTCTTCAGGTTGAACTGGTAAGAAACGTTTTATTGCTTTTTTTCCAAGCTTTTCTTCGATGATTGAGATAAATTCCATTAAGTGTATCGGGGTTTGATTTCCTATGTTGTGGATTTGATAAGGTGCTTTACTTTGACTGGGGTTATTGGGTACATAAGAGTCTCTAGGCTTCGGAACCCTATGCATCAATCGAATAATACACTCAACCACATCATCTATATAGGTGAAGTCACGAAACATGTTTCCGTAATTGTTGATATGAATCGGTTTGTTTTCTAAGATCGCCTTGGTAAAAATAAATAGTGCCATATCTGGTCTTCCCCAAGGACCATACACATTAAAAAAACGCATACCAGTGGTAGGCAATCCACTATAACTATAGGCATGTGCCATCAACTCATTAGCCCGTTTCGTTGCAGCATATAAGGTAAGTGGATGATCTACATGATCTTGAACAGAGAATGGGAATTTTTGATTGGCACCATATACTGAACTCGAAGAGGCATAAAGCAAATGTTCTACTTTTGTCTTTTTACATCCTTCCAGTACATTTCCAAAACCAACAAGATTAGAGTTAATGTATGCTTGTGGATTTTTTAAGCAATATTTCACTCCAGCTTGTGCAGCGAGATGGATTACAATAGATGGTTGATTTTGCTGAAATAAATTCATTAGCCCTTCATTGTCCTCTAAAGATAAATCACTAAATATAAAACTCGGTTGCTTTAACAATGTAAGACGATCTTTCTTCAATTTCACATCATAATAATCGTTCAGATTATCTAAACCGATGACACAATATCCTTCTTGGAGAAGACGCCTTGCGACATGGAATCCAATAAAACCAGCAGCACCAGTAACCAATATCTTTTCTCTCAATAAAAAGCCTCCCTTTAATCTATTTCTAATCCATCTTGATTCACGATCTTTATATGTTGTTTTTTTAAATACCTTTGAAGTCGTACTAGGTTCCAAAGCTCCTGTAACCGCTCTTTATTGGAAAACCAAGTTGAATGTGGTACAGGAAAATAAAAACCTGGGTGGACCATTAACTCCAATATGTCAGTCGATTCAAAGGATTGCTGAAGGTTCTTTTTTAGAAAGGAATAGGTCCGAATATGTCCATATATAGAACCAATAAATTTTTTAGCAGAAATCGGTGATAGCAAAGAACTGCTATATCTATATAAGAGCAGATCACTAATTGGGCTTTCTCTCATCGTATGAGCCCATAACAACGGATTCTGCTTACCTTCACAGGAAAAATAGTCTTTTTCTAATTCAAGGTTAGAAAGAAGGGTTTGTAAATTTTCTTTCAACAAAGATTCGTTTGGTATACGAATATGCGAGTTGTATTGGGTGCAAATCTCTTGAAAAATGAGTGGATGGGCGATATGACAGTGATTATGTCCGTCTAAATGAGTGGGTTGGAAAGAAAAAAGTCTCTGAAATTGTTGAAGCTGAGCTGATATTTCTCTAGAAATGTTAGATAAATTAATGTTTTGTTGAATAGCAGACTTCCAAAAAGCTACTTTTGGATGATCAAAACCAATTTCTCTCTCCAAAATGCTCTCTAGCGTGCATGTACAAAATGGTTCATCAGTTAAGTTTAAATGAAGTCCTATACTTACACGTGGGCGAAACTTGCGAATCCAGCGAGCCAAACGTTGAATTCGGCTATGACTTGCTGGATTTGTGACCACTACGCTAATACTACTGATCGCTCGAAACCAGACACCAATTCCTATACCTATATCTCTGTCCCAATCAATCCCAACATCATCAGCATTCACTACAAGTTTTTTCATGCTGTTCCTCCAAATAATCAACGATAGTTTGAGTAGGATCAGATGAGAAAAGAATTTGATCACATGTTTGAATATTGTGTTTCCAATAATCTAACTGTTCAATAAACATCAAACATTCTTCTCTTGTAATGGTATAGGAAGAAATTCCTAATCGGTGTTCACTAATAAACTTAGCACAATAATGCTGATCAAAAGTCGGAAGCGGCAAAACATATATAGGTATACCAAGATACAAAGCTTCAGATAAGAGCGTATGACCTGCGGTGGTGATCACTCCATCTGCAATCTTCAACATCTCTGCAAAATCGACTCTATCAAAAGGGCGTTCTTCCAAATTTCCTTCAATCCTTGTCTTTTCCAATTTAGGATCAAAGATTGTAAAAGATACATTCGGAACAGAAGCTAATTCCTTTTTCCATTGGATAGGAGATTGATCGATTCCCTTTCCACCATATTCTGATAGATAAACAATCAGATGAAGATTCGGTTTTTTTAAGTATCGGCATGATGAGCTTCTCAAATCAGAACGTATAATAGGGGGAATAACTGTAGTATCCCTATCTTCAATGTTAGGTAATCGATAAAAGGAAGTAATAAATCGTTTCTCATATTGAGGAAAAAATAAACTCAATCTCTTTTTTTCTTCAATACAGGAAAACTGTTGGATATCATCAAATGAGAAACGCCAAAATTTACTTTGTTGATCTATGAGTACCAATGGCTTTTGGAACTTGTATGCAATTCGAGCAGTTACAGGTTCATAATCACTAATACAGATATCGGGAAAAAAATCTTCTTTAATAAGTTGCTGATACACACCCAAGTTCCGATATATTCCAGGCAATATAGAAGTGAAATTTTTAATAATCAATGAGGGAAGGTGTAATTTTCCCTTACGGTAACCAACAAACGGAACCCAAACCTCACTCCAAGGTAGAGGAGTATTACGAAAGAATTCAATCCCTTTTCCAAAAGTGAGAATTCGAATCTCATGACCACGTCGGAGCAACTCTTGGGCAACTTCCCATTGACGAGTGCTATGTCCTAGCCCAATGCCACATACCCCAATTAATACTTTCAATTCTTGATCCCCCTGTATCAAACATGTTACTCTTCCACTCCTATCGTTTTTCGCTCTATTCTACGTTGTGTTCAATTATCTGTTTTTTAAATATAAGCATGTGACTCATGTTCATTGGGCAAACTCTGCAGAAGTCCATTTTCTTTTTTCTAAACTCATTCCATGCATCGTTATTCCAAATGTCTTTGATCGAGTGTTCCAATATGTTTCCGACAATTGGATTTCGAGTATATTCAATCGGATTACAAGCCAAAACGGGACCATTTCCTTCAATAATCATAAAGCTAGAAGGGATGGTGCACTTTTGTTTGATTCGGTCATCTGGCCAAAAAATTCCTTGTGCAAAGTTACTTGCAGGATTAAAGGTTAAATCAAACATTCCTTGAATCTGGGCAATCGCATTTTCCCTTAATTCTTCGGATTCAAATTCAATATGTTTTAGCTTTTTGATAATACGATCTTTATGGATTTTATTAAATTCATGGATTTGTTCTTCATTCAACAAAAACATACGCTTTTCATGATCATTTTCAATCATATCGATACTTAACGCATCCGCTTCTAACCATTTACAGAGATCGATCATTTGAGGAATGTCTTGATAGGTATACCGATGCAAAATCATCCGGATATTTAAAACAAATCGATCTCCCCATTCTTGACGGATCTCGTGCATTCGAGATGTGGCACGTTCAAATAATCCTGGTAACACACGGAGTCGGTCATGGACTTCCGCAATAGGAGAATCAATCGACATGGCGACCTGGTCTAATCCGCACTCTAAGAATTCTTTGAACTTCCTCTTTCTCAGAAGCCAACCATTGGTGTTTAAAATGACGTTTAATCCTTCGAGTGAAGCATAGTAAATCATTTCTTTTAAGTACCGATAAGACAAAGGTTCTCCACCACTGATTGTTATTTTTTGAGTCCCAATAGATTTCAACGTTTTAAAGAGTTCTCGATACTCCTCAATGGTATAAACACGTTTCGTATCAGGAGGAAAATCAAAATCCTTTAACCGTGCTTCACAATGAGGGCACTGAGCTACACACTTTAAGGTAGGCTTTAGAGTAACCATGGTGGGTGCATTCTGTTCTCCCCAAAAAGGGCCATCGGAATAATATTCCTTTGATACATTCAAATGATAACTTTGAATGGCATATGTTTTCTTCATCGTTTACTCTCCCTTTTGATCTGAATATTTACGATTGCTCATAATTCGTGCCAGACAAATGGGATATATCATTTAACCTTTCGATTTTGCGATATCCATTTGCATTGGTTGTAAGGTAGCTGATACTACAAAAGTCGGATTGATAGATAATCTTATTTAAATGGTGTACTTCCGTAATACCTAACCACCAGTTCACTAAGCATGTTAATGTTTTAGCATGGGTTACTATAACGGATGTACTTTCTTCTAGATCCATATGATCCATAAACGAATAGACCCGCTGATAGAACATTCTCATACTTTCCGCTTGATCATTCGGAATCCAATCAAATCTCGATTCTTTAATTGGTAATTGCCTCACAAAGGGATTGGTATTTGAAACGATGCCATGATGAATACCTCTAAGTTCCTTAAATAGTCTTGTTTTTTTATTTATGAAACTACCAATAATTTCTGCTGTTTCTCGGGCTCTTACGAGATCACTGCTATAAAAACGATAATCTTTTTGATTCAATAATTGATGTAACCTTTCCCCAGTTAGCTTCGCTTGGCGTTTGCCTAATGCAGTTAATGGGTAATCATTCCAACCACCAATTCCTTCTGCTTCTCCATGTCGAATTAGGATCAGATCTTTCAAATGAACACTCCTTTTTATCATGATGCTGGATGTTGAAGAGGTAACCTGACTAATTAACATACCTTTTTCATGACTTCTACTTAATTAAAGATGGTAGATATGCAGAATTACTATTATGAAAATTTGTAGCAAAAATAAAATTCTATAAAATACCAGATGATCCTTTATTTTTATAAAATTTATAAACCATAGGAGAAACTTTCCGCCTCTCCTATGATTTTGTAGTGAACTCATCCAAGAAACTAGAAATAGGAAGATTGAGAAAGCAAGTAGAGCACTTTATTAAGCTATCACCCCCCTTTATTAGCTCAACCAGTACATAGATAGAATGGGCAAAATGGGTAAATAGATAGTTGAAACTGAAATCAATGCTTCCTCCCAATTCAACTTCTCTCTCTGCGTAATTTGAACAAACTATTGCCCTTGTTTGTGGCTCCCCCATCATGGGAAGCTTCACCTCCTTCCCCTTACAAGAGGAAAATAGAATAATCATATAAAATTGAACACCCTAATTTCCTTACCTTCTCTATTCACAATCAATCTGGTCTTGTCAGACAAATCACCATCACTGTCAACGCTGAAGTTACATCCCAATTGATCCACAAAGTTTCCGATACAATCCTTATAGGCTCTGGATGGATCTAGATTGAGATTGATAAAATCCTGAATGGATTGGATGTGCCCACAACCAGGACACTCAAAGGTCGCCTTTCTTATATCGCCAAATCGGTGCCATAACTCCAATGTCCACTGGTCATCCGTTTGCATAACCATTGAGACACCCTCTACGGCCTAAACCTTCTTACTGCCCTTTTTACTTTGTAAAAAAACACTGCAGCACCGAAAATCCATCCAACCATTGCAATATCGATCCACACTAGATCCATCACATCTTCACCAAGCGATTCATATAAGTCGAAAGTGAATATTGAGAGAACGAATATTGCCAATGGTATTAATTCAAAGGGCCAAGTCTTGCTGTCCAATTCACTTACAAAATCACTATCCCCATGCTTGTAGACAAACCAATTTCGCCATATTAAGCAACACGGACCAGAAACAACCAAAATCAAAGACAAATAAAGCATCTATTTACCTCCAGAGAGAGATTGGATACTCGGCCCCGACCCCGAAGTATCCAATCCTTGTGTTATCCACTTTCCGTTATCCTTTACTTACCTAACCACGTTCTTTTAAACAATCCCAACCGATCGTCCCCGCGTCTTACTCTTTTACAATCGTCCCGTGTAACTTGATATGTCTGCAAAAAGCGATCCACTTTTTTCTTGCCTTTAATCGTCTTTGTTCTTCCACTTGGAATGTGAATCACATGTATCTGGTCTTTTGACTCATCATGCCAAAAGCGAAGCTCTGCTTCCTCCATTAGACTGGAACCCCTTTCTGGCAATTCCGTTTATGTTATAATGGAGATACGAATTGTTTTTTGGTGGGGCCATTCAGTTGATGGCTCTTTTTTTCTTGTCCGCAAATATGTCATAGGATCTCCCTGCTATCAGCCGGGTCCCATTTGCCATATCCACCTCCATCACATCGAGTAGTGGAATCCGAATCTCTACTCCATCCCGGCAAAGGAGTTGAGCAATTCGCATTCTCCGCCGTGGATTGGGGCTACGGTCTACGTAGCAAGTCACCGCAATTTTGTCATCCGGTTGAAGCCTTTCGATAAAATTTTCGTGTTTTTTTACAATAAGATCTGGGTGAAAATCCAAATCCTGCAAGAATGGTTGAACCTGATTAGCCTGGCCTTCAACTTGTAGTTTCAACATTTTCTTCACCTCGTTGTGGATATTTTATTGTTGCAATTGGAGTATATAATATAGTAAAAAAATAATGCAAATCGGACAATTTTGACCAATGTCAAATTCGACTTATAAAAATTTATCTCTTTTCACTTCATAATCACGTTATAAAACCGAAAAATTAGACCACATAAAAGTAATAAATGCCCAAATAACCACTTATCACTTTCTCAATGGTTGAAAAAATCTGAATAAAAATTTATTATGATGCCAGGAGGTGACCTTTAGGTGCATTTAAGTAGAGAGCAACTGGGGGAAATTTTAAGAAAGCGGAGAATTGAATTAGGCCTTCGACAAAAGGATTTAGTGGATGATATCTTATCTCCTTCGTCTATTAGCAATATTGAACTAGGTAAAAGGAAAGTTAGTGAAGACACAATAGCATATTACTGCAAAAAACTAGGTTGGGACATAAAGAATATAGCAAGCTATTTAGATGAAGGAGAAAAAAAAGAAGAAGCACAACTCGAAATACTAAAACTAAAGTTAAAATCATTAGAAAATGACATTGATTATGGTATAACAAAACATAAACTAAAAGAGCTAAAGGGACTAAAAATATCTCAAAAAAGCCCATATCAAGCTGTCGTTGAATATTTAGTTGGAAAGTGGTACTACAAAGCAGATGATTGGGAAAAGGCCAAAGAACATTTTTCTCAAGCCATCTACATTTATGACAAGTGTCCTGAGCATAAAAGTTCAAACATTAAATCAACTAGCTTATACGAACTTGGACGTATTTATTATGGTTATAACAACTTTGATAAAGCTCTTGATTGCTATAAAAAAGGCCTTCACGCCTTTTGTAAAGAAGGAGAGAGAAGTTACATTAAATATCACTTATTAATCTCCAAAGTTATTTGCCTTGAGAAGAAGGATAAAATTATAGAAGCTATGGAAACCTTGGATGAAATGTGGCCTCACCTAGCAGTAATCAATACAGAAACACAACTTAATATGTATGAAATGCAAGCCAAAGTGTACAACAAACTAGAAAAATATGAAAAAGCAATATTTTACGCCGAAACAGGAATTGATATTGCACGACGAGAAAAAAACTACAACCGTTGCTTTGAACTTTGGACGACATTGGGCGTAATATATAAGAACATGGGTAAATTAATGTTGGCAGAAACTTGTTTTCAAACAGCATCTAGATTTGAGAATAAATTGAGAAACAAATATCTATTACCTGCATATAATTACACTGAACTTGGTAAATTGCATTTGCAGCAAAACAAAATAGCGATGGCAGAGAATATATTACGCGATGCTGTTAAGTTAAGTAAAAGAGCGAAAGATGGGCATCAGCAATTTGAATCATTGGTTGCTCTTGGTGATTGCTTAATACAACAAAGAAAATTAGAAGAAGCACTTTCTTTTTATGAAAGCGCTCATGAATTAGCAGAAAAACTCTCATTTACAAAACAAGAAAAAGACATAGCTCTTCTATTGGCGCAGTATTACGAAAAAATAGACTCGATCAAACACAAGAAATATTTTGCACGATTTTATGACCTTAGTGTACAATTAATGCACGGAGGTGAGAAAAAAATGTTGCAAAATCCCATTCTATATGCTCATCTATCAGAACGTCAGTCTGTAGGAGAACCTCCAGACAGCTAAGATTTTATATCAGAAATATAACATCCACTCTAAACCAAACGCGGTCTCCACACACTGGTTACTGCGTTTCTTGTTTCATGCCTTACATAAACGAACTAGCCCTTTGCCTTTCAAATAGCAAAGGGCTGATAAATTTATATCCTTTTAATATCAATGTTATTCGCTGTCTTCTCTATTGATTTGATTACAATTTCAGTTATTTTATTCGCATAAGCCGTATCCACAATTTCCTTCCCATCCACCGTCACTCTGTACATCGGCTTCGGCTTGTCTACTTTCTCTTTAAACCCAAACGCAGCCGCTACTCCCTTAACGATGGCCCCTGCCAGCCCATCCAAGAATCGACGATCGCGTAACAGCTTGTTTTCCTTCGGATTATCGATAAATAGGTTCTCAAGCAAAACCGCACTCATCTTCGTGTCTCGCAAAACTGCGATCCGGGAGTAAGCGCCTTGGGTATCGTTTTTGGCTACATTACCATGCGGACCAATTCCATATCCTTTCAAATACCCCAACACACTGTCATTGATTGCGTTTTGGATTTTCTGAGTACGGGCCGGAGCCCCCTTGGCAATATAGGATTCAAATCCCGATCCACCGCCTGCATTACAATGCAAAGACAGGAAGAGATCTGCGTTTGTACTATTCGCATAGGCAATTCTTTTTCTTAATCCCTCTGGTGGCCCCGGATAAGAGGACGAAGTGTTCCTGTTACGTGTGAAGGTAACAACGGCCCCTTCATACTTCCCAAAATATTCTCCAACCAGCTCTGCCAATTTCAACGCCACATCTGCCTCACGCAGACCAAAGCCAGTCGCACCCGTGTCCGAGCCACCGTGCCCAGGATCAATGACTACTTTCATCTTTATCATTCTCCTTTCTTTTTTCCCGTAAGATTTCAATCCCTTTCTGGAGCTGTGGTGGAATGGGTAATCCAATCCGACCCGCATTCTCTAGAATGGAGATAGCTTCGTTCACCAAATAAAAAAGCACCGTCCCGTCGCGGAACAAGTGCTGATTCCCCAATGAGGTATCAATCAGATGGGCCACTGCAATAAGCGCAAAGACCATCACTTTTTTGGCGATCCCCATCATCCCCACTTGGCTGGATAACTTCCCTTCTTTACGGGCCGCAAAAAAACCACTTACATAATCAATCGCAACAAAAATCAGCAGAGCCTTTAATGAATTTGACCATCCCCGTCAAATGGAAGATGATTACCACCAACCCCGCCAGCTTAACAAGCCCACCGAAAATCGAGTACAAAGAAAAGGGCACATGGACCATCGAAGAAGCCAATCGCTTTTTAAAGCATACGAAAGAAGAACCTTTACTACACATTGGTTACCTTTTGGCGATCTACACGGGAATGCGACTAGGGGAAATATTGGGGTTACGGTGGAAAGATTGCGACTTTGAAAAAGGACAGATCAGTATTCGGCAAACATTGGCCCGCACCAGTAAGGGGCTGGTTTTCCAAGAACCCAAGACGAAAAGCTCCAGAAGGGTGATTGCCATCACGGACGATATTGTGGCCGCGCTGAAGAAACATAAGGCATTACAGAATCAAAATAAGTTGTTGCTCGGTGCTGGGTATCAAGACCATGACCTAGTCGTATGCACAAGTAAAGGAACTCCCATCATACCAAGCAACTTTCGTAGACACTATAAAAGGATGATCAAAGAAGCCAACGTTCCTAAAATCCGCTTCCACGACCTCCGACACACTCATGCAACCATTATGCTTCAGCTTGGCGAACATCCAAAGGTGGTAAGCGAACGATTGGGCCACAGTCGAACGAGTGTGACCTTGGATGTCTACAGCCATGTCATTCCCAATATTCAAAGCGGGGCCGCCAAGAAATTCAGTGAAGCGTTTCAAGCAACGAAATAAATCGTTGAAAATTAAGACAACCACCCTAGAAGATTCCGGGGTGGTTTTGTCTTCATCGATGCTATATTGCTGAAGATAATACAAATATAATGACGTTATGTATCAGAAAGATTATGTTCGTTAATTTTATTATATTTATTTCAATAAATATATTTATATTACGATTATTGTTTGATATAATCATTTTGTCTGCAATATCAAAATTTTAAAAATATCAGGAGAAGTGTGTATTTTGATGAATTTGAACTCCAAACTCACTGCTTGCACTATTGCCCTGTCCATGTTTTTTTTCAGCAACGTAAATAATAGCTTTGCTACTGTTAGCCAACACAGGAAGACATTGAGTTTGAAAAAAGATTAGAAGAAGAGTCTAAACGTGATTTCAGTAATCCAGAAGAGGTTGAACTGCTGTTAGAGCAATATGCTAAGGCTATGAGCTTAGGTGCGGATAGAGAGGTTGGGGATGTTGGAACCCTAGAAACTGGTTGGTATTCACTAACAGCGGAAGAGGAAAGGTTGGTTAGAGCCTATCCTTATGAGGCTAACTCCGTCCGTGTTTGTAAAGAAGTAGCGGAGTCATTAATGACAAGTCGTTTTTCTAGTGGATTTAGTGACGGAAAAGCAGATGCATTTAGACATGCCATGTGGAATGCATGTATGACAAGAGAAATTGGAGTTGCTTTAGCCTCAGACTTTGCTACAGCCCATGAGCAAGATCCTAATCAAAAAGCAACCTCTAAAGAAATGGATTTGTATAACAATTGGAGAGGAAGAAAAATTGCGACTGATGCTCCCAATCAAGTCAATACCTGGTATGCAAATACAATTGTAACTCAAATAGGTCAAGGATACTTGAAATATATCAAGGACGGAAAAGTGGTCTATACAAACCAATAGCAAACTATACTTTTATTATTGAACAAATATAGGACAGGTCCATCATTGACTTGTCCTATTGTCCTATTGTCCCATCGTCCTATCGATGTCTAAAATATAGTTGAAAGGAGGACGTATCAATGAAAAAAAATGTTATTACGTTCCTTAGTCTTGTTATTACATTTTTCTTTGTTGGCTGTAGTAACAGTGAAGAATTTATCGAATTTGGTGAAGCAAGCGATGCAAATGATATCAAAAACACTACTCAATGTCTTAATGAAAATGGCATTAAGAACCAAGTAAAAGGCAAGTTAATATATATACAAAAATCAAAGTTAGACAAAGCTACTAGCTATTGTAGTTGAATTATATGGAAAACACCTTAATCTTATCTTGCTAACACCTTCCCACTTAGATTAGGGTGTCCTTTTTTTTGTATCAGCATCCTTCTTGTACGTAATATATCAGAGAAAACAAGAACTGAACCTACGGAACCAGTAAAGCTCAGGTGTTTCCTCTCTTTCAATTCACTAAAAATCCCTATGTCATCTAATACCCTTTAGTGCAAGGTACTTACCATAAGTGTGTGGTCAAAATGTGGTCAAACGGCCAATTTTGGCCCCATTCCATTTTCCAGGAACAGCAAAAAACCGCGAAATCTCGCGGTTTGTCTTTGGTGGAGCATAGCGGGCTCGAACCGCTGACCTCTACACTGCCAGTGTCGGCGGCGGTAATCACCCGTTAACGCATCCGTTATGTTAACGCTCTAGACACGTTATTTACGCTTAGTTTCTACCTATTATAAGCGGTGAATGGGCGGGCTGTCAACGGTGAATGAAACGATAACACTAAACGGAAAAATAAACGGAACCCTGCCGTTAAGAGAACGGAAGCGTGGCGCGTAAGGGTCGAGGTTCCGAAAATTTGCCGCAAAATTTTTTACTGTAGGACATCGAAAAAAGAACGGGCGTTTTCTACGGTAGATTCCGTAACCGTCCGGGTTTCTGAGATTGTAGAGGAGTTTTGACGGTCAGGCCGCATATATCCACAGAGAGTAGCCCCGGGGTTTTTGGAACGATATCTAAAACCGATTCATTAACGACTGAACGGCGCGCAATACGCATTAATTATCGTTTAATTAACCGTTAATCATCGCTTGCATTAGCGCTGTCGATGGTGTCGACTATCAATAGTCTATCAATTGGGCGTACCCACTTGACAGTATGATTGACTATCGATAGTATAATACTTGACAGTCTATCAAATACACCTATCAAAAATGGAAGGGGAAACGGATTATGATTTACGGTTATGCGCGGGTATCTACGAAAGACCAAAGTTTAGACGTCCAAGTCGAACAACTGCGAGCATACGGCGTAGACGACGTGGTAATGGAGAAGGTGAGCGGCAGGAGCGTAGACCACCGGACAGGTTTTAAATCGCTACTGGGTAGGGTTAAAAAAGGGGATACCATCGTTGTCACGAAATTAGACCGCTTTGCTCGCTCGACGAAAGACGCGCTAGAGACTATCGAATACTTAAACGATAAGGGCGTAGGCTTAGTCATCCTTAACTTTGGCGGAATGAACGTAGACACGACGACGCCTACCGGAAAACTAATGATAACGATGTTTTCCGCTGTCGCTGAATTCGAGTTAGGCATTATTAAGGAACGACAACGCGAAGGCATCGCTAAAGCCAAAGAACGCGGCGTATACAAAGGACGGCCTAAACGCTATACCGCTAATCATGCCGGATTGGCACACGCTTTAGAGCTTTACCAGAACCGAGACACGAACGGGCTAACCGTTAAGAAGATAGCGGAGATAACGAATATTTCGGAGGCAACTATTTACCGTGAAGCTCGGAAGTTACGGAAGGGGTGCCTATAATGAATATTAATTTTGATAGGATTATACCTGTTGAAGACGTATTACATCCGGGTTTTGCTTATTGGTTAAGAAAACATGATTTAAGCCATTCAATCAGCGGCCTATATTTCTTTTACAATGACACGGGAAACCTACTTTATATAGGATGGTCAAGCGACCTTACAAAACGGGTTCGCACTCATTTGAAGGGTAACGCTAATACAAAACGCTTCATCGCAGAAGTCGCGGAAGTCCGCCTATTATTCGCTGATTCTTTTGACGCATTCCGCGAGCAGTACCCCGAATGTTGCGAAGGTGTAGATATCGAATATTACCTTATTGAAAAAATGAGTCCAAAATACAACGATGCACGACCGAGGCCAAAGGTGCACCCTTAAAATTACCATAAAATAGGCGGTGCAAACCCGTTGAAAATAGCGGCTTTTCGGCATCGCCTTTTTAATAACGCTTCTTATTTCGTCTGTACGCTATCGAATTTAGCGGGCAGGTACTCTAGGTATCCTCGCATATAAACAACGCTTAGAAAGGCGTATATTCGAGTTTATATAGCGCTGGACATCCGCTATTTACCAACCCCCTAGGATTTCCGGCCGTCCATCCGCCGGGTGCCCGAGGCTGGTATTTACGTCGTTTGTCGGTATCATCTGACGGTATCCTAACGGTGTTTATCGCTGTCTATATAGGTATCATGGCCGTATCTCATCCGCTAAACCCGAACGATTTTTAGCCAGGCATCCGTTGGCCAATGCCTTAAATCCGAACAATTAGACGGACTGCAACCGTAAACCCCTAGAATTCACGAAAACATAACGTTAGCTCACGAAAGATACCGAAATATAGCGTTTTCTAATAACTTACAGTTTACCGTACCGTTATTGCGTTTGCTTTAACGATAATAATTGACCCGTCGGTCAAATAATCGGTGTTATCTTAGTTTGCGATACAAACCGTTTATAGTCATCCCCTACCGATATCTTCCGCACTCTTCTGGTTCTCTTCCGGTCTGATAACGAATGATAACGGTAGAGAAGAGGAGGTATTAACGTCCCCGCCTGCTTTCTTCGTATAGGCGGCGAAACTCGTCGCGTAAGACTTCAAATGGCGGCAGGTGGCGCCAGTTTTCACCGTTTAAGATTCCGTATTAATAAGCGCTAACTTTGCTAATTGACGTAACCGGAACGCCCGCCGCCTCGAATTCGTCCCATTTAGCGGCATAGTCCGGGTCAGCATCTTTTAACTGGCTGAATACCCCGCTTAATTTGTTAAACAACGTACCCGAATTAGTCGCGAAGTGGCACTCCGTTGCGGTAGCGGTAACAAGCGCCTCCCCGGTTGGTTTGGCGCTTTAATCTTCGTCGCTATTAGAGCGGAAAATTCGCCCAAGCACCGGGCTTAGTTCCGCCGGACGTTTCGCCGCGTTATGGTTCGGGTTTACACAGTGCTTATTCCCGCAAGTACTAGTTAAGCGGTACCCGTCCGGTATCTGACCGTTATACAACTCGTAAATATATCTATGGACGTAGACAACCCGCCCACCGCGTCTTATTTGAGGTTTTGCAAGTTTCGGGTTATGCCCGCAAAAAATCCAATGACCGTCTTTATCTATCTCGACTTCTATAGGTTTAGCATTGAAATGCGGTGTACCCCGTTCCGGGATAACGATTCTATTTCCGGGTGAGGAACCCGTAATTGTATCGTGATAATTGATATTTGCGTGTTTGCGTTCTTCTCTCATGCGCCGCACCTCCGCTTAATAATCCCTTCGCTAACGTCCCAATAAATACCGCGCCGCCTACAATCAAAATTTCCATATTTCCCATCTCTCCTACGCCTTTATTCGCGTCTGTTTTATTAGAGTTTACTTACCGAAGAACTTAAAGAGTTTCGCCCATCCGCTGGAACCGTGTACCGAATTCCGGGGCGGTAACTTCATCGGAGGGTTACCCATCGGTTTATTCGTTGGTATTACGCTACGTCTAGCCCCGACGCCCCCACGCTCTACGACGCGCGAACCGCCTTCATTCATCCCTAGCGCCTTTTCTGCCGCTTGTCGTCCGATGTCATATAACGCCTTTTTAACGTTGCTAGACGGCATATAAGCGCATGGGTTCCGGCTCACTGGGTCTACGTAAGCAGGGCGGGCGTCTAGCTTCAATTCACGCCACAACCGTTCAACCGCGTCTTTTAGTTCTTCTTCGCTGTCTCCCGTAATTCGTTCCGCCCAATATTCCCGTTGTTCATCAGGTATGTTATACTCGTTCATCAGGTCATTTTTTACCTTATCTAGCCATTTCGTTTTGAAGGGCGCGAGCCGTTCAAGCTCCGCCCGTAGTTTCTCAATCTCGACTTGCGCGTTCATGTGTTCTTTCCGCAGTGCGGTGTATTGTTCTATTTCGATAAATCCGCGCTCCGCGTTATCATTCCGGTCTGTCATCCGTTAGCACCTCCGTTTAGAAGTTAAAGCGGCTTGCGTCGTTGCGTTTTACGGCCATCTTATATAAGCGGTAGTTGGTAAGCGGGTCATTCTGTTTAATCGCCGCCAATTGACGAAGTTTTAAATCGTATTCATTTTGCTTATGCGCGGATTTCAACTCCGCATGAATTTTACCGAGCTTCTCTTTAATCCGTGTCTTGCTGTTCCCTGCGGCTCCTTCTGTCAAAGCGGCGGCAATCCGACCAAAGCGACGCAGAAGGGTTAACCGCTCGTTGTCGTCCATCGCGGATACCTTAATAGCGAGCAAATCCGCTAATCCTTCTTTGTCGTCCGTGTATTGCGCTTCTGCAATGAGGTTATCGGCGTAGGCGTTAACAGTTTCCGACGCTTCGAACGGTACGGAAAGCGATTCCCGCGCAAGCTCCCGCTGAAGTTTCGTAAGTTCTTCCGTGTATTTCTGTTTTAATGCGTTCATATCTTCTTCGAGAATCGCCTCAAGCTGTCGGAGTTGAAAGCGGCGCTCCGCCTCGTTGTCCGCGTAACGCTCGTGGTGTTTGATTTCGTCGTATTGCTTTTTGAATTGGTTCAAGCGGTTATCGATAGTAACGGAAATCGCTTCGAGTGCAGGGAAGGAAACGCTAGAGGCTTTGCCCTCTTTAATTAACGCTTCCGCGCGATGTTGTTCTACCGTATAGATATTTCCGCGTTCGTAACGTCTTCCGTCTTGTGCCGTCGTGCTTTCCGTTACGAAAACGGATTGCTCAACCATTTTCTCTCCGGTTTCTTGGTTAACGTGAATCGTTTGGCTTTTCATAAATATCTACCTCCGAAAATTTGTTATTAGAGTACTAGCCCCGTTTCCGGGTCGTTGTTGATTAACTCAGCGTCTTTAATGGTAACGCCGTATTCTTGCAGTCGTTGACGTGTGATTTTCGTTAGTGGGAAGTTGTTCCTACGCTGTGAAAAATCCTTATGAAGCGGAATAAAATTCGTCTTAAGGCTGATATACTTGCCGCCGTGTTCCGCTACTGCCTTCGCCGCTTTGTCTAGCGTCGAGTGACAAATCCCCGATTTATGCATGTAGAGCGATTCAAAGGTTATAATGTCTATCTCATTACCTTCCGCGTCGGTAATAAGCGCAACGGCTTTCAGCCCTCCGTCACGGATAAGGCGTAAATCGATAATGTATTCTTTACTCATCGTTTATCGCTCCCTTTGTTTTCTTGTAAGCGCGCTTCCAGATACGCAATGTAATACTTCAAATCGGCTATCTTCTGTTTTTCGCGGGCTAGCCGCTTCTTCACGATTTCGTTTAACTCGGCTTGTGTAAATAGTCGTTGTTCCGGCTCCTTACCGTTTTCCATGCGTCATACCTCCCGTTTAATCGGTTTCGTTGTATTTAAAAAAGGCTCCCGGTGTTTAATCGGAAAGCCTTTTAACTCATGCTTTGTTCTAGATACTGCGCGACTAACGGAGAGTGTCCATATCTTTCCTTCTTATGCTCCGCTGTAATTACTTCGCGCTGTTCCTCTGCCGTTGGCATCATCCAATGAGAGATACCATATTCTTCAAATAGGCGCTTACGCTCTTCGCGTGATAGTTCCCAATACTCTTTAGGACTCGTCGGAATTCTCATTATTCGCCTTCTCCTTCCGCTTTAGTGATGCTATCGAAAAGAGTCTGCAAACGCCGCAACTCCAGCACATGCGAGTCTGTAAGGCCGAACCGCTCGGCAATCTTACGCGACATCCGTGCGGGAATCTCACGTTTGCGACTATGTGAAATGTGGGATTCCGAGTAGCCGACGCGTTTCGCTAGTTCGCGGCGGGTGATGGATAAGAGCGAGCATAAGACGTCCAAATCGCGTCTTGTCATGAGAATCGTCAACCGTTTGTTATTCATGGCAATCGCCTCCTTAGATTTTTTTATCGAGATAATATTTAAACAGGTTGCGCATGCGGCTAGACGGAATATAAACGGTAATGCTTTCGCCGTTTCTAATCCGCGCACGCCATACCCACTGTAACAAGTCGCTCAACGCTAACAAATCTTCATTTACTCTAACACCAGCGTCTTCAAAGAACGCTTTTTCAATCGGTGACATAAAACGGTTGTATACATATGCTAGATATTGGCGGTCTCCATACTCATTAGTAGCGCGCGCCGTTACGTGTAAGAAACTTTTAGCGTAACCCTTACCTTTTAGCGCGTTTTGTCTCGCTTTTAGCGTCGTCCATAGATTTTCGTTAGTTTTTGAGCCGCAATGTCTTCTGAAGAACGTGTAAAGGTTTTTCTTCAATCGGTCTATTGTTTTATCGTTGGCGTTCTTCAACCACGTAGCGGAAAGCGCGTTCCGTCGGTCTCCAATCTCGTTTAACTTGCCCTCGTAAATCGTGATAAGCTGTTTCAAGCTCTCGCGGTCTTCGTTGTCCCTGTTATACTCGGTCAAATCGTATCTGTCGCCGTTCCGCTTGACGCTCTTATATTCGTATTTGATGCCGTGTAAATCGTAGTAATAGCGCTGAATCTGACCGTCAAATAAGTACGTAAGGATAAACACGTTGTCAAACGTTGGGAAAATCCTTGCCGGAAAACTCCAAATTAAAAATTGGTTACGGTGCATGAACAGATTCCCGGATTCTGCTAGCCGCTTAATATCGGCGAACAACCCGTCGTCATAAGGGTATAACTGCCAGATAACCCGATTATTTTCGACTCGCACGATTTCTTTTTCTATTAACAATTTGACGTCGCTTACTTTAACGGGTGCCTGTTCTATAACGGTCATTACTTCATCTAGAATCAGCGTGTAGCCCGCACCGTCGAGGAGTTCAATTAATTCGTCGTCCGCCGCTTGGAAAAGGCTGTGCGTGGCTACGATGTTTTTACCTTCCGCAATCAATTCTTTTAGATTGTTCATTTTGGAACCGCGTTTGATTTGCGGAGACAAAAAGTCTTTAAATACCTTTGTTTTATCCATTACACGCTTAACTTCGTCAAGGAACGGCGTAATATAAATAAAACGTTGGTCGGTGCCCGCTTCGCTCATGTACTGAATAGCCCACGACGTTTTTCCGCTTCCCATGATTGAATCAACTACCGTAATCACTATCGACCATCTCCTTTTTTATTTTTTGAATGTCAAATAAGCGACGGCGTGAATGCCCTCACTTTGTAACGGCGCGGCGACTCCTTCGCTTATTACCGCTTATTACTACTTAGGTTTTATTACCGAGTATCTAACAATTGTTTAGTGTTAGTAATAAAGGCGATAGCCTTTATAAAGTGCTTTAGCACTTTTAAAAAGTACTATTATTTCTTTTAAGGAATGGAGTCGAAAACCCGCATGAATACTGGACTTTTTAAGCATTTGTGCACTTTTTAGGTGCACAGAAGAAAAAGATGTTTAAGGGCTTCGCCCTGCCATCCTTCGCTAGCGCTTCGGCTGGCTACAATCACTTCCTTTCCGGTATATCTTTCGGGTAAAAGATGCCGCTAAAAGATACCGATAGCCGCGCCCTCTCGTTATTTACCGGGCGGGGTCTATTGTTCGGGAAGTCTTTTTCATAGAAAAGAGCGTAGCCACCCGGAGGAGTCGCCAGCACCTTTCATGAAAAAAACCGTCACTATACATTACTGGGAAATAGGCCGTTTCGCACACCTAGACGCCAATTTTCTTTATATAAAATGCTAAAATCGTTATCGCCTCCCGCGAAAAAATCCGTATATGATACCTTACCGATGAGAACGCTGTTTCGCACACTATTCAGCGAAATAACTTTCGGTTTTATCTGTAAAAAATTGATTATCAGCGCAAACAAAAAAGACGCGAGCCACGCAAGCCCACGCCTTGCAACGTATAAAATACTTGGTTGATGCGCTCATGAACGGTTCCCCGCTCGGTGTCGCGCTGGATAATGAAGCGTTACACGGATACAAGTAAGCGATAAGATACGAGTAAAAAACGATTAAGATTATTTTTGTGATACGGGTTAACCCCGCTCACCTCGAAAAAATACCTCTCTATTGAGTACAAACACAAGTAGGTGCCTTTTATAAGGGTTTACCGGAAAAAAGTTAAATTTATTTCGTGTGTGAGTCGGAATATCGTAAAATACCCCTTCACTATAGCAGTAAGACGAAACGGCAAAAATATAAGAGGCGACGGTCTACGAACAAAAAAAATAACTGCCTAGAAGACAGTTTAAATGTTGATAGGTACCAAATTTCTTTTTTCCTTAATAAATCGCACTGCTTTGTCTAATGCAACATAGTCCCCGTACTTAATTTCCATAGCGTCTATATCTTTTGACCATAGGCATAGCAGATTGTTTACCGCTTTCGGGTGTTGGTATGTTTCCCATAACCATTTAATTTCATTTTCGATGAAATCAAGGTATGTAGTAAAAAAGAATCCCGCCCACTCAACGCCTACCGCTTGTTTCCTTTCTATTTCCGGGTACTCTCCTAATTCATCTTCCAAAACACGCATTTCAGCATACTTTTTAACCGACTTTACGGGAAAACCTAGCATTTCCCCTAAAACAATGTGTTTCTCATACTCGTTTTTTGCAACGTTCATACGCTCTAAGTACATCTCTTTTAGCTGACCGTTTTGGAAGAAGATATACCCGTTAGGATTACCTTCATACGGATTGATATATGGGTACTGAATAAGCTGTTCGTAGTAAATTTCATTGAATAGCTTACCCTTCCAGCCTAACGTCACCGGTTTGTACCCGTCTAAAAACGCTTGCTCATACCTCTTGCCCAAAAGAAACGCCCTCCCTATTAAGAGTGTAAAGCTAGTGCTAGTATAACTTAATAGAGAGGGTGTTATCCACGGAATATTTTGTCTAATTATCGATTAATCTGGTTCTACTACAACCGAGCATCTAGCACATTTCCATTCCCCATTACTCCAAGATAGTTGGTCGTCTTTTTTACAAACATGACATTGCGACGGTTTAGGTGCTTTATAGCGGACGAAAACAAACTTTCTACGCACCTCCATTACCTCCTTTCTATTGAGGATGTGGTAAATTCGGTAGCGCGGATAGAGTTCATTCATTTCTGTATATTCTTATTATAATGTATCGGATAAAGGAAATAAAAAATGCCGGGAAAATCCCGGCATATGTAGCGTTACTTTTAAGTTGAATAGCGGATTGGTCAGCAGATAAAAACCCACCGCCGGATACTTCCGGCTCATCTCGCTGGCGGTCGATTTAATAGCGTCCTGCGCGTTATGGAATACTTGCGCCTGTTTCTCCGCTAACATTTAACATCATCCTTTCAGTAATAGAAATAGATTTATAGTAAAGGCGCGGTGTGCGCCGTTTACTCGTTATCCGGCTAATCCGAGTTCCTCTTCTAGTTGTTTCTTCGCGTTGCCTGCCTTCCACTCGGAACAGCCCGCCAATTTCGCCAACCCTCGACGGGTGGGAACTTTTCCCGTTCTCTTGTATTCGTGTACCGCCCACTCATACGGCGTGGTAGGTTTGTCGGTTTGGTCGGTCTCCTCGATTCCATCCGCTTGGGCGGTTTCGTCGTTTTGGGTGGTTTGGGTGGCACCCGTTGGCTGGTCGGTTGGTTGGTCAGTTACCTCCTCCGGTTGTTCAGGTTGGGCGGTTCCTCCCGGTTGGTTGGTCGGTTGGTTGTTATTCGTTGGTCGGTTGGTTGCTTCCGCTTGGGCGGTCGGTAGCGGTTGGGCGGATTCTTCCGACTTGGCGACGTCTTGGTTGGTCTCATCCGCTTGGTTGGTTTGGGCAGTATCCGCTACTTGGGCGGTTTCATCCGGTTGGTCGGCTTTGTCGTTGTCTTCTGGTTGGGCGGTTGGTTGTTCCGGTTGATTGGTCGGTTGGTCGGTCTGTTCTCGTTGGGTGGTTGGATGGTTTGGGTGGTCTGGTTGCTCCGGTTGGTCGTGGCGGTCTGGTCGGGCGGTTGGTTTTTTCGGTTGGTCGTTTTCCGCCTTCTCCTCCGGTTCCTGTTCCGCGTTCTCGTCCGCCTTCTTCGTGGCGTTAGTCATAATCGCTTCCATAATCAAAACGGCGGAGACTATAGAGCTTCCGAGCAACCACCCGTCAATTCCGTATTTATATGTGGCGGCGATATTAGACCAGCCAACGAGCGCGACGCCTTGAATAAATCCCAGGTATGCGGGAGTTCCTGGCTTATACCCGCGTAGACGTGCCGCCGCTAGATTGATTCCCCCGACAATGAACATTGTTTCGCTCATAATGGTAGCAACCCACGCCTGCCGCGACGTGTACCCTACGCCCATAAACAAATCATGTGTATGATTAACGCTAATATATACCGCGCATACCAGAACTAACAGCGCTGATAAGGTGTTTAACAGTTTCATATTATCTCCTCCATATCCGCTGTTAAGCGTATTTGTTTTAGTCCGCCATATCAGGCGTAATATTCACATCCGGTCATAGTCTCTTCATAGAGAGCGTCTAAACAGTTGCGCAAAACTCCGTTATAATAGCCCGTTAACGAGCGTACTTTTCCTTTCTTGAATGCCTTAAATGATTCTCTTAACGCATACAATCCTATATCGGTTAGCTCGTTAATGTCGTAACCAGAGCGTAACCATTTAATATTCATCAGAAACACGCCGTAAATTTTGTATAATAGCTTTTTATCTCCTGTATGATTGAGTACTAGACTTTTGAATCGGTTGTACGGGTTTTTTCTAGAAAAACGTTTATTAAACTTCTCTATGATGCTTTTAGAAATTACTGCTTCGTCGTCATTTTCGACGGTCTTATCGCTTGTCTCGCTTGGCTGTTCCGGTTCTTCCCGTTGTGACAAATGCGCTGTGTCATTAGTAGAATATGGCAATAGAATATATAAATTCGAGCCGTAGCCGCCCGCTTTTTCTCGTAATACGTTCTTCTTCGCAATAATGCGCAATTCGATGAGTCGGTCAATCGCGCGGATAACCGTCCGGCGACTGATTCCGATACTTTCGGCTAAAGTGTCATGTTTAATGAACGCGGTACCGCAGAATTTGACCGCGTAGCGTGCTAGTAGCTTATAAACAGCGATAGCGTTTTTATTGAGTAAGTGCGTTTTATGATACAAGTGCTTGGCGACAGTTCCGTTCAAGTGTTCAACGTTTTTGAATAGCGAGTATTTCTTTGCGAGTTGCGCGTAGTTATTAGCGGTTTTATTAGCGGTTTTATTAGCGGTTTTGCTCATGCTGTCGGCTCCCCTTTACCGAGAGCCCCGACTAACACACGATTATTAGTGTAGCGGTATTGAAGCATATCCCGCCCACTTGCTATAATAAAAACCTCTTTAATGTGTTTTGTGTCGTTGTGTGTCGTCGGGCTTATGCTCGGCGCTTTTTTTATGTCTGAATGGCTAAACTCGGATATTTTGTATAGGCGAAAACTTGGCGTGTGTCTTCGATATGTCCGCGTCGGTCATCTGTACATATCGCCGAACCATTGAGATGGAAGAATGACCTAGAATCTTCTGCAATGACATTACGTCGCCGTTATTCAGAAGGTATTGCGTCGCAAAGCTATGACGTAGAACGTGCGGCGATACTTTCCGCGTAATCCCCGCTTCTTCCGCGTACCTCTTTAATCGCTTGCGGAATATCTCCCGTTCTAGCGGATTCCCGTAGACCGTGCAGAACAGATAAACGCAATCTATTTCCTTTACCTCGGCTATTAGCTCTTTTAGTAACCGCCCGGTCTTGGGGCTGAACGGTACGAACCGGAATTTACCGCTCTTAGCGTTCTCGGCTTTAACGGTAATGTTTTGTGTCTTAAAGTCGATATCATCAGCGGTAAGCGCGAGTGCCTCACTGATTCTCAACCCGGTGTCTAGTAGTAGAACGATTAGAACGTAATCCCGAAATCCAGCGAATCGCTTAGTATCAGGAATGCGTACCAGCCGCTTTATTTCATCCATCGTTAGCGCCTCTACCGCGTCCACGGGTTCTTTAACGAGCTTGACAGCATGGAAAGGGTTGTCATCGGTGTATTTTTCGGATTTTAGGAAGTTAAAGAAATCGCGCAAATGTTTCAAATGCGTGTTAACCGTGGAAGGCGATAAACCCGCCGTTTTATAGTCGTCATCGACAAATTGGTTATTTTCGTGTTTTACGTGGTTATACCGTAGATAGGAAATGAACTCCCGAACGGTCTGAACGCTTAACGCCCGCAATGATACGTCTTGATGTCCGTTGTCTTCGACGAACTGTAAGAACTTGTTAACGGCTAGCCGCTTGTTAGTTAACGTGCCTTTCGCGGTGCCCTCCGCTTGTTTGGCGTAAATGTACATTTCGAATAGTTCCGGTAGGCTTGCTAACGTTTCATTAGAACGACTTAACGCCCGCTCTAGCTTCGCGCGGCCGCGTCTTCCGTTTTTCGGCAACAAAAAAACCCCCCTTAACACGCGCAAATAACGTGTCAAGAGGGTTAAGGACGGCACAAAAAAAGGTGTACCGCTACCTTACCGAGTGAATGAACGTTAACACTCCGGTAAAATAACGGTACACCAACGCTTTTAAACCGTGTGGTGGAGCATAGCGGGCTCGAACCGCTGACCTCTACACTGCCAGTGTAGCGCTCTCCCAGCTGAGCTAATGCCCCGTATTCAATTGACTACAATAGTTATTGTATCCAGATGGAACACCCATGTCAACAACAAAATACCCATTCCGGGAAAGTTATTTTATTCCACTAACAAAGCCTTTCATACAAACATATTATCTACCCACCTCGCTTCTTCCTGCCATCACAGCAGGCTCCTCTCATCATCCCAAGATTCAGACTTCGCAAAATTCCCCTCTGCATCTAAGCGGCATGGTATGATGCTTACAGGAGGTTTGTCGACATGGAAAAGTTACTCACTCAATCTAAACCATTACAAGAAAACGGGTTCATTCGTTTCGACCTTAAACAAATGTGGTCATATCCGACACTGGGGGAAGAGTTGTCACAATTGCAACAGGCGTTCGCCGATCTGCCGCCTGATCCTTATGCTCCAAATCACACACGTTTCCGCCGCTATTCCCGGGCTATTATCTTGCCATGGGATAGCACGTTTTACTGGCTACCAAACCATATTCGGGAAGATGGCGTGGAAGTCTGCGAATATTTTCAAGGGACCTTTAATGCCGAGCATGTGGATACCTACCGGGCATTCGCACCGCTGTCTGAAGCGACCAAGGCCAATCCCCTGTTACATAACATCATCCTCCATGATTACGAGCAAACGTTTTGGGAAGCGCGCGACTTGGTGATGCCCATTCATGTCGGTGTGCATTTGGTCAATTTTCTTGTGAAACCAGGTGAAGAAGCATTCGCATCCCCCAACCACATCCATCAGGACGGCGAGCCGTTCACATTTGCTCATCTTATCACATACCGCAATGTGAAGGGTGGCCTTAATGCCATTGCCCATCCCGACTGTACTGGCAAGCAGTTGGATGAGGTTCCGGAACATCTGGTTCACACGCGATTCACCTTGACCGAACCACTGGACTCCTACGGCGTTTGCGACAGGATGGTCAGCCACTATGTCAGCCCTGTCACTTGCGGCCCCAACGGTAGCATCGCAGAGCGCGGCATGTTGCTGATCGATTATACGCCGACGGTGATAGCAATCACATAATTCAGCCTAGTTGACATAGTAATGTTTAAATTATAACGAACAATAAAAAAGCCAAAGCCCACGGAACAACCTACCGTGGGCTTTTTGCTAAAAGATCAAGTCTTCCAGATTGAATTCATCTGATTTTTTCTTTTGCAATTCTTGCTTGTGCCACTTCGCATCGGCGACGGCCACTTTGTTCAATTGCATCGTATCATTGTAGCTGAGCACCACCACATGTTGGCCCAATTGGTAGTAAGATTGTTTCACTTCTCTTTTGACCGGATTGCCAAATACCTTATTCACTCCTGCAATTTTCCAAGGTTTATCCTTTTGCTCCACTTCGATTCGGGTGAGTCTGTCTTCGTGGAAAGTTAATCTGATCGCTTGATTCTTGTATTCATAGCCGATGCGTTTGATTTTCTGCTCTTTATCTTGCTCTTCATACACCAAGTCCTTGCCGCAGGTGGTCAGTACCTGGTCATAAGTAGTACCCAAAGCGCCGCAACCATACGCTGGCAAATCCCCAGCTTGCATGTATTGCTTCAGCTTTTGCGCTGCGGGTTCCCCACCAGCCAGGGGCAACTCTTTATCTGGGCTCGCTTTGTATTCCTTTTGCAAAGCCGGAACGGATTTGTTCTCCCCCTTAGGTCTGATGCTGCTTCCTTCCAAGCGGATTGTGCGCAACAACCGCTTGTCTGGATCATACACGAAGGTCACTTTGTTCTTGCCCACAGGATAGGCATATTCGCTCACTTCATCATTAAGGCCATTGTGTTTCGTGTCATTAAATTCTTTTTTCACCTTATTGAAAGTCACCTGTGCGAAAGCAGGATCAGTTACTTCCATCTCCGTCAGCACTTGGTTGGTGAAGAAATACGACACCGTCCGACCTGCTTCCCCTTTGATCCGCACTTCATGTCTCAATTCAAACGGGGCAGTCGTTGATTGCGAACGCAATTGGTACACATAGTTTGGGCACTCTTTCATCACATCTTCTAAGCGATCCCCCAGTGCGCCGCAATCGCCGTAGATCAATTCATTCTTCTGTGCCAATCGTTTGGTCTTCACCTCTACCGGCTCATTTCCGGCAATCTGCATCACCCATTGGTTGGTTTGGTCCTCGAACGCAATCAAAATTACACTCAAGATCCCTGGGATCAACAGCACGCCAAAGATCGCGGACAACCATTTCCTTTTTTTCGACATGATCATTTCCCTCCCTTGCCATTAGCGATAGGTTTGTTTCTCTTTAAACTCCCTTTTGATATAGCCAAAATTCGGCTCAAACATATCGGCTCGGCGTAACCAAATGTCTTGGCACTTGTTATCGCTGAAAGAGAAAGTAATCTCTTTCCCATCTATCTTGTATGTAAGATAAAAGGATTTGGTATCAAACAACGTGCTCTCTTTCTCCTGCATTGGCTTACCAAACACTTGCTTCACTTGTTCCGGCGTAATGGCGAGCGAAGGTCTCTCCACCGTTTTAAAATTTTTCTCCGAATAAGAGAAGGTGTTCACAGAAATGGAAGCCAACACCCCACGATAAAACTTGGTCTTGATCTCTCTGTTTTTGAAGGCCCAATTCACATATTGGGTTTCTTCTCCCATGTCGTAGCCTTTTGCAGAAACGAGGGCGCCGCACTTCTTGTACACCTCTGCCAAACTGCTTCCCAACGGGCCGCAGTCGTAGTTAATCATATCCCCTTTGTCAAAGGCCGCCTTCAACTTGACCACCGCATCCATGCCACCTCTCGCTTCTTTGTGAGCAGGCGCCCGATGAACTCGGTTAAATGGGTCATACTTCTTGATATAAGGGTATTGTTTGGGATCTTCTAAATCGATTTGTAACAACTTTTTGTTATCCTTGCGAACAGTAAATTTTAATTCTTGTCCGCCTTCCATGTTGTATGTGAATGTCTGCGTTTTAATTTTCTCTTTGCCCTCTGTTTTCTCGAATTCAAACGGCTTATTATTTGTTACGCCAAACGTGCGCCTGATATCGTCCAACGTCGTCGACAGAAACATGTTGTCGATCACAGATATCCGTTTCAATCTCTCATTATTAAAATCAAGTAAAATGATATGATGATCGCCTTTTTGATAGCCCAGAGTTTGAGTTATCGCATCAGATAAGATCGTTCTTCTACTCAATGCGGGTTCACCACAGTTGTCCACCACGCCGCGCACGGTAGAGCCCAACACGCCGCAATCGTAATGGATCAAGTTCCCATCCTTAACCAATCGTTTCAATTGATCCATCTCGGTTTCTTTCGCCTGTTCTATCCCCAACAGATCCCATACCCATTCTTTCGCTTTTCCCTCGTATGCCGTCAATACGATCGACATCACCGTAGGAATGAGAATCACCCCGAACAAAAACGAAAAAAAGCGCTTCAAACGCTTGCGCTTCGGCTTGTCCCGATTTACCGGTTTGTACTCAAGCTCATCTTCAGCCTTATCTTGCATCAAATCATCATTGATATCATCCGACACAAAGCGACGGCCCATCGTACTCACTCCTTTTCCATGTTTCTCCTGACATTTCTTCATCTTAGCAGAAAACCAAACTGAAAACAGTTGCAAAAATTAAAATAAAGAATGAAAAGGCACTCTTTCCTTATTGGATGAGTGCCTATGTTCCGGTCACGCTTCCCACCAGCAAACCATATGGGGGATGGGCATTACTATGGGACAAGCGCATAGAACAAGGCGACAAGACCATATTCCCGCTTGCCGCCTCACTAAAACTATCGATTTAACGTATAGCCTGCGTCAATCAAAAACATCGCATCACGTACAGACTGATACATCCCGCGATCCGCTTTAACATATTTGGCCAACCCCAAATCCTCCACCGCATCTGGTTCGCGGGTGTGAGCCGTAAGCAATGCTTCGGTCAACTTCGCCCGCAACTGGGCATCCATCTCCGGGTGGGCAGCAATGGGTGAGCCAGGAATTAACTCTGATTTCCAAAGAATGGTCAAATCATCTGGGCTGATCTCTCCGCTTTTCAGCATTTGCTCATAGGATTGATTGTCCAGCGCCCCTGCCACAGCCCGGCCGCTCTTCACCGCTTTCGCCACCGCGTCATGACTTCCCATGAACCGCGCTTCACTGAAGAATTGGTGCGACTGGATATGCAATAATTGAAAGTAGGCATTGGGCATCAAAAAGCCGGATGTGGAAGTGCGATCCACAAAAGCAAACGGCTTGTCCCGCAAGTCTGCAATCGAAGTGATGCCATTGCCCCGGCGGGTGACGATCAAACTACGGTATCCGCTTCCCGTTTGTGGATATGATTCCATCACCAAAGGAACGGCGCCGATTTCTTTCTCCGCTTTCACATAAGAATAAGAGCCAAACAGCGCGAAATCAATCTTCCGCTCCTTCATCGCCGCAATCACGCCGTCATAATTGTTCGGCATATACAATTCAATGTCAACGCTCAGCTCTTTCTCCAAATAAGCAATAAGGCTTTCATAACGCTCGCGCATCTCCGCCGGATCCCCTTTGGGTACAACGCCCATGCGCAAAGTGACGTCACTCTTGGCACCCGCCAACGAGCTACATCCCGCCATCACGATCAATAGAATCAAACCGGATAATAACCAAATAAGTCCTTGACGTTTCATACCTTCCGCCTCCCGCAGTAACAGGGGTCATCATATCCCTTGAACCAGTGTAAGGGAAGATCCCCAAAAACACACGAACAAAATCACCCTTTCATTCCGTTTATTACCATTTTTAGGCGCTACAGAACAGGCTCTAAACTAGACTGACCAGTCAAATCGAGCGATTGCGCTAATAAAGGATTTTTTTTGAAATGATATGGGTATATGCCTAGGAGACCGCCTAATGAATAAAAACAGCTGAAGAAGCCACATTCAAAAACCTTTTCATCACTTCAAAGCCTGAAAAGGCTCATTGGGTACAAGGTTTACTACTGGTGGTCGTAGATTGTAAACTATACACCTCCTTCCCATTTATGATATAAGATTCTTCTCTCAATTTACCTTTTCTGCTTCTTTCTACATGTCCACTACACTTGTACCAGATGTACATCAATCAAAAGAAGTTACTACCGGCTTTCCTTTTTGCTCGGCCACAGCGATCGTTCTGTCAGTGGACACATCATTATTGATTATCCATTTTTGTTGATTCTTATCATAATAAAGGTGAATCTCTCGCACTGGATCTCCATCGAAAGAATCGGAGGGATCGCGGAATGTTTGCATCATTTCGACAATGACAGAAAACTCTTCATTTCCGCTGTATGTAGCGTTCACTTTCCCATCCAAATAGATCTTGGTGCCTTTAATATCTATGCGTAACCCTGGGTCGGCGTTCTCGATTTTCAACCGCAGCTTGTCCATTTCATACGCTTCCCAGTCAACATTCTTCATCAGGGAAGGATCACGCCGATTAATGGCATCTTCTTTTTGCTTGACATAGGTGTTTATCACTTGCACCAAGGTGTGGGCAACTTCCTTCGAGTTTACCCATTGTTCATGTTGTTGCGCACGTTTGTCTTCCTCTATAAAATAATCGCTTGCTACACCAAGGATGCTAAACACTTGCACACATCCTCCCACATTCAAAAACAAGAGAAAAACAAGGCCCCACTTAAACAATTTGTCATGTGTTTGATACTTGAAGACCATCCGCCCGATTAAGGTTCCCAATGCCCCACCGAGCAGAGACCATAAAAACAGACGCCCTCCGGAAGGTCGGAAATAGGCAAAAGTTCTCAACCGTTCTTCTTCTTCAATTGATTCTTGATTCCGCTCCCGCCCCACCAGGAGGAAACAGTACACATTAATAAAGATGACATATAATACAGGGATGACATAGAAAAACACAGTCGGTCCCATTCCATTGAAAAAGAAAAAAAACAATACCAGCGGAAAGATGATCGAAACAACACAGATGGCTAAAAACATAAATAGACATCCATGAAAACGTGATACACCTGGATCTCGTGACATCATGCTATCCTCCACTCCCACTGCATCTTTGTATCAAGATACATTTAACAACCGTTGTATTGCAAAGAAAATCTATGCATGCAATACTGATTGTTATAAAAACAAATATATTATAACTGATTTTGTCATTCTAACATGAATTTATTCGTATGCTTAGCCTTTTCTATCTCCACAATCTAATGAACAGCCCACCTTCATTAATTCCTCTCCATTCTTTTTCGCACAATAATTTATTTTTTTCCAAAAAACGATCACAATATATAAACACGTTGAACTTTATTCAAAATAATTATAAATTGTATATGTTATATAATTAACAATTTTAAATGCGTAGAGAACATATGACTTGAGTGCTTGGAGTACATTCAAGGATGACCTGGCAAAAACCACTGTGTCCTTTATTCGTGCTTTCAATAAAAATGTTCAGGTGTATTACGAAAAAGAGCTCATTCTCAAGTTTGCCTTGGTCGAAAAAAACGGGAACTAATATATATACTAATGAGACAATCCGTCATTGAAACCTTACAGAAAGATGTGATGAAAAATGGCACGACGTGTCTGGCGGTATGACTATGGACTTGGAACGATTTATGCCGAGTTGGACAAAAGCAAAACCTCGATGATGGATCTAATTCAGAAAGCATTCGCTATTGCAGATGACTTCGGATATATCAGTCGAGTCGAAATCACCACTGAATCAATTGGCGAAGATGCATTTGTTGAACAATATAATGTACAAGGAACAGGAGCATTTAAACCAATCGATCAGTTACATATCACAACTAAAGCCCCAACTGAAGAATTCATTGCATTTATAAAAAAACATCCTGATGTTAGAAAACTTAATTTCTCATTAAGCACAACCGGAGTAGATGATCATGGTCGCACTGTTCTTATAGGTGGAGCCGTAGATCTGACTATCTATCTTGAACCCGACGAAGAGTGGGGCATGAACATCTTTATCAATACAGATATTTTCATCCCCTTGTTTTGGATCAAAGATGCCCGCACAGAAGCAATGGCCGAAACTAACGCTCCTGTCCTGAAACGATTACTTGAAAATTGCTTAACCCGCTTCCCTGTCACCGAATGGGAGTGGTTAGACACCTTGCATTACACAGAAACATATCTCAATCTATCCGTTAAGTAAACTACTATCAACAGCGAGGCAAACATGTATTAACTAATAAGTTATACACTGCACATCGTGAAGATGATACAGCGACCCTATACAGAAAGGTGTGATGAAAATTGGCAATACGTATCTGGCGTTATAACTATGGTCTTGGAACGATTTATGCCGAGTTGGACAAAAGCAAAACCTCGATGATGGACATAATCAAGAATGCATTCGCCATAGCGGAAGATTTTGGATTTATCAGTCGAGTCGAAGTAGCTACTGAATCAATCGGTGAAGATGCATTTGTTGAACAATATAATGTGCAAGGAACAGGAGCGTTTAAACCAATCGATCAGTTACATATCACTACCAAAGCCCCGACTGAAGAGTTTTTAACCTTTATAAAAAAACACCCTGATGTCAATGAACTTTGCTTCTCATTAAGCACAACAGGAATAAACGATAAGGGCCAGACTGTTCTAATAGGCGGAGCCGTGGATCTAATCATTTATCTCAACCCCGACGAAGAGTGGGGGATGAACATATTTATCAATACAGATATTTTCGTCCCTTTGTCTCGGGTAAAAGATTCTTGTACTGAAGCAATGGCAGAAACAAATGCCCCTGTCCTGAAACGATTGCTTGAAAACTGCTTAACCCGCTTCCCTGTCACAGAGTGGGAGTGGCTAGACACCCTATATTATACGGAAACGTATCTTAACCTTTCCGTAAAGAACAAGTAACCTACTATCTAATAGCAAGACGAACATCTATTGACACCTAAGCTACCTGTTTATCGAGATGCTGCACAGACCAAACTTGATTGGGAAGCTCACAGAGTAGCCTCTTTTGAAGACAGAATGCAGGCGCTCAGACCTTATCTTACAGGCTACGCGGAAGAAAAATTCATTAACTTTAGAAATAATTCTTCTAGCAAAAAAATGAAGCAGCTTGGCTGGGAACGGTCGGTGAGATCGAGTTCCTAGAGCGTCAAGTTTTTGAAAATAAACAGATCGTTGAAGTATTAGAAGACGACCGTGATATACACATTTATCCAGATACCAAAATTTCAAACCCTGATTTTCGAATTGAACAAGAAATATATGAAGTGAAAGGGATCAATAACATTTCAGGGAAAAAAGTGCAATCACTGGTCAATTGGAAAAAGCCAATACAAAAATAAAAAGCTCCGGCTATGATACTCCTACTTATACTGATGATCAACAGCCACAGGGCATCGCATCGCTGCAATTTATCGGGAAAGAGCTAAAGTTGTCGCTTCGACCTTTACCAAAGCAAACCGGAAGCCGAGCGCAACCGGATTGAGCAGGAAATGCAAGAGCAGAAGAAAAAGAAAACCGCTCCAGTAAAAGAAAGAACAACAGAAGACACTTCAGATGGATGGAATTCGCTGAGTGATGTTATTGATGAAATCACTGAGCTTGATTTGACTGCAATGGAATCTAAGCAAGAGAAAGAAGCGGAGTCCATCGAAGCGGCTTTGGCCGAAATTAAGCGCGAGTTGGATGATTTGGATAAGTCTGGATTATTTGCAGTGGACAACAACCAATCTGCAGGTTAATAACACCAAAGGCAGGAACAACCATGTCTGTTATGGTTTCCTGTCTCCGAGCGTAAAAAGCTCTTTAAGGAAACTTTTGTCGATTTCTACATCATCTGAAATATTCACAAAAACATATTTTAGATTATAATTGAATTATTAAATTAAAAAGGTGTGATGAAAATTGGCAATACGTGTATGGCGTTATAACTACGGACTTGGAACGATTTATGCCGAGTTGGACAAAAGCAAAACCTCGATAATGGATCTGATTCAAAAAGTATTCAGTGTAGCAGAAGACTTCGGATATATCAATCGAGTTGAAGTAACCACCGAATCAATCGGTGATGACGCTTTTGTTGAAACCTATAATTTACAAGGGGTAGAACCATTTGAACAACCAATTGAAAAGTTGAATATTACTACCAAAACACCGACAAAAGAACTCATTGCGTTTGTAGAAAAAAATCACGATGTCAGCAGGCTTTACTTCTCCTTATGCACCACCGGTATAAATGAATATGGAAACACCGTTCTTTTGGGACGTGCCGTACAACTAGTCCTCTTTCTTGAACCTGACGAGGAGTGGTGGATTAATATCCATATTAATACTGACATTTTCGTTCCATTCTTTTGGGAAAAAAATGACTGCACAGAAGCAATGGCACAAAAAAACGCCCCCATCCTGAAGCAATTGCTTGAGAATTGCTTAACCCGCTTCCCTGTCACCGAGTGGGAGTGGCTTGACCCTCTGCCTTATATGGAAGAATATCTCAAACTATCCGTTAAGTAATCTACTATCAACAGCGAGGCGAACGGAATGAGGGTCTAACACAATTGCCTTATTTCCCATTCGCTTCATGCATGTAAGGCGATTTATCCTAGCTTCCTGTTACCGAGTGGCAAGAAGAAACACCATGTTATTTGGAAAAGTATTTAAATTTATTACGTTAAACAACTGCTACACATACCAAACTTGATTGGAAAGCTACCGAACGGCCACTCCTGAAGACAGGATGCAGACACTAAGGAACCTATCTTACAGAAAGATGTGATGAAAATTGGCACAACGTGTCTGGCGTTCAAACTATGGTCTTGGAACGATTTATGCCGAATTAGACAAGAGCAAAACCTCGATAATGGACTTAACCCAAAAGGTATTTGACATAGCGAAGGACTTCGGATTTGTTACTCGAATTGAAGTCACCACCGAGACAGCAGGTGACGATGCCTTTGTTGAATCTATTAATCTACAAAAAGAACAAGTCTTTCAACCCATCGAAAAAATGAACATTACCACAGAATCCCCCACCAAAGACTTTATTGCGTTTATAGAAGAACACCATGATGTCTGTAAGCTTTACTTCTACCTAAGCACAACAGGTGTAGATGAGCATGATCGAACCATTCTGTTAGGCGGAGCAGTACTTCTAATTTTTTATCTATATCCTGACGAAGAGTGGGGCATGAACATATTTATCAATACGGATATTTTTGTCCCCTTTTACCGGAAAAAAGATGGTTGTACAGAAGCGATGGCACGAGCAAACTCACCTATCCTTAAACAATTACTCGAGAATTGCTTAACCATCTTCCCTGTCACTGATTGGGAGTGGCAAGAAACCCTACCTCATATGAAAGAATATCTCAACTATCCGTTAAATAACCTATTACACAACAGCGAGGCAAACATTAATTGACAAATAAGCTACCTGTTTATCGAGATGCTGCACAGACCAAACTTGATTGGGAAGTTCACAGAGCAGCCTCTTTTGAAGACAGAATGCAGGCGCTCAGACCTTATCTTACAGGCTACGCGGAAGAAAAATTCATTAACTTTAGAAATAATTCTTCTAGCAAAAAAATGAAGCAGCTTGGCTGGGAAGGGTCGGTGAAATCGAGTTCCTAGAGCGTCAAGTTTTTGAAAATAAACAGATCGTTGAAGTATTAGAAGATAACCGTAACGAAAAATTTTGTCCTAGAGTCAATGTTTCAAACCCAGACATGGATTAGGTATTATTCTTGGCTAACAGTTATTAACTTGACAACATGTTAATCCAACTGATCAAGGTTAGCTTGCTTAAAAATCACATCGTTTTAAAATCATATGAATATAGTAAATATCAATGATATAGGAGCCGATCCAAATGGAAAGACTCTATCATCGGCATGATCCCTCTATAGCAGGAGCAATCTATGTTGAAATAGACAAACACAAAACAACAAACTTAGATCTCATTCATAAAATATTCTTGGCCGCTCAATCATTTGGATATGTAAGTTATATAGAAATGGTTACAGTTTCTGCTGGTGACGATGCATTTAGAAAATCCTTCAATGTACAAGAGACACGAACTTTGGCCTCGCACAATCAAATGAAAGTAACCACATCACATCCAACCGAAGATCTGGTTTCCTTTATAGAGCAAAATGGCGATATCACCGAAATGCACATTGATTTGGGAACTACTTGTTATAATGACAATTTCGAATGGGAAGTATTTGGAGAAGCCATCACACTCTCATTCTATACCGAGGCTGACGGAGAAGATTGGGGGCTATATATCAAGGTAAACACAGATATCTTTGTACCATTCCGCTGGATCCGTGATAAACGAACAGAGGAAATGGCACGAATGAACGCACCCAAACTAAAACAACTCATCCAAGAAATTATTAGTCTTTTGCCCGTAACCCAATGGGAATGGGAAGAGTATAAAGATTTTGTGATAGCGTATTTAGAAGGAAACATGTTTGCATCAGATAGTAAAAAATCTCACCCTTAAAACATGCCAAAATTAACAGGATGATTAGTTACGATAGCATTAACTGAAACCATAGCAAAAGAAAGTAATCAACCACAACTAATCCAATACGTAAAGAGTCAGCAAGGAAAAAATTAACATTGTGATGCCGACCAAAAAAACTCTTCTAACAAGCTTGTGAGAAGAGTTTTTTTGGATTATAAAACAAAATAGCCCCGTTTCGGGGTTATATATGGGCAGGAACCAGATGTGTTTTAGCAAAGTCTTTAACGCTGTCAAAGTCGCCATAACGAATCTCTAGGGTCTTGTCCGTTTTTTTGTCAGTTAGATACAGTGGGTGTTTCACTGCTTCTTTGTGGGTGTATGTTTTCCAAAGCCAATTGATCTCATCTACGACAAATGCTTTGTGAGAAGAAAAGTAAAAGCCAGCCCAAACAACGCCTACGCCGTTCTCAACCTCGTCGATTGGATATTCACCGACCAACTCCTCAATTTCCCGCATGTGTGCATAGTACTGCACGGATCGTTCAGGAAATCCAAGGGCGATACCGAGATGATAATGGTATGCACCAGAGTAGGCTTGTACACCGTCCATTCTGTTTTTAAAGTCATTCATCAAGGTGTCATTTTGAAAGAACAGACAGCTGCGCGGCTCATGCGGTAGAACGTGTGTAATGTGTGGATACTCTTTTAATTGGCTGTAAGTTTGAAGGGTGTTCAATTCTAACACAGCCGGTTTGTAGCCGTCTAAAAAGGCTTGGTACCAACGCTTTTTCATGAGGACTACTCTCCTTATTGGTATCAATAAAAAGCCAGTCCCAAATATGAGACTGGTTCAAGTATACGTCAAACATTAGACTGTCATCAACCTATTTTTTAAATAATCAGATTAATCAGGCTCGACGACAACTTCACAGCGGGAGCATTTCCACTCCCCGTTGCTCCATGACAGTTTGTCGTCTTTGCCACATGACCAGCAGGCACTAGGTTTTGGTGCCCTGAATTTTTTTGCAATACGGCCTTCGATACCCATACCTTTTAGAACAAACCATTTTCCGCGCATCGTCATACCCCCCTCGGTTATTTAACCAGAATAGATAGTGTGGGTAGAGAACGTATGTTGCGGCTACAGTTTTATTATAGTACCTATAACCATAATATTAAATATTTTTTAAAAAATTATATAAATAATCTTGATTTTTCTTGTGTAACTCGTATTCTTTGTCCAAGAAATTATCAGTCTTTTGCCCGTAACCCAATGGGAATGGGAAGAGTATAAAGATTTTGTGATAGCGTATTTAGAAGGAAACATGTTTGCATCAGATAGTAAAAAATCTCACCCTTAAAACATGCCGAAATTAATAGGATGATTAGTTACGATAGCATTAACTGAAACCATAGCAAAAGAAAGTAATCAACCACAACTAATCCAATACGTAAAGAGTCAGCAAGGAAAAAATTAATATTGTGATACCGAACAAAAAAAACTCTTCTCACAAGCTTGTGAGAAGAGTTTTTTTCACCATCCTGGATCTTCCGGCAACTAGTTGCAATTCTTTTTTAAAAGGTCAGTCAAGCGGTCGGCGTAGTTGGTGAACATGCCGGTCGCGCCCCAATCGAGCATGCGCTTCATATCCGGTTTTTCGTTGACGGTGTAAGGGTGGAACAGCAAGCCACTCTTGCGCACCTTTTGGACGTACGCGCGGTCAATGCGGTCGAAGTTGGCACCAACCCCGATGGCGTAGGTTTTGATCTCATCCAGTTCCCGTTTCGTGATGTGGCCTTGTTCGTTTTCATACCACAGCAGGGTAACCAAGGGGATCTCTGGGTTCAGAGCATGGATTTTTTTCAAGCTTTCTGGGCTGAAAGATTGGATGATCACCTTTCCACGCTTGGCGTGCTTGCCAATGAGTCGATGAGCTTCCAAGGTCTTCAGCAATTTTTCTTCCATGCCCGGGTAGATTTCCGGCGCTTTGGTTTCGATGTAGTAATTGGCACTGTGGCCAAAATGGTGAAGCACTTCATCAAGCGTCGGTACTTTTAATCCTTTGTAGTCCGGCTTCGCTTTATCCGGATATGCTTCGTTGAACCATGATCCGGCATCCAACCGCTTGATTTCAGCCAAGGTGTGATCTTTTACCAGTCCGGTGCCGTTCGTGGTCCGATCCAGCGTTTCATCGTGCATGGCGATGAGGTGGCCGTCTTTGGTCATCTGCAAATCGATTTCAATGTAGTCCGCTTTCATCTTTTTCGCCAGCTGATAAGCGACGATGGTATGCTCAGGCGCATGGCCGGAAGCCCCCCGATGGGCCACATTCAGGATCCGGTCGGGTGACAAAAGATCCTTGTGTCCTTTGCCCGCCCGAGCTGCATCTGGTGCGGCGAAAGCGCTGGTCACCCCGACTGCAAAGCTGAGTCCTAATGCGGCGATGGTCATGGCTACACGTTTCATTGACTTTTTCATTTGCTGTTCCCCCATTGATGTCAGTAGTCAAATGACGGTTTAAACCGTTTTTTGCTCAGATTTGCCTGTGTTCCATGTCAGAGCCAAGAAAAGGATGGCTAAAACACAAGAAACAACCAACAGTGTAAACATCCCATCCCAACCAAAGCCGTCAACGACATAGCCAACAATGGCGCTGGCGAAAGCGGTTCCAAAGAGGTACCCAAAAAATCCAGTCAAGCCAGCCGCGGTGCCTGCAGCTTTTTTGGGCACCAAGTCCAATGCGTGCAAACCAATCATCATAACTGGACCATAAATCAAGAACCCGATCGCTACCAGGGCAATGTTATCCAACAAGGGATTGCCCGCCGGATTTAGCCAGTAGATTAATACGGCGATCAATACGCCGGCCATGAATATGACACTTGCCGGTGCGCGCCGCCCTTTGAACAGCTTGTCGCTCATCCATCCGCTCAGCAGCATGCCTGGAATGCCAGCATATTCATACAGGAAGTACGCCCATCTAGAACCCTCTGGAGAAAAGCCCTTCGCTTCCGTGAGATAAGTGGGTGCCCAGTCGATGACACCATAGCGTACAAAATACACAAAGATATTGGCGAGGGCGATATACCACAAGAACTTGTTGTTCAACACATACTTGAACAGAATTTCCTTCGTGGTCAAATCCTTGTCGTAATCTTCGTTTTCGCTTCCTTGCGGATAGTCGTTTTTGTATTCTTCAATCGGCGGCAAGCCCACCGACTGCGGCGTGTCGCGTACTGTCAATAAGATGAACAGGGCGATCACCAGCGCAATCATTGCTGGGAAGAAGAACACGCTTTTCCAGGTGGCGAAAATCGCGATGCCTAGTGTCATCAACGGAGCCACCAGCCCGCCCCCAATATTATGGGCGATGTTCCACAAAGACATTTTTGTGCCCCGTTCACTGATGGAAAACCAATGCACCACCGTTTTTCCGCTAGGGGGCCATCCCATGCCTTGCGCCCAGCCGTTTAAAAACATCAGCACAAACATCACTGTGATGCTGGATGTAATAGCGGGAATCAAACCGAACGCCATGTTGATCAGAGCTGATAAAATAAGGCCCGTCGCTAGGAAGTACCTGGGGTTGCTCCGGTCGGAAACGATCCCCATCAAAAACTTGCTGATACCATATGCGATGGAAATGGCTGACAGCACCAGTCCCAACTCACCTTTGGAGAAGCCTTCCCGCACCAAATCGGGAATGGCCAGGGAAAAGTTTTTCCGCACCAAATAATAGCCAGCATAACCAATAAAAATGCCCAAAAACACTTGTAGCCGAAGCCGACGATAAGTTGAATCAATCTTGTCCGCTGGCAACCTCTCAATATGAGGAGCTGGCTTGAACAATGTCAAAAGCCAATTCATCGGCAATTCCCTCCCATGCTAAATATTGGGATGAAAAAAAGAGACCACAAATACAACCCTTTTGCAACGTCGCAAAGAGTTTAAATTAGTGGTCTCCTATCCTCATCACCATTATTAACTTACAAATACAGAAACGATCTAAGCGCTTCCAACTTTCTTTTATGTTAAGTGATTTTATGACAAGAATGCAACAATTTTTTTATCAGCGACGAGTCCAGTGATTTCCGATGGCCTGGCCGTAAGGTGAAACACCCGTATTTCGGCTATATCAACGTCCAAGAATGGTATCATCACATCGTGATGCATTTCGCCCACCATTTGCGGCAAAAGAAACGGCTGGACGAGTTTATCGCCGCTCACGCCGCGTAAGGATCGCTATTTTTTGCACCCAAGCAAAAAATAGCAAGACTCACCCCCCCACCCGAACCACAAATGGAAAACGGGAAGTGCCACACAGCTAGAGTGCGTGTGGCACTTCCCATCACATACTGGCGAAAGCGCGCCTTCCCATTCGTATGCCAATCAAACGGTCACCCTCGGTTTGTCACCAACGCCATAGTCAAACCGAAGACCGACAGCATCAAAAAGACATACAGCACCTTTTGCGCGAGTGAAAAGTCAGATAGTTTGCGCGGGAACAAAGCGGCAAGCTTCGTCCAGACCACCATCGCCAATCCGACTCCCAAGAGATGCGCAAAAAACGCTTGTTTCAGCAGCAGAGCCAAGACAAAAGCCAGAAACAGGAGCCCCACTCCCCACATCCGACTCCTCGGATCATCCACCATCGTCCGCTCCCTTCACAGTTCATCCGCTCTTGCAAACGCTTTCGATTAAGAACTTTTATATTTATTTTCGCGCATCTAGTGCTTCATTTCAATCGTTATCTTATGTTCCTCGCCCCAAGTCGGCCCCTTTGTTCGCCTGAAAAAAACCCGTGATCGAGCATTCGATGCACGGGCGGACAATGATCCGTTATCAGTTGTTGATGTAACGATCAAACACAAAGCCGAAATCTGTCACCATGTAACGACTTCTTGTGCTGGCGAGCCAATCAAACGCGATTTGGTTCAATTCCTTAAATTGTTGGCTGAGCATGCCTTCTGTACTTCTGATTTGGCTCAGGGTGTTGGAGGCCATCTCGATGCTCTTTCTGGACAAACCCAGCAACGCTTCGCTGTCCGCCTGCACGATGGAGATGCGAACGAGTGATTTGTACAGGTCTTTCAACTCATTGATATGTTTTTTATGTACATCGATCGAGTACTCCATGTTTTTGCCGAGCATAAACTTGATCTCCGCGTCCATATCCATCATGCCAGCGGTTTCCAAGGTAACATTGGAGATGCGATAGTTGCAATAGTCATACCGGTACAGTGTGCGTTTTTTGCTCGATGCGCTGCTTCCATCCAAGTGAATCAACGCTCTGTTGGTGAAGCAATACTCATCGGCCTTCGACTTGATGAGGAAGTAGATCCGCTCATTATCTTCATGCATCACATAATCGTCCGTATCTACCTTGTTGTAATCTTCTGGCTTGATAACAATCCCCACATCGCTCAGGCCAAGCACATCGGATGCCACTTTTCCTAACATGTTACCATTCCCTTCCTTTGTGTCATGTGATTTTTAAAAGCTATGAAACCATGACTTTGACACCTATGATACTATCACCTCATCTACTTACGACATAGATTATCCGTTATGAAACGAAACAAAACCTATTGAAAAAAGATGGTTATCCTTCTTTGCCACACCCGTCCATCTCCGTCTCAGGATAACTACTTGACCTGTGCACGCAACCATGCTTCTGTATCGGCCGGACGCACACCCTTGACAATCCGCTCGATTTTCCCGTCCCGATTAATAAAATAAGTGGTCGGAATCACTTTAATCTGAAACTGGTTTGATACACGGTCTTGTTGATCCATCACCACAGGAAACCGAATCCCATAATCTTTGGCAAAGAATTGGGCTGATTTCACATCATCCCGTTTTGTCCAATTGACAAACACAAACTCCACTTGCGAACCGTACTTCCGATGCCACTCCACCAACAGCGGAGCCTCCTTATGGCATGGATCACACCACGTGGCGAAAAAACTGATGATCGCTGGTTTGCCTTTGGCATGGCTGTATGCGTATTTCTGACCGTCAATGGTCTCAAGCGTAAAAGCGGGCGCCGGGTCCCCTGGACCAAGCTCTGATGAGCCTGGCAATCCCTTCTGCAAGATGGCGATACCAATCAAAATCAAGAGCAAAGCCCCTACGAAAATTGATTTCTTCATTGTCTCCATTCTCCTATCGTGTCCAGCCTATCCATTTTCTAATATAGAAGAAATCTCATCCAAGAGAAAGAGAACCATTTAGCGGTGGCGCCCCTCCCTGCTTGACTACCCGCCCATCATAGTGAACATCGTGTTTTAATCACTATCAATCATGTGCAAAAGATGATAATCATAAGTAGCAAATGCATTTCCATCATTCCACTTAATAATGTTTATTGGTACAATATTTTGGTATATTAAAATTAAAGAATTGACTAACAGAGTAGGTGGCCGTGGCCATGCATATCGGAGAAAAAATAAGACAGCTTCGCATGATGAAGAATATGCGACAGAGTGAATTGGTCGAAGGCATTTGTTCGGTTGCTTATCTCAGCCGCATCGAAAATGGCAAAACCAAACCTTCCGCCCCATTCATCCGCGCCGTATGCCAGAAGCTTGGCATTGTTCCCGATGACATCTGCGACGATGATTCCAACAAGAAAAAGCAACGGATCGCCAACATCATCAGCCAGTACAAAAAAACACGCATTCTTAATGAAACGGATGAATATCTGCTGAAAATTTCCCTGTTTGAATCGCACCTGCTGGACACACGAATCAACATTTACACGATATTGATTCGGCACTATCTGACCGACAACCGAATTAGTGAAGCGCAGCAAGTGTTTCAATTGTCCAAGAAATCGGTTCCCGACGAGGTCCCACCCGACCTGACCATCGAATTTTTCTACTACTATCTCAACTGCGGCAACATCTTTTTCAGCACCCAAGATTACATCAAAGCGACCCATTATTACGAACTGGCTGAGCGCTTGTCTAACCGGGTTGGAGAAAAAGACTTAGCGATCCTATTTTACAATCTCAGCCTTGTTAAACAGCATCTATCGCAGGACAAAACGATCTGCCTGCACTATTCGCAAAAAAGCTTAGATATACATAAAAAGCTGGGCAATGAAGTGGATCAGGCCAAAGTGCTGATCACCAAAGCGACGCAATACAACTTAAATCACCAATACAACCAAGCGATCAAGTGTTTGGATGAGGCGTTGGAAATCGTGCTAAAAACGGAAAACGTCAACTTCCTCGGCATGATTGAATACAATTACGGCCGCGCATACCAATCAAAAGGGGAAATTGACACCGCCATCAAGCACTATGAGACATGCCTCCAGCTACGGAGTAAAATCGGCGCGGAACAACCGAAAGTGCACACATACCGGGAATTGATTCTCATCTACATGGAACGCAAAGATTTGGGGAAAGTGGATCAATATTTGAAAGAGGGCCTGCGAATCGCGGAAACCTATCAACAATGGTATCACTATGTCGAGTTTCACATGTTTAAAGCGCTATTGTACAAATCCCACTTTCAAGAACAGCTGTATGAAAAAGAAACGCAGAGACTGATTGATATGGCTGTCGAAAAGAACCAGCTGAACTTGGCAAAAAAAATGGCCCACGATTTGGGGCGACATTACTACGAGAAAAACGCTTACAAAAAGGCGGCTGATTTTTACGATATGGCCCTGCGGTTTGAGGCCCTGTTGCACGCACCCACCACCTTGGCAGACAGCGAAAGCTGATCCATTTCAGGTTCAGTTTTCGCTGTCACCATATGGGGTGCCGTTATCCCAACATCAATCTTCAGACGGCATACCGCCTGGAGGAGGTTGATCGCCTTTAGTGGTCACATCATCCGTCCCTGGTTTTTGCGGCTTTTTGTTTTTGAGGATTTCCTTGCTTTCCCTCTTTTTGCCGCCAACGGTCGGCATCGGCTGCTTTTCCATCGAAACCTCTCCTTTCTCACTGGTACTTTGTCTGATGAATAGATGCGCGGCATCCCCCTTAGGTTTCAAAACCGTGCCCCTTTTTCAGATCACTTGTCTACGGCGCTCGTTGAACAACGAAATTTCCTTTTTATATCGTTTTTTTGAAATAAGTGGGTTATAATGGCGGAAAACTCTGATCACTGCCTTCTTGCTACGCCACTCAAGTGAGTCGTCAAACCGCTTTTCTATTCATATAAAAATTAAATCATTTTCATCATCTGAAATCTAGTTAATCCGAATGGTTAAATGACAGGAATTCATAGCTGTTTCAAACGACAATTTAACCAACTCATTTAACCATTTTTGATGATCTTTTCTCGCTCAAACGACCCCACAACCCAAGTACAACGGTATTTCATCAAATCGGGTTCGTTAAATAAAGGTTCATATTCAGTAAATATATCTAGATTTAACTCATTGCACTAAACTTTGCGTCCTTTTTATAATAAAAACGCAATCTCCTCTCAGCTTTTTTTCGCGGAGGCATAGGCGTGGAGAAAACCATACAAACATTCTTGAGTCAATGCCCCAACGATCAGTGGATTGAACATCACCCCGTCCAAATGGAACCCGAAAAGGTGTACATAATCCAAGCCGGTTATGGCACCTTGTGGGAAACCAAAGAGGATGGCAACCATGTCTTGTTGGATGTCTTGCAGGAAGGAAGCATATTTGAGGTACCGTTCATCCCAGATCGGACCTGTGAGTTTCGCCCCCACAGCCCCGTCCAGGTCTCCATCTGTGATTGGCGGGAGGTTCTCCACTCTCCAATCGCCGCTTCCGTTATCGCTGAATTGCGAAAATATTGGACCCGCGTACAAACTTTGCAAATGATCAAACATAACAAATTTGTGGAGGATCGACTCATCCAATTTCTTTTCTTCCTTGCTCAGCCATTCCAATCCAAGACCACCGAGCATCAGCTTGCCCTGCCCTTTCCCATCACGCATGAAGAGCTGGCTGCCGCCATCCTCTCCACTCGCGCCACCATCACCCGCTGTCTGAGCCAATTGCGGCGCGAGTGCAAGATTGATTATTTCCAAAAGCAAGGAAAACGTTACATTCTGTTAACCAATCGCTTTATTCATTCACTCATGTCTACCCAGCCGGAAATTTGTTTGGCGAAACTTACCCCATCTACTAACATAAGTAAGGCAAAGCGCATCTCTTAACGCTTTGTCTATTTTTTTTAGAACAACCTTAGGACGGATCAACCTAAGGCTTCCCTTGGGCAGCCTCCTCACGGATCAACTGATAGTGGATGTGAAGAAACCGCCATTTCCATATCCACATCTCATGCTCAGCTTGCATCCTGCCTTCTTCATCCACCCAGACATGGAACCGTTCACGCAAAGGTAAAACCACCAAACCCCAGCGTGAGGTCCAATAAAGCCCCTGATCACCCGGCTTCACTCCTTGAATGCTCGTCAGAACCAACCCATCGCTTTTCCCTTTCGCCCCCGTACCATGCTCCAGCCGCAACACGCCGGTCAAGTTGCCCCCGGGAAACGGCAGGGCAATGTTCATATATGTCTCCTCTGCGAAGGTATGAATGGAGTAAACCGCCACGAATACCGTCCGGCCCGTTCCAGCATGCGTGCGAACCCAAGCGCGGGGCGCCACTCTCCTGTCGCACACTTCTTTCACTGCTGCCAGTCTACTGTTCATTTCCGTCACCTTTTCACCAGCTGGAGGAAGATGACATTGCCCGATGCGGCCAGTTAACCGGCTAAACCATGCGGAAAAACGCCGGAATCCTTTTTGCCACTCTACTTTCGCCTCCAGTCGGTAGGCCAGCGTATCCTCATAAAAAGATCGAATCGAAGGATGAACGGCATCCGGATCAAAATCAGGCCGGGCGAAAACAGCAAAATCATCTACCAGCCCCCGCACGTAGCGTGCTTCATCAACCCATCCCAAGCGGGTCAAGATGTCGGCACCAATCCGCCCCTTTCCCGCAAGCAAACTATGCGGAATCCCAGACGGCAATCCGCGCTCTGGAGGCAAACTCGCACACCAAGCCCACGCTCCGGCTGTCACAAAGCCAAATGCGTTGGCAATCCCATGCAGGAGAACCATTTCCTCAATGGTGAAAAAAGAAATCTGCATCATCCGCCCCAAGCTATAAATGACAGACAAAGCCATTGTCCCCCATATAGTCACTGAAGAAAGCAAAAACAAGGCCCGAATCCCTCCACGCTGTTCCCGCTTCCAAACCACGGGGAGAAGCAGTGCGGTATAAAGTAGCAAGGCTCCGACAAACCAAACAACTGCGACAAACTCTAGTACGGTGGAGAAAGTGATGCCCATGGCCACCAACATCGGGCCGGTGATCACTCCCACGGACATCAACCGGTACCGAAGAGGGAATTGGGCACGCCAGTCCACTGCACGGCCTAATAAGCCGACAAAGATCGGCACCACAAAGGCGGAATAATGAAAATGGATGCCAGTCAACGCTACAATCTCTTCACTGAAATGAAGAACAGGCATCCCAAAACGGCTTGCCGCCAACCATCCCCCGCCGATAGCCAGGTAGAGCAAACCGCAATCCATCGCCAGCTCTTCCAATGCATGGCGATTTCGCTCAAGCAGGCGTTTGCATCCGTACACCGCCACCACCACGGTGAAGACGAGCCACGGCACAGAGAGAAGCCCAGCAAGATTACCCTTGGGCAAAAGAAATGAAGCCGCCCCCAGTCCTGCACACCACGGATAACTGCGCCAACACCATTGATACACACGATCAATCTGTCCCAAACGATTCCTCGTTTCTGTCAGGCAGAGCGTCAATGGCACGGTCACACCGATCGCCCACAGCAATAATTGCTCCACCAGATCATTTGTGAAAAATATCACAAATACAACCATAACAAAAGCCGGCAATACCCGTTTCATCGATGGTTTACTCATGGTTTCACTCATTTCTTCTGCGAAGTCATCAGTTGTTTCGCTCCCTCTTCATTATACAATGAACACAGCAAATGCCACTAGGGTGTGTCTGGCCGCTGGCCTATTCATCAGACACGCTCTAGCATAATGACTTGAAAAACACCATGCTGGAAAGCATGGCGTTCTGTCGTCACTTCTTCGGTTCAAAAAATTCGATCCACTCCCCATCAGGGCCGTGTACAAAGAAATAGCGACCAACGGGCAGGGTGGTGATCTCCTCGTCTTGAAAAGAGACATTCAGTTGCTTCAACCGATTCCATTCCTCTTCGATATCATCCACAGTAAATGCAATGTGGTGGACTTTGCCCTCCTCCGGCAATGCTTTCGGATATCCCTGAATCAGTTCCACCTGCGTCTCCTCTGCGCCCGGAAAACCGAGAAACGCCAATTCCAATCCCCCAGCAGGCACCGTAATGCGGCGGATCAATTCCATCCCCACCACCTGTTGATAAAAAGCTAGTGAAGCATCCATATCTTTTACCATCACGCCGACATGTTCGATTTTGCGAATGGACACGCTTTCGCCTCCTCACTTGATTGAACCATCCGTTGCCATTCATTTTAAATGATCGGCGCAATAGAAAACACCCCCGACCGCATAAGACTGGGGGTGATGCACTTAATTTCTCAACTCTAGCACCGCTTCGGCCGTATTGTAAATGCCGATGCCAATGCCCCAATATTCCGCTCTGAACTTATACTGTCCCGCCGAGGGCAACTTTTTCCCGACCAGCCGCAACTCAAATATGCGCATCGCCCCTATATCCACGCCGAACGGCAGAGTCACCGTTTGCCCCCCGTTTTGAATATAGTCCGCCGTCAATGGTTGGCCATTGATCAGATCTCCGGCCACCGCAGAAAACCCTTTAGGCAAATGAAACTTCGCCCGCCCATAAGCCAATACGACATCCGGTTTGTATGTGATCACCACATCGGACACCGCTTCCTGCTTGTTTTTGCTTGGCTCTAGCCTCACTGTCAATGCCTTCCCCTGAGCGGCTTGCCACTTGGACGGAACCTCCGCATCTGCTGGCGCCGGCGGATTCGTCCATCCCACCAACATCCACGACAAGCCCACGATAACGGACAGCCATACCATTCTCAAACGCATTGCACATCTCCCCTTTGTTCATCCATCTGGTTTTCAGGGTGCGTCTGGTGCGTATCCCCGGCGAATCCAACACCACTTTCCCTTCGCTTTCCTTGCCCATCGGTGCTTATCAGGAAAAGATGTCTCCGCCACTTCATATGTATCAACTTGATTTATCAGACAACCCCAAGCAAATATCAATGAGTCATCCGTACATTCACGCTGTTAATTCTCCATTCTCTCTTAAATTCCTTTTTGTTTAAAAAATGTGCAAATCAGGAAGTAAAGACCAAATGAAAACGGCCGGCCTCCCTCATGGGTGGCCAGCCTCCGACTGATGCGTAATTTATGCTTTTCCCAACTCATCCAACAAGGCTTGCGCTTTTTCATGGCCAGTGAGAGCCGCTTTGCGTAGCCATTCTACCGCCTCGCCCTCATGGGTGGCTAAATCGGGATAGTCCAGCAGATAGCAACTTAGCAAAAACATGGCTTCCGGCAGTTCGGTGGCAGCTGCCTTCCGCAACCACTCAAACCCTTCTTCCCAGCGAAATGCGACCCCATCTCCTTGCAACAGCCGCCCGGCCAGCTCCAACATGGCGCCTTCCTCTCCCACCATGGCTGCCCGGCGCAACAACACTTCACCCTCCAAACTGCTCTTGGCGAGGCCATCCCCTTCAAGCAGCCGGTAGCCCAGTTCATGCATAGCAGGTCCATACTCGGCTTCCGAGGCCCGTTTCAACCACTGCTTCCCTTCCTCGGGTTGCGCGGTAAGCACATGGCCCGTGATCAAGCGGCTTCCCAACTGATGCATGGCAGGTGGATACCCTTCCTCCGCTGATCGGCGGAGCCAGTGTTCCCCTTCTTCCTGCCGGTGCGGGAATAGATTGCCTTCCAACAAGAGCGTACCCAGCACCTGCATCGCCACTGCATGGCCCGCTTCGGCTGCGCGTTGGAGCCAGAACTCGCTTTGCTCAAGCTCCTGCGCCCCTCCCAGACCATCAAGCAAACACAACCCATATTGGAACATGCCGCTCAACGCACCTGCTTCAGCCGACTTGCGCAGCCAGTCTCTTCCTTCTTCTTGGTTGGCAGGCAAGCCTACACCGAACAACAACCGGTAGCCCAGTTGATTCATCGCCTGGGGATCCCCCGCCTGCGCAGTTTGCCGCAATAGCGCAGCCCCCTCTTCAGCTGCTTGTCGCTCAAACAATTGCTCCGCCAACACATGAGCCGCATCCAATCTGCCGGCCTCAGCCGCCCGGCGCAACCAAGCGATACCTTCCTGCTGCTCTTCCGGGCCGCCTTCGAGCAAGGCTAGCGCAAGCCGGAACATCGCTTCCGGATCGTGGGCTTCCACGCCCCGCATCAGTGCCTCCCATGCGGCTCGCGCCTCCGCTTCCCCCTCTTCCTGGCCCGCCTGTTGTTCCATCTGCCAAGCGCGCACCCGTCCGGCGAGCAATGTCACTTCCCGCAATTCTTCCCTGATGCGGTCGCTGTAGCGGGTGGTGCCGTTGCGTTCATCAAATTGGCGTGCCAGCATCTCCGTTTGCTCCTGCAACCATGCTTCCGTTACATATTCGGGAATATGGAGCACCTGCTTTTCCCGATCATCCAAATAGGCGAACAGTACGGAAGCCGCCAAGAAATATTCGAACTTAGAATGGGGGTCTGCTGAAGCCAACGCTTCTGGCAATCCCTTCTCCAAACAAGAAATAGCCCGTGCGTGGTCGATAATCGTCAGATACTTCAAATGCTTTGCTTTCGAGGAGATATAGCCTGGCTGGTCAAGAATTAAGCGGTAACCCCGTTCGTGGAACATGGCCGCTTCCTCCAGCCGACCTTCCTGTAACAAGGGGAGCAGAAAATTGGCAAAGGTGATATGCGGAACGGATTGGCTACAACTCAATTGCCCGGTCACAATCGGCCGCACCCGCTCATACGCTTCCACAAACTGATCACGGCTCAACAAATAATCCAGTTGAAGATCAAGCTCACACGCCACACAGTCAGATATCGAGTCGCGAGGTACTGCTAACCACCGCTCATACTCCCGTTCGGCCGTTTCCCAGTCGCCTCTTCTCCAGGCAAAAACAAATTTGGTCTGATGATAAAAGCGCTCATTGTAACCCAGTGCTGTGTACCTTTGCTTAAGATCTTCCAGCATCGCTTCCATTTGCTCCAGACTGATCGTCGGGAACCGGTCCAGCTTGTCCACAATCCATTTATACTGCCACATGACAGCCAGGCTGTTGTACGCCTCGGGCTGTTTGTCATAGTGAGCCAAGCACCAACCAAACGTCGTAAATGCCTTGTCCGCTCTGCCAGCATACACCGTCGCCTTCGTTAGCTCCATGCGGGCTGAAAACCCAAGTTCCGTCTGTTGGTACGTGTCGGCCAGCCGCACCGCTTCTTCCAACAGGGCGATTTTCGCTTCACCGTCAGGCAAATCCTTTGCTCGCTTCATCAACGAGTCAAATTGTTCTTTCATCACTTGTTCCCTCCTAAGCGTCTAAGCCTCGTTCAATGAAACGAACCAACCCGCTATTCAGCAGACTCATCTCTTGCGACTTCAAGGGATAATGACCCATCAGCAACGCCTGCACATAAAGCGTTTCCACAATTAACTGGCACAGCTCAGGATCTTGCACCCGAATCACTTTTTGAATGATCTCATTTTCAAAGTTAAAACATAATTGAGCATAATCCTGTCCGGCCTGATTTGTCGTCACCCGCTCAATGATCGATGCAAACAGGGGATTGGCCTCTTCTTTGGTTTGCTCGGCCATACGTAAAAACAATCCTTCTTCGCTTGTCGTGTACAACGCCGGTAGATCAAGAGGATAGAACTTCTTAATCTCCGCTTTGCACCGGTAAGGCAACAACACCGCATTGGCCAATCGGATGAAAGAATAGGCTAACTCTCGCTCTTCAATGGATAATTCGGTAAATCCTTGCGTAAATGCCGCAGAATCGATCCGTTCAACATGGGTGTCTGGAAACACGCGCCCCAGCTTTTCAATCAACTCCAGATCGTACATGTATCCCCCGTTGATCACGCAACGCGATTGGGCTTTGGCCACTTTGCTGATCTGCCGAAACTCATCCACGCCTGGCGTATAGCAGATCGTTGGCGTCAGGCGGCGGATCTCCCCCATCGTCATCGTGCCCAGTGACGTTTCAAAGGGTAGCCAGTCGATGAACAGCGCATACAATTCATCATCCTCCAACGCCAGCAGTTTCAGGGAGGAATAATGAACGCGAATAATCTCCCCAAGTAGCGGCGATTTCCGTTCTGCCAATTGTCGGAGATAACGTTTGATGCAATCGCCCAGCTCTTTTTTCACCAACTCCAAGAGCGCGTCATCATAAAACTCCTCGCGGGAGGCCGTCGGCTTCAAATGATTCACATTCAGCACACAGGTAACGAAGAAGGACCAGTCCGGCAAAATCTTCTCCACCGTCTCCGACAAAAGCATCTGTTTCACATAAACGCGGTGTTTTCGCTTGGCGTTGACAGTGACCGAATGCGGCAGAATGTAAGCGATGCCTTGCGCATCACCGAGCGGTGAATGTAGAGGAATCACATCGATAAAGTCGACATGCCACTTTTCTTTCCCATACACCAATGCATCGATGGAGCTCATCTCCCACGGAGCTTGATCGGCTGTCAGCCGAATCGCTTTCTCCCCGTAGAAGAAAATCGGGTACGGCAAAAACTCTCCATAATACCTAGCAAACTCTTGCACCCGCTCAGGTGCAAAATAACGCTCAAATCCCTCTTTGCTTTGAATATAAATGCGGGTGCCCGGGGACATCGTCTGCGTCAATTTGCGAATCTGATAGCTTCCGTCCGGGCGTCCCCGCCACTCGATCGTTTCTTCGCTTTTGATAGAACGCGAGATCACAACGATTTCCTCACTGACGATAAAACAGGACAGAAGCCCCACCCCAAACCGACCGATGAAATCCGTCTCATACTCCGACCGCTTTGACGTCTGTCCAATCTGGGCCAAAAAACGGTGCACTTCCTCTTCTGTCAGGCCGACACCATTGTCCTCCACATACAAGGTGGGCGCCATCTCCTCGGCGGTAAACACCTCCATGCCCACTTTCCCATCATGATCCGGCTCAAGCTGTTTGCGGGCGGTGATGGCATCCACTGCATTTTGCAACAGCTCGCGGACAAACACTTGGGGTGTACTGTATAAGTGATTGGACAACAGATCAATCATGCCTTTAAGATTCACTTTAAAGTGGAAATCGCTCATCTTTTCTCACCTGACTAATATAAAGATTATTGCTCTTCACCATTTTATATAGAAAAAAATCCGGTGAGTAGAAAAAAAACTGACTGGTCAATAAAAAGATCATCACTGCATGGTATTCACCCAGCCACCCCTAAAAAAAGAAAGAAAGGTTATAAATCAGAGATTCGATAAATGATCTCTTCTAAATCAGTTGGGAGGGATTCCCTAGTGTAATTCGTCCACCAGTTGATAAAAAGTTGATCAGACGGCGACGATTCATGCCCATAATGAAGAAAATAATCGAGGATATTCTGCCAAGCCGCGGCTGGGCCTTTGCCTCCGTGGTAAAAGATGAGCGCCGCTGCAGCATCCCGTTGCCAATCACGAGATGGGTGAAAACTGAGCCAATCATGCACCAACTGTTCATGCTCCGGCGACCAGTGCCGCAAATGCCCAAATGCGTAAAGAGCGAGCGACTGCTGATATTCCCAAGGAGACCTTTCGATGATATCCATCAAGGCCCGGTGCGCCAGCGGATGATCCTTGCCTACTTTCCCCAACAAGGTGATCACCTGATCTTGAACCGCCAATTCCTCATGGTTTAAATAAGGGAGATACAAAATCATCCCTTCCCGAAGCACCTGCCCGGCCTTGCCGTAAACAATCGCCTCATCATCAACGAAGCGAGTCAACAGCACGCCGATGATCTCTTTTTGCGTATCCGGATAAGGATATTCTTCCGCCAGCAAGCGAAGCAGAAAACGGAGTGCATAGGGAAGCGCTTGACAGTAACCCCCTTGGTGGCGCACATGATCAACTAGGCGAGTCAATCCCCGTTCACGAAGCCGTTCGTCTTCCGCACACATCGCCTTCAAGTGGATCGGCACATCCTCCGCCGTGCCAAACGCATGATGCAATGCTCCCCAATCCAGCTCATCCCATCCACTGAGCAGCGCTTCCGCCACCGGATTGCAAAAAAGAGGATGCTCGTGCAACACTCTGAGCGCCTCCTTCCGCACTTCCAGCAAATCGCCCGCATATTCGGCATCAATTCCCAACCAATACAAAATCGATGCCGCCGTCCACCGCACCTCTGCGTCCGCATGGCCCATCCACTCGCCACACTTTAGCGACAATTCTTCAATCCACTCTCTCCGCCTCTCTTCGGAAACCCCAGCCTCCACTTCTGATGCAATCTGTTTTAATTCATGGAGCAATGATGTCATAAGTATCTATGATTCTCCTTTACTTAAAATCTGTATTTCTCGCCATAGGATTGCAATGCTCTTTCCCAGCGCACAGCCAAACACATTCATCCCAGCCCATCAAATCATGTCATCTGATGCATGATATATGAGATATTTCTTAGAATTTTATATAACACGCCCATCATTTCACATCACACTAAGGCACGTCAATGGATTGCCGCCACTTTTCTGGGAATCCATCCCATCTCATTGCTGTCCCAATTGACTCACATGGCACAGGCTCTTCGAAAATTCCAGAAAAAAGCGGTTTAGGCGCCTCTCCATGCTTGCACCTGAACCGCTTTTACTCACGCTTATTTTTCTATATGCAAAACCATATGGCATAAATCTACATAACCCTCTCCCACTTTCAGCCCTTTGTTCTATATCCGTTTCCGTCCGCACCCGGTCAATCGCCTGCGACAGCAACTGCTTGGCAATCCCCTTTCCCCGGTGCTCCGGTTCCACATACACAGCCACGATATGGGACTTATGCCGGATCTTCAATCGCGCCCCCCGATACCATCCGATAACACCCACCAGCTTGCCTTTCCCATCAAAGGCGCCCAACATCCAACGCTCCGGCGTGACCGCCAATTTCTCCGCAAACTGGGCTACTGTCCACTGCGTTTCCTCTTCATACGAGCTACCAAAGGCTTCCGGAGACTCCTGCAACGCCCGCAGTCGCACGTCGCGATACGCTTCGGCGTCTGTCTCCCGCAATAATCTGATGACCACGTGCCCGCCCCCTTTTACACATCCTTATGTATATAAAGATAATTGTATCAATATTGACTCTAACGGATAGTTACTTTATATTAGATTAAAATCCTACTATTCTTATTGAATTTCACGAAAAAGGTGCGTTACGTCACAACTTATCCTGTCCTGAGTTCATTTGGACAAAAGGGAGGGAGCCTGATGAGTTACATCAATTTGAAAGAACGGTATTTCTTGGCCCAAAAATTGATGAGATCGTTGAACCACGCCGGACAAGAGCGGTCATTGATCACATCCATCTTGAATAAATTTAGCAACCCTGACATCATTCTCACCGCAGAGGAAGCCCACTATCTGCAAGTGCAAATCAACGCCTATCTCGATGAAGCCATGGAGCGCCGGGATGATTATCACATAGAGTTTCTTAACCATTTACGGGAAAAAATATAAAATGCGCCGGGGAGTACACCCCCCGGCTTGGTCACGCCTTTTTTCTTTTTTAAAGAGGATAACTCAAGATCAAGTGACACTCACCAGGCCAATCTTTACCCGGACAAACGGATACATAACCACCCGCTCCTCCCCTCTATGGCATGTGATGCCCCCACCTTCGCCGCTCTTGGCAAGTCACCAGCGCGGCACCTTCACTTGCTGAATCGGCGAACCAACTATAAAATATTCTCATCACTTCATTACTGGTTAAAAAGGAGCTAAACAAATGGTTTCCAAAGAAAGTAATCTCCGTCTAGTCGTCGTCGGCTTGCTGTTGGCGATTTTGATGTCGGCGATGGACAATACCATCGTCGCCACCGCCATGGGCACCATCGTGGCGGATCTGGGCGGGCTGGACAAATTCGTCTGGGTCACTTCCGCCTATATGGTCACGGTGATGGCCGGCATGCCGATCTTCGGCAAACTGTCCGATATGTACGGTCGCAAACGTTTCTTCATCTTGGGCTTGGCTCTGTTTTTGCTAGGGTCAATCTTGTGTGGTACGGCGCAAAGCATCGTTCAGCTCAGCATCTACCGCGCAATCCAAGGAATTGGTGGCGGCGCATTGATGCCCATCGCTTTCACTATCGTATTTGACATCTTCCCGCCTGAAAAACGGGGCAAAATGACTGGACTCTTGGGCGCCGTTTTTGGCACTTCCAGCGTCTTCGGCCCGCTTTTGGGTGCATATATCACTGAATACATCAGTTGGCAGTGGATTTTTTACGTTAATGTACCGCTCGGTTTAATTTCTCTGTTTCTTATTTTCATATATTATAAGGAATCAACAGAACACAGAGAGCAGAAAATCGACTGGTGGGGCGCGATTACGCTGGTGGTGGCCGTCGTCAGCCTGATGTTCGCCCTGGAATTAGGAGGCAAGGAATTCGCATGGGATTCCACCCAAATCATCGGGTTGTTCGCTTGCTTCGCGATCTTCTTCCTGTTGTTCATCTTTGCAGAAAGAAAAGCTTCCGATCCGATTATCTCTTTTTGGATGTTTAAGCGGCGCCTGTTCGCCACATCACAAGTGATCGCTTTTTTGTACGGCGCCACGTTTGTGATCTTAACCGTGTTCATCCCGATTTTTGTGCAAGCCGTGTACGGTGGATCGGCCACCAACGCTGGCTTGGTGCTGACTCCGATGATGTTGGGATCAGTGGCTGGTAGCGCAGTCGCTGGGGTGTTCCAAACCAAAATTCGCTTCCGCACCCTGATGATCCTATCAGTCATCGCTTATCTGTCGGGTATGTTCCTTTTGAGCACGATGACCCCTGACACAACACGCTGGTTGTTGACTGCCTACATGATTCTGGTCGGCTTCGGCGTCGGTTTTTCGTTCTCACTCCTGCCGACAGCCACTGTTCACAATATGGAGCCCCGTTTCCGCGGATCGGCAAACTCGACCAACTCGTTCTTCCGATCGCTGGGCATGACTCTGGGCATTACCATATTCGGGACCATCCAAAATAAAGTCTTCACCAATCAGTTATCAGATGCTTTTAAAGACATGCATGGCCCGGCCGCCTTCAATCCGGCCCAGCTCAATGACGCGCGTTCCATTTTTGAAGCGAGCGAGCGGGCGCAGATTCCGCCCATGGTCTTGGACAAAATCGTAGATGCGATGTCCTCCTCTATTACCTATACCTTTTTACTGGCTTTGATTCCCATTGCCATCTCAGCCATTGCCATTGCCTTGATGGGCGATAGCAAAGTGGAAACAACGAAACAACCTTCGACCCAACCAAGCGAAGCCTAAAAAATCAGGCCGCCCCGATAAAAAGCCGAAACCAAAAGGGCGGGCACAGGCGTTTAGGTATGGTATGCTAAATGAGAGTAAACCTATCAATTATCAAAGGAGCTTGTCGCAATGATGACTACAGCTGCAATCATCCTGTGCGGGTTGCTATGCCTCATTGCCTTTTTCGTCACTTTCCGCTTGGGAGCGACCCAGTCCAATCAGAAAAACGAAGCTTATACCCAAAGCAGAAAGAAAAGTATCATCTTGCTGTCAATAATCTATCTGGTCGCCACCACCATCGGCATCTTGTTCGTCTATCTCTTATGATGGGGTAGCATAGGCGAGTCCCTACAGAGACTCGCCTTTTTTGGTTTATCAACCACCCATCGACACTTATAAAGCCAACTGTTGAAATAACTTGCCTCAGCAATCCATTGGTCAGATTGTATACCACTCCATGTTTGTAAACTTATTTATAAAAATAAGAAGAATATGAATATTAACAATAAATTATCTATCTGTTATAATACAGTTACATTCAATATTTTTCTAATAAGGAGGGATTGCGCACATGCGAAAAACTTGGGCTGTCGGCTGTCTCATCCTGTTACTTTTATTCTCCATGATCGTCCCGCAAGCGACATCACACGGCGGTTCGATTTTTCCGATCGTGATCGGTATTCCCGGCGTTCCTGGAACCGTTTACATCGGTGACGCTCCACCCCAACCCGATCCCGCCAAACCAGTCATTGTGTTCGTTCAAGGCTTGTTCAACGCATCCAGCATCTGGCACACTGGGAACGACATGTATCAGCGTGCACGGGAGGCTGGTTTTGAAACCGCTTTCGTTGAGTTGCATGATGCTGGTGGCGATCCCCGTAGCAATTGGAACAACGGCAAGATGCTTGCCGAACAGTTACAGAAGATCGCCGATCATTTCCCAGGCAAGAAGTTGGTCATGGTCTGTTACAGCAAAGGGGGCATCGACACGCAAACCGCGCTGGTTCACTATGGCAAACACCCTTTGGTGTCCAATGTGATCACCATCGGCTCACCCCATTATGGCAGTCCGCTAGCTGACTTGGCTTACAGCGACTGGGTCTGGTGGCTGTCATCCCTGCTCGGCACAAGAAACGAAGCCGTATACAGTCTACAAACCGGCGTTATGCAATCTTTCCGCACCCAGACCGACAGTCGTCCGGAAATAAATGAAAACGCTTACTTCACTGTTGCTGGTAACAGCTGGGGCCCTTTCCTATCCCCGACTTGGTTTGGCGGACTTTACATGCTGGAAGACAGTGATGGCGTCGTGCCCTTGCGCAGCACCAAGCTCCCCTACGGCAACCATATAAAAACAGGAAATTGGGATCATCTCTCCATTTATCATGGGAAAGAGACCTTTGATGTGATCCGCCCCTATCTAACCTCCACCCGGCAAACCGCTTCCGCCAATAACACGACAGAAAGCGTTTCTCCACTCCTTGCAGAAAACAATATCTACCTTACCGGCGGAGAACAGGAAGGCACCTTGGAGGAATCCCTTGTGATTGAGCCCGGAACGGAAAGCGTCACGCTTAACTGGATGAGCAATCACCCGCTCAACCGCATAGAACTCATCCGCCCTGACGGTCAAGTGCAACCGGCTTCGTTCAAAGTGACGCAAGACCAACAAACCCTTTTCAAAGGCGCTTGGCAACATATCGCTCAGCTGAACAAACCGATGGCGGGCACTTGGAAAATCCGCACTTCTACCGACCGCAAAAGCGCCTATGCCCTGATCGCAACCTTCAACTCCCCCTTGTCAGCCCAACTCGCTTTACAACAAAAAAGACCCTATGCTCCAGAATACCTTGTCACTGCAACCAACAAAGGGAAAAGCCACAACCTGATCAAGGAAATCAAAACAGAAGCGCAAATCCAATATATTCCCGATCCACACACAAACCACAAACAAGAACGGATCATCCTCCGCAAACGCGGCCCCATCGATTCCCGCGCCATCCAGATTCCGGTCACATCAGCGGGCACCTACAACCTGACTATCAATATCCGCGGAACCACTACAAGCGGTGCTCCTTTTGCCCGCACCATTGTCAAATCAGTGGCAGTGGACAAGCAAGGCCGCATCCACGTTCGTCCGTAGCACAATAATAAATGAACTTATAACTATCCCCTTCAACATAAGTATGGAAGGGGATAGTTATTTATATGGAGATGAGGGTGTGTCTGACAAATCAAGTTGGTGGGAAAGAAGCGGCGGAAAAACCTTTTCTCGAAGAGCGCCTCGCCACGCGTGAAGCGAATGAGAAAATGGTTTTGAAGCCGCTGGCATATTCATCAGGCACGCCCTAACTTGTTTTAACCCATTAATATAAAATATTTAACTTTAATTTATAATAGATATATTATATCATATAAATGTTTACCGAATATTCGATTCAATATATTTTTGTTTATAAAGGAGTTGATCCATATAATATATCAATAAATTTATGGATGAATTGACTAATAAACAAACATAAAGCGTATTGCTTCTACAATATTTTGCAAAAATAAAGGGATGTACTATATGAATAAGACAGTCAATCTTTTAAAATGGCTCGTCAAAAGCTCCATTGAACTGACTTTTACATATTTCATTGTGATTTACGTGTTATATGAAAAACTTCAATGGATCAATTGGAGCACAGTAAAGGTTTTGTTTATCTTCACTTTAGCAGGTATATTGCTGGATGCCTTCTTCGAATTATCTACTAATTCGGAAGAAGTTTGTTTAAAAAAATGGTATTTCCGCGGGGCGATCGCGGTTATCACTATTCATCTGATTCTCTTTTTCGCACTCACAACTATCGTATCCGAAACACAAGCATGGCTGTATACCTGTCTGAGCTTCATAGTGGTGCTGGGGACAGTAGTAGGAATTTTTGTTTTCATTGTGAAAAAGCTGAACAGACTCCCGGCTTCTCCTAAAGAGACAGAGTATGAACAGCGATTCGCGCAACTCGGTGTCCCTTTTACCGACATTCCCAAATATCAAGCAAATCGGGTATACAAATCAGAACAACTCGCCCTCTTTGAAGTGGTCATCCACGCGGAAGTGGACGAAATCCAGGCCAAACAAGTGCTCGCTGATTGTCTGATGAAATTTCAACCCCTGCATGACAATCTCATTGTCAAAATCGCGGACAAAGCAGGAGCAACACATGTAGGCGGCTACCTTTCCTATACTTGTAATCTGTCTCCAGTCGAATCATGGGGCATACAGATCCCCTCTTTTGAACAAAACGCACCCTTGTTGTTTTTCGACAACCGTGTCATTCACACTAAATAAAGCAATGCACAACAATACAAAAAAAGGATGGGAAAACTCTCCCATCCTTTTGTCATTCATTATTCAGCCGCGCGACGGTTGCGAATCATCAGCGCTGCGCCACCCGCCAACAGAGCGAGACCAGCTACTGCACCCACTGGGTAAGAAGTAGCGGTTTTCGGCAATTTTCCGCCTTTGATTTGCTTCACGCCCTCTTTACCTTGTTTCGGGTTTGGCTTGGTGTTTGGTTTGTCAGGATTTGGTTTAACCGTGCTGTCACCTTTGCCTCCATCTTCTTCAACAAGCAAGGACTCGTAACCCAAGCCGAATTGGCAAGCTTTTCCGTCGATGGTTCCTTCAAAAGCAACAAAGATCGCATTTTCGCCAGCATTCAGCTTTGTGATGTCCAAAACATATTCAAAGTTTACACTGTTGCCTTTCACTTCAGCTTCAATCTGTGGAGCTTCGGCGTCTTCCGAACCAGCTGCAATGTACCAGGTGCCTTTAGCAGTTTTGCCATTCAGCTTTGCAATAATCTTCACCTTGTTGTTGCCCAAGTCTTTGATATCGACAATAGTAATGTCATGGAAGTCATCCTCATCTGGCTCAGCTTTGCACTCATCAGCCGGTTGCTTTGGCTCTTCCGGCTTTTGTGGTTGCTCCGGATTCGTTGCTGGCGGTGTGGTAGTGTCATTGTTGTTGTCTTTGCCTTCGTTACCTGTAGCTGGCTTGGTTTCTTCACCCGCTGGTTTTTCACCGGTTTGTTTATCATCAGCCGTGGCCGGTTTTTGTTCCGTTTCTGGAGCGGAAGTGGTCACGTCCGTAGCCGGTTTGGTTTCTGCATTCTCTTCTGCAAATGCGGCCAGTGGCATGCTGGCCAGTGCCAACGCAATAGCTGCTGATGCAATAGAAATCTTTTTCATATCCATTACTCTCCTTTAACTATTAAAAAATACAATATGTTTTTGTTGTTGTATAAATTAATTCGTTACTTAATCGCGCGTTTATGGTTCAAATTTTTTGGCTAATTTGTGTCAGAAAATAATAAAGTCATACAAGGGATTTCATGAACAATTGAAGAGAGGGGAACTAAGTGCTCCGCCTACATTTAAAATGCCTTAGGCTCAATTATTGGAAAAACTTCCGCTATATATGATCCAGATTATGAGTACAAGGTGGAACATTAGTAAGTCCTGTTCTTTTCCCTAAAAAATATCTCTCTTAACTATGAAGACAAATCCACCTAAACAAAAAGAAAAAGCCAACTCTAAAAAGTCGGCCTTTTAATCTCGTAACGATGAAGAAACAATTAGTTATTTTCTATAATCTACAATGCATCAGATGCCGCTCTCTTTTCCACACAAACCCCATCTCTTGTAACAACGGCAACATTCGCTTATCATGCACCGGAAAATCGTCCAACACCGCGCGGCCTGATCCCATGTCCCAGATCATTTGTAATGCATCGCAAAGTTCCGCTTCCGTCATCCCACACGCTGGATTGGGCACAAACTGGTGCAAGGTCACTGTGCCATCCTCCTTGATACTGAACAGCGCATACCCCCGATCCACTCCTTGTCCGTCGGTGATCAGGAGCGCTTGCGCCTGATTGAGATTGCACCAGTGCGCCAACCAAGGGGCATCAGGATCATAATATGACTTCCCAGACACCGCTTGCGGCAAAGCCAACTGGTAGACAAGCGGTGTCCTTCTCGGGAGCGGACGCACGGCCTTACATTCCAACGTCACCAGCCGCTTCACCGGTCGAAAGCCAAAGGATTCGTACAGCCGAAGGGCCGGGGTGTTCTCCACCAACACCTCCAGCGTGGCCACATCCACCCCCGCTTCCTGATACACTTCCATCGCCGCCACCATCAACCGCTTCCCGACCCCTTTCCCCCGGTACTCTGGCACGATCGCCGTTCCCCCGTTCCAGGACAAGCGCCGTCCGGAAATATCTTTCACTCCCGACTGAATGAACCCCACCGGCTTGCCGTCCACCAGCGCCACCAACGACCGGCTTGGGTCCAGTCCCCAATTCGCCAATTGCCGGGCAAATGCATCGACATCCACTTCATAGTTAACGGAATAACCGGAAAACGCCCGGTTCCATAAAACCGTCAGTTCGTTTAAGGTGAAATGTTCATATGTGCGTATTTCCAAGGCGGGTGGCTCCTCCCCAAATAGATAGAACAATCAAAATTATACTATAACAAAATTCATTTTTGTTAAATATGTAAAAATTACAAATTTAGTTAAATATAAAAAGTGAGTTTAACATTACACTGGACCGACTGATAATTAAATGTTATACTTACCTTACCAATCTGTTGGTGAGGTGTATTATATGCCTATCGCAATATCATTCTTTACAGGTGCAGGCGGACTAGATATAGGAATACATCAAGCGGGATTCGATATTAAATTAAGTGTTGAATTAGAGAAAATATATTGCTCTACATTAAAAAGCAACTACCCCGATATGAATGTTCGACAAGGTGACATCATGGAATACAATAAGTCACGTATATATAAAGAGGCTAACCTCAATACTACTGATGAAGTTGATCTTATATTTGGAGGTAGCCCGTGCCAGAGTTTTAGCACCGCGGGGAAAAGACAAGCGTTTGCTGATCCTCGTGGACAAGCAATGCTGAAATTCGCGGACATAGTTAATGAAGTTAAACCTAAATTCTTCCTACTAGAAAACGTCAGAGGGCTTTTATCCGCTGCATTAAAACATCGTCCAATTTCACAAAGAGGTGAAGGCTTTGCACCTCTAAGTAATGAAGAAACACCTGGAAGCGCTCTGGCTCATTTATTAAAGCAATTTATAAACTATGATGTAAAGGTCAAGCTCCTTAACGCCGCTGACTATGGAGTTCCTCAAAAAAGAGAACGTGTATTCATCGTTGGAACTCGTAAGGATCTTAAGATAAATTATGAATTCCCGGAACCAACTCACTCAGAAAAAGGTGATTTATATACTAAGCCATGGATTACTGTCGGTGATGTATTAAAAAGCCTCAAAATTAAACATCACCATTACATGCCCTATTCTCCTGAACGATTAAAATACATGAAGATGATCCCTCAAGGTGGAGGAAACTGGCGTGATTTACCCAAGACAGTTGTAGAAGATGCGATGGGGGGGGCTTATAATTCTGGTGGTGGAAAGGTCGGGTTCTTCCGCCGTATCAATATAGACAAGCCATCACCTACTTTGTTGACAGTGCCTGTACAAAAGAGTACTAACTTAGGCCACCCTTTTGAAGACCGTCCACTTAGTATTGAGGAATATCTTGCAATACAAGGATTTCCTCTAAATTATGTTGTTAAGGGCAGCTTGTCACAACAATATACACAAATCGGTAACGCAGTACCAATTAAACTTGCCAAAGTATTAGGGTTATCAATAATAAATAAACTTAAAGTATACGAATTAGTATAATTACAGATTGTTTGTAGCTAGAGTATCTCTTAAAATAGGTAGAGAGCTCTAGCTCTTTTATTATTTATAAAGAGGTGTGTATATGGATTCTTCAACTAAAAACCGAATAAAAGAGCACATTTCGTCGGTATTAGAAAGTCTTATAACAAAGAGAGTGAATGATGAACCTTTTAACGAAAATGAAATTCGAGAAAAAAATCCTTTTGGTTATCTTCTAGTTCCCATAGAAGTTTGGAAAGGTGCCAAGTTTGAACGTTCTTTTGTTACAACTCTAGGCCAAAATATTTTTGAGCAAATCGGAAAAATCATAGCGGAAGGTACAGGAGCATACGCAATTAACCAATATAAGCGACACTTGACTTTAAACACTCACCAAACTGATAAAATAAATATGATTATTGAAAATCAGAGAAAAAAGAAAGAAAAGGGCGTACAGCCTAACATCGAAATGGAAATTAATGACCTTAAAAATATAAGTATAAATAGAACAGAAAATTTCACAATTGTTTCTGATCTTTATATACGCAGACCTAACGGACACGAAGAATTCTATTCATTCAAAACAGTAAAACCTAATAAAGATCAAACTGCTGAAGCTAAGAGAAATTTACTTATCTTACGTACCGCTTTTCCAAATTGTGAAGCATTCTTCGCATTGCCGTACAACCCTGCAGGGGAAGGAAAAATGTACAGAAAATCAAAGCATTCTGTTCCCTATAGCTTCTTTGATATGGATGATGATAGATTTGTACTAATTGGTTCAACACTATGGAACAAAATTGGAAACAATTCAAACACTTACAATGAACTCCTCCAAATTTTCGAAGAAGTAGGACAGGATTATTGGAAGAGAATTCGAAGAGAATATTTTGGTATGCAAATATAAATAGTATTAACAGAAAAAACTATTTGGTCGTTAAAACTTCATAACTAAAGACTCTTACATCTATATTGTAAGAGTCTTATTAAACTTGCACTTCTCCTTGTTAACTAATTATCTAGCCTATTACAATTATGCTGCGATTTCTACCCCTACCCTAATGCACCAACTTCAACCCCATCACCGAAAACACAATTCCCAGGATGCAGGCCAGCCGAATCCAGCTCTTTGACTCTTTGAAAAACAACATCCCCACCACGGTGGAGCCCAGTGTGCCGATGCCGGTCCAGACGGCGTAGGCAACGGAGAGAGGGATTTCTTTCATCGCCGTAGATAAGAGGCTGAAGCTGGCAATGAACCCACCGATGAGGATGACGTTGTTGAGGATATTATCCTTTTCAGACACGCGTTTGAGACCGATGACTCCGACGACTTCGAACAGTCCGGCAATAATGAGGTAAACCCAAGCCATGTCCCTCACTCCTTTCCTTTGGTATCGCTGGTTAGTTTGAGGCCGATGATGCTGGCGATCAGCACCAAGGTCAGCACGATTTGCAACCCGCTCATGGGCTGGCGCAAGTACAGGGCATCAACGATAATAAGTCCGACCGTACCAATCCCCGTAAAGGCGGCGTAAGTGGTTCCGATGGGAAGCGCTTTGAGGGCGCGGACCAGTAGCTCGAAACTGATGATCATCAAGACGATCAATATCCCGCTGATGCCTCCTGTTTTAAGCCCTGTAGCCCACGCGATTTCCAACAATCCTCCTAAAAGGACATACAACCAAGCCCGCTGTATGCTAATTGTCTTTTCGTTTTTCTTTTTGGCGGTATCTTCCGCACTCATCTCCTTCGTCTCCTTCCGTGATGTCTCATGAAACCTTTCTTTATTTTCAATCCATTCATACCCAAACCACCCGATCTTGCAAACATGGTTCGGTCAAAATATAAAAAAGCCTGTCCTCAATGGTATGTGAGAACCGGCTTTTTTCGTTCTTATGGCAAATTCAACCCAACCTTCATCAATCCGGTTTAGGGCTACTATGAGCACTACCGATTGCGCCGCACGGACACCGCATACCAGCGTGAACCATGCAACTCTTCTGTCTCCTCCTGTGCGAAGGGGAAAGGGTCCAGCGGACGGCGGATAACCGTGTAGTCATCACCGCTGTCGGTCAGGATATCTTCGACGAAGGGCAGACCCGGGGCGTAGATGAAGCTGCCTCCCACTTGGAGCGAACGCAGGATTTCCATGTATTTCTGCGCATAGCTGGCATAATCCCCGTCTTTCCTGATGTGATGATGCCAAAAGTGGTTGGAGAAGGCCATGTTAGAGATAATCGTACCCCATTTGTCGGGCACAAAGTGAAAATCGAGCCAGTTGGCGGCGTAAATAAACGGGTTCTCCTCCTGATCCAAGCGCTCCAATCCATAGGCATCAATGCCTCGCTCCCTAAGGGCGTTAACCAACAGCGCCTGGGCTCCACAACCGATGTCAAGCACCGGTTCTCGGAGGTCAGCCAGCTCAATCTGCAATAATTCTAATTGGAATGAAGCATCGTATTCAGCACAGGGAACCCGCCGCACCAGCACCTGGTCACCCTCCAGCTGAAAGGCGTGAAGGCCATTGGACTTCAACAACCATTGGCTCACCTTGAGCGCTTGCTGGTTGAACACTTGCGTCAACCGGTCAGGGGTAACTTTTCCCTGCTGGCAAAGATCGGCCAATTCCAGCAGTAATGAACGCATCATCCGTTCCAGCCGGCGAATATCGCGTTGGCGGAAGTTGAGATATTGATTGGTGGCGAGCAAGGACGCCATCGTGAAGCGGGCGAAGTCGGCGGCCTGTTGGTTCAACTGTTCTCCGTCGGCACAGATCGCCGCCAATTCCACTTGATATCGCTCCTGTTCGGCGATAAAAGCGGAGACAAGTGTCGGCGGTGGAACCAAAAGGAGGCCTTTGTCGCCTTGCTTTGTAAACAAACCGTGCTGTTGCCATAACGATCTTAACATGAGCTAACGTCCCTTTCTCCTTGAACGCATACGCCTGCGCGGCAGTATGACACGGCTTCAAGCCAGTTGGCACAATTATACAGCCGGATCGCTTCCAATTCAATTTTCGCCAGCGCCAGCACCCGGAAAGTGGACTCTTTTCTCTACCTTTTCTGTGAGTCACGAAGAAGGAATGTCTAGACGGATAATTCCCCTAAAAATATGATTAATATTAACATTTTATATCAAAAAACCATTGCATTTTGTGATTATATAAGTATAGAAAGTATATTCCAACTCCAAAGAGATACACAGGGGGAAACCATGAAGATTTTAGTGTTAATCGCCCATCCCGACCTTCGTCACTCAAGAGTGAATCGCTATTGGGAACAGTACTTGCGGCAGCATCCAGATATCACTGTGCACAACTTATACGCCACTTATCCTGACGGCATCATCGACCATGTTCGGGAAAGAGAAATGCTGTTTAATCATGATCGAATTGTATTCCAATTTCCTTTGTATTGGTTTAGCGCACCCGCCTTGTTGAAAAAATGGCAAGATGAAGTGTTGGCCTCACTATGGTCGGAAACGGAAGGCAAACAATTGTCCGGCAAAGACCTCATTTTGGCTATCTCCACTGGCGCGCCCCAATCGTCTTATGGGCCAGATGGGTTCAATCATTTCACATTGGAAGAATTGATGCGTCCATATCAAGCGATGGCTAACATGAATGGGTTGAATTTCCTGCCGATGTTCAGTTTTTATCATGCACTCCAAGCAACCGATACAGAAATCTTTCTCAGTGCGCAAGAATATGTGAAGCATATCACCAACCCTCATCTGAAACCGCTTCATCCCCGATCCACAGTCACCGCCTCAGCCGATTGACGGCCATCCCTCCCATAAGCCATTCGCGGAAGAATGCTATTGCTTCCCGCCCCTGCGGGAGTGATCAAAAAACGGGAAGGACCGGTAAACGCGTCCTTCCCGTAAGACTTATTGGCAAATTAAATGGCTCGCCCCATCAGTCAGCCGTCAACCGGCCACCAGCGACAACCACCTTTCCGTTTTTGACTACCGTGTCTACATGGTTTACCCCAAAATGATAAGGCAGATAAGCCAAATTGTGGGCGTCATAAATCACCAAGTCGGCTTGCTTGCCCACTTCCAAGCTACCAACCGTATCCGCCCGGCCAATAGCATGGGCCGCGTTGATGGTCATCGCCGTCAACACTTCTTCTGGAGTCATTCCCAAGTTGAGGCAACCGAGCGTCATCACCAACTGCAAAGATTCGGTGGGGGAACTTCCCGGATTATAGTCGGTGGACAAGGCTACTGGCACACCCATGTCGATCATCGCCCGCGCCCGGGCATGGGAGGTCAAACGCAGATTAAATGAGGTGGCGGGCAGGCAGACGGCGATCACTCCCGCATCGCGCATCGCTTCCAAGCCTTCGTCCGTGGCCGCCAACAGATGTTCCGCCGAGATGCAACCCAGCTCTCCAGCCAGTTGCGCCCCGCCCATCGGTTCGATTTCATCTGCATGGATCTTGAGGCCAAACCCGTTCGCTTTAGCAGCCGACAATATACGGCGGGATTCCTCCACCGAAAAAACGCCATGCTCGCAAAACACATCGCAGAATTCTGCCAAGCCTTGCCGCTTCACTTCGGGTAACATTTCGTGAATAACGAGATCCACATACTCCGCCGAGCGTCCCTTATATTCCTCTGGCACAGCGTGCGCTCCCATAAACGTAGACACCACATCTACCGGGTGGGTCTCATCCAGCCGTTTGGCTACCCGCAATTGCTTGAGTTCATCCTCCAACCGCAATCCATAACCGCTTTTGACTTCAACCGTCGTCGCTCCATAAAGAAGCATCTGGTCTAAGCTTTTTTTAGCTTTTTCATATAAGGCTTCTTCTGATGCGGTGCGGGTGGCCCGAACCGTGCTCAAAATCCCGCCGCCCTGAGCTAAAATCTCGAGATAAGGTACCCCTTTTAACTTGAGTGACAATTCATGTTCCCGTGACCCACCATGCACCAAGTGAGTGTGGGGGTCGATCAGTCCTGGTGTGACCAACCGGCCTTGGACATCCAGCTCTTGTTTCACCGCCATGCCCGCAATTTGCGCACGAACCTCTTCTTCTTGGCCCACGGCAAAAATTTTCCCGTCCCGAATGGCAACCGCCCCGTGTTCTACAACGCCCACGTCATCCATATCACGTCCGGTGCGCGGCTCATCCTTCCCCCGCATGGTCACCAAAACGCCAATGTGATGCACCAGCAAATCGATTGCTTTGTTTTCCATCGGACCACTCCTTTTCCAAATGGCTGCGGACCCGCATCTAGGCCCGCAGCGTTCGGTCAAATTCCCAGCATGGGTACGCGGATTCCCCGCTCTTTGGCCGTTTTCACCGCCAATTCATATCCGGCATCCGCATGGCGGATCACACCCATGCCCGGATCGGTGTTCAGCACGCGTGACAGACGTTCTTCCGCTTCTTTGGAACCATCAGCCACAACAACCATGCCCGCATGCAAAGAGTAACCCATGCCCACACCACCGCCATGGTGCACCGATACCCAGCTGGCGCCAGAAGCAGTGTTGACAAGCGCATTTAGGATCGCCCAGTCAGCCACGACATCACTACCGTCTTTCATTCCTTCCGTCTCACGGTTGGGCGAGGCGACGGAACCGCAATCCAGATGGTCGCGGCCAATTACGATCGGTGCGGAAATCTCCCCTGTGCGCACCATTTCGTTGATTGCCAAGCCCATCTTGACGCGTTCACCGTAGCCCAGCCAGCAGATTCGCGCCGGCAATCCCTGGAATGCCACTTTTTCTCTGGCCAACTTAATCCAGCGACACAGGTGTTCATTTTCCGGGAACAGCTTTAACACCAACTCATCTGTTTTATGAATGTCTTTCGGGTCACCGGAGAGCGCCGCCCAGCGGAAGGGGCCTTTCCCTTCGCAGAAGAGGGGCCGGATGTAGGCGGGCACGAAGCCGGGGAAATTGAAAGCGTCTTTCACCCCTTCATCAAAGGCCACTTGGCGGATGTTATTGCCGTAATCGAAGACGACTGCCCCCATTTTTTGCAAGTCGAGCATGGCCTGGACATGAACGGCCATCGATTGTTTAGACAACTTCACATAGGTAGCCGGGTCGTCACGACGCAATTCCGCCGCGGCCTCAAGTGAGTAACCAGCCGGCACATAGCCATTTAGTGGATCATGAGCCGAGGTTTGATCGGTCACAAAGTCAGGCACCACTCCCCGTTGGACAAATGCAGGGAACACCTCCGCCGCATTCCCGACCAAGCCGATGGACAACGGCTTGCCTTCCTCCTTGGCCGCTTGCGCCAGCGTCAACGCTTCATCCAGATCGTGAACCATCACATCGCAATAGCGGGTGTCAATACGGCGTTGAATGCGGGCCGGGTCCACCTCCACCCCAATTACCACTCCGCCATTCATGGTAACAGCCAACGGTTGTGCACCACCCATACCACCGAGCCCGGCGGTCAGCGTCAAAGTGCCTTTCAACGTCCCGCCGGCATGCTGGCGCGCAGCTTCGGCGAATGTCTCATAGGTGCCTTGCAAAATGCCTTGCGTTCCGATGTAAATCCAGCTTCCAGCTGTCATTTGGCCGTACATCATCAGCCCTTTTTTATCTAGCTCATGAAACGTCTCCCAATTGGCGTAAGCGGGGACGAGCACAGAGTTGGAAAGAAGAACGCGCGGCGCCAAAGGATGCGTTTTGAAAATGCCTACTGGTTTCCCCGATTGGATCAGCAACGTTTCATCTGCCTCCAAGTCGGTCAAGCATTCCACGATTTTATCAAAGCACTCCCAGTTCCGGGCCGCCTTGCCGATTCCGCCATAAACAACGAGGTCTTCGGGGCGTTCCGCTACTTCGGGGTCTAAGTTGTTCATCAACATTCGCAACACCGCTTCTTGTTGCCATCCTTTGGTATTCAGCTGCGTGCCGCGGGGAGCGCGGACGATTCTTTTTGTTTTTTTACTCATTTGTCATCTCTCCCATCGTTGGTTTTGAGTTGGATTGAACACATACCCGGTTGCTCGGAGACAGGCGCGTCATTCCCTTTTGCCATCCATTTACCTGCCTAGCCGTTTCGCATATCCTGAGAGGAAGGTTAATATCGTGTGCAATGTCATGCGCACAGTGGCCCGACGCGCATCATGTACCGGATCGACGCAGACGATGTCAAACCCTTGCACTTTTGGATGTGCACCCAACAGGTACACAGCCTCTAATAACTGCCACGAAGTCATGCCCGCCGCCACCATTGCGGGCACTCCTGGTGCATACGCCTGATCCAACACATCCATGTCCACCGTGACATAAATAGCCTCGGTACCATTGCCAGCCACCGCTAATGCCTGCTCCACCAGCGGGGCGATGCCTTCTTTGGCCACTTGGGAGGCCGTGAATTGGGTAATTCCTTTGGACAAGGCATACTCCCGGTAAGGCTTAGAGTTGGCGAAGCTGTGTAGCCCGATTTGGGCGATGTGGGTTCCTTCGACTGTTCCCGACTCAATCAGCCCGCGGATCGGGGTTCCGTTGGACGGGCCTCCGTCTTCCAGATTCCTTACATCCATATGGGAATCCAGTTGCACGATGCCCACTTTGCCCGAATATCGGGTCCTAAAGGCTTTGACCGACGGGCAGGTGATAGAATGGTCTCCGCCCGCGATAATGGGAAACATCCGCGGCATCGCCTGATAAATCTCGGCCAAGCCTTGTTCAATGTTGCTGTGGCACCGCAGAAGATCAGTCACATGCATCTGGATGTCTCCCAGATCATGTGCCCGTAGCACCTGCAAATCCACATCATGGTCGATGTCATAGGTTGTCATGGTGGGGAATAATTCCCGGAGCGCATTGGGTGTCATGGAAGCTCCCGACACACTGATCGACGTTTTGGACAGGGGCACCCCGATAAATCCCACTTCTACATCCGCTTGCCCGTCCCACGGCGTTAACCAGTGGGCCACTTTGGTTTCGTGCCGGTCACGCCAGTTGGTGCGTCGGACAAGCTCTGGCGGACTCAACAACGCGAATCGTTTCATCAGCATCACCTCTTTCATTGATTGAACCCAAACCCTTTTTAAAACAGCGGGCCGGACACCGCTTCCACGGCTTGCAACCATTCGCCTTCTAAGAGAGCTGCCGCCACGCTTTCAATCTCTTGGCTGGTGGAACGGTCTGCCGCAACCGGTGGCACGATGGCGCGCAACCGGTCATACAAAGCCCGAGTGGCCGGGGCCAATCCTTCGATACCCACAAAGTCGGCGGCTTCCGCGGCGCAGATCAGCTCAATGGCCAACACTTTGGCCACATTATCTACCACCTGAGCCGCATGCCGGGCGGCAGTGGTTCCCATCGACACATGATCTTCTTGGTTGGCCGATGAAGGAATGGAGTCCACACTAGCCGGATGGGCAAGAACTTTGTTTTCCGACACAAGCGAAGCGCTTACATATTGCAAAATCATCAGTCCAGACTGGGTTCCCGGCTGATGGCTCAAAAATGCGGGTAGCCCGCCGGACAAGGAAGGGTTGACCAACCGCTCCGTGCGGCGCTCGGAAATATTGGCCAATTCGCTTAACCCGATTTTCAAGAAGTCCATTGCCAAAGCAATTGGCTGGCCATGAAAATTGCCGCCTGATATCACTTTGCCTTCTTCCACAAACAACAGGGGGTTGTCGGTTGCAGCGTTGATTTCAATCGCGATTTTCTCCTTCACATAAGCCAACGCTTGCCGTGTCGCCCCGTGCACCTGCGGCAAACAGCGTAGCGAATACGCATCTTGTACCCGCAATTCCCCTTGCCGGGTGACTAGCTTGCTCCCCCGCAGCAGAGTCCGCAAATTTCTCGCCACACCGCTCTGCTCCGGATAAGGGCGCACCCGATGCACTTCATCCGCAAACGCATCGGGGATTCCCCTCAGGCATTCCACCGTCAGCGCGGCAATGGCATCAGCCACTTTGGCTAACCTTTCCGCTTTGGCCAAAGCTAGCACACCGATCGAGGTCATCGCCTGGGTGCCGTTGATCAAGGCCAATCCTTCCTTGGCCTTCAGGGTGATCGGTTTCAAGCCCGCCTTGGCCAGCGCTTCGGCGCCTGGCAAGCGTTCGCCCTCATAAAACGCCTCCCCTTCTCCCATCAATACCAACGCCAAGTGCGACAAAGGCGCCAAGTCACCACTCGCCCCCAGCGACCCTTGCTCAGGAATCACCGGATGGACTCCCCGATTAAGGCAATCGACCAACAATTGCAACGTTTCTAAACAAATGCCAGAGTGCCCTTTGGCCAACGCGTTTGCCCGCAACATCATCAGCGCCCTGACCGTTGGTTCTGGCAGAGGCTTTCCCACCGCGCAGGCATGGCTGCGAATCAAATTGACTTGCAATGCCACCGCATCCTCCGCAGAAATGCGCACATCGCTAAACTTGCCAAAACCAGTGGTCACCCCGTATACCACCTTGCCGGCACTGACCCATTCTTCTACCATCCGCCGGCAAGCGACTACCCGCTTGATTGCCTCATCACCCAAAACGACGGGAACCCGGTTGATTGCTACCGCGGCCACATCCTCCGCTGTAATCTGGTTCCCATCCAACTCTATTCCCATCAATTGCCCAACAGGTTTTGTTTGCTCAGCATACATCGCTGCCCCACCCTTTCCTCTTTCTTCGCTTTACCAAACTAAAAGGGACTGCGCAGAAGTTACTCACTTCCACACAGTCCCTTTTTCAAGAGGGGTATATGCGATTGTATTGTTGGCGTTTTGCTAACCTTCATCGCAACCACTCGCTTTATTGGTTTCAGATAATTTTATTATGTTATATTATTCTCACATAACCAACTTCTATTTGTCAACTATGTGAAAATTCTCTCCTACAATCGCATAAACAACAAAGGAATGACCCTGGCCGGATCATTCCTTTTGCCATGTTGCTCACACTTTTACCAAAGACTTAAAGCTTTCCACCTGGGCACGGATTCCGACCTCCACAGGCAACCGCTCCATGCTGGAAGCCCCGAAGAAGCCGTCAATTCCCTTCGTGAGCGAGAGGATTGTGCGCACATCTTCCGGCTCGGCGATGGGGCCGCCATGGCACAACACCAACACATGGGGATTAACTGCTTTGGCCGCATCATGGATCCGTTGAATGCGCTCAGCAGACTGCTCCAAAGTCAATGCCGTTTCCGCACCGATGGAGCCTTTGGTGGTCAAACCCATATGGGCCACCAGCACATCGGCACCCGCTTCTGCCATGGCCACTGCTTCTCGCTCATTGAACACATACGGGCAGGTCAACATGTCCAATTCATGGGCCAAGCGGATCATTTCCACTTCCAGTTCGAAACCCATGCCAGTTTCCTCTAGGTTTTGGCGGAACGTGCCGTCGATCAAACCCACGGTGGGGAAATTTTGTACACCGTCAAAACCCATTTCTTTCAGTTCTTTCAAGAATACAGGCATCAGTCGGAATGGGTCCGTTCCGCACACTCCCGCCAGCACAGGAGTGTCTTTTACCACTGGCAAAACCTCACTCGCCATCTCCACCACAATCCCATTGGCATCCCCATACGGCATTAGGCCAGCCAGTGAACCGCGGCCCGCCATCCGGTAACGGCCTGAGTTATAGATGATGATCAGATCCGCACCGCCTTGTTCCGCGAATTTCGCGGATATGCCCGTGCCCGCTCCACAACCGATAACCGGGGATCCTTGGCTCACCGTCTCACGCAACCGGCGGAGAGATTCATCTCTTGATATGAATGGCATGCTTCTCAGCTCCTATTCTTCTTCGTTTCTCAGCATTTCCAATAATTTATCCGTCACCGCTTTGGCGAATTGCGGATCATTGATGTTGCAATCCAGTTCGTAGACCGGGATATCCTTGCGGATGTGCTCCTTGATGGCGTCAAACAACGCCTGATTTGCTTCCGGCCACCAAAAGAGTTTGCCGGGCGCATCCAACTCGGACAAACCTTGCAAAGGCAGGAAAATAGCTAATTCCCCTTTGGATCGATTGGCCTTTTCAGCCAAAATCCGCCCCAAGATGGCGTTTTCTTCCGGCGTGGTCCGCATCAAAGTGATATTGTCATTCCAGCTGTACAGCAAGCGGTCGCGGTATTTCCCCGGAACAGTGGACATGCTCCAGAAGTTGACCATATCCAAGCATCCGGGAGCGATCACTTGGGGCAACGCCCATTTGCCCGCAGCATCCAAGCGGGAGGGGCCCGCCGACAAAACACCGCCAACCAATTCATCCGCCAGCTCCGTCGTCGTCACTTCCAACACCCCGGTGATATACCCTTGGTCAATCAGCGATTCCATGGTTTTGCCACCGGTACCTGTCGCATGAAACACCAGCACTTCATAACCGTTTTCTTCCAGTTGCTTTGTGCATTGATTCACCAACACAGTCGTGTTGCCAAACATCGAGGCTGAGATAAGCGGCTTGGTTTTAATCTTCGGCACTTGCGTTTCCACCATGCCGACCACCGTTCCCACCGCATTGGAATAAATCTTGGCGCTGATGCGGTTCAGCCCAGCTATATCCAAAATCGATGGAATCATGACGATGTCACTGATGCCCACATAAGGCTGTGTGTCCCCCGAAGCCACCGTGCTCACCATCACCTTGGGCACCCCCACAGGCAACACGCGCAAGCCTGACGTACCGATCATGGTTCCGTTTGAACCACCCATGGATAACCCACCATCGATCAATCCCTGATCAAACAACTCTTTCACCACACGGGCAATCCCTTTGGTCATTACCGTCATGGCCAAAGACTTGTCTTTTACTTTTCTCAGCTCAGCCAAGGACATGCCACCGGCTTCCGCCACCCGCTCTGCGGGAACATCCGGTTCAAACAAAGGCTCCCCTAGCACCCCAGTGTTGATGGTGAGAGCGTAATGGCCGCGCTTCTCAATCTCCTGCTTCACAAATGCATAATCGGGACCTTTGGTATCCAATGCACCAATCAGTGCAATCGTTTTGCCCATAACAACCTCCTCGACAATCAAATTATTTTTTTGCCATGCTTATTTATGTATTAAATCAAAAGATATATTTCTGTAGAATTAGTCAAATCTCCTTCAAATAAAGAAAAACAGGTCTCTTTCCGCCAGTTCATTCCATCTTTGCTTGTAAACTCCTCATCGTGATCAATCATCTCCTCAGCACGTTTCTGACGAATCAGGTTGACGGTTGCCATTAGAGATAAGACTTTGCAAAAGAATTCAAATATGAAATGATATGTATAAAAAAAGAAAACACAGAGAAAGGAAGTTCATTATGGGGGTTTCAGACGCAAATCAAGTTACTAAAGAAAGCAAGCTTTTGTTATGGTGTTTCGCCCTTGGCCTGCTGTATGACTTCATGTTCTTTGACACCACCTTTGCCGGAATTGCTTACCCGATCTTCGTCGTAGCAGTCTACGGCGTGTTCGCTTGGCTGTTCCATTCCCAAGGTCGTCTCAAACCGTCGTTCACCTTCCCATGGCTACTGGTCGCTCTGATTCTATTGCTGAGCCTCACCTTTGTCCTGTTTTCCAATCCGGCGTTTCTGGTGTTGAACTTTTTCCTCGTTCCCCTGCTGTTTGTCGCCCATACGATGCTGGTGACCGGCACCCACAAGCACCCTTGGCACCACATCGGATTTCTTATAGAAATGGCCGAACGGGTCACCATCCACACCCTCAGCAACTTGTTAAAGCCCTTCTCCTCAGTGGTGCGATCTCGACTCATGCCAAGTAGTGTGGCCATCAAAGTCGGTTTGGGAATTGCTATCACTTGCCCCTTGTTATTGGTGGTCATTGTGCTACTCTCCTCTGCCGACAGCATCTTTCTGAAATACGTGATTGAAATACCCAAACAACTATTGGATATCGATTTCGGCGAAATTCCCGCTCACATCATTCTCACCACCTTCATCACCTTGATTTTATTCGCTTATTTCTGGAGCCTGCTCCACCCCACCAAAGAACCGGAACCAACAGGGACAAGCGAAGAAGAAACCCGGAAAGCAAAAAAATTGGACGGTGTCATTTCCGTCACCATCCTTACCATGCTCAACCTGGTATACGTCATTTTCACTGTGATCCAAATCTCTTTCTTGTTTGGCGGGGCAGAATCCGCTTTGCCCGCGGGAGTAACCTATTCGGAGTACGCTCGCCAAGGATTCGGCGAAATGCTAACTGTCAGCTTTATCAATATCGGCGTGTTGCTGTTATTGCTTCACTTTGCCTCGCAACAGAAAAAAGGCTTATACCGGGCCGTCCAAGTTTTGCTCACCATTCTCACGGTATGTAGTCTGTTCATCCTCTTCTCCGCCTTCACCCGGTTAACCATGTATGAACAAGCCTACGGCTTCACTCTGTTGCGCTTGTTGCCCCAAGCCTTTATGATTTTGCTTTTATCCCTATTTGCCGTCTCATTGGTGCGAGTCTGGAAAAGCAATGTCTCCCTGTACAAATGCTACACCATCATCACCTTGGTGTGGCTGGTCACCCTCAACTACGCCAACCTGGATCTGATCATCGCCAAAAGCAACATTCAGCGGTACCAACAAACAGGTGAAATTGACCTATACTATATCGGTAGCCTCTCTTATGATGTAGTGCCGGAATTGGCCAAACTGCAACAAGACCCCAAGATTGGCGACAAGGTGGTGGCTGAGCTGAAGAAAATGAAGTCCCGCTTGAAATTTGAAACCCAGCCCGAGTGGCAAACATTTAATTTTTCCCGGCATCGGGCCGAACAGATCGTCAAAAATATCCACTGACCATACACAAAAACGAGTCTGCTTCCACATGGCAGACTCGTTTTTCATTGATTGTGGCAAGGCGGTTGAATCTCTCGTAGGAGAGGCCGTTCCATGACTAGCGGGGCAAAGGCAAAAGCCTCATCCGGTAAGCATTCATAGCCGCACGTCCCAACTCGTCGAGAAACTGGTAATTGGCGGCGGCGCCCACCACTGCGCCCAATCCCGGCACCAATTGCAACATCTTAGCCAGATCGATGTGATCACGATAGGTTTGTTGGAACTTCTGCCAATCCAGCTGTTTTAAGTAATCCGCATGGGACGGGTAAGCTCGGATCGTTTCATGCCAATTTTTCATCTTGTGAAACGTCTCGATGCGAACCTCCCCACTTGAAAACGCAAGCTGGAAGATGTGCAGGATATACAGCCGCTCACGATAATCTTTCACATCAAACCCGTACAAGCTAGCTGCATCAAACAAAAACTTCATCTTGATCGAGAGCAGCATCGGGAAATCGGCCAACCCCAATAACAAACCGCCCATTCCCGTCCCGGCTCCTTCCACCGTCGCTGTGTATTTGTACATCTTGATCTTTTCTAGCACTTGTTTTTCCTTTTCCTCTAAGGAAACGGCGGTGGTAGCCGATTTGGTTGTCCACTCCGAACCGACGAGCACCGTTTGCACCAGGTGCTTGATGCTTTCAGTTATCACATCATGCACCTTTTGCGGAATCTTCTCATTGATTTTATCCTGGATTGACTTGGCTGCCCATTGCAACACCGTTGGAGACTTCTGCATTTCTGCCTGCCAAGCAATGCATTCTTGGCGCGCACGTTGTTCGTAATCCAATCAGCTTCACCCTTCGTATGTAATCTGGTATGTGCGACAGTGATATATACCCGGTTGCTGAGAAGTTGATGCTCATTCCTTCTTGTTCCAAAGCCCATCCATTTGTTCCATCGCGTCAAATATCAAGGAATAAACAAATGCCAAGACCAAAAGCCCATACAGAGAAAAAGTGAGATCTTCAATCATCACATCTAATACATGCATATGAAACAGAACAAGGAAGAAACTCGCAGCAGCATCCAAACCGTCTTTTACCTTTTCCCTTTCAGCGAATAGAAATTGTATTACCAACTCCAATACAAAACCCACCGTCATCGCTGGAATGAAATAAAATAACACACCCACTCCAAACAAGATCAAACCGGTGGTCGATTGGACTTTAATGCCGAGTGTGACAACGTTTTTAAGCAAAGAGAGAATCCCCATATTGATCAGTACAGGAATACTCAGAATAACCACGACTAAAACACCTAATAAAGCGAAAACAATCACATTGCCCCATAAGCCAAGTTTCTCTTTTTTTCCTTTCACAGAAATCCCCCATTACGCGATCAATGAAGAAAGACGGCCAAACCGCCGTCTTCTTGTTATTTCCTTTATTCATTCCCTCGCAAACGGGGGATGGTTGTTTTTCGATATCATTCAAAAGCTTTTCATCATCGTCTCTACAACATCGACCGTCGCACTAATGGCCTGCCCCAAAGCACCCATTCCAGTAACTACCCCACTAAATTCGTCTAACGTTTTGTTTAAACCTCTCAATACTCCTTTAGAGCATTTCCCATTTTCTATTTGAGTTTTTGCTCCACTAATAGTCATAAGGTATTCGTCTTTCGTTTCCTGATCGATTTCTGTTTCGGCTTCAATTGATTGGATCAGTTTAGCTAACTGTTGTTTTAGCTCTTCAATTTTATCATTTTGTACATCCGTATCTGTATTTACAACCATTTTTGCATGACGATTATCACCAATCTGGCTACTTTTAATATCACCACCGCTGATGCTGATGGTTACATTATTTTTTTCCATGATAAATTCCTCCCTATTTATAAATACAAAGTAGCGCCCTCATTGTTCCCAACCTGCGACTGACTAATGACACTGTTAATAATATTAATTTTATTTATTTGATGAATCTTTCCAGGTAACTCTCTGAAAAAATCTTTTCTCATCGTTTCAAGCAGGTGATCTACTTCTTCCCTCTCAGGTAATATAATTGTTTCAGTTGCATCAACGCTGTAACTTCTTAATTTTCCTGAAGGTACGTTCTTATCAACTCCGAAAACCTCCATATCTCCAAAGGTAAGAAATGAGGTTTTCGCTCTAGAGGTAGCAACATTTAAAATATAGGGTTCACGATCAAAAAAATGTTTTTCAGTATCTCGAGATGTATAAGTTGGTGAAAACATAACCACTTCAAATTCGGATCCCTGTAAAGCATGCACGGTTCCAACAACAATATTTCTTACATCTAATTCTCCTAAATATTTTCTCTCTTTAGCCCCCTAATGACTTTGGACACTAAGAGTGTAAGTGGATTACACTACTAGTGATGGGGGATGAGAAAAATGAAAAGAAATCGGTACTC
>NZ_PVTZ01000011.1 GCF_003003125.1 Laceyella sediminis | reverse complement strand
AACACAAAATGACTTGAGTTCCCTTGTGGTTCTCAAGTCATTTTCCCATTTACTGGAGAGATGGCCCCAAAATCGGTCTTCGCTCCCTCCACCCCAACTAGGGCGGCTTTATTGCATTATTTATGATTAGGCGATGATCTAAAAGAACGCTGAATCGCGTCTTTTATTGCGTTCAAAAAAGAAACCAGGGAAGAAGAATAAACCGATTGATAACGTTAGACCCCATAGATTATGCAACCCATGTGAATATTATCCATGACAAAAAAATCCTCTGATCAGTCAGAGGATTTTTTCTTAATTCCAAAATGGATTCAATATCAGGGCGTTCACCAAAACCATTGAATACCAAGGCGATTTCACTATTTTGCGAACACCTCGCAAAATAGTGGCCACAATCTCCAATTCAACTTATTTAACAACTATACCACAAATCAGCAAATCCTTATATGGCAAGAGATTTCGTCTTTCTTACAAATAGATGCCATCTCTATAAATCTTGTCAACTAAAGTACCTAAGCCTATTATTGCCTCCCACTCTCCAATTGTTTCAACCGCCGTTTAAGCGCTGCAACAAGTCTTTTCTCTTCCGTTGTCAACGCACCGTTTTGGTAGCGCATCAAATCACTTTTGATGATCGCAATTTTTCGTTCCGTATCATTTTGTTGCGACATGCACAGCGCCTCCTGTTGAACACGCCCTTGTTATTACTAAATTCTCTATAAATTGGAAACCTCCTCTGTCTTTATGTCATCTTTTTCGATAACTTTATAGATTGGAAGGTCCTAAGACGAAAGCCAATCTGCCAAATCCAATTGGGTTACAGGAAAATCTTGTTCAATGTCCCGACGGGTGCGATGGATCACATCAACCCACTCCTCTGACAACTGCGCAAAGTCCAGCGCTTGATGATAAAAAACATAGATAGCGACTCGACGCAGTTTCATAAAAACAGGTAACTGCAACCACCAAAAGGCATCCAGTTGATGTTCGGTGTCATATCCGCGTTTAAAGTGCGTCAAGAAATGGGCGGCAAATGCCTTTTCTCCTTCCCACCGGCCCGGCGGTTTGCCGAACCTTGCCAACGCATGATAGAGAATGACTGCAATATCATTGATGAACCAATGATAACAACAATCGTCGAAATCAAATACCATGATACGGTTATCATCAATGAAAAAATTGCGCATATGCAGATCATTATGAATCAAACCATAACTATTGGAGTCTTTGGTGAACGAATGCAATTGATCCATCAGCTCTCTCGCTCTTTGCAATACCTGCGTTTCAGATCGTGGTATGCTTTCTTCAATCTTTAGCAAGTCATCCTCCCACCACTGGCGCCTGCGAGCTGGAACCGCCGGAGTATATGCGCACGATTGCGCGTGCAACCAGCCTGTCAACTTCCCCCACATGTAATAGAACTGTTCATTCCAATCTTCTTGCCTTGGTGAACGCCCTTGGGCTTTCGCAAACAAAACGGCGTGCCAGCCCTGTTCTGTGCCCACTACCAGATTGCCGTCACTGGTTGGAATGACATCGGCGACATGCCCTCCCTTCTGGGCGAGATAATGTACAAAATCAGCTTCGGCCAGAATTTCTTCCAATGTTCGGCGCTGCACAGGAGTTAACCGAAGAATGGTGGGATGTTCCGGGTTCACGTGTTCATATACCTTATTCACATTGCCAGCGAGCATTGTCAATCGGGCGGGGTTAAGCTTGTATTTCTTGGCGATATGAGATAAGGTTTGATCTGATACATCAGGAATCTGTTGATTCATGTTGTATTCTCCTTATCATGTGTTATACTTTCTGGTTGTTTTTGGAAGGTTTGTTGTTTGCTTTACAAACTTGTTTGGATTTAAATTGGGTTTGTAATACCAGTATTCTCGATTCTTCACGAGCATACCGTTTAACCGCATCTTAATACGGCCTGGATACATTCCTTTGGCGAGAATCTTCAGTGCCAGCTGTGCGCGTACCCCCTCAGCGGCTGCGGAAAGAGGCATTACGATAAACCGTTTGTTCTTGAGGGCGGGCAGATCTTCTAGCTCTTTCTCGGATAGTAGTAGCTCTTGTTTTTGCGCGGCTGACTTATCGCCATAATCAATAATAACGATCACATCCGAGTTCCGATGCACAACCTCTTCTCTTCCCAACTTACTTCAGCCCATCCTTTTTTACATCATCGAATATGTTTTTGCCTACGGCCAGTGATCGATATCTTCTTTCACAATCTCTCCGCTTTTTCTTCCACACGGAAGATGCGGCCAATATTTTGAGTATCCCTGTAAACATTCCCATTAAAAGAGTTAAAATTCAATTCCCATGAGCTCCAATATGCTGATAATTAGCCTCCAATTTATATTTGTATTCCATTTTTTCGTTGCGGCAATTCACTTTCTGCCCGATTCTTATATCACACACTTTATGCGCCCTTCAAACGCCAAGTACGCTTCCATAAACTTAGGAACCAAGCCAGTGGCAGAATCCTCACTTGAAAAAGGGGTGAATTCATACAGATCCCCGTCGGAGTGATAAAGGTCATAAGTAAGGGAATCTTGCACTCGACGATCTGAATCATATGAATACAATGTTGCCTTATCTCTTTCCTCAATAAAAAATAAGTGATCGGTACGGCTCTTTACTTATCACAATCTCCTGTGGACATCCTGATTTGAAAGTTTCCAATGACCATCTGCCATAAAAACCTGGTACCCTGCATGTTGTTAATAGCACGCCCATCAAAAAAAGCATAGCGATGATGCATATTTTTTTCTTCATAAGCGATGGCGGACAGCTGACTATTCTAGTTGGTTGACCCGCTATGGATAGCCTGTCCGGCATTTATCACTTCCATTTTTACCAGATTTCATTGCTAGTTGAAGAATTGGATGGCAACAAAAGCCCCGTGTTTCACTGCTGCGAATTCCAGCCAAACTTATTCTAGCAATGCGACTTATTGAACGCGCGGTGCTACTTGCTCATCTGACCGAAGCCCTTTCCTTGATCCCATCACTGATAAAGAATGCGCTGATCAAAGCGATGATGCTTCCAGTTAAGCCATACAGAAACATGTGGTGAATGCCGCTCATAAAATCTTTTGCTTCTGTCAAAAACATCCCCATGATGGCCACGCCCACCGCAGTGCCGATATTGCGGGTAAACACTAGAAAAGATGTAGAAGCCCCTTTTGATGCGCTTAAACCAGCTGTTGAGCTCCAATCACACCGGTTGTAGACAACAATCCGAAAGCAAATCCTTGTATGACCATCACAAAGAATGCATACCAAAATCCATTATCCGCTCGCAACAATACCAGAAGCACGCCCGACACTGTTAACGACAAACTCCCAACAATAAATAAGGGTCTGTAGCCGTATTTCAATATCCACTTCCCTGCCGGAACCGCTGCGCTCATCCAACCAACCGCAGACCCAATCAACGCGACTCCGCTCATCAATATAGATAGATGTGCCATTTTCTGCAGGAATAATGGAATTAAGCTGGCTGTTCCAAAGAATGCGGCCCAGCCGAAAAAGCCATGGATATTCATCCAGCGAATATTTTTATCGTCAAACATGGAAAAGGGAACGAGCGGCGATGCTTGTTTTGTCTCGAACAAATAAAAGCCCAAGATAAATAATGCGCCGAATCGATATTCATCCACCACCGTGACCATGAGCAATAATGTCACCCCTCGCTAAATAACAACGCGCCACATAATCCACACGCGCTGGCTTTGCGGTGTACTTCTCCTGATAAGGTAACAAAGTCAACAATGCAAGATACAAATGGGGATATTAATAAAGAAAATCCATCGCCAGGTCAAATACTCAACTAAAAATGAACCCAACATGAGAGGCATGGTTGTATTCATAATGGTCGAATCCATGGCAACAACCAACAAAGACAACACCATGCTCACCAATACTCCCAACCTGCTGTTTCAAAAAACCGCCTCCTCTTTGAAAATTCCTCTATCATTTTAAACTTTGTCAAATACGCTGTCATAAAGAATGACCCGGAAGGGGAGATGGTTTATCACCTTTGCATGATGAATTGCCAGAATTAACCGACGATTAAACCCGCAGAAGTTCCTAGCCCTGTTGGACTGGAACTTCTGGTGAACTTCATTACAACTGGCAGTTCAAATCCCAATTCACTCTATAACGATCTATTAGCTTCCCGTACTTGGCTCCCCAGAATGTGTCCTGGAGGGGCATTAATACTTCCCCACTCTCAGATAATGCCTGAAACACTCTTTCAATCTCTTCCACTTGCGTAAACTTCAAAGCTAGGCTTACTTGATTCCCATAGACATGATGTTCAATCATATCTGAGAAAAAGATCTCTTGTTCACCAAACGTCAGGTGAGCATGCAAGATTTTATCCTTGTGTTCCTCACTGACGGAAATGTCAGGCACATCGCTGAAGCGTTGCAACCGCTCGATTTTCCCATTGAACACGTTTTTGTAAAAATTCAGCGCCTCTTCACTATTTCCAGGTAGATATAAGTAAGGGCTTATTTTCACATTGCTCATTTCTCCTGCATCCTTTCTGGGTCATCCATTTATATTGTTTTTCCGCCTCCCTATGTTGCTCACTTTCACGCAGATTCATCCCGAAGCCTTTTATCCTTCACATCTGGGAAGGACTCAGTTAAACTATCTTCGAACAAAGCGTGAAACAAAAGAGAAAACGGCATTACCCAAGAAAAGGAGCATCAATCCATGAATCCGGTTACAACCAATGAACAATGGGCGCAGTTGGTTCAACGCATCGACCCTCATGGCAAATGGGTACGCGCATGGGAGTTGAAAGGAGGCGTTTCAGCACAGGTGACGGTACTTGAGATGGTTGGTGCTGATGATCAAAAGCGGAAAATAGTCGTCCGCCGCCACGGCGAGACTGATCTAGCCCAAAATCCCCATGCGGCGCGAGATGAATTTCATCTCTTGCAAGCGCTCCACGCCCTGGGACTGCCTGTGTCGACCCCCTTGCACATCGAGGAATCCAGCGGGATTTTCCCCACCCCTTGCATTGTGATGGAATACATTGAAGGGCGAACAGAGCTCTCCCCCGCTGATTTAACGAATTACCTCAATCAATTAACGGACGCTCTCGCTCAAATCCATCGTGTTGATTATGCACGACAAGGTATCACTTTTCTTCCTGATCAATCAGCGATATATCAGCAAACGCTTTGTCGCCAACCATCCTTTCTCGATGATAAAGTTGAACGGTATATCTGGGATACGCTGACATCTATTTGGCCTTTACCCCAACATAATGAGCCTGTCCTATTGCATGGAGATTTTTGGCCAGGCAATATATTATGGCACGATCAACAACTAGTGGCTGTCATCGACTGGGAAGATGCGGCGGTGGGAGATCCGTTGTCCGATGTTGCCAACAGTCGACTGGAATTACTTTGGGCGTTCGGGCACGATGCGATGAACCACTTCACTCAGCAATACCGAGCGCTGATGCCTGCTGTCGACTTTACCCATCTCCCTTACTGGGATCTTTGCGCGGCACTGCGTCCAGTACTTAGCATGGCTCAGTGGGGATTGGATACACAGACGGAAGAATCCATGCGGGCCAAACTAACCGAATTTGTCAAACTTGCTTTTGACCAACTAGATGAAAAAATAGGCGGAAGTATATGAATTATCACATCCAGCGAACCCAACGGGCATGCCCATCGGTTTCAGCAATCATCACCGTGCGCCACTCACCATCGATGAAGCGATCCAAGTGCAGATAGCGATCCTGCAAATTGTTGTATAAGTGAAACACCTCTCTTGACTCGGCCAATGCAGTGACATGATGAATCAATTTCTGTTTGTTGCTTTCTGGCAATTGATTCGCCACATGTGTGTGAAAAATACAGATCACCGTTTCTTCTGGAACCTTTGACGCTATTTCTGGCAACAGGGCAACCCCATCCCCTTCGACCAGCTCAACTGACTCATTGAGGAAATGTTCAGCTGCTTTCTCAAAGAGTTGAACCCGATCCGTGTGTTCCGGCCAGATTAATGCTCTCATCCACAGTACATTTTCGCTGTCAGTCAACTCACTCACATGCAAGTCGACTCCGCACCGGGTGGCGACGGGAGGGCTGGTCGGCAACAAAAACGGCCGGTTCTCTCCCCTTATCTCTGTGTTGATAAGAACCGATGATGAGGCTTCCCCATAAATTTGTCCATCACCGTATGAATACGCGTACTTATCCCATAACAGCTGTAAACCCGCACTGGCTCCTATTTCAATCAAGGACAAAGGTTTTTCGGTCAAGCGATGGATCATACAGAAACTAGGATACAAATAGGCACATCGCCTCACTTCATTCGTCTGAACCCGTTTTTCTTTGAGTATTGCGATAATTTCATCCTTGAACGTGAAGCAAAAGTCCCGAAAATGAGCAAATGCCTGTCTGGGGTCTTTGGACTCTGCCACCACACTGGGATAATATCGCGCCAATGGATGTTTCTTTCCTTGCAATAACAGAAAATGCACCGCTCCCAGAAACAGATTGGGCACAGGCTGTCCTGGCCGTGCATGTGATGCGAGATCGAGCAGTTCGCCATCTTCCGCTGTCCCTAAGGCCAAATGCTCGTATAAATAGCTCGACCCTCTGCATTCCCGATTTGCGAAATTTACAAAAATTTCAGACAGATTTTCCCTTCCCATTCCGTTGCCTCCTCTTGTTTCATTTTTAAATATTCCCACTCCCCCTGTACCCTAAATGAATCTGACTGAAACACACAAGAAGGTCAAAGCATAACCGCTCAATCCCTGCAAACAATAATGATAAATGTTGATATGGAAGCGTTCGCTCCCTATCAACACAGACTGGAGTGCATGTTGATGAAAGAGAATCCTTCAATTCAATTACCGGATATCCGGCACAATTTGGTGTTAAAGGCAGCGATTCTGAAAGTGTGGGAAGCAGTCGCTACTTCGGAAGGCCTCGCCGCTTGGTTTATGCCCAACGATTTTCAACCGAAGCAAGGACACGCCTTCCACTTGAACGCCGGCGGCTTTGGCTTGTCTCCCTGCACAGTGACTGAAATCAACCCTCCTCATCACCTTTCTTTCCGATGGGGCAAAGATTGGACTATCACATTTGAATTACAAGAGTTAGATGGCGCCACTGCGTTTACTTTGATCCATTCCGGCTGGAAAACCGATGCAACCACCGAGTTCGGTGAAAGCCATGAAGTGGTGCGCAATCGCATGGATCGAGGTTGGGCGGGGTTGCTTCAATCACTCGCATCGCATGTTGAAAATTAAAACATGCCGCTCGGCGGTCTCCGCATTTCATGCTACAATCAATACAGACTTTTGTTAAAACCAGACACCAAAGGAGACTGAGTTCACAATGGCATATTACGCCGCAATCCTGCATATGGCAGACGCGGAAAAAAATCTGACTTTCCGCCCGCATCACTTAGCTTATTTAGAAGAATTGGAACAACAAGGGAAAATTTTCGCCAAAGGCCCCTTCGCTGACGGTTCCGGCGGCATGGTGATATACATGGCCGATTCGTTGGAGGAAGCGAGAGAATTGGCCGAACAAGACCCTTATGTCAAAGAAGGGGTTCGCCGCTTAGAATTGCATGAGTGGAAAATGGCGCGCGTGTAAAACATGAAAAAAGACCTTGGTCCAATCAGCCAAGGTCTTTTTCTTTATGTCATTATTGATGCGCTTCCGTAGAGGATGACCCTTCAAGCGTTTGATTTCCCGGCATCCGATACATGGGCAGGATGATCAGTGCTCCCAAGAACATCACAAACGCCGAGATTTCAAACATCCACACAACTGATAGCAGGTTTTTAAACGAACCGGCAACACTCATGGTTACCACCATGGCTCCCGTGAATAGCGGGCTTAAAATTCCGTTCACCCGGCCCACAAACTCCGTTTCCGTATGTTGCAAAATCAGCGTATTGATCCCGATATGGATCATCGGCAATACCAGACCCGCCAGGAACTCGATCAAAAGTGTCAGCCATAAGACAGTAGACAAGCCGCAAAGGGCAATCCCAACCGCATTGAAGAAAACACCCATCATCAGCAACCTTTGCGGTGGGACATTCTTGGAGAAGGCCATGGCGATGCCGCCACCCAAAATCATCCCCAACCCGTTGGCCATCATCAGCCATTGCAATTGTTCTTTCGCCAGACCCAGGTGTTCCGTCACCAGAAAAATCCCCAACGGCTGAATCAACCCCAGTGCCAATCCTACTGTCAAAAAACATCCACCCAACAGGGTCAGCACTCGCTTGGACATGACATAGCGAATGCCGTCCTTCATTTCCTGCCACACGGACGACGGCGCCTTATCTTCTTCCAACACCCGATCTTCGGGCAAAAACAACAGCACCAAGGCCGACAGCAAAAAGGCGATACCCATTATACCAATAGCCATTTCGATCCCGAAATGCTGATAGACGAACGTCCCGAGCACAGGCCCCAAAATCATGAACACGGCGAATATCGTTTGGTAAATCGACATCCCCATCTGAATTAACGCTTCCGGCACGTGCAACTTAAACAGCTTCATGCCCGAAGGCTGGGAAAACTGGGACAAGATTGCCGAAACCAATGTGGCCAAAAAGACAGCTTTCCAGGAGCCGAACATGAGTGTCAACAGAACAGCGAAAATGGATAAAGCGCTCAAAAAATCACACCAGATCATCGTCCGTTTGGGACGCCATCGGTCGGCAAAGGTTCCACCGATAAATGAAAAAATGAAAATCGGAGCGAATTCGGCGACTGAAATCATGGATATGGCGAACGCATCTCCATTCGTTTTCTCCATGACAAACAACAAGATTGCAAAATTGCGTACCCAAATACCGATCTGCAAAAATAATTCCGATAGGAGGATGATTTGAACAAACCGATTTTTAAGCAAAGCGGATATCGTGGGGGTAGCATTCTTCTTCTCTTGCACTTGCATTTCTTTCCCCTGCCTTTCTATCAAAATGAATCATACCTCCTGCCAACACACTGAAATTCCTGCAATGTCTCTAAATGCAAAAAGCCGTGAATGCAGTCTGCACCCACGGTCATAATCAGATCTATTACCGAATTGAGAAAGGCAGATCTGACTTGTTGATTAACCTCTAATATGGGCACACTTTAACAAAGTATGGGAAAATGAACGATCCTTCGTCACCTTCCATACTTCGCCTGCTTGATGCACGGCAAGCAGGGTCTGCATTCAATTCATCTCTTTGCATTAAGAGAACTTAGAATACAAACAAAGTGCCCATGTTTGAGATTAATACCACCTTTCTCCAATTGATTACTCTTGGATCATAACATGGGGATGATCCTGCTGTCAAACCATCTTTTTATTGTTTTTTTCATTTTGCAAAATATGATCATGGGGGCAGGTATCAATTTATTCATCTGATGGATAATTTATCTATATTCATTGGTTTTCAATTCGAAGCTGGGGTAACAATTCGTCAAAGTCAAGGAGGGGTTGTAGGTTCAAAATGTATTATAAAAAGTGAAAAATAAATGAGTAGTTTTATTGGAGTCTAATTGAGTGTTATCATACTACCAATATTTATTCTGAAGGCAGAAGTATTGTTAACTATTGAAAGGCGCTTGCTGAAAAGTGATGTCACCGTAGAGAAAAAATGCTCTCCCCTCTTAAACCTATGGGATCGGGTTCAGGGGAGAGCATGATATTGACTTCAGTTGACAGTATATCTTTTAATAAAGCTTATCCTGTTCTTCGTTTGCTTTGTTCAATACCTCTTTTTGTATCTTATTGGCTTCCTCCAGAACCACTTTCTGAAGTTTATTCGCTATATATAAGTTGTAGTCATGGATGTGGTTAGCGCGCTCTCGAAACTTTTGGTCAACATGATCATAGAGAAGTCGAAATTCAAACCCGCGTTCTTTCTCTAAATACTCTTCCATATGATAGAAACGAATTGTTTCTCTCTCTGTTATTTTATACATCTCGACAGACTTCTTTTCTAGCTCTTTGTATTTTTTGTTTGATACATCTGACGCCTTGTCATAATGCTCTCCAGCCCAGCGAGACCATGCATCATAAAGTCGACCCCGCTCTTTTGCAAAATAGTCTTCCAAATCCACTTTAGAATTTACCGAGCTATACTTGCCACCACCAGCCTGAGCTGCCGCTTCAAGCGCTTTTTGTCCAGCATCATCAATATCAAAGCCGATGATATTTACTACAGCTTTAATATTGGATGTGTGGAGATCCTTTGCCACCTGAACAGGATCACCGCCGCAGGTTTCTACTCCATCGCTCACTACATAAATAATATTTTCGGCCTTGCTCTGGTTGGCCAGCTGTTGCTTGGCTAGTTTCATAGCGCCTGCCAACGGAGTATAACCGGTTGGTTGAAATTTGTTTAAGGCATTGTTGAATTTACTTTCATCGTAGGCTCCAAGCGGGTAAACCTCTTCAATACTATTGCAGGAAACTGCCTTATCTTTCTCGTTATTGCTACCTTTGTGGCCGTAGACAGTCAGTGAAACATTGGCTCCGTCGGGCATTTGTTTGGCGAATGATTTAACTGCTTGTTTCGCTAAATCCATCTTTTGACCACCGGATACTTTTGCCGCCATGGAGCCGCTTGAATCAACCAAAATCACAATGTTCACTGGTTTTTCTTCTGGTAGTTTCAAGCTTTTCATCCCGCCGGGGCCTTTGTCAACTTTGATGATAGATGTATCAAATTCTTGGAAATACTTAAAGTAAGGTGTGTAATCCTCCGCTGCCAACTCATAAAACTTGTTAAGAATCGTTTTTCCGTCAGCGTTCTTCGGGATTTTATCTAGTTCTTGTTTAACTTTGGCCCAATTGTATTTCTCACCTGAATATTTACCGGCCGGAGGTAATGGAACTCCCTTTAATTCTTCGGGAATCTTCACATTTTCTTTGTCTTTAGATTCATTGTTCACTTGTTTTTTTTCAGTAGGTTGTGTGCTACTTGAATGGGAACAACCGCTTATAAGAAAGCCCACAATTAGCAAGCAGAAAAACAGCTTATTTCTCATAGTTCCCTCCAATTTTGAAGACTTCTCCTAGGGTTTCTTATTTAATATCCACTTTTTGACCATCCATATCTTCAACAATAAACTTCTTTCCATCTAGTGCACCAGTTTCAACCGTGACATAATCCCGTGGTGGCAATTCTCTACCAATATCCTTCTCCCAAGAAACAATAATTTTAACGACATCATTCTCAATAACCTGAAGCTTTTTAATTGTAATCTGTTGATGTTTATATTTTTTGCTTGCTTGGACATAAAGCATATCTTCATGATCCCAATCCTGGTTGTCCAAACTGGAGGGATGCTTATCTTTGTTGTAGACCCAAATTCCTGCAGTAGGCTCAGGATCCGGAGCTCCCATAATCCAGTTGATACTTTTGAATTCAATCTCTTTATGAGCTTGATTAGGTTCTACAGCATCTACTGTACTTGCTGTCCCTTCCGATTTTTGCTCTTCCTTTACTTTACTAGTTTCCGAATTGTTCTCATTCTCTTTACTTCCGCATCCAGCCAATAATGAAACAGTAAGTACAAGTATTAGTGTGAGAAAACGTTTCAAAAACAAAACCTCCTATTCAATGAATATGTAATTTTATAAACATATTCAATTTTAATCAATATTCATCAGTACGTCCACAAATTCCCTATTAAACTCACAATTTCTTCATTATTCCTATGATACATATCTAAATCGGAATCCTTAATTACATCATTCACACGCTTGATCTCTTATTGAGTTAAATGATTTTAGTTTTCACGTTTTACTTCCCGTTATACTGTCAAACGAAACAGAAATCATCCCATAGTCGTTAAGAAGACAGCCTTCAATATATTTCGGATATCATAGTACCTAAGTTGCTTCATCCCAAAAAACAACTCTGTGTGAACAACATAAATACTGAAATGATGAAATAATTTTTTGTTATATTTAGTATAATTAAAATAAAGAATAAATTTATCACTATAGGACAACGAAAAGGCAATATTTTGCCTCAACTAGACTGCCTTGGGGGGAATGGCCGTGAATCTCTCCAACATGCGAATCAACTTTGCTTATCTTTATATTGCAGTCGTTTTACTGGTTTCGTGGGCGATTGGAGGCATATCTTATTACACTGGTGGGTACCAAAGCACCGTGGAAAATATCATTTACGTGATGATCACCCCTGCGATTATCGCCCTCTGCTTTCAAATGTGGGCATATAAAAAATCACTGTGGGGCGAGATGTTGTCCATCGTTAAAAATTGCAATGCCAAAGCGGTCTTCTTCGCGATTTTTTATCCCTTACTTTTTATTGGCGCTTTGTCCGTTTTTTCCTTATTTTGCGGAAACGGATCGGTGAGTCCGACCTCACTTTCATCATTTATGCAATCCCTGTATATGTTCCCACTTTATTTTTTATTGGATTTCCCTATTTTCTGGGGAGAGGAATATGGTTGGAGAGGCTTCTTGTTAAAGCATTTCACCTCATCTTTGGGAAAATTTAAAGCGACGATGCTTGTAGGCCTTGTATGGGCGTTTTATCACATTCCCCTGGTGTTCCTGCTCGCCAAATCCACTGGGATCGGCAATCCAGTGGCGGTGAGCCTAGTGCAAGCTCTCACCGCGTTCTTCTTTTCATTCGCATTTTCACATGCATATTACCTATCTGGGGCCTTGTTCCCGGTCGTGTTACTACATTGGGTTTGGAATATGTTGAATCCAGCATTCCTCGGCAACATTTATACCAATAAGCAAGGCATTATTACTGGGGATATCTTTTTCCAAAATGGAGAAGGAATCATGGGACTGGTCTTGTCATTGCTCATGGCTATTGCCATTGGCTGGCGCTTCATAAAGTCCGATAAAAACAGCAGGACATACCGCGACGCTTAATTTTTCCCTATCTTCGTTGAACAAAAACCTGGCGTCTCAATGCGCCAGGTTTTTCTCCATATATTTCAATATGTCAGGTACAAGCGAACATCCCGATCACACCCCTTATGTACCGGACATCCCTCCAGCGATTGTTCGTCTGCCCAATCACCCAATCTTTCCAATATTTATTTCCTATCCACAAAAACTGAACAATATGCTATTATATAGACTATATTATTCGGAAATAATCAATGGAGGTTCCTCATGGGTAAATTAAATGGATGGAAGATTTCCTTTCTTGGATTTCAACATGTCTTAGCTATGTATGCTGGGGCGGTGGTTGTGCCCTTGATTGTCGGCGGGGCGCTGAAGATGAATACCGAACAATTGGCTTATTTAATTTCGATTGATTTATTCACCTGCGGTATCGCCTCACTCTTGCAAGTGATCGGCGGCCGTTATTTCGGTGTCAAACTTCCCGTCATCTTGGGCTGTACCTTTACCGCCGTGCCGCCAATGATCACCATCGGGCAATTGGAAGGCTTGCCCGCCATTTACGGATCCATCATCGCTTCTGGCTTGATCGTTACCCTGATCGCGCAATTTTTTAATCATATTATGCGTTTGTTTCCTCCTGTGGTGATCGGATCGGTCATTACCACGATCGGTGTGTCCCTGATTCCTGTCGCCATGAACAATATGGCCGGAGGGCAAGGCTCCCCCACTTTCGGGCAGTGGGAAAACCTGTTCCTGGGACTGCTGACGCTTCTCTCCGTCATCTTGCTCAATCGGTTTGGCAAAGGATTCATTCAATCCATTTCCGTTCTGCTCGCCATGGTCATCGGCACGATTACCGCTTGGTTCATGGGTTTGGTGGACTTGAGCCATGTTGCAGACGCGAGCTGGTTTCGAATCGTACAACCTTTTTATTTCGGTGTGCCCGAATTCCATGTGTCTTCTATTATCACCATGTCTTTGGTCGCGATCGTCAGCATGATTGAATCGACTGGGGTTTTCATGGCGCTGGCCGACATATGCGACGAAAAATTGGGAGGAGAACGCGTTAAAAAAGGACTGCGCGCTGAAGGCTTGGCCATCATGATCGGCGGACTGTTCAACTCGTTCCCTTATACCAGTTTCTCGCAAAACGTGGGGCTGGTAGCTCTGAGCAAAGTGAAATCGCGCGCCGTGGTCATCGCCGCCGGCATCATCCTCATCGTATTGGGGTTATTGCCGAAAGTGGCAGCGGTAACCACCATCATCCCTAACGCTGTTCTCGGCGGAGCTATGATCCCCATGTTTGGTATGGTCATCGTTTCCGGCATTCGGGCCCTGGCTACCATCGACTTTAAACAAACCCAAAATCTACTGATCGTGGCGTGTTCGGTGGGAATGGGATTGGGAACTTCCGTCGTTCCGGCCATCTTCAAAGATCTCCCTGACATGATCCGCGTTGTCGTCGAAAATGGCATTGTCTTGGGCAGCTTAACCGCCATCGTATTGAACATCATCTTCAACAAACAGGCGAAACCCTCAGCCGCCGAAGCGGTGTAAAATGCCAACTCGCTAATAAAACGAAGCCTCTGTCTTGTGTCACGAAACCACAAGGCAGAGGCTTTTTTTCCACGCGCCAAATGCGAACAGCTCGCCACGATTGTCCAAAAATAAACTTCTTGGAAGGGTTTACTTTGTTGAAAGATGAGGCGTAATTTTTCTTCTGTTAAAGGTATGCATTGCAAACCAGTTTATAATGAAAGGTGACCAGATTATTTAATCTTGATCGGGGCTGTTGGGATGTTCCCATGCAAAATCGGCTCTAGCAATTCCCCCAGCCGTTTTGGAAACACCAATTCCTCTGTCTGCTTCAATTCGTCAACACTCCACCAGTGATGAGTCAGGTAACCCAATTGCTCCTCCACAGTCAAGTGATCCAGTCGAATATCCACTTCTTTTGCGTAAGCGAGACGATAATGTTCAACAAATCGAGTAGGCACGCCTTTGAACTCCAAGTCCACTTCCCTGATCCAGATAAACGGCCCCCACTCCACATTTACCAACCCGGTTTCTTCCCACAATTCCCGTTCAGCGGCGGCGGCAAATGTCTCACCTTCCTCCAATCCACCCCCTACAGTAAACCAAACCGGTCTGCCATCCGGATTCTCTTCACTTTTGATAAGTCGGTCTTCCATTTTGAAAAGCAACAAGCGATTCTGCTCATTCAACAGCACTATTCTGGCCGCCTCGCGTATAATCATACAATTTTCACCTCTCCTACTAAATTTCTCCACAACAATCTTGTAAATACCTCCACTAGAATCAAGGCGACATCACTAAAAATACAGCACAAACAACCCCTCCGCCTCATGGATGCTCCCTCATGACAAAACAAAAAAGCAGAACGATCATCCGTCTTTCCTATGGGCGAGGTGTTCTACACATCATAGAAATTCCATCTTTTATAACAATTACATTTAAAAATATGTAAATATTTAAAACCAAATCATAGACTTTAACTACCAATCTTTTATATTATTAATAATATACGCTTTCATAAGACCACTTGGAAGGGAGTAACGACCATGAATAAATTTTGGGGCATTCTCCTTGCGATTTGTACAGGCTTAACCACTGCCGCGCTATATAGTTCAAACGTGTTCGCATTTTCGGTGACCGGCAAAAAGCAATGCACCAACCCCGTCTATTTCCGGTGGGGCGGTTCCATCTCTTATAATCATCAAACGGGTGCCACCCAAGCGATGAAAAACTGGGCCGCCGCCCAATCTTACCGGAACTTTGTCGGCAACAACACCGCTAGCGGCGTGATCGATTCTTACCGGGAAGCTGATGGCTGGAATGGCTACACCGGCTATTCAGCAGGTGAAGACAGCTGCATCGATTATTGGGTAACTAAGTTGAACCATGAATATACAACTACATACGAAAAGTCAGTCAAGATCGCTGGCCATGAGTTGGGACATGTATTGGGTCTGGACGACAACAACTATACTACCACACTGATGTACAAATACACGCCCAACGTTTCCGTCCCACAAGCAGACGATATCAAAGGCATCAACTATATCTACTGACGGAGGGGAGACCATGCGTAAAACCTGGCTGAATATAGCCGCATTTATATCCATCGCTGTTGCCGCTTTCTTCATCGGCATCCAATTCTTTAACACCGATCCCCGAGTGATACGCGTCAATGGCTCACTACATGCAGCCTATAACCTAGAAGAAATGAAGAACCAATCCGAGGTCATCGTGGTGGGGAAATTTGTGAAAATGGAGCGCAAGATCAATTCTGCTCGCGATCTCAACAATCCCGGCTTAGCATCCAACACGGTCTATCATGAAGGGGAATTATATCAATTTAAAGCCGATCAAGTCATCAAAGGAGCCATTAGCAAAGAGCCCATCATCCGTGTTAACATTCCTAAAACTAAGGAACTGGCCAATCTGGACTCCCAAGATAAGTTGTCAGTGACCGACCCTAACTATATCAAACCAGAATTCGGGAAATCATACATGTTATTTTTGACACCGATTAAAAACACTGACTACTACGGGATCCCATTTTTCCCATATATCCTGGAGATCCACAACAACCAAACGGTCTCCCTCGTCAAGCCGCATCCCTCTCTGCTGAGCCAACGTAGCACGATTCAGTCCGCAGAGGAAGGAAAACGCGAAGAAGTCTTGGTTCATTTCGAAAACTTCGCTTCATCCTATCCCGATCAAATCAGCGGCCGGAAGCTATCCGAGGTGCTCAGTGCACTGGGAGGATCACCAACAGAATAAATAAAAAAGCAAAGGGCTTTTATGAACCCTTTGCTTTTTTTGTCCATTTCACTTTGAACACTGACGATATATCTTCATTTAGTAAATATCTTTACTTCTTTGGGGCCAAGTGTGGCAGTAATCGAACCATTGTTCACTGTTACTTTGTCCGTCCCCATCCGATTGTACAGGGTTTCGCCATTGGCGACTCGGTCGATGTTGGGCACTGTGCGCGTCTGGCTGTTCCAAGAATTGTTGATCATCACCACCACCTCATCGCCGTTATACGAACGCTGAAAAGCGTAAAATGTGTCATCCACCCACTTTTCGGCCTGTGTTCCTTTGCGCAAAGCGATATGGGTGTTACGAATGTAATTTAGCTTGGCGATATAACCGTAGAGCTCATGCTTGTCGTTAAACACCATATCTTCCCGGTTGTAAGGATCAGCACCCCCGCTAAATCCCTGCTCTGTGCCTTGATACAGAATCGGGATCCCACGGGTAGTAAACATGAAGCCCAATGCCGCTTTTAATTGCGGCCACTTGTCCCAGGAAGCGCCAGGCTTGCCTGAAGCTTCATTCAAAAAGCGCGGCACGTCATGGTTGTCTATAAACAAGCCGTTAGTCATCGGATTTTTATATCGATAGTCTTGGGCGTAACGATCCGCAATCTGTCTCATCGACTGGTCTTGGCCAAACACATTTTTGATGGTGTAGTACATCGGAAAATCGAGCACCGCATCCAAATAATTGGTGTAATCGCCCACATATGCAGGGTCCCCATGAAACACTTCGCCAAGGGTAAAGGTATTGGCTGCCCCGTCAAATTCGCGCCAGAACCACTTTGGAACGTGTTTCACCGTATCAACGCGCAACCCATCCACTCCGGTCGTTTGCACAAGCCATGCGATCCAATTCTTCAATTCCGCTGCCACTGCCGGATTGTCTTGGTTTAAATCATCCAAGCCGGCAATATCTCCATTCTCCACCCACCATTGATCGTTCCAATCTTGGGTGTCGCCATAATGATGGTACCAATCTGCCTTGTCAAATGGAGCTTTGGCGAAGCTCGAAGGTTGGAAATCTCCCGTATGATTAGCGACCACATCCAGCATCACCGATATCCCTTTCGCATGCGCCGCCCGCACCAATTCTTGCAACTTAGCCATGGAACCCAGATGCCCATCTACGCTGTAAAAATCGTAGGTCCAATAACCATGATACGCATTGGCGCTCTTTTGCATCGTGACCGGAGTGATCCAAATGGCCGTGAATCCCATATTCTTGATGTAGTCCAAGCGATTGATAATCCCTTGAAAATCCCCACCGTGATACTTGCGCGGATCGCTTTTGTCAGCGTTAAAACCGCCATAATTGTCATTGCTGGGGTCGCCATTATCAAACCGGTCGGTCATAATGAAATAGATGCTTTTCTCTTGCCAATCCGCAGGAGAAAGCGCCATGGCCGTGGGTACGGTAGAAGCAAACATCAGCACAGCCGCCAATAAACACACCAACCCACTGAGCAAAGCTCCCTTTTTCATGCATCCTCTCCCCTTCATTTCCAATTGCGCAAACGCTTTCAAAAAAATGCATAAAAATCGCCGCTTATCCCTCTATATACCTTGTGAAATCGTTTGCACTATTTACTATCAGTTTACCCCTCACCACAATCTAATTCAACAGTCGGTTAGATTTATTAAATTAATGAATAATCGCAGGGAAGAACTCCCTACGACTTTACCCATCACACAACACCCTCATCCCTGTTGGAGGCCCCGTATAAAAGAGATACTAAGCCCATCCGCCTCTTTGGCGCTCAATGTTGCGCACCGGCCGGAGAAAGGATCAGCAAATCCATGCTCTCCCGGAAATAATCTAACTTGCACACCGCCCATTGCACTCAGCTCATCCCGTAGCCGGGTCACATCAAATGAAGCTTCTTTTTCAGGAAAAAACAGCATAGCCGGGCAACGGGGAGGCATATCAACATAATCCCGAATGCGCGATCCATAATATCCGACCAAACCATCCATTCCCCCCCCCTGCTTAGCAACCATCCACCCAATGGTCGCCCCGATACTGTAACCGACGACAAATACTTGGGTGTATGTTGTCCATAATTCATCCAGCAACACTCGCACATCCCCAGCCGCCTTGGCAAATCCCACTCCTTCCATGAAAGCTCGATATGCATCGCTTTCTTGTTCATATGCATACACGCGGCCTGCCAACAAATCGGGGGCCACTACATCGTACCCCAACCGCGACCAATTGAGACAAACTTCATCCACATGTCGGTTTAACCCATAAATTTCATGCAACACGACCACTGCAACAGCGGAACCATGGTTATGACGTATCATTCATCTATCCCCTCAGATCAGCCATGCACGACGCAATCGAAAAAGCCCGGAAGGGTTCAAACCCTCCCGGGCGATTAAGTTCACGCTTCTGTCAATGCCAAAAACTCATCCACGTCAGCCATCAACAAATCCATCGCATCCTGCCAGAAGTCCGGCTGCGTCAAGTCAACCCCGAGATGCCGTTTACCCAGCTCCTCCACCGTCATGCTGGCTGTGTCACGAAGCAAATCGACATATTTGGTCGCGAAGCCTGCCCCTTCCTGCAACGCGCGGGCGTAAATACCGGCACTGAACAAATACCCAAAAGTGTATGGGAAATTGTAGAAAGGCATATCCGTTGCATAAAAGTGAAGTTTTGAAGCCCAGAAATGTGGGTGGTATTCAGCCAACATGTCGGCGAAGCCTTCTTTCTGCGCTTCCACCATCAATTCGCATAACTCGTCGCGCGTAAGCGGGCCTTGTTTGCGCTTTTCATAAAAACGCGTTTCAAAGAGGAAGCGTGAATGGATATCCATCAAAAACGCAATCGTGGATTGGATTTTATCAGCTAAAAGTACCATCTTCTCCTCTTTGGAAGTCGCTTGTTTGATCGCGGCATCAATCACGATCACTTCGGCAAACGTGGAGGCGGTTTCCGCAACATTCATGGCATATTGTTGCGCCAAGAAAGGCAAGTCTTTCATCACATACGTGTGGTAAGCGTGTCCCAACTCATGGGCCAACGTGGACACGCAACCCGGCGTTCCGCTAAATGTCATGAAAATGCGTGATTCGCCGCTTATGGGGAAATCCGTCATAAACCCGCCGGGTCGTTTTCCTGGGCGATCCTCGGCTTCAATCCATCTTTTTTCAAACGCCATTTGCGCAAACGAAGCCATATCGGGGCTGAATTGCTCAAATTGCTCAATGATGAACTTCGCCGCTTCATCATATGAAAGCGTTTGCTTATTTCCTGGCAACGGCGCTTGCACATCGTGCCAACTGAGCTGATCCACTCCCAGCATTTCCGCCTTGCGCTTCATGTATGGAAGCAAACGATGTTTGTTTTTGGCAACCACATCCCACATCGTTTGGAGAGTCTGCCCCTCCATCCGGTTGAGGTCAAGCGGCTCTTTCAGCACATTCTCCCATTGACGGCGTTTATACAGTTGCAAACGATAACCGGCCAGATGGTTGATGGTGACGGCACAAAGGTCCGCTTCGTTCCGCCAAGCCTCTTCCCACTTCTCAAACACCCGCTGGCGCACCTCCCGGTCGGGACTGGCCATTTTGTTTGCCAGCTGTCCAACGGATAATAGCTTGGTCTCGCCGCCTTCTTCAAATGGCACTTGCATGCGACCCACAATGGTGCTATACATTTCTGACCAAGCATGATACCCGTCCACGCTCAAATCACCGGCCAACTCTTCCTGTGCTGGCGGCAGTTTTTCCAACGAGCGTTTGCGCATTTCGTTCAGCGAGAAAGACACTTGATTTAGCTCAGGAGATTTCATCAGTTGTTGCCAATCGGATTCCGGCACTCGAGCCACTTTGCTTTCCAGGGCGGTGATCACCGCTTCGTAGGTTGCGCCGATTTGCGTCAATTTGCCCGACAAAACCTTGGCTTTTTCATCTTTGACATTTTGCGACTCGAGACAGTCAAGAAACGACCGTGCTTCCACAAGGCCACTGCCCAACTTCTGCAACGGTTGAATAGCATCAACCCACGAAGCCAAAGAGGCTGTTGGCTCCAGCGTCTCTATGTATTTCTTTAACAAAGGGAGTTCATGCTCAAGCTTTTCTAGATGTTGTACCAAAGTGGATGACTCGCTTCCGCCGCTGAAAATGTTTTCCAAATCCCATGTCTGCGAATAGGTTGCTGACAATTGCATTCACCCTTGTTTTCAATATTTCCCCTTTGGGGATGACTTCAAATAAATTGTATGCTGGAATGTTCAAGCACTTCAAGCAAAATCACCTGGAATGCGTCCATAATTTTTCATCATTTTGTTTGTGTGGCAAACTTGTTTAATAATCATATTTGTTTATAATCCATTAGTAAGAATAGAATAATATTCACTCTATTTTGATTTGTTTGTATTACTATGGATTTGCCATTCACTCTTTCTTCCGGCTTTAGGGCGTGTCTGATGAATAGGCCAGCGGCCCCAAAACCATTTTCTCATTTTCTTCACTTGTGCCTCGGCGCTCCTCGAGAAAAGGTTTTTCGGCCACTTCTTCCCCACCAACTTGATTTGCCAGACACACCCTAGTCGGGCGGTGATGTGCGAATCAACCTACCGGTATTGCTTCCATCAACTTATTTTTACAAATCCAACCAATTTTGCGGTTAAACACAGCTTTATACCGTTACAAAAGTGTTCTTTTGTAACGTTGAATGAATTCACCCTCGTTTCCGGCCTGAAATACCCAATAACTAGAAATGATCCAGCGGCTATAGACTACTTGTTAGCACCTATTTCTTTCATCATCCACACCTGTTCAATAGCCGTCCTCATTCCCAAGCGGTTGAAGATCTCCACCCCCATGCACTTAGCTGACGGCCAGTTTGCAACGATGCGTTCACATATATCCGTCGCGGGACCCCATGCCGCTTCCAACAGAGACAGGAAAAATGCCTGCTCATCGATCCGACCGGGAGCGATCTCTACTTGATAAAGCACAGCTCTGCGTAACCGCCCTCGCTCATCAAATTCCCGCCGGCCCAGCGCGTACCCCAAGACATCTCCCCGGCTGTCAGCAACCACCCATGCTTCTCCGTCCCGCAAACAAAACCACTGTTCCTGCCATGGCACCTCAGCAGAATAAAATGGTAACGATGCCACCTGCGCTGGCACAACTCGATCAATGCGATACACAGATGGTTCTGCCTCAATCAATCGCAATGGCTCGGTCGACTGGTAATAAGACAGGCGATCGACAATCCGATAGCCCAACCGTTCATAAAGGCGAATGGCCGCCTGATTTGCAGCGATCGCTTCAAGGGTGGCAAGCTCAACTCCTTCGCGCTCATACAAAGCAAGGGTTTCTTCCATCAGCTTCCGCCCCACCCCTTTGCCACGCCAAGCGGGGACGACCGCCGTTCCCCCGTTCCAGGCCATTTTCTTGCCATTCACTGTACGGATACCAGAACATACCAATCCGACCAATTTCCCATCAGCAACCGCCACCAGAGAATGGTCGGGTGAGAGCGATTCACGCGACCATTTTCCCACAAACGCCTCCATCGTCATCGACACATCCACAAAATAACCAGAAAACGCTTCGTTCCACAAAGCTAGCGACTCTTCCCATGTACACCGGCTGAGTGGTTGAATTTGTATCATCTGTTTTCTCTCCTTTTCTTTGCGCTTATCTCTATCATACGACAACCAAGCCTTTTACGCGGGATGGTATGGTTCGGCCATGTAAAAAAAAGCCGACGGTTGCGAAGAGGCTAACGCCGCCTCCTTTACAACCATCGGCTTTCCTGTACGCCCGCACAAAGCGAGCCGTCAATCAACAATTAATCCAATTTTTTTACCCAGATATTCATATCTTCAAAACGGCCGGCAATGTGGCTGTTTTGAATAAGGCGCCCCTTATACTCAAACCCATGACGCGATATCACAATATTCATCCCCACGGACACCGCACGTGTAAGAGAAAACAGGTTGGGCACGCCCCGCGCCCGCATTTGCTTTTCCAAATCAAAAATGATTGCGCTGAGTAACCCTTGCCCCCGATAGGCGGGATCGGTTGCGCAATCAGTGATTTCCGCGCAATTGTAACGGGTGAACACATCAGCCGAAGCAGCACTTACAATCTTGCCATGATCGGTAACGACGGAGAAATAGACATCGTTGCGCATGCATTTTCTAATGAAGTTGGGATCATGCACAGGCGTCGGATAGGTTTCAAACACTTTGGCGTATAGCGCCGCCAGCTCCTCCGCATCCGCTTCTGTCGCCCGGCGCAGTCTGAAGGATGGCCCCAATTCCGGGGGTTCTGTGATCGTTTCTGTCTTCTCGGCCAGCTCGACGATCTCATCCTTCTTTTCTGCATCTTTTTCCACCGAGCGCCGGTCATCAATAAACCGCGATAAAATCACAGCCGGCTCCCCGTTGAAAAAGACACTAATTTCGCCTTCCTTCTCAAAACCCATCTCTTCAAACGCCTTAGTATCGTCGGGATCAGCATAAATCAACACTTTTCCGATATCTTTCTCCTCCGCCAACTCCTCCAAATGCTTCGCCAAGGCTTCGATATCTTCGGATCTGTAGTGCAATAATTTCATCCGGCTGTTGCGTTCATCCATTTCAAGTACCGTACTCTTGCGCGAATAATCAACCATTGTCAAAAGAAAAAACCTCCCCTTGGATACTCATCAATTAACGTACCCTAAACGAAAAAAAAATAACATGTTTTTGTTCGCATATGAAAATAGGGACCTATCAGCCTCCCTAATCCGATAGCTCAGCATGGTCAAATGCGATCAATTCCTCCCCGCGCCAGTGCAGTTGAAACAAATGTTGCTTCTCATCCGCCAACAAAAATGGCAAACACTTCACCACATTCACAGACATCCCCTTATTCTCAGGGTGCAAAATCCATGTGATCGGTTTCCAATCCAAGATCCCTTCATCCGTCTTCGCTGGGGTAGGGCATGTCCGGTCAGCGGGAAGTTCCGCCCAGTACAAATGCATCCCACCTCGCTTACCATCTTCCAATATCCAGATCAGCCGTCCGCGGCAGTCCATCTTTTCCAGGTGCAAGCCTGCTTCTTCCTTCACTTCTCGCAACGCGCTTTCAAGCGGCGTTTCGCCGGGTTCAATTTTCCCACCCAACCCATTCCACCGGCCCATCCATGCCGATTTTTCACGATTCAATAATAAAATTTCATCATTTTTCTTAATGAAGCACATCGTATATCGGCATTCCACGTCCAACACTCCACATCCCTCCATAAATAAATGATTTTAACCATCACAGAAACTTCTACACTTCAAAGCATTTCCCTCTTACCGCAATCATTTGTTTCATAATTAAAAATATAAAAAGAACCTTTATTTCATATTTATAATTATCTATATGACTATAAATATGATAATATAAAAATTGAAAACTTTCATGAAAGGAGGGTGGATGATGAGGTTGATCCCCCGAATTAATAGTATATTAAGTAAACGACGTGAGGAAGGCTACAAAATCTATGGGCAAGTTCCCAATCAAACCTCTCTCGCGCGGGCGCTGGGCGCCAGAAAACAACAGGTCTCCTTGTGGGCCAGAGGCGCGGCGATCCCACGGCCCGAAGCCATTTTCCACATGGCTCACCTCCTGAATGTGCGCCCTGAAGAATTGTATGAATTCGTCCCTCCCACGGAAGAAGAGCAACTCGCTCTCATTGACGAATTTGAAACCAAAGAGCGCGAAGACACGATTCGCCGCAAAGAGAAGAAGATCAACGAGTTGCGCGAAAAAGGCTTGAGTGAAGACGCCATCCAAGTCAAAATCAAAATGCTGGGCTTGACCAAATACGACGATGCAGAGTAGGCAGATACATAAATTGCACCGCTATATGTATGGTATAATGATGCACAAGTTCACAGTGACAGGAAGGAGGATTCACTTTGGCATTAACTGAATCCAATATGTTTCCGCTGGGGGCGACAGCGCCATCATTCACTTTGCCCGATGTCGTTTCTAATCAAGAGGTGTCTCTCGAAGCGCTGAAATCCGATGTGGCCACCGTGATCATGTTCATCTGCAACCATTGTCCATATGTTAAGCATGTTCAAAAACAATTGGTGCAATTGGCCAACGATTATTTGCCCAAAGGAGTCGCCTTTATCGCGATCAGCTCGAATGACGCCGTACAATATCCTGAAGACGGGCCAGACAACATGAAGAAGGTGGCAGAGGAGTTTCAATACCCCTTCCCCTATCTTTACGACGAATCACAAAAAGTGGCCAAAGATTATCAAGCCGCTTGCACACCAGACTTCTACATTTTCGACGGGAAACTATCATGTGTATATCGCGGGCAACTGGATGATTCCCGGCCGGGAAATGGTTTGCCGGTTACCGGTTCCTATATCCGCGCTGCGTTGGACAGCATCTTGAACAACGAACCGATCCAGGTGCAACAAAAACCCAGCATTGGTTGCAACATCAAATGGAAATGATCTTCACAACAAAAGAGGTCACCTCGGTGGGGTGACTTCTTTTACATTACTCAAACTATATAAATCAAACACCGCGCAACCCTTTTTCAGTCAGCTTATCTTGCCAGCGAACCAACACTTCCCTTCCATCATACAACCGCACGCCATCCACTTGGCCGATCACAGCCACACACCCTTCTGTATGTTCATCCAGTGCAAGCGGATAGCAAGTGATTTTCCCCACCATTTCCGGTCGATCCTGCCAAGACAACAACTTGGGCGCTTGATCGGCCGGACTCACTTGCACCTGTTTCAAAGAGACAGTCAAGCCATCGCCGGTCGCTTTGACAATGGCCTCTTTTCGCGTCCAATAGCGGTAAAACCCACGTATCCGCTGGTCGGGGGACAATGTGGCCCACGCGGCCTGTTCGCCTTCGGACAGAGACATTCTCGCCATGCCGTCAAGATCCGAGTCCCGATCTATCCTTTCAATATCTACACCAAAGGGGTGCAGAAGCGAGATACCAAGTACCACCCATTTCCCTGAATGGGAGACACTCAGCTCAATCGGCTGCTCGTCTGGACGTACCACCCTGGGCTTGCCGTGTTCCTCCCCGCAACTTGGACAGGCCCGCGTCACCGGTACATCTGAGGGGTTGGTGCCCAACAGCTCCGCCAACAACAACCGCAGCAACCCATAGGAAAAAAGCGCGCGAGTCCGATCCTCCTGCTTGCGAAACGACCGATATCTATTTACTTCCCGTTCGCTCATGACCTTTTCCAGGAACAACGGAGCTTCTGTGATTGGCACTTTCCACAGGTGAATAAAACGGGAATCTAGTTCGAAATAGCTCATTTGCGATATTTTGCCACCTTTGCTAATTTTACTTCATATTGTAAAGCATTCTTATTAAAAAGTAGCCCTCCGATTTTGCATTTCAACCAATTTCATTTTGAATTATAATATAAAAATATGAACATTTCACCATTCTGTCCTGCTCTATCAGGGGCAATGATTGACATATCTTCTCCATATGGCGATAAGCCGAGGTGACAACAATATGAAAACACGCAACCGTTATCAACGGGTCAAAGGTTACGGCTTGGTTTTGATCGCCGCCAGCTTGTGGGGTATCTCAGGTGCCGTGGCGCAAGATTTGTTCGAGTCGGCCCGCGTCTCTCCTGAGTGGTTGGTAGTGATCCGCCTACTGATCTCGGGTGTTTTACTTCTTTCTTTGCTGGCGATCAATAAGCCAGAGGTTCGCATTTGGTCAATCTGGAAACAGCGCCATGATCGCCTGCGGTTGCTTTTGTTTGGCCTTGCCGGCTTATTGGGCGTACAATACACCTATTTTGCGGCTATTCATGCCTCCAACGCCGCTACCGCCACTGTGCTTCAATACTTGGCTCCCACCCTTGTGGTTCTTTTTCTTGCGGTGCGAAGCAAAAAACGGCCCGGCTTCGCGGAATTTATTGCGGTGATCCTCTCTTTCACAGGCACGCTACTTTTGATCACGGGCGGCGATCTCGGACAACTTTCCATTTCGCAAGCCGCACTGTTTTGGGGAGTTGGTTCTGCCATCGCGTTGGCCTTTTACACGATCCAACCGGCATCTTTGCTCGCCCAGTGGGGAACTCCCCTCATCATTGGCTGGGGTATGGTGATCGGCGGCGTGGGCTTTTCCTTCGTCCACGCACCGTGGGACATCGAGGGGCAGATCACTGTTCCGGCTCTTCTCTCCATCGCGTTCATCATCATTTTCGGTACATTGATCGCTTTCACTTGTTATTTGGAAAGCTTAAAATACATTCGGCCAGCTGAAACGAGCATTCTCGCCAGTGCGGAACCGCTGACGGCCGTCGTGTTGGCAGTCATTTGGCTTCATGTCCCGTTTGGCTGGGTTGAATGGCTGGGAACCTGTTGCATCGTGGCAACGGTATTTATCCTCTCATTTGAAAAAAGAAACATCGGGGAACATCCCTGATGTTTCTTTTTGTGAAATAGTCTGCAAAGCAAACTAGTCTATGTTTTTAATGTGACTTGCAACCTTTTTATTCTTCACTTCCGTTCTACTCCATCCCATACTCCCGCTCCACTTTGGCCACGCGAACAGTGTAGTTCGCATACCACTCGGCCTTGCCTCGCTCTTGTGCAATCTGATGCGCTGCATGACCTTTCCATGATTCGATTCCCAATAAGACACCGTAATTCCAAATCCGTTAGCATCCCGGACGCTTTCAACCCCTAGAAATCCTGGTTGTTGTTTGGCGAGTTCCACCATTTGTTCGGCCATTTTCCCATAACCCTGATCTTCTCCTTCCGTGCGGACTGAGGTGAAGATCACAGCATAATATGGCGGGGTTGGTCGATTTGACGAGTGAGTCATCCTGCTAATTCCTTTCTCCATGGTGTATGATGAACCATGAATATTCTTATTCAAGCTTTACACATGCTCAGCCACCAGTACTACGATTTGAGCGTTTTCAACTCTTTTCTAAACTGAGGCTCTGTCATCACCCTCAAATCAAATTCATTCAAATTGGCTTGCAATTGGCTATTCTCCTCTGGAGTCAAGTTGTTGAAAAAGATCGCTAGCGCTGTTTTGTTTCCTTGTTTATCAGTGGCGTAAAAAGCCTGTGTCAAGATGTACAAAGTAGATCCGCCTTTTAATCCAGCGTGTGAGAGCCATTCTTTGTTTCCTGGGATTTCCATTATCTGCTCCATCACCGGAATCAAATGCTTGTATGTTTTCTTCGAATAATATGAGCGGTTGTTAAGCTTTTTCATCACCGAAACATATTCACTTGTAGTAGATGAAATAAATCGGTCTGAAAACATACGGTCCAACTCGATATCATACCAAGAAGCGATATCCGCTTCTTTTATATACCTTTGATCCCGATCATGCATGAGTTGGGCAAAGACCTTCTCAGCCCAACGACGATGCTCTTGCAATGACATTCTACGCATTTGCCTTTTGATTTTAGGCATGGCGTCTTGGATGGACTGATCTGAATAATACGTTTTCCAAATTTCATACGGAATCAAAAGAGATGAGTAGAACGGATAAATGGGTTGATGCTTGTTTAATCCCAACTCTCTTAACGTTTGGTTAATTTGATTAATCGACAGCCGCTCCATCAGATATTCGGTATTGGCATTCGAGCTGAAACCAATCATGCCTTTGGCCACTTCTTCCAACGGAACCGTTCCGTTGATGATTAAGTTGTTATCTTTTAAATGTTGCAACCATTGTGCTTGAGCACCGCCATCTAAACCCGGGATCGCATATTTGTCCAATTCGGTTAAAGGAATCCGCTCATTGGGGTTGATTTTTCCTTTTGCAGCTTGTTTAGCGTAAGTAACGGCAACAATGATTTTAACAGTGCTAGCTAAAGGCATCAGCTTGGATGAACGGTGCTTGACCACATCCTTTCCATTATATGAAACTACCAACGAAGATTTGTGAGGATTTTTTTTGATGAATTGCAAGATTTGACGAGCGCCATCCTCTTCCTTGATCGCATGGCTCGCCGCTTGAGCTATGTTTGCAAACGCCACGGTGACAAGCAAAGAAACGGTTAAACACAGATGCCAAACCTTTCTCAACGTTGTTTCACTCCATTCGCAATATATCGTAATTATATCTCGCAGAGAAAAGGGGGAAAAGCTCCCCCTCTGGTGACTAGGCAACCTCAGATGCCGCTACTGCTACCGCCACAGCTGCTGCTACTGCAACTGCTGCTACTACTGCAACTACTGCTACTACAACTGTTGCTACTGCAATTACTCCCACCATCGCTGTAATCACTGCCGGAATGGCCATCATGGTGGTGATCGTTTTTGTCATCCTGATCATCAGTATCAAACAGGAAAAAAGGCGTCGGACTAGATGAAGAAGAGTAATAGGCGCGGCCACCATGCTGTCTTTTCCGCTTTTTCTTTTTGTTCTTCCTCACATTCATCCAAATAATCAATCCGATGATACCAAACCATATCCAAAAAAAGGAGTTAAACATAATTTCTATGAGTTCCATTGCACTATGCCCCCCTCTTAAGGTATCCCTTCCCGCAAGCCTACCACGCTGCAATAGACCTTAACAAACTGAGCATAGTACTATTTTCCTTTTTAACGACAAGCGCAAACCTGTATGTGCGCTTGCCTGGCAAGTTTGGCGATCTTGACATTCTGTTGTATACTATTAGGCAGGTTGTTTTCTCAGGAATCATGGAAAGGAAGCAGGTGGATCAAACATGACCACACCACAAAACGATTATCGCATTCTCTTATATTATAAATATGTTGAAATCAAGGATCCCATCGCTTTCGCAGATGAACATCGGGCCTTTTGCCAAGAGTTAGGAGTAAAAGGACGCATCCTTATCGCATCAGAAGGGATTAACGGCACACTGTCCGGCACCGTCGAACAAACGAAACGGTACATGGAGTATATGCACGCCCATCCACTGTTCCACGACATGCCGTTTAAAGTGGACGAATATCATAAACATGCCTTTAAAAAGCTGTTTGTGCGCCCGAAGAAAGAATTGGTGACCTGGCGGCTGAAAAAAGACGTGAAACCTTACCAAAAAACAGGCAAACGCTTGACACCGAAAGAATTTTACAACATGTTGCAGCGTGACGATGTGATTGTCATAGATGGGCGCAATAATTATGAATACGACTTGGGCCACTTCCGCGGCGCCATCCGCCCTGACGTGAACACCACCCGTGAATTCCCAGAATGGATTCGCAACAACTTAAAAGATTACAAAGACAAAACCATCCTCACTTACTGCACGGGCGGCATTCGCTGTGAAAAATTGACAGCCTTCATGCTGGAAGAAGGCTTCAAAGATGTCTACCAATTGGATGGGGGCATTGTCACCTACGGCAAAGACCCCGAAGTCAAAGGGCAACTGTGGGATGGCAAGTGCTATGTCTTTGACGAACGGATTTCGGTGCCGATCAACCAAGTGGAGGAAACCGTTGTCGGGAAATGCTATCACTGTGGCAATCCGACAGACCGTTACATCAACTGCGAATACGACATGTGCCACAAACAACACCTTTGTTGTGATGCATGTGAAGAAATTCATCAAGGATACTGCTCCAAAGAATGCGTGGAGCAAGACATGATCAAATACGAAGCGTAAACTAGTACACCAAAACGGCCTCTTCTCAATATGGGAAGAGGCCGTTTATATATGCGCGCTCATCCTTCGCTCAGCGCTCGCATAAATTGGTTACCGGCTTGATCTAAGTCGCCATCTAGCGGGAAATTCAACACGCGAACCTGAATGCCGCTCACTCCCACCGCCAGCTTGGCCGTCCGCGCCCTGCCCGGATAGACGAGCACCGCTTCTTTGCATCCTTTGGCAGCGGCATAGGCCGTCAATTGAAACAAGTCGGCATTCTTTGGTTCACGATCCCGCTTGTACTTAAGATCAACCAACCAATGGGCAGTCCACGGTTCGCGTCGATAAATAAGCGCATCCATCACCCATGTCCGCTTGGAAGAAATGGATGCCGCCTCTTGCGCGACCAATTGAAACTGCTCAGGTAGATTCCGTTTCAACCACTCCGTCACAAACCGTTCGTATAAACGGGGCATGTTAAGGGCAAACGGAGTAAAAATGCGATCACCACGCACATGCGAAGGGCCTGATGTATCCAACAAAAACTGGCATAATGTATGCATCGGCGCGTAATCACGATTCAGCCGGTGATAATTTCGATTCGCGCAATCCGCTGCCGTATACCGCCTCAAAGAAACGCCTGCCTCCATAGCTTGATACGCTTTGCGCACAGCGGATAATACCTCAGGCCGTTGACAATAGCCACTCTTCATCACGTGATGCAACGTCCACAGAATGATTTGATTCTCCTCGTTGTCTACAACCATTTCTTCAAACGCACATGCGAACCCCGGCCTAGCTGGATGACGCGGGTAGTCCCCCGCTCGCCAACGTCCCCTGATGTATGGCAAAACTTCTTCTCTAGCCACATATGCCTGATAAAATCCCTGTCGCGCCCGCCGCAACACTCGGACAGCCAGCGACTCCACCACCCGCTCATAAAAGCCTGGCAAAGAAGCTACCACGGCTCGGCCTTCAAAGAGACGCAAGCTTATCAGATCATAGGCCACCTCCATCATCTGAAACAAATTGGTTACCGGAACCTTGGGCCGCACATATATGCCCCGTCCCCCCGCAAGCGGCATATAGCCGACCCATCCTTTCGCTCGGATTCGCCAGCGATTGTTTGTTTTAGGAGATGGAAATTCGACATCCAACCACCGGGAGTACCGTCGGCAAATCTCCTCCCCCACTTCCGGCGGCAACTCCTCATTTCCAAATTCACAAACGATTTCCTCCTCCAGCTCCAGCCATTGCACGACGCTCATGGAAGGAGGCGCCCTTTCACCCGTTCCCAGCAGTACGATGCGGCTGAGTCCGGTTGATCAAACAACACGTCCTCCAAGTAGGGTTCAACTTCCCATTTCCATATCTCTTCCAATTCCTCGGCTAGATTCTCCACCATAAAATAAGAAATTCCAAGCGCGAAAGAAGGATCGCCCACACGCTCATTGATTTCCTGTAACAATAGAATCAGCCCTTCAACGTCATTATCCCGGAGGTGGTGGAATCGGCGCAGCTGTTCATACTGTGGCGACAATCGAATAAAAGCGAACCGCCGGCGCAAGGCCACATCCAACAGCGCGATGGAACGGTCAGCCGTATTCATCGTGCCGATCAGCCGCACACCTTTCGGGATGGAAAATCGGTTTCCACCAGCCAACGGGATTTCGATTTCCCTATATTCCAAAGTGAGCATAAGCTCCCCTAGCACGCGGGGCAGATGAGCACGATTAATTTCATCAATGACCATCACACATGTACCACCACAACACCGGGCCCGCTCACAAAATTCCAAGAAGCGCCCCGGAACCAGCTCAACCTTTTGCTTGCCCTCCTCCGTCACCACCGGGCGAATCCCTTGGATGAAATCTTCATATGCATAGTTGGGATGAAACTGCACCATCTCATAAAAGCCATTCCCCTCGCTCGTAAGCAAACGGGCCAAGCGCTCAGCGACATATGTTTTGCCTGTGCCCGGAGGCCCTCCAAAAATTACTTGGCCTTTGCGCTGGATAGCACGAAGCCAACGATTTACTTCTTGTTCAGCATAGCCAGTGTCCGCACAAAAATCGGCCAAGCTGTAACGAGGGGCGGCCTTTGCCATCATCCCTCTCCGCTCAGACAAAGCCAGCCGCAAGAGTTGTTGGTATTGTGCAGGGGTCGCCTGAAAGTTAGTCCCTTGCATGCCCACTTTCAACCCCGCCAATTCCGGATCTGCTTCCGTCGTCTTCCGCAAAATGGGGGTTGCGGTCAAATCTAAGTCAATCTCTATTTCACATCGGTCCCACGATTCCGGCAAGTCATCCGCATGAAAATAGTCCGCTTCCACCATCTCCCCCCATCCTTTGAACACCTCTGTCCGCACCGTTGCCAGGGCGTAACATCCCGCTTCACTCCCCGTCATCCACATGATCACCTTGTCGCCCTTTTTGATACGTTGCTTATGCGCCGTCACTTTCCACGTCTTCAAATGATTTCGCCGCACCGCTTGTTTCAAATCATACAAGCGGGGATTGCATTGAAATACCCAGTGGCGGGGGCGCGCAAATAGCATGCTCACCTCCGGTTGTACGGTACGAATCCTGTGCAAAACATCAGCGGGGATGAGATACGTGCCGCCAGCCGGCGGATTGGTGCATTCCGCACAAGCGGCGATCAATGCATCCAACAACACAGGTGGATGCTCTTCAAACTGTTTTATGTACACTGTCACCGGACGGCCGCTTTGGGGGGGCTCGTCTACCAACAACAACACTTCCATGATTTGATGCTTTGTGCCGCGGGTATGGCATACAAGCAGGTCACCGGATTGTATCTGTTGGATTATCGGGTCGGAGCCAGGCTTCGCAATTGACAAGCGGCTGATTTTTCTTTCAACGGGCTCCTCTACAAAAGTGGGCGACTCCACCAACCACACCTGCCTCCACTCTTCTGGCGGAGACGGATAGATTCGCAACTCGCACTCCGCTTCCACGTTCCGTCCACGATGCTGTGCGCTCATCCTGCCTCAACTCTCCCATCCGTTTCTCAATGATCTCATATGAGTTAGCAAGAACATTTTAAATTAAAACAACTCCTTGCTCAAATAAAGAACCACCCGTCTTTGAAACATATGGCGGGGTATACCATGTCAACGGATACAATGATCCTTGCCATAACAAATTAAAGCCGATACGATCAAACTGAACGGTCGGTGGAATATAAACCATTTGACAACCAGGCATGAAACATCTTGTCACAGGAGGCTTGTCATGTCATTCATTCATCTTTCCCTCGATCTGACCACTATTGATGCTACCACAATCTCTCCAAAACCGCTTGAACCGCCATACCATCTCTTCACGCTCGCGCAGGCGGGAGACAACGAAATGACCAGACGCGCCCTCTATCCCTTAGTGCGTGAAGGGGTGTTGGATGACCCCGGATGTCGGAGCGGAGAGTTTGAGAGTTATGAAGACTTTGTCACACGCATTTATCCAACCTCTTACTGGCCACACAGGGAAACGACTTTGCTCATCTCACATGGCCAAAAGTGGATCGCGCTAAGCACGCTGGCCATTGATGGAACGTGCGCCCACACTGGGCTGACAGTCGTGTCCAAAGCATACCGGGGCACCGGAATGGCTACGATCTTAAAACAGCATTTGCTTCACATCTGCTTGGCCAAAGGCGTGCAACGGGTGGAAACCCGAGTCGCCCATATGAACAAGCCCATGCTCGCAATCAACACCAAGTTGGGCTTTGTAGCTTGTTAAGGCTGTTTGTCTGCTAGTTTTATGACAAAGGCTCTTACCTAAAAGTAAGAGCCTTGCTCAACTATCCTATTTAATTTGTTTGGCCTCGCTCTTGACGTTGTCCGGCACGTCTACTTGGTTCGCACCTGCTTTTTTCCATGTCATCTTCATGTCGATTTTATTCTCGGGATAATAAGTTTCCATCCAAATTTCTTTCACTTGATATGTCTTCTTGTCTATTGTCAACTTTTGGCGCATCTCCATCAATTCGATATCGGTTGGAACTGGATTTTCCTCATTGGGAAATAGACTGTATGCCTCCAGCTTCCGTAAGCGCTCTTGCAAGGCTAGCCGTTCAGGTTCCGGTGCCTTCCACTCCAAGCGGAAGACGTTCCCATCATCCGTCAATTCGATATCGCCTGAATATTTTTTGGTATAAGCCAAGTATCGGGGCAGATGCGGAAGATAACCGGGAAGTGGATAGATTTGCACGATGTAAGGCAAGTCCATGGCCGCATAAGAATACCATTTCGCTTCCGATGTCACCATCAATTTCTCAAAGACATCATTCCCACTGACATACCCTTTCAAGGGAATTTGCATGCCTTCATCTAAACCGGAAATATGCATCTTGTTTTGAGCGAAATCAGCCACCACTGTCGCATAAAACCCTTTTCCCTCCAAGCGGTATGTATTCTGCGGATTTTCTTGCAAAGCCCGCTCCGCTTTTTCCACAATCCCGACAATCTGTTTCGTCGCTTGTCCCGGAGCAGTTGACGTTCCGTCCCCAAACGAAAACGAACTGCAACCAGTCAATCCCACTACCGCCAATGACAACAACAACGCCCATCGTTTTATGAGCAAGAAAGGCACCCCTTTCACAAGGATTGCTGACATCTTGCATCATAACATGAACAGGGAGAAAAACCCACCCTTTGTCCCTCCCGCTGATGAAAAACATGGTAAAATGGGAATGGTTGATCGCCCTTTCACGCCATATCCGGCTTGCGGACATGTTGTTTCCGTCATGCTGGCCTGATCGCTAACATATGTACTTGCCAGGGGGGTGAACCACCATGATAGTGTCGCGCAAACTACCAGAAAGCATAAATCGAATCGTAGGCCAATTTCCAGAAGAGGTGCAAGATTTCTTCCTAGAAATGATCAGCGCCGACCGATCTAAACAAACGATAGCCAATTATGCTTATGACTTTGCGCTTTTCTTTGATTTTTTAACTACGCGCGGCAAAACCATCTACCAAGTCGACGCCATGACCCTTAAACGGTTTTTCCGTCATATTGAAAACGGGTATGAGCGCACCGTACATATCAAAATGAAGAAAAAAGATCCCATTACGGGAGAAATGAAAGAAGTCTGGGTAGAACGCACGCATTTCCGCGAAAACTCGCGCAGCGGCAAACAGCGCAAACGCGCATCCCTCCGCTCGCTGTTCCGGTTTCTGGTGAAATCCCATGTTCTCGACCGCGACCCGATGGAAGAATATGAGGATGCGACGCTCAAATCACGCGCCCGCTCCAAAGTGCCAGTATTTCTGACCAAGGAGGAAGCACTCAGGCTCATCCAAGCAGTCCATCACTACCACCAAAAGAAAAACACCAAAAGCCCCAATTGGATTGAAACGCGAGATCTCGCCATCATCCTGATGTTTTTAAACACTGGCATGCGCGTTTCCGAGTTGATTAACCTGAATCTGAATAGCATTCAAACGGATGGGCAGGTGTACCGCATCATTATCATCGGCAAAGGCGGCAAAGAGCGCATGTTGAAATTAAACGGCAATGCTATGGACGCTCTCAAAGCCTACTTGGAACGGCGGCCCAAAGATCCGGTACCGCCAGAACACCAATACGCCTTGTTCCTCAATAAAAATTATCAACGGATCAGCCGCAAAGGCATTTCCGAAATCATCAAGAAATACGTGCGCGAAGCCAATCTTCCACCCAAAGCCGCCAATATCTCTCCTCACAAATTGCGCCACACGCTAGCTACTTTGCTCCTCTCCAACGGCGAAAATTTGCGTGTGGTGCAGGAGATTTTGGGCCATTCTAGCATCCAGACCACCCAAATCTATACCCACGTCATCAACACCGAAAAAGATGACGCGCTAGATCGGTTGGATCGAATGCTGTGATCAGTGGTTTCAGGCGATTTAATACCAATTCAAGAACAAACATTCTACCAAATGTTTGTTCTTTTTTCTTTCTTCATGTATACTAAGAATAAGATAAAAAAGGCTCGTGAACGCTTACAATCAGGGGAGATGAAAAACATGAGCAAACTTTCTCCACGCCAGCAGGCCATTCTTAACTACATACAAAAAAACGTACTCGAAAAAGGATATCCGCCTTCAGTGCGAGAAATTGGCGAAGCAGTTGGCCTCGCTTCCAGCTCCACCGTCCACGGTCATCTGGCGCGGTTAGAAAAAAAAGGTTATATTCGGCGCGATCCGACAAAACCACGCGCTATCGAATTACTTAAACGGGCTGAGTTGCCTACTAAAGCCCAAGTGGACACCGTTTTTGTCCCTATCGTCGGCAAAGTAACCGCGGGTGAACCGATCACCGCGATTGAAAATATTGAAGACTATTATCCCTTGCCACGCCGCCTCGTCGGTGATGAACAGACCGTTTTCCTGTTATCAGTGCGGGGCGAAAGCATGATTAACGCCGGCATCCTTGATGGAGACCACGTGGTCGTGCGCCAGCAACCGACGGCCAACAATGGCGATATCGTTGTCGCCATGACCCCAGACGGGGAAGCGACCGTCAAGCGCTTCTTCCGGGAACCAGATCACATTCGCCTACAACCGGAAAACGACCAGCTTGAACCTATTCGTTTGCCAGAAGTCACCATCTTGGGCAAAGTGATCAGCTTGATCCGCGAAGTGATGTAAACCTTGACTATAAGAAAAGCACTGGTGATCAATTCATCACCAGTGCTTTTTTGCTTTACGCCTGATCTTTTACAAACTTTTCGATGCGGTCAAGCGCTTGCTCCAACTGCTCCATGGAAGTCGCGTAGGAGATCCGGATATGGTCATTCGAGCCGAAGCCGGAGCCTGGAACCACGGCAACCAATGCTTTTTCCAACAACGCAGCAGACCATTCGTCAGGGTTTGCATACTTGCCGGAATGGTTCAATGCCTCGCGGATGTTGATAAAAGCGTAAAACGCCCCCGCCGGCATTTGGCAATGGAATCCGGGGATCGCATTCACGCGACGCACCACATAATCGCGGCGCTCTTTGAATGCCCGCTTCATTTCCGCCACCGGTTCATGTGTGCCTTGGAGTGCGGCAATAGCTGCATATTGCGCGATGGATGTCGGGTTGGAGGTGCTATGATCAGACAGGCCTGACATCGCTTTGATCAGCTCTGCCGGTCCCGCCGCATAGCCAATCCGCCAGCCGGTCATCGAATACGTTTTTGACACCCCATTGATGATCACGGTTCGTTGATACAGCTCATCGCTCAAACTAGCTATGCTCACATGCTTTTCATCGCCGTAGATCAAATGCTCATAAATTTCGTCCGACACCACGAGGATATCATGTTTTACGCACACTTCCCCGATTGCGCGCAATTCCTCTGCGGTGTACAACATGCCGGTTGGATTGGACGGGCTGTTGAGCAACAACGCCTTGGTTCGATCAGAGACAGCCGCTTCCAATTGAGCAGGAGTGATTTTGAACTGATTTTCTTCTTTGCCTTCTACAACCACCGGCACCCCTCCGGCCAGCTTCACCTGTTCAAGGTAGCTCACCCAGTATGGAGCAGGAATGATCACTTCATCCCCTTCATCCAACAAAGCTTGGAACAAGTTGTACAAGGCATGCTTCGCACCGACCGTCACGATGATTTGATTCGGCTCATAGGTCAGACCATTATCTCGTTTAAATTTCTCGATAATCGCCTGTTTCAGCTCAACCACACCACTGGAAGGCGTGTATTTCGTCAACCCTTTGTGCATCGCTTCCTCGGCCGCTTGCAGGATATGTACGGGTGTGTTGAAGTCAGGCTCACCCGCACCCAAGCCGATCACATCATGGCCAGCTTGTTTCAATGCTTTGGCTTTGGCAGTGATGGCGAGTGTTGGGGATGGGGCCAATTGTTGGACGCGTTTGGATAATTTCAACGTGAGAACCTCCCTCTTCAAAACAAGATCCCATCCACATCATCTTATCATGGTTGAACAGGCTTAGACCAGTTCTTTTGTCTCGCGGGCGATCATCAGTTCTTCGTTGGTCGGAATCACCAACACTTCCACTTTGGAAGCCGGTGTGCTGATGCGGCGTTCCTCTTTTTTGCGGATCGCGTTTTCTTCTTTGTCGATCTCAATACCGAAGAAGCTCAGCCCTTCACATACCCGTTCGCGAATCAATGAGGCGTTTTCCCCTACACCTGCGGTGAAAAGCAACACATCCAATCCATCCATCGCAGCCACATAAGAGCCGATCACTTTTTTGATCTTATAGATGTACATATCAATCGCCAGCTTGGCTTGGCTGTTGCCATCAAACATCGCTTCCGTCACTTCGCGCATGTCCGAAGAGATGCCTGACACGCCCAACAGGCCGCTGTGCTTGTTCATCATCGAACTTACTTCACCGATGGTCAATTCTTCTTTAGCGATCACAAACGGTACAATGGCTGGGTCGATATCCCCCGAGCGCGTGCCCATCATCAAGCCTTCAAGCGGGGTCATGCCCATGCTGGTATCCACTGATTTCCCGCCCTGAACGGCAGTGATGCTCGCACCGTTACCGATGTGGCAAGAAATGATTTTAAGATCGGCCAGCGGCTTGCCAAGGAATTCCGCCGCCCGTTGCGACACGTATTTGTGCGAAGTGCCATGGAAACCGTACCGACGCACTTTGTATTTTTGATATAGAATCCGAGGCAAAGCATACATATAGGCATAATCAGGCATCGTCTGATGGAATGCCGTATCAAATACCGCCACATGGGTAGCGTGAGGCAGTTGCGCTTGAGCCGCGTCGATTCCCAATAAGTTGGGGGGATTGTGGAGTGGAGCCAGATCAATCGTCTGGCGGATCGCTTGCCGCACTTGGCTGTCGATTACGACGGAACTAGAAAAGAACTCCCCACCGTGCACGACGCGATGGCCCACGGCTGCCACTTCATCCGCACTTTGAATGACGCCTTCTTCTTTGTCCATCAACAAGTCCAACACTTTTTTCATGCCCACGCGATGGTCGAGGATCTCGCTGATTAGCACCTTTTCTTCCGCACCAGGAACTTCATGTTTGATCATCGCTGATTCAGTACCAATCTTCTCAACCAATCCCGTCGCCAATACGGACTCATCAGTCATATCAAACAATTGGTATTTAATCGAGGAACTTCCGCAGTTGATCACCAATATCTTCATGCCTGGCCCTCCTTCATGATCCGTTCGCCGTCTTCGCTGTATTGGAAGAATCCTTCACCTGTTTTCACGCCCAAATGGCCAGCGCGCACCATTTTTTTCAACAGCGGAGCCGGGCGATATTTGGTGTCGCCAAATTCACGGTATAGGCGTTCCAGCGCCGCCAGCACAGAATCCAATCCGAAGCGATCCACCATCTCCAACGGGCCGTACTGGAATTGGTACGCTTTCATCGCCCGGTCGATATCGTAGGCGCTAGCCACCCCTTCCATCAATGTGTACACTGCCTCATTGATCAACAGACAGATCAAGCGGGTCGTCACAAAACCGGGTGATTCATACACCTCGATCCCGGTCATTTCCATTTGCGCCAACAAGTCGACCACCGTTTGTACCGTCTCTTGCGAAGTTTTCAATCCCCGCACAACTTCCACCAACGGGGTCTTTGGCACGGGATGCACAAAATGCAGACCGATCACTTTATCTGGCCGTTCCGTCGCAGCAGCGATCTCGGTCAAACTAAGAGTCGACGTGTTGCTGGCCAGGATCACTTCTGGTCGACACAACCGGTCGCACAGAGCAAACAATTCCAATTTGGCGTCGAGGTCTTCCACCACCGATTCAATTACGAAATCAACCTGTTTGAGGGCCTCCGTATCTGCCGTTGCGTGAATCCGGGACAGCGTCATCTTTTTCTCGGCTGGCGTAATGCCCCATTTTGCCAATTTTTTATCCAAACTCATTTCAATATGATGATAAGCGTCTTTCGCCAGTTCATCATTTCTCTCAATCACCGTTGTTTCAATTCCCTTGGATGCCAAGAGCTCGGCGATGCCTTGTCCCATGGTTCCGCCGCCGATCACGGCGATGTGCTGAATATTTGCCACGAGTTCTTGCTCCTTTCGCTTAAATAACCTTGTCTATTGTAGCAGGTTCTCGCCGTCATATCGTTAACAATTTCCGAAAAACTATCTAAAAAAGTACTTTTTCCTGTTATATGTATATAATTACATCCCTTCTCTCTATCTCTCCCTCTAGGTTGCTCCATCCTTATCCAAAATATATGCCCCTGCGGAAAGGATTCATGGACAATGCAAAAAAGCCTTGATAACGATTTATCAAGACACCTCGTAAACAAAGGTATGCGCCGGCCGCCTGTGATCGCTCCGCTGGGGGTGTGTTTGATCAGCCCTGAATTTTTCAGGCACACTAAAATGTGATAGGATACTGCAATGGACATGATTATAGCAGAAACGGGGTAAGGAAGCAAAGATGAATCCATACAAACAAACAATCGACGGGATCGGCACCACTTACTGGGCCGGAGTTGTTCTCCTGTCCATCCTGTATGTCGTGCTGTCCATGTTATCCAATCTCAGTTCACTCCGAATCATCAAGGTGTTCACGTTATCGATGGATGCTGGCTCGCTATTCTATCCTTTGACTTTTGTACTGCGGGACATGCTCCATCAAAAAACAAATCTCACGCTGACCAACCGCGTGGTAGTGTATGCCGGATTAAGCAACTTTCTGATGTTCAGCATCATCTATGTCGTGTCGGTGTTGCCCGCTGATCCTGCTGTAGGTCCGCAAACGGCATTTGGCCAAGTATTGCTCCCCTCCATCCGGATCATCTTGGGGTCGGTCATCGCCGGGGTCACCGCCGAATTGTTGGATGGATTGATCTATCAAGCGGTGCAACGGCGGTTTGGAGAAAAACGGCGGTACTTGCGCGTCGTGCTGTCCAATGCCGTCTCTATTCCATTTGACACGGCCATCATGAGCACCATCGCATTTTATGGACTCATCGACAACGCAACACTCATCAGCGTTACATGGTCCAACATTTTGCTCAAATATGCCTTTTCGTTCATCCTATTGCCTCTCTTTTACCTGCGCATCGCGAAACGCCAGCTGGACGGATCGCACTAAAAAAGCGTCCGCTTAACTCATGCGGACGCTTTTTCACGTAACAACTGTCTAAATTCATCCCCGTTCAACACTTCTTTGCGCATCAGAATCGCGGTGCACTCCTCAAACAACGGCAGGTATGAAGCCAATTGCTGTTCCGTACGGGTTTGCAATTCATTCAAAATCTTGGTGGTCGTCTCGTGCAACTCACTTTTTGCAATCAATTCGGCATCGATAATGCCGCGCTCAGATAGGCCACTTTGCACCAAACCCCGAGCATACCGATTCGCCTGCTCATAATCGTTTTGCGCTCCGGTACTCTTCGAGCCGAGCACCAATTGTTCTGCGGCGGCACCCGCCAGACAAACCCGAATCCGGCCTTCCAGCTGTTCTTTGGTGTAAAGATAGCGATCCTGCCCCGGATGCTGCCGCACATAGCCGAGCGCCTGCCCGCGCGGAGACAGGGCAACAGAGGAGACAGAGCCCGGTTGCACCAGCTCTGCCATGATCGCATGGCCCAACTCGTGAATCGCCACCCGCAATTTTTCGTCGTGGGCGGCTTTTCGATCCGTCTTCTCCCCCATCATCACTTTATCGATAGCCGCCTGAAAATGCGCCGGCTCCAGCTGCTCACTTCCTTGGCGCAGCGCGTAAATGGCCGCTTCATTGGTCAAGCTTTCCAACTGCGCGCCGGAAAAACCAAAGGTGTCCTGTGCCACTTTGTCCAACGAGACATCCGGTGACAATGGTTTGTTTCGCGCATGTAGGGTAAGGATTTGCAAGCGAGCTTGTTTGTCCGGCAAATCCACCAGGATATGGCGGTCAAACCGGCCCGGGCGGAGCAAAGCGGGGTCAAGCATTTCCTTGCGGTTGGTCGCGGCCATGATCAGCATGCGCACATCCCCATCCACATAAATGCCGTCCATCTCTGTCAACAATTGGTTCAAAGTCTGGTCATATTCACGTTGTTGGCCGCCTTCCCGCTTACCGCCGATCACATCGATTTCGTCAATGAAAACAATGGCGCTTTTCTTGCGATTTTTTTTAGCCGCTTTACGGGCATCCTGAAACAAGCGGCGAATCCGCTGCGCCCCGACGCCAACATACTTCTCCACGAACTCACTGCCTGACGCGCTGACGAACACCGAATCCGTGTAATGCGCTGCTGCTTTGGCCATCAGCGTTTTCCCCGTTCCGGGCGGCCCAGCCAACAAAATCCCCTTGATCGGCCGGATGCCGTATGCCTCCATCCGCTCGTGATGCAACAAGAAATCAAGGGCTTCTTTCAATTCCGTTTTGGCGTGTTCCTGACCGCCGATTTCCTCAAAGCGGGTAGTGGGAATCGTGGAACTTCCCTTGTTGTTAGCCGCTTTCTTTGCACCAAACGAGCCCTGCGATATTCGTCCGCCCTGCAAGGACGTCACCAGCCAAACCATGGCCAACAACACCACAAGTGGAAACGGATTTACCCCTAGAAAAATGAGAAAAAGGGCTACTGCCAAGCCAACACCTGTCATCAGATACAGGAACATCCCGATTCACCTCCCCTTTCTTTACGATGGCAACGCTTCCGCCCGATCAGTTTGCAACGGCACCACTTGCCTCCAAGTTCGATCGGCCTGTTGCAACTCCACATAGACAAAGCGTTCATCGATCCGCACTTTATAAGTCAACCTATGCTGTCGCGCCACCTGCTTGACGGCGTCCGGAATTAAGGTGTAGCGCTTGGTCACCACTGCTTCGCGCAAGGCGAATTGTAAGTCGGACCATGCTTGTTCCAATTCCGGATAGCGCGGATTGTCCAACACCACGGTCAGCTTACGATGACCTGCTGTCTGTTCCAATTTGTCCAACAAACGAGGATAACGTTGAATAAAGTCATACGTAGGATTTATATACAAATGAAGCCGGACTTCCGTCGGCATCACGTTGATCTTTGCCGGATGCAGGCCTGACTGCTGGTCGAGAGTCTGGTGAATGGGTTTTGTCACAAACCACCATTGACTGGCGAGAAAACCACCCATCAAGACCACCAGCGTGACCAACAAGCTGCCTACCAGCACTTTGGCTTGTCTCATTGGCCCGCCCCCTATACTATTTGTATAATAATTCTTCCCTGAAAAGTATATCATAATCTGATATATCGAACCGAGCGCCAAAGGTTGGAAATAAAAAAACAGCGCTTCCCAGCACTGCTTACATCAATTGATATGTTAGCTGTTGCACTTGGCCTCGGTCGGGTTCACGAATAATCAAGGTGACCCGCGTCAAGCGTCGAGAGTCTTGGACAGCTAGTTTGTAGGTAACAGCCATATTTACTGGCAACCGCACTGACTCATTGCTAAATAAGGCCTGCTTCAATTTGTCCAACAGCTTCCCATTGTCAATATCCACCTCGATCACGTCAACACGCCGGCCATCCACCCATTCCACAGGTCCTTTCCGAAATTTCCCGGCCACGCTCAAGACGAAGGACAGATGGTCGCGGGGTGACACCAGACCTGCTTGTTTGACAGTCATTAATTCCGTCCCGCTGTCATGGTAAGCATAAATATGCTCGCTGTTGCGTCGCATCACCAATTTCTGTGATGCCGCATCCTTCAAGCTCCAGTTATCCGCCACTTGCTTCCCAGTAAAGCGACGTTTGCCAGACATGATCTCCAGTTGAAACGGATATTCTTTTTTTTTCAACCACCCTTGAATCACCTGTCTAGCCGTCTGCGCCAACTTCTCCTGCGCCAACGCCTCCTTTTCTTTAACTGTGGGCTGATCGGCGACGAAGTCCGTTTGACAACCCATCAGCATCAAGGCGCAAACCAGACATCCGGCCATTTTTCTCATTTTGCCCTCCCCCTTCTCTTCTAATACCTACGAAAAAAACTGTGCGTTTAGACTACGCACGTTGGCCAAACCCTTGGTGAACATGCATGAGAAAAGCGCTTTATCAGCTTAACGCTGACAAAGCGCTTTTCGTACCTGTTTCGCTTATACGTTGGAAGCAGAGCCAACATCTTGGTCGAAGGGGCAAAATGTGTTAGTCATATTGCCCTCCGCTACGGTGATACTAACATCAACAAGGGAGGTGATTCCTTTGCCGCATCCTTCCCTTTATCCCGAGTGGATGCCCGAGTTGTTACAAACCCACTTGTCCCAAGAAGAACTGGAGAAAATCTCATCTTTTCTCCACACAGAAACCTGGATATCCCCTTCAGCGCACCGACGCTTATGGAATGACCCCGTTCCTGATATCCCTCTTCGTTTTCATCTAGATATTGACATTAAAGAATAACCTGTTGTTAGTATGACATAGACATTCCTGCCTATACCTTCCGCCTCATTCTATTCACTGCCAATTGATGGCAGTGCTTTTTTTTATTGCAACAGTGCTTGGAAAGCGCGTGTTGCTTCATGACGGATTTTCTCTTCATCCAGTGTCAGCAGCTCGCGGTTGACCATCAGCGGCTGACCATTTACATACATGTCCACCACATCACCACGAGACGCGGAATATACGACGTGGGACACCACGTCATGTAACGGTTGCATATGGGCACCGGTCAAGTCCAAAGTGATGAAGTCGGCTTTTTTGCCTACTTCCAACGTGCCGATTTCGTGATCGAGGAATAAGCATTCCGCCCCATAGATGGTCCCCATTTTTAACGCCGTCAGCGCCGGTACCGCTTCTGGATCAAGTTGGGCACCCTTGTGGATCAACGCGGCAAGCTGGATTTCCTCGATGAGATCCAAATTGTTGTTGCTGGCAGCCCCGTCAGTAGCCAATCCTGGGCGCATGCCTTTTCGCAACATGCTCGTCACCGGGGCAATTCCGCTACCCAATTTGAGATTGCTACCCGGGTTGTGAGCCACCTTTACGTCATGTTGCGCCAATATATCAATTTCTTCCTCTGTCACATGCACCGCATGAGCAACCAGCGCAGGCAGATCAAAGAAGCCGAGCCGACGCAAATGCTCAACGGGCCGAACCCCATAATCCCGCACATTTTGCTCCACTTCTTTCACCGTTTCAGACATATGCGTATGAAGGGGCAACTTCAATTCCCCCGCTTTTTCCACAAACCGCTTGATATACTCCGGTGGGCACGTGTAGGGCGCATGAGGTGCCAACATGGTGGTGATCCGGCCATCGGCTTGACCATGCCATTCAGTGGCGAAACGAACCGCCTCTTCAAACTTTTTATTTTGCATTTCCTCACTGCACAATCCAATCACCCCGCGAGTCAAGCGGGCGCGCATGCCAGATTCTTCTACCACGCGGGCGACAGCGTCCATATGATCGTACATATCCATGAAACAGGTGGTTCCGGATCGGATCATTTCCACCGCCGCCAACGCTGTTCCAGCCTGCACTTGGACATGGGTAAATTTCGCTTCCAATGGCCACATGTGCTCTTCCAACCACGTTTGCAACGGCAAATCATCGGCATACCCACGCAACAAAGTCATGGCCGCATGACCGTGTGTGTTGACCAAGCCAGGCAGGATGGCCTTGCCGCTACAATCGATGATCTCATCAAACTGTTCTTGTACTTGCGGCTCCGGGACTTCCCCTACATATGTAATCTTGTCATCCTCCACGCCCAAAGCGCCCTGCTTCAGCACTTCGGCACCATCTTTCATGGTCGCGACGGTCGCGTTGATAAATAACCGCTTCACTGACATCCCCTCGCTTTGCATTGATTTGTCTTTCTTACTGTACACGAAGAGAAAAGAATTTCATAGCCTGTGCCGATCAATAAATTGCAGGATGTCATCCAACCGCACCTTTTTCCGCAAAGCCTCCGCAAACAGATCCCCTTTCTGTTCCAGCCGGTCAAAAATGTTGGCGCAAGTGAATTGCTTAGGGGATAACGCGGGAGTCAATTCCTCCCATGAAAGTGGCGTGGAGACGGTCGCTTCCGGCACTGCCCGGATTGAATATGGCGCGATTAAGGTTTTATTGCGCCAATGCTGGAGATAGTCAAAGTAGATTTTATCCCCACGCTTGTTGACCGAGCGCTCCACAGTGATCAAAGCGGGTTGCCGCTCGGCGAAATAATGGGCGATGAATTTTCCGACTCTGCGTGTCTCATCATATGTGTATCGCGGCTCTAACGGCAGGTAGATCTGCAATCCGCTGGCCCCTGATGTCTTTACAATTCCGTCCAATCCCAATTGCAGAAGCAACTCCCGGATCATCAGCGCCGCTTCCACCACGCGTGGAAAACCGGGGACGCTAGGGTCCAAATCAAACACCAGCTCCGTCGGTTTCATTGGGTCATGAACCGTATTGAACGACACATGTAATTCCACGCACGCCAAATTGGCCAACCAAACCAAGGTGGGTGCATTATTGAGCATAACATATTCGATATCCCCATCGCTGACCGTTTCTATCCAATCCGGCCGATGGGGAGGGGCGTTTTTCTGATAAAACGACTTCCCCTTCACCCCATCTGGAAAACGGATCGTGGTTAACGCCCTGTTCCGGCAATAAGGGAGTAAATACGGGGCCAGCCGGTAATACGCCAGAATGAATTCCCACTTGCTCAACTGAGGAAACAATCGTTTATCGAGATTGGATATCTTTAATTCCTTTCCATCCACATGAACCATCCGATGCTCCACCCTTCTCCCTCCTCTGTGCCGGACTGGGACGTGTCTGGCAAATCAAGCATCACCTACTAGATGACGGAAAACCGCGGCATGAAAGCGGATCGGCATCGACGACCCCCTGAATGCTCGGCTGTCGCAAAGAATGCCCATCCACCCATTCCAGATAATTGACTTTAACTGTGAGCAAAGGAGTGACCCAAATTGCGCCGCTGATTCGCTCCGGCCGATTGTAAAAAGGCATCTCAGTTTGAACCAACGGGGTGACGCGTTTGGTGATATCCCGCCAATCCGCCTGGGTCAATTTCCCCGTGCCGGCATGCCCGATGTAGTGAAGACGGTCCCAATTATCGTACAACCCCAGTAAAAGCGAGTTGACCACCTTTCCCCTGAACGTCACCCCTCCTACCACGGCGATCAGGTCATGCGTCACTTTTTGTTTGCGCCAGCGCCCATCTTTTCCACCAATGACATAAGCACTGGTCAAATCTTTCACGACAATGCCTTCCAACCCTTGCTGGCGCACAGCCTCATACAGGCCATCAACATCGGTGAAGTTGGGCACCAACCGCACATGGTCCACCGGCCGGATGATTTGGTTTAACTGCGCTTGTCGTTCAGCCAATGGACAATCGGTCATCCATTCGCCATTCAGATAAAGCAAATCAAAAACCATATACGTGATCGGCACCCGCTTCATCGCTTGTGGCACTTTGTTCATTTGGCGTAAGCCATCCCGTTTCATCACTTCGTAAAACGAGGGCTTCCCTTCCCGCCAGGCGATGACCTCCCCATCCAAAATGACAGACGAAGCCGTGCAATAGTCACTGACCTGCGCCAATTCAGGATAGTGATGGGTTCGCTCATTCTTTTTCCGATTGAACAATTTCACCTGACCATTTTCAACATACGTCAACACCCGCACCCCGTCCCATTTGACTTGAGCAATCCAGCGCTCTCCTGAAGGTGGCGCATCCGTCACGACGGGTTCAAAAGGGATGATTGGTTTCAATTCCACGGAACTCGTTCCTTTTTTCGCAAATATATCTCTTAGAATGAAGAAGAGACGATGCGGCTATACATAGAAGCATCCATCATCGCTTGACATGACAAAATCACCATAGTAGTATTTAACCATACTAGCGTTATTCAAAAACACTACTATTATCCACCAACATCACTGATGAAAGGAGGAATTCATCTGATTCAGCGTTTAAAAGAGCTTGGCCTGTCTGAACTCGAAGCGCGTTGTTACCTCACACTCCATGAGGAGCCTCATTTATCCGGGTACGAAGTGGCCAAACGCGTTTCCACCTCGCGCACCAATGTTTATGCTGCTTTACGTTCACTCACCGACAAAGGCATTTGCCGAATCATCGAGGGCGATCCGGTTCATTATGACGCTGTACCCATCGATCAGTTGATTCGCTATATGCGGGTCAAGTTTGAACAAACCGCAAAAGGACTGGTGAATGAACTGAAATCCCCTCCTCGTTCCAAACCCTCTTTTTATAATTGGCAAGGAAACAAACATTTAGACACCGCGATACGCAGAATGATCTCCAATGCTAAAAAGAATATCCTTGTCGACATTTGGGCAGAAGATGTGCATTGGGTGGAAGAAGCATTGCTTGACGCTGAAGAGCGGGGCATTACCGTTGTCCTGATTGTTCTGGGAGAATGCCAAACTTCCCTGAAAAATGTGTTCATCCATAAAGCTGATGATTTGGAACAGGCTTGGCCAAAAATGGGGACAAGGAAATTTTCCATCCTGATCGACGGGCAAGCCGCCTTGCTGGGTGGGTTTGGCGGAGATGTAAAGTTGACCGCATTGGAAACGGACCATCCGGCTATCACGGAATTGCTTAAAAACGCATTCTACCATGATGTCGTTATGATGCGCATTGAGGAAGATTTCGGCGATGAGCTGGCAAGCCGATATGGCGAAAATTACGAGAAGATTATTGACTATTACATTCGGGAAAAGGGATGGGATTTTTAGCGTCGTCGAAGTTGGGAGTTCGGTCATATATTTAAATCCAAATGGGATCAGGAGGCTTTCAACATGCACGATTTAACATAAATCCGAGAGCTGTTTGCCAAGGAAGATGAGGTACTTAAGTCAATTCCGTACGGATTGGCGGAACGGGGAATGCCACAAATATCCATCCCACCCGAAGTGGGCAGAACATTGTATCTTCTGGCTAAAATCAGCGGAGCCACCAGAATTTTGGAACTGGGAACCCTAGGCGGATACAGTACCATTTGTTTGGCACGGGCCTTGCCATCTACCGGGAAGTGCTTCACCATTGAATTAAACGCTGAACACGCCCGCTTTGCTAATAACCTGGACGAGCAAGTGACGGTTATCGTGGGCGATGCTTCAAAGCAGTTGGAAATTCTAGCTCAGTCGGGGGAACGCTTTGATTTCTTCTTTATCGACGCAGACAAGCCCAACTTCGACCATTATCTGGAGAAAGCGATTTCCTTGGCTGCGCCAAATGCGGTAATTGCCATGGATAACTTGCTTTATTTCGGCGACAGCGTCTTGGATGAAACCAATGATAACCCCATATTGGCCAAGCTTCGTCAAGTTAATCAAACCTTGGCACAAGATCCTCGCATTGAGTCCATGCTGTTGCCGATCGGCGACGAATTGGGGATTGCCAAAGTGAAAAGTGTCTGACGTAAGTTAAGAAATCACTCTTTTTGTGCGCCAATGAGCCTGCTCTCAAATGAGTAGGCTCTTTTTAGCATAATAATACTCTCGCCCCCACCTCTAAATCTTGGGATATTAAAAATATAATTAAATTTATTAACAAACTACAGATTAACCCCGCGCCAATCACACCTATAAATCCCAGCAATAAACTAGAAACAATAATAACAAGATAACAAAAAAATGATAAAAAATTATAAATCTAAGCATATAATTGAAGGCTTTAATTTCGTGTTATATAATTCAAAACGTATCAAATGAGATTCTTTTCTTACCATTCCAAACCATTTCACAGGGGGGTGGTCTTGTGACCAAAAAGCTTCGCATATTGCCTATCGTCATGCTCGTTGTCCTGTTATTTGCTAGTATGGGCACCGTTTATGCCGACGGAACCAGTCCTGCCAAGGAAACGTCATGGATTGACCATATCTTAGGTTGGTTTGGCTCAAAACCTGTATCACAACCAGAAAAAGTAGTATCCCTTGGTAGTAAGGTAAAGATCGTATCTGACCCACTACCAAAAAACACTCCCAAAGCAACCAATGAACCTACTGTCATCGAACAGGACACCACTGCCAAAGTGATTAACGAGAAAGGAAAAGTGGTAGGGCAAAAGCACATTGCTAAAACACCAAAAGCAGCTTTAAAATCCAAAAACCGGGTGGTCACCGCGGTTATCGCGGCGGATGAAGAATACCGAAGAGCTTACCCTGATTGGCAAAACAGAACGAAAGAGATTGTCGAAAAAGCGGACAATGCGTTTATCCGCGATCACCAAGTCGATTTTAAGATTTCAGGATATCTCGAGTGGAAATCAGATGGGTACAACGGGGAGCAAATTCTGCAAGATTTGGACCGAGACAAAAACAGAGGGGTTTATGATTTTGTCATCGGATTTACCAAAGACGCTTACTTTAATTATGGTGGAATCGCTTATATGCAGCCCACGGGGGGCCCAGGTGGAAGTGCCGTCAGTGTAACGGCAGACATGCATCCCAATGCTATTTGGCATGTTGTTCAACACGAACTGTCCCATAACTTCGGTGTGCCACATGACTTACACGGCCCACAATATGAAAGATGCATCATGAACTATTATTACACGACACAGGTGGACATTTGGGACCAAAAACATAACCAAATCATCGAGCGAAACAAATACTGGTACGGAAATAGACAAAATAACCAAAACAATCAAAATGATCAAAATAACAACAATAAACCAAATAAACCAGACGTACCAACCTCTAACCCTTCCTCCTTTGAAACACAAGTCGTTCAATTGGTAAACCAAGAACGGACACGGAGAGGATATAAACCTTTGCAGATGGATGCCAAATTGTCTCAAGTTGCCAGATTGAAATCAGAAGATATGAGAGACAACAACTATTTCTCTCACCAATCGCCCACTTATGGCTCTCCATTTGACATGATGAGAAAGTTTGGTATCCAATACACCTATGCGGGTGAAAACATCGCCGCTGGACAACAAACCCCGCAAGATGTGATGAATTCTTGGATGAACAGCCCCGGACACCGTAGCAACATCTTGAATCCCAATTACACGACCATCGGCGTTGGTTTTGCCAAAGGCGGTTCTTATGGAACTTACTGGACACAACAATTCATCAGAAGATAGACCAAACACATCTTGTTTAATCAGGCCCATTCTAAACAGAATGGGCCTGGTTTTATAGCTGAGAGCTGTTTCACCGGCTTAAACGCTTATCTTTCATCAAAATCAATCTGATGATTGCAGTGTTTTTTTCAAGATGCGGTGACACCAACAAATTAAAATGCTATTAACATATAAAAATCTATACACCTCTGATAAACTTGCAGTAGTATTTTCGTAATCTGCAGGGGAGGTAATGACAATAAAGGAAATAAGAATAAAAGACTGGTTATTAAAAGTAGATGTTGAACAAACGACAAGATTATACTCTCAGCTTGGTACTTTTGCTGAGGAGTGTGGTTGCATTTATTGTCGCAACTACACCGAGGTAGCAAAAAACTTTTCAAATCCATTACGCTCATTCTTTGAATTGCTTGGAATAGACCCAACGAAAAGTGCTGGGGACATCAGTGAATATGAGCAAGAAAACCAAATGCATCTTTACGGTGGTTGGTATCATCTAGTTGGTGAAATGTTAAAAGGACCGGACTGTATGTTACCTCCTGAAAATTGGAATCAAATCAACTTGATTAAAATAGATTCTTTTGAAATGGGGTTTACCAGAAATCTTCAATTGGTATCACCTATTTTCCCAAAATCCGTTATACAGCTAGAGTTTGTGGCTAAGATTCCGTGGATTCTACCTGATCTTCCTGAAGATTCGGAGTGAATTTATTCACTAACCAATTTCGACCCTTATGATGACAAACAGCCAGCACTTAGGCTGGCTGTTTTCATTGCGACTTACTCTTCCAACAGCGAAACGATGCGATCAGTCAACTCGCTCGGTTTAGTGTTGGGCGCGTACCGTTCAACCACCTCGCCCCGGCGATTGACGAGAAACTTGGTGAAATTCCATTTGACCGCTTTACTACCCATGAGGCCCGGCGCTTCTTTGCAAAGATACTTGAATAGTGGGTGTGCTTGTTCCCCGTTCACATCCACTTTGGAAAACACGGGAAATGTCACCCCGTAATTAAGGGAACAAAACTCGACAATTTCTTCATCCGTCCCTGGCTCTTGTTCCATGAACTGATTGCAGGGGAAGGCCAAAATCTCCAGACCCGCATCTTTGTATCGCTCGTACAGTTCTTGCAATTCTTTGTACTGTGGTGTAAAGCCACATTTGCTCGCAGTGTTGACGATCAATAATACTTTCCCTTTGTATGCGTCCAACTGTTTCACTTCGCCGTTGGCTAACTTCGCTTCAAATTGATATACCGTCACAAGTTTGCCTCCTTTAATATACCTATAGATAGATTTTCCCCTATTCATCATACCACCTTTGACGACATTTACCTACTCTCTTTGCTACTTTGTGCTTGGGATTTGATCAGGCGGTGCAATTGGGGAATAAGGATCAAGCACAAGATATAAAAGATGGTTGTGATCCAATATACATAACGCACCCCCAACACATCTGTGACATACCCCATCAGCAAGACCGAAACGGCATATAAAATGTTTAACATGGTATAATGGGCAGATGCAATTTCAGGATAGGTTTCGTTGGTTGTGTTGCGTTGCAAGATGGTTTGCTGGGCGACGCGCCGAATTTGAAACATAGGCCCTAACAGCGTGATAAGTGTAAGCGCTAACCATGGCAAAGTTGTAAATGAAAAACTAAAGGTGAACAAAACCATTCCCGTCAAGCCAATGGCCATGCTGGCGACGATATGCTTCGACACCCACTTTGATATGGAGAGAATCACAAAGCCGGCAACCATCGTTCCAGCAAAGTAACCGGTGTTGATGATCCCCCACCAGAATGCGCCTTTGTGAAGAACTTGGTTGACAAAGACCAAAATGACCGCACCCGTCCAGATCCCCGCCCCCAACACGATTAGCAAGTCAATCGCGGTAACAATTCTAACAGCAGGACTATTCCAAATATTTACCCACCCGCTTTTGATCTGATTCCAGCGTCCGCTCGAACGTTTGGGCTCAACTTTGGAGCGATCCTTGATGAACAACGTGGAGACAGTAGAGACTGCAAACAAAATCCAAGTTAATGACAACAACTCCGCCTCGCTCATCACCGATAAAATCCCACCACCTACCGACCACCCTGTCAAAAGGGCGATCTGATCCATCGTGCTGAGCAAACTGTTTGCTTCCACCAACTCCCCGTCCTCCACCAATCTGGGCACCAGCGCATTTCGCGTCGGCGTCGTCCAGCCATCCAAAAAAGAGATGACAAACGTTAGCACCAACAAAAGAGGAATCATGCCTTCAATCTTGCCGTGCAAAAAAACAAGGATGACTACCACCGCCAACAACACCGTCTGGGAGGCTTGAGACATGAACAAGATGCGCTGCAAATGAAACCGTCCAAACAATAGCGGCGCGACCGTGCCGCTCATCGAAACAGCGATCACCCTGAAAAGCGGGAATAAAGCGGCGACCAACGTCAAACCTGTCATTTGATAAATCAACGTTACCATCGCTAAAATAAAAAATGAGTCCCCCAAGTTGGCCATGGTCTGACCAACCCAAAGGCAATGAAAAGAGCGATTTCGTTTCATGATTTTTCACCACTTTCTGCATTCCGAATCAAGATACAAACATACACTTTCATTATGTAAAAGGTTTAAAATTACAAATGTTCACTCATATTTTAACATAAACATTCAACCTAATGAAATAAATACTTTGACATCATCCCATAAAAAAAGAAGAGTGATCAGTTCGATCACCCTTCTTTCCCATCATTATGGTTGCAGGAAAATCTCATACTTATAACGGTCAGTCCGATAAATACACCGCGTGTACTCCATCACTTGGTCTTGCCCCATGTACGTTGTGCGCTGAAACAAAATCGCCAACGAGTGGTTTGGTAGCCCCAGTAGCTGGCTCTCATATTCATCTGTTAGCACAGGTTCAATCGTCTGCCTAGCGTACATAGGTTGATACTGATAATGATCCCTCAACACCGTATACAATGATTGCCCTTCTAACATCTCTTGGCTCAATCCAGGCACTTTTTGTTCATCAAGCCACACCGTTTCCAACGCCAAAGGCTCTCCGTCAACGATTCTCAATCGCTTCACTTCCACGACCTGCTCATGGTCCGGAGGCATCCGCAAATTTCGTTTCAAATTGAGCGTCGCATCCATGACAGAGAAGTTAAGCATCCGCGTTTCTACCGACAAGCCCTGTTCTTCCATCTCTTCGGTAAAACCTTTCAGACGCGTGATCAAATGTTTCGGCTTCGGCTCGGCCACAAAGGTACCTTTTCCCTGCTCCCTGTACAACACCCCTTCGTTGACCAAGGCGATAATGGCTTTGCGGGCCGTCATGCGGCTGATTTGATGGATTTCGCACAATTCCCGTTCAGGGGGAATTGCGTCGCCCGGCTTCAGCTGATCATTATCTATCATTTCCTGAATGATTTCCTTCAGCTGGTAATACAAAGGCACCGGACTGTTTTTCAACACCTTGCGCATCCTCTGATTCTTCACCATTCTTCCTTCCTTCTTTATCATGGTCGGGCCAACCGCACCGGCACGCCCCCCATGCATGCAACTTCCCCCAAGAGCTGACGAACCAATGTGGCCAGCTGTTGCTTGGTTGCGGCGTAAGTGGCCAAGGTCGTCACATCATGCGGTATCAACTCACTATCATAAGGGTCACGCAACATGATTGCAATAAGGGGACGCATCTTCGCAAGTTCTTTCATCACTGCGATCTGCCCGGGGAAGCGGTAAGCATTGACCGTCCCTTGCAAGATGACGTCAGCTTCGGCCGCCTGGAGCCTCAATTCAGCCAACGCCTGTTCCGCTTCATCCGGCGCCAATTCTACACAGACGGTGTGTGGAAAAGCCTGTTTGACATAAGCGGCCAACTTCAATTCCTGCTGGCTAGATGTATCCGCTTCCGACAAATCGCTTAACCGGGGGGAGATTACCAACAGCTTCGTGTCAGGAGACAGGGGCAGGAGGTGGCGCGGGTCGCACACAAGTGTAATAGACTGCTCCGCGATCTGGCGAACCAGCTCCTCGCCGCTGATCGACGGCAGCTTTCTGCTCTGTTGGTAGGCGGCGATTTTTTGCTTGAACCGCAAAATACGTTTCAAGGAGGTATCAATGCGCTCTTCCGTCAATTCGCCTTGCTCAACCGCTTGCACCAACCGGTAAAAAGCTTCCTCGACCGAGTCGCGGCTGTCATGAATGAAAGCGATATCTCCACCTGCCAAAATAAAACGCAAAACAGCCTCACCCGCAGAATACAGATTGCGCACCGCACCCATGGCCAAGTCGTCGGAGATAACTAATCCGTCATAGCCCATCTCTCGGCGCAACAATCCACTGATCACTTCTTCAGACAGGCTGGCCGGCAAGGAGCTACAGGCAGAACAAACCACATGCGACACCATCACGGAATCGATCCCACCGTCAACCAACTTCTTAAACGGCACATATTCTGTTTGTCTCAACACCTCTTCAGTGGCGTGGTTGACCGCCAATCCAACGTGCGTATCAGCCGCCGTGTTGCCATGTCCCGGAAAATGCTTGGCGCAGACCGCCACTCCACCGCGGTTGGCACCGAGGCTAAAATGAAAGCAATGGCTGGCAACCTGTGCGGGATCATCCCCAAACGCCCGCACCCCTATGACTGGATTGGTTTTCTCCAGATTGAGGTCGGCAACTGGCGCCAACAAGTGATTTATTCCCATTTCCGCCAACTCCCAACCGACTTGTTGGGCCTGAAGTTCAGTCAGTTCTATCGAGCCAGTCGCGCCCAAAGCCATGCTCCCGGGAAATTCGGTGACACAATCGCCAAACACACTCAAAACGCCACCTTCTTGGTCGCATGCAAAGATCACAGGCAAATCCAATCCAGAGGCTGTATAAGCTTGCTGAATGTCACTCGTCAACTTCTTCACCTGAGCCGGATGTTCAATATTCGGCCCGTTGATGCGATAACCCGCGAGTGGAACCCTCTCAATGAAACGGCGGAAGGACTCGCTCAAGGCGGTCCCCTCCGCTTGCCCGACCAGCAACTGGCCGATTTTTTGTTCCAAACTCAGCGATGTCAATCGCTCTTCCATTTGGCTGAGCATGCAAACTCCCCCTTATCCTTTCACAGCGCCCGAGGTCAAACCTTTAATTACATATTTCTGGGCTACGCTGTACAGGACGATGACCGGAATCAATGTCAACGTCACCGCCGCTGCCAACAAACCGTAATCGGTCCCATATTGTGAGCTGACTGTCGTCAAGAGCACGTTGATGGGACGCACATCTTCCTGCGGGACGAAAATCAGAGCCGAAAACAAATCATTATACGACCACAGGAACACAAAAATGCTCGCCGTGATGAACGCTGGTCGTGACACAGGTAGCATGATGCGCCAAAAAATAGCAAAACGGCTGCATCCATCCATGATAGCCGCTTCTTCCAAATCCTTCGGGATCGTTGCCATATATGAAGACAAAACCAAAATAGTAAATGGCAAAAATCCTGCAGTATGCGGGATGATCAAGGCCCAATACGTATTGAGCAACTGCAAGTCTTTCAACATCCCAAACACCGGCACCACAGTGGCGAACGCTGGAATCAGCAAACTTGCCACCAACACGGTTTGCAGCAGTCCCCGCAAACGGAAGCGGAAGCGAGCCAAAACATAGGCCGCCAATCCACCGACCAACAGCGTCAAAAGCACCGTCCCCCCGGACATAATAAAACTGTTCAGATAACTTTGACCAATATCCACCTGTTCAAATGCATTTAAGTAATTGGTAAGGGTAGGATTCGTAGCGACGGAAAACGAGTCATTAATCACTTGGTGTGAGGGTTTCAAAGAGTTGTTAACTACCCAGAACAGCGGATAAATCGTGGTTAATGACCAAAGCCCCAAACAAATGAACGTTACCATCCTGGTGATTTTTCCCCGGAACAAAGCCAGCGTCATTTTTTCATATATGGTAAGTTGTTTCAACTTTCCCACCTCATTTCCTTCCGAAACTCAATAAGTGATCTCCTCTTTCTTGAGCAGGCGATTGGCGATAACGGAGAACAAAAGACCCAAAATCACAATCCAGACAGCAATCGTCGCTCCATAACCGAAAGCTTGGCCCGTAAACGTTTTTTGGTACATATAGGTACCCAACACCTCAGAAGAGTTCGCCGGACCGCCGGAACTGATGACATACACCAGTTCAAACACTTTTAACGCTCCCGTGATTGCGAGCAGGATGGATGTTTTTACATCACCCCAGATCAGGGGGAGAGTGATGTAAATCGTTTTTTGGAGTCCGGTGATCCCCTCCAACTGCGCAGCCTCATAAAAGTCATCAGGAATCTTGGAGATCGCCGTCAGTATAATGACAAAATAAAACCCGACATACTGCCAGATGACGGGCACAGCTACCGCCAACAAAGAAGTTTCTTCAGTCATCCAGACCACCTTTTCAAATCCGAAGCGAACAAGCAATTGATTCAACATACCATTGTCATAGTTATAGAAAAGGGTGAACATCAATCCGATCGCTGTTGCCGAGATGGCGACAGGAAAAAAGAAGACCGACCGAAAAAAATTCTTGCCAAATCGAATCGAGTCTACCAAAAGGGCCAGCACAATCCCTAACCCCACCTGGAAAATCACCGCGTACAACATCATTTCCAATGTATTGAGCGTGGCGATCTTCACGACTTCATCCTGTGCTAAGCGGATATAGTTTTCAATGCCCACAAAACGGTTGATAAACATGCCATCTGAATAATAAAAACTCTTAATGATGCTGTGAATGAACGGATAGTACAAAAACACGCCCGTCAACAAGACAGCGGGAAGTAGGAAAAAAAAGATGACGCCACGATCACCCTTGTGCATGGGACAACTCCTTTCTTTGGCAAAAGCGGCAGCCTTGCGTCATGCAAAACAGCCGCTTTCGCTCCGTGGATATTACTTTGGCATTTTTTCTTGCTCGATTTTCTGAGCGGCCTGCAACACTTCCTGAGCCGTTTTCTTTCCTTGCACGATGTGGGGAATGCCTTTTCTTATTTCGTTAAACGCTTCAGCTGAGATTTGCGCGTCGATGGGCAGTGAGAGGGAATTGGCTTCCTGCACCATCTGGTGGCCTTGTTGGTAAACAGTCGGCAAACCCTCCACCTTGGTGTCTACCGCCGGCACACCCCCATTAGCCTCAGCGAATTTCTTCACCATCTCTTTGGAAGTGAGATACTTGATCAATTCCAACGCCAATCCTTTTTTGTCTTTGTCTTCATAGGACTTCTTGCTCAGATAAAAGCCGGACGTGTATCCCGCCACCAAGTCTTGCGGATTCGCTTTGCCCCCCAGCATTACTGGGAACGGGATCACCTCAACATCTTCCTTATCCGTCAATCCCCCCAAAATCCATGACCCATTAACGATCATGGCCGCTTGCTTGTTCTTGAACAGCTCTTGCGCTTGCGCATCTTTGATAGTCAGCGCATCTTTGGGGAAACCACCCATGTCATACACTTCTTTAATTTTTTCCAACCCTTGTGCCCAAGAGGGATGGATACCGTTGTCAAATTTGCTGTTGTGACCCGCCGGACCACCTGCGGAGAGAATGAAATGTTCAATCAAGTAATAAGACTCTTCCAATGAACCAGCGATTGGAATAATTCCGTTTTTAGAGAATGTTTCGACGGCTTTGGTAAATTTCTCCCAATCCGTCGGCAACTCCAGTCCGTATCGCTTAAATAAACTTTTATTGACAAATAACCCTTCATAAAAACCAGTAATCGGAACAGCGTAGATTTTGCCGTCTTTCGCTTTCACTTGTTGTTTAACATTGTCGGACAAGGCATCGCTCCACGCCTTATCTTTGGCGAAAATCTCCTCGTACGGCACCACCGCGCCGGATTGGATGATTGGTTCGGCTTCCGCTCCGGTGAAGAAGAACGTCACATCAGGTTCATTGCCTGAAGCGAAATCGGTTTTCACTTTCGTTCGAAAATCATCTCCTGTGGCCGTCATCGATTCATCGACAATTTCGACATCTGGATACGCTTTCATAAAATCTTTTAATGCTTGCTCATATGCTTTCTTAGCCGGATCTGTGCCGCCGAACATCGTCACGACCCGCAGTTTAATCTTGCCGTTGTCAGCACTTTGCGAACAACCAGTCAACGCAGCCACCAAAATCAGGACAACAGCCAACAAGCTTGGCCACCATTTGCGCATGCCATTCACCAACCTCATGATGATTTGTAATATTGACTATACCAATTTTATTTAATTCACAAAAATATGTCAATAAAAAATATATTTATTCTTATTGCTCCAAGTACGTATCAACTTGATTTACTATAGACAAGCTCCCGTGCCAATCTTAAAACGTATGGGGAAGCGGCATTGCGCTACAACCGCTGCCACTCCCCCATCCGGTGGACATCATGATTCATTTTAGCGTGGGTATTTTGGAAGCGTATTTCTCCACGAGCGCTTTGTTGTAATCATCGGCTCCCGGAATATTGCCACTGCGGAATACAGGCACTTCCACACCTGCATCGGCCATCAGTCCGACCGCCTCCACCAGCACCGATTGCAAAATGAGAGAGCCCAAAATGGTCGAACTCGGGCCGAACCTGGCCGGTACCCGCTCATGCGAAAGCAGAGCGTCCCCTTTGTCAACATGATTGTTCAACACCAAATCAACCACTTCTGACAAATGTCTGCCCGAATGGTGCCGCGACGGAACCCCACCGGCATAAGCGAGCGATGTCAAACCGATCACCTTCGCCCCTTTTTCCTTAGCCAACAGCGCCACTTCGATCGGCACCGGATTGATGCCGGAGGTAGAGATCACAATCACCACATCCCCTGGCTGAATCGCTTGCTCCTCCATGAACGTCTCAGCCAGCCCATGTTGCCGCTCCAATTCCGAAGAGCGCGCCGCCCCCTCGTGCAACATCAACTTTTCAACCAAAATCGGATGAATGGGAGCCAAGCCCCCCGCACGATAAAACACATCTTCCGCCAACAAGTGGGAATGCCCACATCCAAACAGATGGACCACCCCACCCTGTGCAACAGCTTCTGCGATCCAACGGCCCGCTTTTTGCATATGGGCCAATTCTTCCCGCTTGATCTCTCCCAGCTTTCGCTCGATCGACTCCATGAACGCTAAAATCATCAGGATGTCCCCTCTCTACTGATCCCAAGCGTCCGCATCCGCAATCACGGTGACATGGGAATGTTGTTTCAAGATGGATGCTGGCAAATCCTCCGATACAGGTTCATTTAATAAACGATGTAAAATGGGCGCCTTATGTTTGCCGGACACCAACAAAACAATGCGTTTGCTTCGCATGATCGTCGCCAAACCCATGGTGATCGCGTGTGAAGGCATGGTCTCCCCTTCATCGAAATACCGGCGATTCGCCTTTCTCGTCGACTCTGTCAACGTCACTACATGTGTAACCGATTGAAAAGGGGTGCCAGGTTCATTAAACCCGATATGCCCATTCATACCAATCCCCAGAATCTGCATATCAATACCTCCGGCTGCCAGAATGGCCTCTTCATATTGGCGACATTCCTGTTCTAAATCAGCCGCTATGCCAGAGGGAATATGTGTCTGTGCCAATGGGAGATCGATCCGGTCAAACAACTGCTTCCGCATATAATAGGCAAAACTGCTGGGATGTTCCGGCGGTAAGCCTACATACTCATCCAAGTTAAATGTACGCACGCCGGCATACGATGTTCCCCGCTCTTGGTGGTCGGCGACCATTTTCTGATAAATCCCGGTCGGTGTCGCCCCCGTCGCCAAACCCAACACTGCATTCGGCTTCTGCTGGACTTGGGAGATGAGCATCACCGCCGCTTTTTCGCATAGGTCGTCATAATCTGTTGCTCTGATGATCTCCATTACTACTACTCCTTTGCTTGATAAGCGATTGCCCCGCGGCAAATCGTCATGAATACATCCATTTTTTCATCAAGGATCACAAGATCAGCGTCTTTTCCCACCGCAATGCTTCCTTTGCGATCATATAAATTCAATTCTTTCGCAGCGTTAGTCGCCGTCATTTGAATCAATTGTTCCATGGTGCAGTCAACATATTGATGCATGTTCTTCAGTGCATCTTTCATTTTCAAAATACTACCGGCCAGGGTCCCATCAGCCAACCGGGCATCACGATCCGATACCGTGACCTCTTGCCCGCCGAGATCATATGTCCCGCTCTTGAGGCATTTGGCCCGCATGGAATCGGTGATAAGGATGATCCGTTCTGGAGTGATGGCCTTATACGCTACATTTACACTGTTTGGTTCGATGTGAATACCGTCAACAATCATTTCCACCATCAATTCGTCGCGCACCATCGCCGCACCAGCGACACCCGGTTCACGATGGTGAAACCCTCTCATGCCGTTAAACAGATGGGTAACGTGGCTTAAGCCTGCGTCGATAGCCTCGCTAATCTGGTGGTAACAGGCGTCTGAATGGCCCACGGATGCAATGACCCCTGTTTCCTTGAGATAACGGGTTAATTCCAGCCCGCCTGGTTCTTCCGGAGCCAAAGTGACCAATCGAATGTGCCCTCGAGCCATGGACTGCCATTTGGCGAATTGTTCCCGGTCGGGATGGACAATATACTCTGGGGGTTGCGCGCCAGCGCGCTTCTTGTTAATGAACGGCCCTTCCAAGTGAATCCCTGCGCATTCCGCTTTCCCCGGCACCTGATGCCGTTCAATGAAGTCAGCCGCATTGATCAGCGCGGCCTCGATATTCTCGTGCGTTTGTGTAATCGTCGTCGCCAGAAAACAGGTCGTGCCCTCTTTCGGCAAGTGCGAGGCCATTGTGTCAAGTGCTTCCACTGTCGCATCCATGGTATCCGCACCAGCGGCTCCGTGGATGTGGACATCAATCATGCCAGGAAGAACTTGGTGTTCCGTCGACAATTGGATCACTTGCGCGTCTGTGAAATCTGGCATGTGATCCATCGGTCCGAAATTTTTGATTTTGCCATTGACTAGTTCAATATATCCAGGTGTGATTTTTCCATTCTCCGTAAAAATCGTTACATTGCATATGATAAGTGGGGAAACCGGATTCATATGATTATCTCCTTTTTCCTTTCGTTACAATTTAAGTGTATCACCATCATGTATAGTTGTCTATACCACTCGTCCCCTTTCGCCAGATCACCTGTCCGCGACACCGAGAACAAATAGTTATGACTAGGACGTGTCTGATGAATTGGACAGCGGCTCCAACCATTTTCTCATTCGCTTCACTTGTGCATCGGCGCTCCTCGAGAAAAGGTTTTTCCGCCGCTTCTTCCTCACCAACTTGACTTGCCAGACACACCCTAGGCCCACCCGTATCAAATTTCCCACCATACTATCCCCTTCCTGTAAATTCCCTATGCAAAAACGGCCGAGGTGTTCCCGGCCGCTTAAGATCATTTGCTCTTCTATTGTTCCTGCTTATCATCGCATTCTGATTGTTGTCGCGCGATCTCCTTGCTTAGCAATGGTTCGGGAGCTTGCCATGTCGGAGGCTTGATCACTTTCCCATCTGACTCCCGGTAGCGTGGCTTGCCATCCTCCCACAATTTAGACATGTTGGCTTCGTGCACGATGCGGAAGAGTTCTTCCGGCCGCACACCCATTTCGACGAGTGTCCCCAGCGCCAGATACATGACATCAATCATGGCATCCGCTTGCTCAGTTAGCGTTTTTGCCTCCAGAAACTCTCGGATCTCCTCCATCATCCAATCAGCCCGCTTGTGCACGCGATCCTGTTCCAATTTACACGGCTTTTCTTGTACAGGGACATTAAACGCTTCATGAAACGCCTTCACATCTTTCCATGCTTTATCCATAAAGATGGCCTCCATTCATTTGCATAGTCCTAACCCACATTGAATAATTTCGTTACCAGGAGGTGAGGATCTTATGTGGTTGCTCTTATTTCAAATCGCTCTAGTATTTATCACCATTCATTCCATCTTGAACGCCTACCAGCTGTTCCGAGTGCAGAATTGGTTCGATTTCGTTTATCGCCTCTCCTTGTGTGCTGCCGCGCTTACCTTGTTGTTCAATCCGATCCCCATATGAAAGCACCTCCCCGGCGGGGAGGTGCTTTCATGTTCACAGGTCGCCGAAATCAAGTGAACTTGCCTTGGAATAGTTGGTCACTTTCTGTTCGAAGAAGTCCGTTTTAGTCGCATTCAAGTTGGAGAAGCTTTCCACCCATTTCATAGGATGAGAAGTGATTTCAGGATACAGGATCTCAAAGCCCAACCGGCTTAACCGCTCATTCGCCAAGTACTTAATGTACCGTTCCAACACGTCATTGGTAAGCCCCTGAATTTCATTGTTGGTGATGTATTGGCCCCAAGCGATCTCATGCTCCACCGCCGTCCGCGTCATCTCACGCAACTCTTCAACAAACTCCGGAGTGATCAAGTCCGGATTTTCGCTACGCAACTCTTTGATCATGTTTTGGAACAAAACGACATGGGTGAGTTCGTCCCGTTGGATATACTTGATGATCGTCGCCGTAGCGGTCATCTTTCCTTGCCGCGCTAACGCATAGAAAAAGGAAAATCCGCTGTAGAAGTACAAAGACTCCAACAAGAAGTTAGCCATACATGTGCGAACAAAGTTTTTGTCGTTTGTGTCGTCGACGAACTGCTGGTACAAATCGGCGATAAACCGATTCCGGCGCAAGAGGTGTTCGTCGTTGCGCCACTCGTCATAAATGTTTTCGCGCGTCTCCGGCGAACAAACGCTATCCAAGATATAGCTGTAAGATTGGGCGTGAATCTCCTCTTGAAACGCTTGAATGTTCAACAGGGAGCTTACTTCTGGGGCCGTCACATACTCATTGATGTTGGGCAAATTCTCCCCTTGAATCGAATCCAGGAAGTTCAAAAAGGAAATCGTCTTGTCAAATGCGCGTCTTTCCGCCGGCGACAATTCCATGAATTGTTTCGCGTCACTCGCCAGCGGGATCTCTTCGGGAATCCAGAAATTGTTCAGCATCGCCCGATACAGCTTGTGTGCCCAGTCGTATTTGATCCGGTTCCACTCGCGCAGATTGGTGGTGTTGCCGTTGATCATGCGTTGGGTTCCCCGTTGCCCATGTTCGTTGAATATCTTTTTGCGTTCTAATTTCATGCCCTATCACCTTTCTACTGCTTCTGTTATGAAGAACAGCTCACGCAATCTTCCACTTCCAATGATTGGTTACGTACATAATAGATGGTTTTTAAGCCGTTGTTCCACGCATCCATGTACAGATCCAAGAATTCACGCGCGGTGGTGTTCGGCGTGATATACAGGTTGAAGGATTGCGATTGGTCGATATGACGCTGCCGTCTTCCAGCCGCCCGAATGCTCCAATGCTGGTCGATCGCATGCGCTTCTTTGTAATACCATGTCGTTTCAGGGCTCAGGTTGGGAGCCGTTTGCGGAATGACCGCACCGCGTTTTTCTTCAACGAAATACTTGGCGTACACTGGATCAATGCCCGCAGTTGAGCCTGCGATCAGCGATGTGGACCCGGTCGGAGCTACGGCGAAAACCCACGCATTGCGCATGCCGTGCTTGGCCACTTCTGCCTGTAGTTTCTGCCAACGCTCATCGGTATAACCGCGCTGTTTAAAATACTCTCCGGTCTGCCACTCGCTTCCTTCGAACAACGGATAATGCCCTTTCTCTTTAGCGATTTCCATTGAGCTGCGAATCGCATGGTACGCCAACTCTTCAAACAGCTCATCCGCCTCGTTCACATGCTCTTCCGATTCCCACATGATTTTCCGTTGCGCCAAGTATTGATGGTAGCCGCTGGTGCCCAATCCCACTGCCCGGTACTTCTTATTGGTCAATTCCGCTTGCTTTACGGGATAGATGTTGAGATCGATCACATTGTCCAACATCCGCATCTGCACGGATACGATACGAGCAATGTCATCTTTGCTTTTCACCCGGCCCAAGTTGATCGAAGACAGGTTGCACACGACGAAGTCACCTGGCTTTTGTTTCGTGACGATCACGCCGTCTTCCAGTTCTTCAGAGATAAATTCAGTCGGCGACATGTTTTGGCAGATTTCGGTGCAGAGGTTGGAAGAATAAATAACTCCTTTGTGCTTGTTGGGATTGGCTCGGTTCACCGTATCACGGAAGAAGATAAACGGCGTTCCGGTCTCAAATGCGCTCACCATAATCCGCTTCATGATCTCGATGGCCGGAATCTCGGTCTTGTGCAGGTTCGGGTTGGCTACGCATTCTTCATAGCGGCGAGTGAATTCCTCTCCCCAATAATCCTCGATGGAATAGCCCATCACTTCGCGCACTTCATGAGGATCAAACAAGTACCAGTTCTCCCGCGCTTTCACCCGCTCCATAAACACATCGGGAATGCATACGCCAGGGAAAATGTCATGGGCTTTGAGGCGATCATCCCCGTTGTTGGTCTTCAAATTGAGGAAGTCGAGGATGTCAGCATGCCACACATCCAAGTAAATGGCGAATGCCCCTCGGCGAACACCGAGCTGATCCACTGCCACGGCCGTGTTATTGTAGTTGCGGATCCATGGGATCACACCGCCGGAAGCCCCTTTGTGACCGCGGATTTTTGATCCTTTGGAACGCACTTTACCCAAGTAAATCCCCACTCCACCGCCGTGTTTGGACACTTGCGCCGTCGCGGAGTTGGTGTTGTAAATCGACCACAGGGAATCATCCACGGTGTCGATAAAGCATGAAGACAGCTGGTGTAGTGGTTTACCTGCATTGCTGAGCGTCGGGGTGGCCACTGTCATCTCCAGCTTGGACAGCACATCATAAAACTGCTTGGCCCAACCGACACGGTCGACTTCGTTTTGCGCCAGATGCATAGCGATCACCATGAAGCGCTCTTGAGGCAGTTCCATCACTTTTCCATCATAGTCACGCACGATATACCGGTCCGCCAGCACTTTTAATCCGATATAATTGAATAGATAGTCCCGCTCAGGCTTAATGTACTTCTCCAGCTCATCCAGCTCTGCTTTCGTGTAACGCTCCAGCAAATATTTTCCGTACAAGCCCTTTTCCGTCAAGGTATGTACCAGAGCATGCAGATTGCCGTATTTATCCTGCGCTTTATACCCCCGGTTTTGGGCCGCTTCCTCATACAAGCCATGGGCGAGCAGATGGGCAGCGACAAATTGCCAGTCAGGCTCTTCGACGCTTGTTTTTTCAACAGCGGCTTGGATGACGATTTGCAACACCTCTTTGTCGCTCATGTTGTCTCGCAACTGCATCGCCGCATCTTCAATCAATTGTTCTTTGTTTAAATGAGTGAAACGCGCACACGCATCATCGATTAAGCCACGGTAGCGCGTCAGCTTATCAACAGAAATATCGATCATGGATCATCACGTCCGTTCTACTATATATAGTCGCTTTAGTAGTATAGCTAATACAAGATATTGTGCCAAATCGAAAAAAAGGAGGAAAAAAGAAATACGAGGAACCATTAAGACATTACCATCTGTTTTTGTCTTTTTTCTCTTTTAAACTCCTCTCTCTCAGGTTTGACTAACACTTGAAATATATTAATAAAACCATATCAGCACGTTTCATTATCAAAAGATAGTAAGACTCAACAAAGCAACATAATAACATACTTTGGCGTAGTTTAATCTCCAAAAAATTTTTTGACTTTTAGGAGGCGATTCACTTGCTTCACAGTCAACGCTCCTTCATGTTAGCCACCATTATGGTATTGTGCTTGACCGCATGTGCACCATTGGAGCTCTCCTCTCCATCCGCGTCCAATCGAGCGTCAACCATCTCTTTGCGGGCAACCGCGCCGCAACCCATGCTCAAACGGCAACTCACCCCTTTTGAACAAACCCTCATGCGCAAACCCGGCGACCTGCATGGCTCGCAGTTTACAGAAAATAAACTCCAGGCGCGGTTGGCCACCATGAAGCGAACCCAATCGGCAGACGCCACTTTCCGCCAATTGCTACAATGGCTCCATGAAGACTATCGGCGCTTGGTCATGGAAACCGCCAATTTTTCTACGGACATCAACCCCACAACACAACAACCAGCAAACACCATCATCCTTGAGAAGCCAACACACTTCGCCATCCTGCTTGATGCCAGTGGAAGCATGGCTGAAAAAGTAAATGCTAGCACAAAAATGCAAAGCGCCAAAAAAGCGATTTCTACGTTTGTCAGCAATTTGCCCCCAGCGGCCACCATTTCCCTTCGGGTGTACGGCCACAAGGGCACAAGCCAAGCTACGGACAAAGCGCTCTCATGCCGAAGCACGGAAGCCATCGTTCCCGCATCCACATACAACGCTACCCGATTTTCCCAAGCACTCGACGCCATAAAACCTAGCGGCTGGACGCCCATCGCCGCTAGCCTGGCCGCGGTAGAAAAAGATGTTCCACCTCAAGCTGAAGAAGTCCATCTATACCTGATCAGCGACGGGGAGGAAACGTGCGGCGGAAATCCGGTTCAACTCATGTCTCAACTTCGCCAAAGCACGATGCGCCCTCACGTCCATGTGATCGGATTTCGCATCGACGATGCAGGGCAAAAAGCTTTAAAACAGATGGCCGAAGCCGGTATGGGCACCTTCACTTATGTAGACAGCGGTGAAGAGTTGGATCGTTTTTTGCGTGCTGAACACCAGCGGCTCATGCGTGAATGGTTGCATTGGGGCCAGAAAAACGGAAGCGAGGCGCTCCGGATGCGCCAGCAAAAAATGAGCGAGTTGGATCGTTTGTTGATGCGTTGGAAATCTACCGCGGACCGAGAAATGAACCGGATGAAATTGGCATTGCGCTATTTAGAACAAACCGGCTATCCCCCCACACAGCGGGAAAAATTGAAACAGTTCATCCAGGAGCGAAGCGACCAATTCGACGCCTATCTCACGGAAACCCGGCGCTCTTTGCAAGCCGCTATCCAAAAGAGCGGTTGGGAGGCATGGAGCGACATTTGGGATGAAGGCGCGCACCAAATGAGAAAGGCAATGGAAAACTGACGTCACGACGCTGAATGTTTATGTTCTATTCTAAAATTCCCATTTGCTTTAAATGTAATTTATTGTATAATTAGAATATATATCCAAGTTTTTTTGCTCGTTCGTCTCCATTCGTATGCATCTCCAATTTGGGGTGGGATAATGAAATCCGTGTTATTGCTCTTGATCGCAATCATCAGCGAAGTTATCGCAACCTGTGCGCTCAAAGAGTCTGCCGGCTTCACCCGATTGCTCCCCAGCTTGATCGTGATCATCGGCTACGGAATCGCTTTTTATCTATTCACCATCAGTTTAGAACAAATTCCCTTGGGGATCGCCTATGCCGTCTGGTCCGGATTGGGAACGGTCGGTACCATTCTTGTTGCCAATTTACTGTGGGACGAAAAATTGCAACTGGCCCAGATGGCCGGCATCGTACTGATCATTGTCGGCAGTGTGATGGTGAATCTCTTTAACCAACCTTCCGCTTGAAATCAAATGAGCAGGCCAATACTTATGGTTGGCCTGCTCATTTGATTGATTATTCACGGTAAGGTATTTCGCCGTTTTGAGACGATATAGAAGCCTCTATCCCCCATCCAGTGTCGCTGGCTGACAAGAGCATACATTTGGTTTGCTCAGCAAACTTGTCTATTGTATAGATGAGAAAAAACAGGGCGATGTATCCGGCCATCGCCCTGTTCATAACCGCCTACGACAGATTATAAGGACTTGCTCCAGTCATGCACAGCATCACCTTCAAGGAAACGTTCACAATCCAACGCCGCCATACACCCCGAGCCGGCAGCAGTGATCGCTTGCCGGTACACGTGATCCTGCACGTCACCGCAGGCAAACACGCCTGGCACGTTGGTTTTGGTTGTTCCCGGCTCCACTTTGAGGTAACCCGCCTCGTCCATCTCCAATTGGCCTTCCAAGAAATCGGTGTTGGGTTTGTGTCCGATAGCCACAAAAATGCCGTCAGTGTGTATGATCTCCTCTTCACCGGTTTCGTTGTTTTTCACTTTCAATCCAGTCACGCCTTGCTCGCCGCGGATAACTTCCACTGGCGTGCGGTTCAGGCTCCATTTGATCTTTTCGTTTTTACGGGCCCGATCTTGCATGATTTTAGACGCGCGAAGCTCGTTGCGGCGATGCACCAACGTCACTTCTGTGGCAAAACGGGTGAGGAAATTAGCTTCTTCCATCGCGGAATCGCCGCCGCCGACCACGATGATTTTCTTGCCTCTGAAGAAGAACCCATCACATGTGGCGCACGTGCTTACCCCTTGCCCGATGTTTTCCTTCTCACCCGGAATGCCGAGCAATTTTGCCGATGCCCCGGTGGAAATGATCAAGGCTTCCGTCTCAATGCGTTCTTCCCCCATGTACAACGTGAACGGGCGTTTCGACAAATCGACTTTTTGCACCCATCCCCGCTTAAACCGGGCACCGAAACGTTCGGCTTGTTTGCGCATGTTATCCATCAGCTCCGGCCCCATGATGCCGTCAGGAAAGCCCGGGAAATTCTCCACTTCGGTTGTCGTGGTCAATTGCCCACCCGGTTCTGGCCCCTCGATCACCAACGGCTCCATGTTGGCGCGTGCCAAATAAATGGCCGCCGTCAAACCAGCTGGCCCCGTGCCTAGAACAATCACTTTATTCATATTTTCCGCCTCCTACTGCCTGGTTGATGCGATATGTATCTCGTAAATGAATCAACCAACATTTATTTTAACCCAGCCCCGGCATCCAGCAAGATGTTTTTCATCCAAGGCTAAGCCATATAACATCCGAGATTCATATCCCTGCGGGCATGCCTTATATTTCCCTACATCCGCAAGTACCAAACTGCTTTTTTTAGAATCATTCTAATCTACTTTTTTCGCTTCAGCAAATGCTTTCAAAAAGTTGGCTGGCGAATGGGCTCCGGACAAAGCCAGCTTCTCGCCAATGATAACAAAAGGAACCCCTTGAATCCCGATTTGCCGCGCCAGTGCCAAATCCGCTTCAATCTCCGCTCGTTTCGCATCCTCCGTCAATGCCGTCCGCACCTCATCCAAATCCAATCCCACACGGGCAGCCAGCTCCAGCAAGACCTCCAACGACCCCACATCTTTGCCTTCCTCAAACTCAGCCACATGCAAGGCATCCAGCATCCCATCCACTAACGCTGTCGGGGTACACTTAAGCAAAGTGTGTGCCAACCATGTATTGGGCATCCGCTCGACTTTCGTAAAATCAAAGTGGAGACCGACGTCTGCTCCAGCCCGGGTCACTTGCGCAAATACTTGCATCATCCGCTCCCGGCCGCCCATTTTCTCCGCCATATGCTCTTGGAATGGGCGTCCTACTTTAGGCATATTCGGTTCCAGCAAATAGGATCGGTAACGGATAGTCACTTCTTCATCATGCTCTCGCTTCCACTCAGCCAATGCCGTGAATAGGTTTTTCTTGCCGATCCGGCACCACGGACAGACAATGTCATGAAAAATGTCGATAATCATTCCTATGCTCCTTACTTTTTTAAAGTTGATATTTTTCTATTATACTCATCCTGAGGGCTGACTGACTATCCTTAATTTGCGATCACATGGATAAAACCCCTATCATTTCTTCCACAATATGCTATGATGGCAATTGATCCGCGTTTTTTTCACCATACTTACATTTTTACACACACATCTTAATTGCAGGAGGGGGCGCATGGTGGCCACAAGAAAAAGTCAACGTTTAGATAAAGTGTTAGTGCACATGGGCGTTGGCACGCGCAAAGAAATTAGAAAACTAACCAAAGCAGGCCGAATCAAAGTGAACGGCTCCGCGGTGAATGACCCGAGTGTGCACGTCATGCCCGAAACGGACGATATCACCGTCGACGGCATTACAATCGATTACCGCGAGCATATCTATTTGATGATGAACAAACCGCAAGGCGTCATATCAGCAACCGAAGACCGTAATGAAGAAGTCGTCACTGACCTGTTGGAACAAGAACACCGCGTATTTGAACCGTTTCCCGTCGGACGGTTAGACAAGGATACCGAAGGGCTGCTGTTGCTCACTAGCGACGGAAAATTGTCGCACCAGTTGCTTTCTCCCAAAAAACACGTGCCCAAAACCTATTACGCTGAGGTGGATGGCGTGGTTACGGAAGAAGATGCGCTCGCCTTTAAAAACGGAGTGACCTTGGATGACGGCTACGTAACTATGCCTAGCGAACTTACCATTCTCTCGTCCGGCCCTCGATCCGAAGTCGAGTTAACCATCTACGAAGGCAAATACCATCAGGTCAAACGCATGTTTGAAGCCGTCGGCAAAAAAGTGGTGTTTCTCAAGCGGATCGCTATGGGGCCGCTTACATTGGACCCCGACTTGGAACCAGGCGAATACAGGGAATTGACACCGGAAGAACTCGCCTTGCTCAAAGGGGAAAACAACGGCAACTAGTATCCCCCCTCATCTTAGAACCATTCGCAGGGGGGGCCCCTGCAAACCTAGCTTGAACGGATTTTTATTCTAAGTTAAAATCATGATGCAATTCTTCCCCAATGGTAAAAATAACAATGCACCAAAAAATCAAATCAAGGGGGCAGTCTATGAACAAGCAAACACAGAATGAGTCATTGGCAAGAGGATTAAGCGACCGGCATATCCAGCTGATCGCGATTGGGGGCGCAATCGGCGTCGGATTATTTTTAGGTTCAGCTTCCGCCATCCAAGCAGCGGGGCCCGCACTGGTGCTCTCTTACGCCATTGGCGGGATTATCATCTTTTTTATCATGCGTGCATTAGGAGAGCTGATCCTCTACAAACCTGTCTCCGGTTCCTTCAGTACATACGCGGCTGAAATGATCGGGCCATGGGCGGGATTCATCACCGGCTGGACGTATTGGTTTATGTGGGTCGTCACAGGGATGGCCGAAATCACGGCTGTGGGCATCTATGTGAACACATGGTTCCCGGACATACCACAGTGGATTCCCGCACTCATCGCCCTCGTTGCGGTGTATTTGGTCAACCTCATCGCCGTCAAGGCATTTGGTGAGGTGGAGTTCTGGTTTGCCCTGATCAAAGTAGCCACCATCTTGGTATTGATCGTAGTCGGTCTCGTCATGATCACAACCGGCTGGGGCAACAACGGAGAAGCTGTCGGATTCTCCAACCTGTGGGAGCATGGCGGCTTCATGCCCAAAGGAATTACGGGCGTATTGTTTGCTTTGCAGATGGTCATGTTCGCTTTCTTGGGCGTTGAGATGGTGGGGATTGCCGCCGGGGAAGCCCAAAATCCGGAGAAAACAATCCCTTCGGCAGTGAATAAAATCATCTGGCGCATTCTCATTTTTTACATCGGAGCGTTGATTGTAATCCTCTCGCTCTATCCATGGAACCAACTGGACGGCAAAACGAGTCCATTTGTATTGACCTTTGCCAAGATCGGCATTCCCGCCGCGGCCAGCATCATTAATTTCGTCATCCTGACTGCCGCCTTGTCTTCCTGTAACAGCGGCATCTTCAGCACCGGTCGCATGCTGTACACACTGGCGGGACAAAATCATGCACCACAAGCACTTCACTATGTGAGCAGACGCCAAGTTCCATCCCGAGGAATCACGGTGTCCGCCATTGTCTTGTTGTTTGGCGTGGTGCTTAATTATTTCATTCCTGAGAAAGCGTTTACTTACATCACCAGCGTAGCAACTTTTGGTGCATTGTGGGTCTGGGGCATTATCTTGTACGCCCATATCAAGTTCAGAAAAAAACACCAGCCCACTTCGTTTAAAATGCCGGGCACACCTTGGACCAACTGGATTGGCATCATCTTTTTGATCGGCGTGGGGGCGCTGCTGTATTTGGAAGAAAGCACCCGCATCGCCCTGTATGTGGCGCCCATTTGGTTCGGCATTCTCGCCTTGAGTTACCAATTGGTGCGCAGATACAATAAAAACAACGCATAATGTCATATCCGTCTCCCCTATTCTTGGGGAGACCTTTTCTTATCTCACACAAACACATCATCGTTCAAAGGGAGGCACTCACTAAGTGTATGCCGGCACCCTGCAAATGGATATCATTCCGAAACAGAAAGAAGCCAACCTGAACTTTATTGATTCAACCCTTGCACAAACAGCCCAACGCGTCGATCTTTTAGTATTGCCTAAATTTTTCACCACCGACATTTTCTTCACCACCAAGGAAGAGTTCGTAGCGTTGGCCGAACCGATTCCTCACAGTCCCACCTGCCACCGATTGGCGCCCCGGCTTGCACGTAATTTCCTTTGATGCAACCCGTTTTCTTCACAAAGCAAATGAAGATTGTAGCAACCTGATGGATGAGATGCGAAAATACAAATCCTTCTATGAAACACTCTAAGCATGGAGATGGGAAGGAGGCTTCTCGCAACCCTTCCCATCTTACTTGACACGATGGCAAGAACACGATATCATTTGTATGTACAAACAAAGGAATGAGTGCTATTTACAATGATCGAAGAACAAATGAGCCGTTGTCTTTTCGTTGCCGTTAACCGCTTTTCACGAACGATCACCAAAATGGCCGAAGAAGAGTTTGCCTCTATCCATTTGTCTCCCACTTACGCTTTCCTGCTGATGATCATAGCGGAAAAGCCGGGCCTTTCACTCAAGGAGTGTTGCGAAAAATTACATATCGCCCCCTCGACAGGCACCCGGTTTATTGACAAATTGATCGCCAAAGGATTGGTGGAGAGAAAAGCAGTGGGCAAACTTGCTTTGATGTACCCCACCGAGAAGGGATTCGCTTTGGTCGAACCCATCCGCGAATGCTGGAAGAACTTGTACACACGCTATTCAACCTTGCTCGGGGTAGATGAAGGTTGCCAATTGGCGGAACGGCTAATGATCGCCAATGCTAAACTGGAACAAGAACACAACTAAACTTTTGATCCATCATTTGTTTTGTACACACATTTTACGAGCTCACCATGCAGGAGGTCGACACACATGAAAACACTGGTGATTGTGGCCCACCCTAATCTGGATCAATCCCGCATCAACAAACGTTGGGTGGCCAAATTACGCGAATATCCTGAACAAGTGACTGTTCATGACTTATATGCAACTTATCCCGACGGAAACATCGACGTGGCGAAAGAACAAGCTCTGGTAATGGAACATGACAGAATCGTCTTCCAGTTCCCCTTTTATTGGTACAGCACCCCGGCGCTGTTGAAACAATGGCAGGATGACGTGTTGACTTATGGCTGGGCCTACGGCAAAGAAGGAACCAAACTCCATGGCAAAGAGTTTGTGGCAGCCGTATCCATCGGCGGTCCCCAGGACAACTACAAAGCGATGGGCTATTCAGTCGACCTGCTCACGCTCCCTCTCAAAGCCATGAACCATTTCACCGGTATGACTTATCTCGAACCCTTCCACTTCTATGGAGCCAACACCGCCACCGACGAACAAATCGAAGCCGGCGCCGAACAATACGTTGCCCATATTCTCAATCCTGCACTGACAATCGCGAAGGGCTAAGAGGGGGAATTTCCCCCTCTGTTTTATATAGAATCAGACAAACCATGGATAAAGCAGGGTGGTTTATTTGATTAGAGCGGCATGCATCACCATATTCGCTTCGATGATGCTTTTCTTGGTGTCTTGTCAGAATGACCAACCAGCGAAAGAACCGCTAACCAACGAAAAGGTTAAACAGGTTCTCCACACCATCCCCGATCATTTCAAAAAAAAGATGCGCCTGCCCACACACATTCCGTTTAAACCGACAAACATGGAGGCCCATTATTCATCATTGCACAAACATAGCTATCAACAAGATTATGTGCAAAACACAGACCATGTGGTTTATTTCATCATCATGGAGGGAACTTCCACTTTCAACAACCTGGAAAAAATAAAGCTAACCAGTGAAATCGACGCATTTTATGAAAAAAAAGGAATCTTATACTGGAATGATAAGAAAAACGATGTTCATTACCTCCTGTCAACGGTAGACCACTCCAAACAAAAACAATACAAACTTACCAAAGAACAGCTAGTAAAAATCGCGGCCAGTGCCGTTTCCCTCGAGTGAATCGGCTGGAAACGAACAGGGGAACCCTCTTGAAGAAAAACAAGCCTTTGATTTGGGTGCGTATGCGTCAAATCAAAGGCTTGACCCATTTTTAAGCGGACACGTACATTCAAGACTTTATCATCTGTCTGTGTGTATGCCCATGATCCTTTCGATTCGCTCCACATCCACATGCTGGCGCAACCACTCTGCCAAATCAGCATACACTTGTTGGCGGTCAACGGCGGGATCTGAGGCGAGCGTCAACCCCTTCGCCTCTCCAATAAACTGCAACCACTTTTGCACAAACCGTTCATTGTCAAACAACCCGTGCAGATACGTCCCCATGACCCGCCCATTGGCAGATATCGCTCCATCTTCTCTTCCATCGACCCAACGCAACAACGGCATGACACCCTTTCCCCTGGTGGTGCGCCCCAGATGTATCTCATAACCGGACACTTCCACTTGATCAGCCCACTCCGCTAGCAGGTACCCTGTTTGTTGCCTTGTTTCTTTAACAGGCACAAAATCGGTCTCTACCGCAAGCAAACCTAACCCTGACTCTACCCCGCCAGCACCCTCGACCTGCTCTTCATCCCGCAGCACACTACCCAACATCTGATATCCACCGCAAATGCCAACGACAAACGCCCCGCGTTCATAAGCTTGTTGGATCGCTTCCATCCAGCCATTCGCTTTAAGCCACTGCAAATCATGGATGGTGTTTTTGGTGCCTGGGAGGATGATCACATCCGGCGCACCCAACTGCTCCACAGACTGCACATAACGGACAGCGCATGCCGACTGGCGGGACAACGGCACAAAATCAGTGAAGTTGGAAATATAGGGTAGGCGCACAATTGCCACGTCCAGCTTGTCCCCCGCTTGTTGATCGCCGCGCATGTTTTGCAAAGCGAGAGAATCTTCTGGATCTACTTCCATTCGGATGGTTGGCAGGACACCCAGAACCGGGGCGCCAGTCCTCTCTTCCAGCCAAGCCAGGCCGGATTCCAGCAATTCTTTGCTTCCACGAAACTTATTGACGATCCATCCCTTAACCCGTTTTCGCTCCTCTTCAGTCAAGAGTTCATATGTTCCTACGCAAGACGCAAACATCCCACCCCGCTCGATATCCGCCACCAACAAGACGGGAGCATCCACCAACTCGGCAACTCGCATATTGGCAATATCACGATCTTTCAAATTAATTTCAGCCGGGCTACCCGCCCCTTCAATCACCAATACTTCCACTTGTTCCGCCAAACGCGCAAGCGACGCCCGCACTGGTTCCAACATCTCCTCCAACGTCCGAGCGCGGTACGCCATCGCAGGCATATCTGCCCATCGCTTCCCATGCACGATCACTTCCGACACCATCTCCCCTTTCGGTTTGAGGAGAATCGGATTCATGTCGTATGTCGCTTCAATCCCTGCCGCCTCCGCCTGCGCTCCTTGCGCTCGGCCGATCTCATGACCCGAGCGTGTCACATAAGAGTTTAAAGACATATTTTGCGATTTAAAAGGCGCCACTCGATAGCCCCGTTCATAAAAATGCCGGCATAAGGCCGTACAAATCACGCTTTTTCCCACATCAGATGCAGTGCCTTGGATCATGATCGTCTTCAATATATCCTCCCCTTTGGATATCAAGTGGAATCATCAGCAAGACCTTCGTACATCTCGCTTATCTTAGCCCAGAAGACCATCATGTGCAAGCGCTGGCTAGCCTTGTGTTTGGACTCGAGAAACGGTGTTGTCGCGGTAAGCAATTCAATAATAAAGGATTTTATTTATAAATGTAGAAATATTTGATTATTCAATTTACAAGGAGGAAAGCATCATGTGGACCACTTGGAAAAGCATCTTCGCCAGCACCCTCGCATTGGGAACCATGCTCGCACCGGGTGTCAGTTTCGCACAATCGCCTGTCGACACACCCGCTGGAGCCTATCTTCCCCCGCAAGCCGAGCATGCAATCACAGAGGGAAAAGTGCCTAAGCCATTCAACAAACACAAGAAAAACCAGCGTGTCACACGCGGCCCGATTCATCCGAATTATAAAATGCATGTCACCTATGATAGCCAAAACCATATCATTAACGGAAAACTATCTGTCACCTTCACCAACAACACCGGGGTTCGCTTGAACGAGGTATACTTCAACCTCTGGGGCAACGCCGCCAATTTCCGTACAAACGGGGGTGGCATGGATGTAAAAAACGTGAAAGTGAATGGGAAAACAGCCAACCATCACCTTCAAGAAACCGCCTTGCACATTGACGCCACCTTGCCCAAAAACCGCAAGTCCACTGTTTCCATGGATTTCACCGTCCATGTGCCAAAGGGGCAGGACCGGTTCGGTTGGGATGGTGACACCGTTTCCTTGGGCAATTGGTTCCCCATTTTGGCCGTCTATGATGATGAAGGCTGGAACGTCGACCCTTATTTTCCATACGGTGAAAGCTTTTACTCCCTGACCGGCAACTTCGACGTCACCGTCACCACCGACAAAAAGCAAGTCATCGCCGCAACCGGAACCGAAATCGGGAAGCCCAAGCTCAAAGGAAACCTCGCCACCCATCGTTATATCGCCAAACAGGTGCGTGACTTCGCCATGGAGATGAACCCCAACTACAAAATCATCTCCACCACCGTCAACAAAGTGAAAGTGAATGTCTACTACGCGGAAGAGCACGCCAAGTTCTCCCAAGACCTCCTGCAAAGCGGCGTGGACAGCATGAAGCTCTTCAGTGAAAAATTCGGCGCTTATCCTTGGCCAGAACTGGATGTAGTCAGCATGAAAGGCTGGTTTGGTGGCATGGAATATCCGCAGCTGGTCATGATCTCCCTCCGTGACAACGCCACCCCGGCCTGGGTACGTAGCGTCAATGCCCACGAAATCGGACACCAATGGTTCTACGGCATCATTGGCAACAACGAATATGACGAGGCTTGGTTAGATGAATCCTTCGCCACTTTCGCCGCCGCTCTATATGACAACGAACTCGACCAACTCACCGCCGAACCGATTCCCGGATTCCATCTCTCCCATCCGATCTCCTATTTCACCGCCTACGGCCAAGAAGGCATCAACGCCTACTACGACACGGTCTACGATTACGGCGCCCGCACCTTGAACGACTTGCGCAAGCTGTTGGGAGACAAGCAATTTTATGCCTCGATGCAAGCCTACTACAAACAAAAGAAATTCGACATCACCACCACCAAAGACTTCATCCGCATCATGGAACAAACCAGCGGGCGAGATTTGGACAAGTTCTTTGCAGAGCATTATGTGTTTGTATCTGATCAGGAATAAAAAAATAAAACCGGCTGGAGAAAGACTTCTCCGGCCGGTTTTTGTTTATAGATTCCCTGGCGGTTTGCATTCTGGGTTTTATTGATATAGTTCAAAATCATGAAAAATGGCAACTGGTATAGAACCCCGTTTCAATTCTCTAACTGAGATGTATTTCATTGATACGACAACCAAAGAGATCGCAGAGATATGGAATGTCAGGTTTCAATTCTCTAACTGAGATGTATTTCATTGATACGCGTTCGCGAAAACCTGTAAAAAATCAATGTCTAGCTGTCCCTTTTCCGAACACTCCTCCAAAAATTAAGTTTTTATCACCAGAAAACCGTTTTATCATACATGCATCAAATGGCAAACCCCTTGATTCATAAGGGATTGGGCATTTCCGACGGCCCCCTGGCTTTTTTCCGAAGCAATGGGTGTTCGCATTATTAAGCCAACAACCTACACCCTCTACTCATTATATCTAAATGATTCAGAAAATAAAACCATCAAACCCATCACACTATGACGCATGCCCAAAGGTTAAGGTCAGACTATTTCACGTTGGGGATGCTTTGAATTGAATTTTCTCCTAAGGACACCTCTATAATTTTGAGGTGTCCTTTTCATTTTCTGGGTACAATGTTTCAATCTCAGTCATCCCATTTACTTATCAAACCACATACCCAGTTTAATGCATGAATGCGTTCATACGTAATCAGCATATCATACTCAAGCGTTTCATCGTGATTGAAAGCTTCCACCTGTTGATTATAAATTTCAAAATGCTTGTCAAGCATATGTACGATCTCTTCAATCGGACGGCATTCCGCTTTAGCGATAAATGGTTCAAGTGGCTCACCCAGCCCTGGCAACACCTCACGAATGAAACTACCATCGCACCGTTCAATTGGTAAATCAAGCTCTTCAACTAAATTCAAGCTCCATAATAATGCAAGCAAGCCTTCAATTCGCCAAGTAAGTAGGTTCGATTGCATCGCTCGTTGATTCCAACTTTTCTCTGCCGGGCTGAGATCAGAGATCGGTACAGAAAATACATTTTGCTCTTGCGGGCTCAGCGAATCCCATAATCCTTCTTCCCTTGCCCACTCTACCACTTTCTCCGGCTCACGATAAAATATTACCCCTAATAGTAAATGAAGAGCCAAAGCACGCTTCGCTATATCTTCTGCTGAACGTAAATGGACTTCATTTGTTTCGGGGTACACTGGGAAGTTATACACCATAAGAACACGTCCGGTATCCGAATCCAATGAGATTTGTTTACTTGTCTCGGAATGAGTCATGTACATACACTTTCCTTTCTATTTGGATTTTATCAAATCTACTTACAAGCATTTTGTTTTGATGAATTGAGCGGAGGAACATCATCAGGATACTGTTCATGCTGATTCATATACAAGGATTCTTCGTACTGTTGAGCCGTGCCAACAAAGAACTGTTGCATAGTCGGATATTCTCCTTTTTCATCCTCACGTCCGACAGAATGAAACCCTTGTACATAGATCACACCTTTTTTCGGAACCCAATCAATGGTTTCATATTCCATATGTGCCTTTGTCCGTTTTCCTTTTTCGTCTACAAAGTAAAATTCAACCCCTCCTTCCCCACCCAAAGATGTACACGTCCGCAATTGACCATCATGTGAAATCGGTACCAACCACTTTCCATCCTCTTTAACAAGCGCTTTTTTTCCTGGAATATCCCCGACAGCATAAACCCATCCAGTAAAGCCTTTAGGAATGAGAAACACAAGATCAAAATGATTTTCTTTTGTACACCCTACAGACAAAATAGTTAGGATCGAGCTCATGATGAATACAAATACATATTTCATGTTGATTCACTCCTGTGACAGACTTGCACCATGGATTAAAAAAAGCCAACCACTTCTATGTAGTTGGCCAAAAAAGCTCCGGGGTACTATATGATTATTCGTTGCAATATCGTTATTTAAGGCACAGTTTCAGAGCGCTATTTGGTTTTATTATCAAGTTTCCGCGTATAGTTCAAAATCTTATCAACTGATTTTGCTCTACGCTTCTTTACATCATGATAAGTAAACCGCATAACCTTCCACCCTTTTTTTCGCATAAAAGCATCACGTCGACGGTCATGATCTTCTCGTCCCTTATGATACTTTCTCCCATCTAATTCGATCACCAATTTATATTTCGGCAAGGCAAAGTCTGCCCAGTAGGGACCTATCGGATATTGCGAAATAATCTGTCCTTTGTAGGTTGACCGGATGTCATAATACATCCACCGTTCCAAGATGCTATCCGTCATGAACATGTTTTTATCCAGCACCGGAAAGTGCCCCCACGCGATCTGCTCAAAGATAAACTGTATCGCCAGAAACGGGGAAAGTATCCAGCGTACCATTTGTTTTACAGATCGTTTGGTCACAATGTATTTCCGTCTGACTCTGCGATAAGTTTTCTTAACTGACATCCACCATGAGTTTACACGATTAAAAAAGCTTAACTGTTTATACATAATAAAAACCCCTCCCCTTTTCATAATACTATGAAAATAAGGAGAGATTATATTTTAACACAAAAACATTCAGCTTGCTAAACATCCCAGCAACATGTTCATCCATGTAAATCACTGTGGCACTAATTGTTTGGACTATGCCTCATTAAGGCATCGCTCTCTATTCGTCCAATATGCCATTTCAACAGTATACTCATCAGGCCCCTCAAACTAAATCGCAAAAGAAAACACTATCTTCTTATCTGATGAAGATAGTGTTTATTATTTTATATCTATTTCGCACTTGGACACGCAACATCCACATCCTAAGATATCGGACATGATTGGTTCTACAGCATCTAACTCATTTAATCTCAAAATACCACCGAGATTAAGGTTTATAGGGGTTTTCTGGTCTTAAAGGGCCAATTTCCATATATTTTAGCACGATCTTTTCTTCTTGCTTCTCTGCCTGGTTTAACTCTTTACTATCTTTAACCACTTTGACAGGCGGTTCTTTATCGTCTTTATATATAGGGATCAACTCAAATTCAGGTTTAAAGGTTTTCTTTTTGATGTTAACTGGGGCAGTGATATAGTAGTCTTTGTATGTATCAAGAACGACCTTTTTCTCTTTATGATCATCAATAATATAAAAGCGTTCTTGATTTCTTGCTTCAATTAAACCGTTTGACATAGAAGATACACAGGCGAATACGAGGACAATGATGATAAATAAAGCGATACTAACAGGACTCTCCTGAAGCTCTTCGGCTTTTTTATCATACCTTCCCAACTTATTTGCACGACGGATCAATATAGTAGCAAGACAAAGAAGGAAGATAAATAAAAACAACGTACCTTTTCCAGTTATATCAAAGTTAGTTATTACCGCAAAAAAAGGAAATGCAATCCAAAAGACATACTTCATCAAGCGATCTTTAGTGAAAAACCATAAAAACAATATGATCAGATAAAACAATACAATTAACAAATTCAAACCTGGTTTTAATAGCGTAAACAACGAAAAATCCATATAATACAGCGGAATAACCAAATAATTCTTGAAACCTACTTGATAACAAAAAGTAATCACATACCAAGAGATAATAAACCCACCAATTAATAACTCCACCCCGATCAACTGCTGCCACCATGTCCAACCTAGAAACCCGTTTCCATTCTCTTGCTGATTCATTTGCTGGCTCCCGAATCTCCCTGCATTCCTTGCAGCTTGTGCCATTTGTCGTTGCCTCATTCTTCTTTTTCTCGCCGCTGGATAAAACATACCCTTCTCCCTTTCATTTTTATATCAGAATACTATGAAATTAATAATAAGAAAGCAACCCTCCCCCTCTCCCTCAACCCTCTTTTCTGGTCAGCTGGTATCTAGGGTGTGTCTGGCAAATCAAGTTGGTGGGGAAGAAGCGACGGAAAAACCTTTTCTTGAGGAGCGCCTCGCCACGCGTGAAGCGAATGAGAAAATGGTTTTGCAGTCGCTGGCCTATTCATCAGACACACCCTAGTCAGGATACCTTGCTTCTTCATGAGAGCTTCAAATAGGACGGACAACCACCTCTCTCCTACTGTTTCCGCTACCTAGTTGTGCAATATTGACATCAAAAAAATTGAATGTTATAAAAATAGATGCTTAGCACTCGTCACCATCAAGTGCTAACAAAGCTTTCTCACCTGCTAATTTTCTAGATTCAAAGGAGAGAATGAGCATGGAAAAGAAGCAGTTTCAAGCCGAATCAAAAAGACTGCTGGAAATGATGATCAGTTCGATTTATTCACAGAAAGAAATCTTCTTAAGGGAGTTAATCTCCAATGCCAGCGATGCCATCGATAAGATTTATTACAAAGCGTTAACCGACCCTAAGTTGGTCTTTAATAAAGAGGATTATTATATCAAAGTGATTGCCGATAAAGAGAACCGTACACTAACCATTCGCGACACCGGGATTGGCATGACCGAGGACGAGTTGGAAAACAACCTTGGCACCATCGCGAAGAGTGGTTCTTTGGCATTTAAGAAAGAACACGAATCCCAAGATGGGCACGAATTAATCGGCCAGTTTGGCGTGGATTCTATTCTGCCTTTATGGTGGCAGACAAAGTGACCGTGATTAGCCGGGCTCTTGGCAGCGATCATGCCTTTAAGTGGGAATCTACGGGGACAGATGGATACACGATTACGCCCTGTGAAAAAGCTGAGGTCGGCACGGATATTATTCTCAAGATAAAGGAAAACACCGAAGAAGAGAACTATGATGCATTCTTAGAAACGTACCGATTACAAGAAATCATCAAAAAGTACTCGGATTTCATCCGTTACCCCATCAAAATGGACGTGACTGTCAAAAAGCTCAAGGAAGGCAGCGAAAACGAATTAGTAGATGTTCAGGAAGAACAGACCATCAATAGCATGGTGCCGATTTGGCGTAAGAATAAAAACGAGCTGACTCCTAAGGATTATGAGCAGTTTTATAAGGAGAAGCATTACGGTTTTGATAAACCCATCAAATATGTGCATCTCAACGTCGAGGGTACGGTAACATATCAGGCGATCCTGTTTATCCCTGAAACCATCCCCTTTAACTATTATACAAAGGAATACGAAAAAGGGCTGGAACTGTATTCCAACGGTGTATTAATCATGAATAAATGCGCTGACCTGCTTCCTGACCACTTTAGCTTCGTCAAAGGGATGGTCGATTCCGACAGCTTATCGCTGAATATCTCTCGCGAGATGCTACAGCATGACCAGCAATTAAAGCTGATCGCCAAAAATATTGCGCGTAAAATCAAGAGTCAATTGCAAAGCATGCTAAAGGATGAAAGGGAAAAGTATGAGCAGTTTTATAAATCCTTTGGCAGACAATTGAAATACGGCGTTTATAGCGACTTTGGTGCCAACAAAGAAACGCTGCAGGATTTGTTGCTGTTCTACTCCTCTAAAGAAAAGAAACTCGTCACGCTGGACGAATATGTATCGAGAATGCCAGAAGATCAGAAATACATTTATTATGCCACCGGCGATTCCATCGAACGAATTGAAAAGCTTCCGCAAACCGAGCTCGTCGCTGACAAAGGCTACGAAATCCTATACTTTACCGATGATATCGACGAGTTTGCTATAAAAATGATGATGAGTTACAAGGACAAGCCATTCAAGAATGTATCAAGTGGCGATCTGGGAATCGAAGCCGAAGAACAAGAGACCGATCAAGAAAAGCAGGAAAACCAAGAGCTATTTGCATACATGAAAAACCAATTATCGGGTAAAGTGACGAATGTAAAAGCTTCTAAGCGCCTTAAAAACCACCCCGTCTGTCTGTCTTCAGAAGGTGAAATTACCATCGAGATGGAGAAAATATTAAACGCCCAGCCTAACAACCCGAATATAAAAGCAAATAAGGTCTTGGAGATTAACATCCACCACGAGGTTTTCCAAACGCTAAAGGATGCGTTTGAAAAAGATAAGGATAAGCTAAACCTGTATACAAACCTGCTTTACAATCAAGCGCTCCTAATCGAAGGATTGCCGATTGAAGACCCTGTCCAATTTACGAACGACATGTGCAAAATCATGGTTTAATAAGCTAAACATCGTAGCACAAAGCTCCCCATCTGATAACGGGGAGCTTCATTATGCTATCACAGATTTCTGCCCATTCTTACTTTCCACATTGCTTAAATCTCCATCCGTAAAGCCATCCACCCCCACGCATGGTTTCCAGTCCGTTCCGTCTTTCTTCCAACAGTCAGCCGGAATGCATTCACGCCGTCACCTTTTTTCTCCCCAAACGATTCGCTCCGATCACTCCGGCGATGATCAGTGCCGAACCGATGAGATGGTGCACCGTGATTTCTTCTCCCAGAAATATGGCTCCAGCGATAATGGAGACGACGGTCCCTAGATTGGCGAAAACACTCATTCTTGAAGCTTCTATTTTTGACAAGGCGTAGTTTGCAGTCAGCGCTGTGACAAGTGAGGACAATACACCCAAGTAGAGAATGGAAACAACAAAGGAACCACTGGTAAGCGGGGCTAAAAGGAGGTCAAGCGTGCCGTCGGCCACATGAGTGGTGATTGAAACCGCCGAAAAAGAGACGAATCCGATTCCCAGCATCACATAACTGATTTCTGTCGGGCTGTAAACCCGCAAAAGCGACCGGACTAATACGCTGTAACCGGCAAAAGCCAAGCTCGACATGAGCAATAAGAAAATCCCGGTGAAATTCGAGAAATCGAAGTCTGCTCCCTTCATAACGAAGATCAACACAACGCCAGATACCGACAAGAAGATCGATACCTTCTGAAAGAGTGTTGTCACTTCCTTCAAAAAAACGGAGGCCAGTACCATGGTCACGATCGGTGTAAAGGCGTACAAAATACCTCCTTCGGCTGACGAAGCGTGTTGCAATCCAAACGCTTGAAAGAGAAAGAATCCAACTGGGTACATGGTTGCCAGCAACAACAATGCTAAAAGCTTGCCGCGGAACTTAAATTTCACCCAGCCGAAAGCAACGGGAATTGACATCACCACAAACGAAACTGCAAACCGGTGCATCAATGTGTCAACCGGGTTGGCGTGTTCAAGCGCCACTTTGGTGAACAAAAACGAAAAACCGATGATTACCGCATTCAACACGGCACATAAGTAAGCGAGTTTCAATCCGCTTTCGTTTTTCATCGTAGCTTCTCCCTTCTGTAGGTTGGCAAAATCATTTTGGAAATGAATCATCCGTTATATAAAAAGTATGGTAAATGGCCATTCCAAACAATGTCATTTTGGCAAAACTGTATCGATACAGTTGATTCGGTCAAGATATAATAATCAGTGAAAAGCAAGATCTGCCAACTCCGGAGGGAGCATCGTGAAAAAATATTTATCTATTCTTTCCGATATAGAACAAAAAATCATGGAAGGAGAATACCGTCCGGGCCAAAAGCTACCTTCCGTACGCAAGGCGGCAAAGTCGTACGGATGCAGCATCAGTACAGTCACCCGGGCATACGCAGAACTAGAAAAACGGCACGCGATTTACTCCATCGCGCAAAGTGGTTATTATGTAGTCGGACAGTCAGATTCTTCAAGCGACACCGCGAGCGACCTGATCGATTTCGCTTCCGCGTCACCTGATTTCACTGTGTTTCCGTATCTCGATTTCCAGCATTGTTTAAATAAAGCGATCGATATTTACAAATACCACCTGTTTACATACGGCAATTCAAAAGGACTGGAAAAGCTACGCCATACGCTTGTCTCCCATTTGGCAGACAGCCAAGTGTTCGCTCATGTGGAAAATATCTCCGTCACTTCGGGCATCCAGCAGGCGTTGGAAATTTTGGCGAAGATGCCGTTTCCTAACGGGAATTCGGTCATCTTGGTCGAACAGCCAAGTTACAATCTGTATCTGCATTTCCTAGAGGCAGAGGGCATACCCGTTTGCGGAATACGACGCACTGCGTCAGGAATAGATCTGCGGGAATTAGAGGAGAAATTTAAAAGCGGCAGCATCAAATTTTTCTACACCATGTCGAGATTTCACAATCCACTAGGCACCTCATTTACCACGGAGGAAAGAAAAACCATCGCCAGTTTGGCCGACAAATGCAACGTATTCGTTGTAGAAGACGATTACATGGCTGACTTGGGCCAAGAACGGAGCTTCAACCCAATCTACGCGTACAGCCAAACGTCACGCGTCATTTATTTGAAAAGCTTTTCAAAAATCATTTTCCCAGGTTTACGATTGGGAGCAGCCGTAATCCCGGAACAATTGTTAGACATGTTTTACACTTACAAAAATTACACCGATACCTCGCTTTTGTCCCAGGCAGCGCTAGAAGTATACATCAAAAGCGGCATGTACGAGCGACATAAGCACAAAATTTCCAAGCAATATGCAACGCGAATACAGTTGCTGAATGAAGCGGTACGGCGGCACAATGATGCGGGATTGATTGAAGTATCGGACGTCAGATACGGGGTCTATGTACAATTTAAACTACCGATCACTGTTAATCTCGAACGTCTGACACAACGGCTTGCGGCACGGAAGATCAAAGTGGTATCCAGCAAAGGATTTTATTTGTCGGGATACTTGGAGCGAGAGAAGTTTTTGCGGATCAGCATTTCTCGGGTACAACCGGAGAAAATCGATGAGGGGGTCAAAGCGATCATTGAGGCAGTAAAGCAGGAAAACTGGTAAAACCTCTGCACCACTCAGCACGCTTAAATAGATTAAAGAGCAAGGAGTCATTGCCCCTTGCTCTTGTGATTTTCACTTCATGTATTTACTTCGATCTGCCCTTAATGCATGTAACATCTTTTCTTTTTCCATGATTAATGAAAACAATGGAGAGTCCGATCCAATGCCTGTATAAAGAGCAATGGTTTCAGCCAGCCCTTTTTCTTTGATGTCTTTCTGAATTTGGACGGCTTCCTCATCGTATTCGTAATTAAAATGGAATGCCGCAGCAATACCAATGCACAAATGCTCAGGAGTTACACCCAAGTTTAACAATTGAACAGCAGGGCCGACTAAACGGTCGTTGGGTCCCAGCTTTCTTATTGGTGACCGGCCGATTCTCGTCACCACATCAGAAAGATAGGGATTAGAAAAGCGGTACATAATCTTTTCAATATATCTTTCTTGTTCTTCTGAGCTAAAGTGATATTTGGTTGTTAGCAGGCGGCTGGTTTCCATAAGCGCTTGTTTGGTTGTGTTTTGGATAAATTCATCTCGCAGGGCCGCAGCAATCGCCTTATATCCAAAATAATATCCAAGATAAGCAGCCGTTGCGTGACCGGTGTTTACCGTGTATAGTTTGCGCTCGATATATGGCTCCAGGTTTGGGACATAGTCGACTCCCTCAATCGGAGGGACTTCTCCTACCATGTTGGCCCGTTCAACCACCCATTCATAGAAAGGCTCAACAGCAACACGAAGTTTGTCTTCATGCTTTTGCAATGGGACGATTCGGTCTACCGCCGCATTCGGAAAACCAACGAGTTCATCCACTTTTCTTTGATCTGCTTCGCTTAAATGCTGATAGACGTATTCTTTTAGCATAGAACTTCCGCCAATCGCATTTTCACAAGCAATAATATTGAGCGGTTGTACATTTTTATTAACTCGTTCTGCCAATCCTTTTGCGATGGTTGGGGCAATTAATTTTAACACATTGGGACCAACCGCCGTTGTCACCAGATTTGCGTCCATCATTTCTGCCGCTACGGCGTTTGCATCTTGCCCGTTGATGGCTCTAACTCCGCTCACATGAATTTGTTCATTCCCGTCATCAGCAATTTCCACTGTATATTCTTGTCTCCGGTTGATTTCATCCACCAACTCCGAAACCACATCAACAAAGCAAACTTCATATCCGGCACGGCTCAATAAGGCGCCGATAAATCCTCTGCCGATATTTCCTGCCCCGAAATGTAATGCCTTCACCTTACATTCCTCCTTCCAAAAGGGCAATCAATTCTTCGGCAGATTTGGCTTGAATTAATTTCTTCACGTTTTCTTCGTCAGCGCAGATGATAGCGAGATTGGAAAGTATCTCCAGATGCTCATCACCCACCGCAGCGATGCCGATCACCAGATAAGCTGTATTGCCATTGCCAAAATCGACTCCGTCGGGAATTTGCACAATCGAAATGCCAGTGGAGCGAATCCATTGTTTGGCATCGTTTGTCCCATGAGGAATGGCTACTCCGTTTCCAATATAGGTTGTCAGATCTTCTTCCCGCTCAATCATTTTGCCGATATATTCTTCAGAAACATGATTTTCTTTAACCAACAATTTTCCAGCTAACTCAATCGCTTCTCGTTTCGTCTCCACATTTTGGTTTAAGATGATTTTATCTTTAGATAAGATCCCCATTAAACTCACTCCTTGATGTTCATTTTTTCTGAGCAAAATCGATACAAGTGTTGCACAAAATATTGCCTGATTTGGGACTGATCATGGGATTCAAGAACCCGGTTGGTTTCCGGTTCGATTAACAATGCACTGATTTCACTTAAAACAGCTATCGCCTCATTCGGGATCGACACCGGACTCAACAATAGAAGAATCTTATCGATCTCAACCGTTCCTTCATCCATCGATTTGATTAGAATCGGCTCACTCAGGACATGCATGGTAAAAGAGGGTTGGGTCACCTGATCGTTTCGACAGTGAAACAGCCCCAGCTTGGCGTCAGGGACCCCAAGACCTCCTTGCTTCTCTCTTTCAAGCAGCTGGTGAACAACCGGTTCACTTTGAATAATGACACCTTTGCTCTCCAGTATTTCGCATGCTTGAGAAAGAATTTCTCTTTTGCTCAGGCTTCGATTCTCTATTTGTAATAAGCAAAAGTTCTTCATCAAATCAATGGCATGGCCAAGTAAAGAGTGCAATGATTCAAGTTGGTGCAAGCTGTTTGGCTGGGATGTTTGCTGGGCTTTCCCGCTCGTGACAGGCTCATACTTCCTTAAAAACGAATAGATCTTTTCAATCTCTTTGTCTGTCAGCATAGGGCTCACCCTGATATATTCCTCAGGCTTTTTGGATGGAATGGGTATCGTGGATACGATAAAGTCGTATTCACTCTCATCGATGTTGTTCAGCTCAAACACCGACACATTCCGTCGCACCTGAATCTCGGGAATGGAGCTTGCCAGACGGCTGGCCAACATTTTCGAAGAACCTATCCCACTTGAACATACGATCAGTACACGAAAACGCTTTTTGGGCCGCGATGCTCTTTCCAAAGAGGAGCCGATATGCATAACCAAATATCCGATTTCTTCATCTGGCACCTGCAATCGAGGGAAAAACTCTTTCGCTGCTTGCTTAACAATTTGGAATAAATCAGGGTAATCCTTTTTGATGATATCAAGCATCGGATTACGAATCTTCATATTTCTCTTCATTCTGTGAATTGCCGGTTCTAGGTGGGTGATGAGATCGTGTAGCAATGAACGATCCTCACTTAGATTTACTCCCACCTTTTCTTCACAAAAATGAATTAGATTCTTGGCAATCGCAATTAATTCGGCGTTGGCATCTTCCGGCGATCCGATTTGCGAAAGCCTTAATTTGGCCCCTCTTAAATGCATGGTGACAAAGCCGATTTCATCCACTGGAATGGGAAGGCCAAAAGAAGATTCTAGTTGCGCCACGATCTGTTTAGCAACTTGATATTCAGGTGTGCCTTCAAGTTCTTTCAAATAATCGGGGTCGATTTTGATTTTCTCTCCTTTGGTTATCCGTTCAATCACCAAAGAAAGATGGATGACAAGTCCAATAAAAGCGCTGTCGGCCAAGGGATACGAAAGAAGTTCGCTGATGTTGCGCAATGTGTTTTCAATAGCGATCAGCTTTTCTTTGGGAATCAAGTTGAGCAATCTTTCTGATGCAGTATCCGTTGTTGTAACGGGCTTATTTTGAATGTTTTCTTTCAATAGCTCCATGAGCTGCGACTCGTTTAGATTCTCAAAGATTAACGCGCTGATCGCTTTTCTTTTTGATGCTTCAGCACCAGTAATTTCAATCCCATATCCCCGCCTTCTGACCAATTCAAGGTTGAACTGCTTAATCCAATCATTGAGATGATCGAGATCATGGCTAATTGTGGCGGGCGTCACTTTTAAATCATAAGCCAGCGATATGATTTTCACCGGTTCTTTGGCTTCTAATAGGGTGCATAAAATAACGGTTTTTCTTTCCGCCGGCGTGTATTCAATGGGAGTGATCTCAGACAAAGCTTGCTTCAGCTCATTCAACTTCTCTTTATTCCCTTGAATGATCAGCCCTGTTCCGGCCTTTTTCTTCAGTTTTAATCCATGACTTGTTATCAGCTTATCAAGCTCATCCAGTTCCCGGTGAACCGTACGGGAACTGACTTGCACTTCTTCCGCGATTTTCCCGATCGTCACACCATCAAGCTCTCTTAGCAAGATTTCAAGAATATGGCGCTGTCTAGAGGAAATATTCATAATCCCTTACCCCGATTTGCACAAAGAGATAAATTACTGGCATGGTGCAAGTGTTTTATCCTTTATTTTGCTCACTAAGCCGTTTGGTCAATTCATCATACTTCGGGTTATTTAAGAAATTGTCGACCGAGATGTGCTCAGCATGCGGAGCTTTGGCTTTGGCGCGATCGGTTAACGTCACTTGGGTAACGACAATATCTGCATCTTCCGGAATATCATTAATGGCGGTATTCGTCACTTCCACAGTGACATTGGCGTCCTTGAATTTTTTTCGCAGAATAGAAGCTCCCATCGCACTCGAGCCCATTCCCGCATCACAAGCAAACACAACTTTTTTAACTGAAGCACTTTCTTTCTGTTGCACAGCATTCTGTTCCACAACTTCACTTTTCTTGCCTTTCAGTTCTTGCATCTTTTCAGCGGCTTTAGCAAAGCCCTCTTCATCGGCGCCCGACTTGGATTTCAGGAACACAGCGGCGACAAGGAAGGAAACAACCGTGCTCACAGCAATACCAACCAATACCGCAAGGAGACCACCTTTAGGAGCCAGCGCGATCAAGGCAAAGATACTTCCGGGAGATGGTACAGCAACCAGGCCTGCATCCAACAGTTGGAAAATGAACACACCACTCATACCACCGGCGATTACCGACAGGATTAAGCGAGGGTTCATCAGGATATACGGAAAATAAATCTCGTGAATACCACCCAAGAAGTGAATGATGGCAGCTCCTGGAGCTGATTGTTTCACAGAGCCTTTACCGAATAACCAGTAGGCCAGCAAAATCCCCAAACCAGGTCCTGGATTCGGTTCAAGCAAGAAAAAGATGGACTTGCCAATTTCTGATGCATCTTTTAGCCCCAAAGGACTCAGTACGCCATGGTTAATCGCGTTATTGAGGAACAATACTTTTGCCGGTTCGATAAATATACTGGCCAAAGGCAGCAACCCTGCATGGACAATCCATTCAACACCAGACCCTAGCAATTGAGTTGAAGTAGCCACCACAGGCCCGATGGCAACATAGCCCAAAATGGTTAACATCGCACCGATAATTCCCGCCACAAAGTTATTGACCAGCATTTCAAAACCTGCGGGAATTTTTCCTTTAAACAACCCATCAACCAGCTTGATCACGACGCCACCCAGCGGGCCCATGATCATCGCGCCCAAAAACATCGGAATATCCGTACCAATGATGATCCCCATCGTAGCAAGGGCCCCCATCACACCGCCTCGAACGTCGTAAATCATCTTTCCGCCTGTATAACCGATGAGCAGAGGCAACAAGTATTTGATGGTCGGCCCAACCAGCTCAGCCAATTTTTCATTGGGAATCCATCCCGTTGGAATGAATAATGCAGTAATCAGTCCCCATGCAATAAATGCCCCAATGTTTGGCATTACCATTCCGCTTAAAAACCTACCAAATTTTTGTATACGGACACGAATGTTTGTGTTGTTTTCAGCCTGTTTCACAGATTCACCCATAACCTAGCTCCTTTCTAACTTTAAATGATAAAATAATTATTCCCTCGTCCATATAGTAAAGCGGTTCCATGCCTACTTCAACAAAATGAAAACATAACTTCGTCATCCCCAATGTTGACAAAAATAAAATGACGCTCATTTTTAATCCATTTCTCCCAAGGGCGAATGATTCAATCAAGAGTTAGGAAGTACGATGAAATCGTTCACTGTCCACTTGTATCAACAGGCATATGTTGTCCAATCGTGCCAATTACATTTCCAAAAGCAACACCCTCGGCTCTTGAATTACCGAGGGTGCTAATTTGCGTTATGTAATTATTTAGACCTATTGTTTTGAAAAGGGATGTCGGATAGATTCCAAGGAACGAAGTTGTTGAAAACTGATCACCATATAGGTGCAGAACTTTGCATCTTCCAAAAACAAAATCTCTTTCCCAATATCACTATGGATTCAACTAAAACTTTGCCAAGTACACATTATCGGCTGATGACATCAACTTTCAATACCACTATGGTTACAACTAAACCCCGTATGTGAACATCAGTCATTTCAAGCATTTTCATTATAACAAAAACCAAAATAATCTGTGAACCGTTAATGATGCAAAAACCCCGGGAGGTTCACAGACTTTTTAGTACTGGGTTTGTGCTCTCCATTTGCAAACCGTGAGAAGTTGTTGGCGCATTCGACAGTGAAGAGGATCATACCATTTATCCCGGTTATAACATTTGTCGGCTACATAGCTGGGACATTACCATATTCTTTTTTTCGCTTGGGCGAGATAACCTCAGCCTGCGGTAAGTTGATTTTAGAATCACACAGACACTTAAACAACCTCCTCTGATTCATTCAGAGGAGGCCAAATAACCAGCACCATTGAGAGAGATTCATCTAATCCTCGATAATAATCAAGTTATTATTCATTAATAGTACTAGCTAGGAATACACTGTTCGTAACTCCTGCCGCACCGTCTGAGCCAACTTTGCCTAGACATGGATGAGCCAGTGTTGTACTTGGCCCTCGATCCGGAGAATTAATATGATGTTAAATGAACGTCACTTGCCTATATTAAAGCTATCCTTAATTTCTCTTAATAATTTACCAACCTCTACTTCTTGTTCTAGATATATATCTGTCTAAAAGCACCTATTACGTGGCAAAAGTCATCATAATCCCCTACTTCGTTTGAAATAGATAACCATTGCTCAAATGGACTCCAAAATCATTAAGTTATGTGTTTATATTTAAACTCTCCTTAATTTCACTTAACAGTTTGCAAACCTCTTCCTCTTGCTCCGGAAATTTTTTGATATATTCTTTACTGTGATCAATAAGACAATTATAAAAATCCTTAAAACTCAAATAGCCCATTGTATCTTCTTCCGCCGCAGGATAATCTTTAATTAAAGATACTTCATCTTCTTTACAACGATATTCCTCCCATTCATCAAAATCATCATGAAATAGAATCCTGACACATTCTATTCCAAAACCTGTTTTATCTTTAAATCTATTTAATGCATTAATGAAATAACTTTCTCCAATAAACCAAAAATAAAATTTCATAAAATCCTTTTTTTCTTTCTCATCATCAAAGATTTTATAGATCTGCTCCTTGTTATTGTACATACATTAAATCCTCCCTATTACCTCGATAATAATCAAGTTATTAATTAAACGTAGGAAAAAAGTTTGTGATTTCCCCTTGATCATTGATAAAACCTCTAAATTTCATTCCATTTTGGCTAAAGCCTGTAACTACTCTCCCTTTAATTCTTTTCATTTTAAGGCCTTCTTCCATCGCCTCTTTTCCCCATTGAATCATTTGAGCATCAGTATAAACGTTAGGGTCATACACAGTTTTAGGCGTTGGTATTACTTTATATTGACCAGAGGGGATTAGTTTTCCATCTGGACCATAAGTTAAGGATGGAATCCTATAATATACTTCATACAAACCGGGAAAAGTAGGATGTTGCTGTTTACTAATTATTAAATTGCTCGGATCCATACCTGTTGTTTCCAATGTTTTATAGAAGTCATGCATATTATG
>NZ_PVTZ01000010.1 GCF_003003125.1 Laceyella sediminis | reverse complement strand
TGGCTATGCTGCTTTCGAGAGCAGGTAAGGGAGGTGGTTTTAAGTTTATATGGGTTGATATTCATCCATTAATTGTTTATATCCCTTTTATATACAAAAACCCTGCGATCAACAAAGTTGATTCGCAGGGTTTGTCAACATTCTCAGGTGGGTTAAGTATAAACTTAACCCACCTTTTTTATTGCGCTGTTATTCTGCTTCATATTTTTTCTGCTTTTGATGGCGTGCCCGTTCGTTTCTGGCGAGGTATTTTTTCCGCAGGCGGAAGGTTTTGGGCGTGATCTCAAGCAGTTCGTCCTCTTTCATGATCTCCAGGGCATCATCGATGCTAAGTTGACGGGGCGTGTCGAGACGCAGGGCTTCTTCCGCGGTAGCGCGGCGAATACTGGTGAGATGTTTCTTTTTGCAGACGTTTACTTCCAAGTCGTTTTCGCGGATGTGCTGACCGACGACCATCCCTTCATACACTTCTGTTCCGGGTGTGATGTATAGCTGGCCCCGCTCTTGCGCCGAGTGGAGCGCATAGGTGGTAGCTGTGCCCGATTCCCATGCGATTAGGGAGCCGAAATCATGCGTCTCTATTTCACCCGCATAAGGTTCGTATCCGGCAAACAAGGTGTTCATCAACGCTTCTCCACGTGTCGCCGTCAAAAGCTGGAGGCGGAAACCCAACAAGCCGCGAGATGGCGCTTTGTAGACAAACTGGATGTTGCCGCTGTCTAACACCGTCATGTCCAGCAATTGCCCTTTGCGTTTGCCCAAGAGCTCAACGACCGCACCTTGTTGCTCGTTGCTCACTTCGATTTCCACTTGTTCATAAGGCTCGTATTTCTTTCCGTCGATCACCTTAATGATTACTTCCGGCTTGCTCACCTGGAATTCATATCCCTCGCGGCGCATGTTTTCGATCAGGATGCTCAGATGCAATTCCCCGCGGCCAGACACCATGAAATGATCAGCTGAATCAGTGTCTTCTACACGCAAAGCCACATCTTTTTCCGCTTCGTTGTAGAGGCGTTCACGGATTTTGCGGGAAGTGAGGTATGTCCCGTCTTGACCGGCGAATGGGCTGGTGTTGATGCCGATCATCATGCGCAACGTGGGCTCTTCCACTGTGATGGGCGGCAGTGGATCGGGATGATTGATATCGCACAAGGTGTCGCCGATCCCCACTTTGCCAAGACCAGTGAGGGCGATGATGTCTCCGGCGAAAGCTTCTTCTACTTCTACCCGGGCTAGCCCTTGATGGGTGAACACTTGGCCTAGTTTCACCTGCTTGGTTTCGCCGGTGGCCGTCATCAGCAACAAAGGTTGATTGCGCCGAATGGAACCTCGATTTAAGCGACCGATCACGATTTGCCCTTTGTATTCGTCAAAACCGAGCAAGGTGGCCTGCATTTGCGTCGGCCCTTGGCGATCCACGGTGGGGGCGGGGAGGTATTCCAAGATGGTTTCGAAGAGCGGTTCCATCGTGGGGGTTAGTTCGTTTGGAGCATAACCAGACGAGCCGGTTAATCCGCTCGCGTAAATGATAGGAAATTCACATTGTTCTTCGCTGGCACCCATGTCGACGAACAAATCGAAAGTGGTGTTGACCACTTCATCCGGGCGCGCATGAGGCCGGTCGATCTTGTTGACGACTACGATGGCTTTGTGCCCGCGTTCCAGTGCTTTTTTCAGAACAAACTTCGTCTGCGGCATGGGGCCTTCCACCGCATCGACCAACAACAGCACACCGTCTACCATATTCATCACCCGCTCCACTTCACCGCCAAAATCGGCGTGTCCGGGTGTGTCGACGATGTTGATGTTAAATCCTTTATATTGGATCGCGGTATTTTTCGAAAGAATGGTGATGCCGCGCTCACGTTCCAAGTCATTCGAGTCCATCACGCGTTCTTCCACATGCTGGTTTTCACGGAAGATGCGGCTTTGTTTCAGCATGGCATCCACCAAAGTGGTTTTGCCGTGGTCTACGTGTGCGATGATAGCAATGTTGCGAATGTTATTCTCTTTGCTCATGTTATGGTGAGGAGCCACGCGGGCCCCTACCCTCCTTTTCGTTTCGGATTCCCAATCGGAATCGTACCATAAATAAGGGAATCTACGCTAGAGGGAGAGGAGGCTTTTCGTAGCGCAAAATGCAGGCTTACCAATGAGACGATGATGGAATGGATTAAGCACGTGGATCAAGGAAGGGCTAAACCATGTTAAATTAACTCTTTAGAACGAAATTAGCTTGTTTTTTGGGGTCTTCATTTTCTAGATAATAGTCTTCTGCTTTCCAATATATCTTTCTGAATTTTTCGTCGTTTTGTTGAGTGGAATTAGATTCGCGCAGAAATCTCGTGTTTCTTGGACAATCCAAGTAAACTACAAAATCAAAGAAACTCCTCCACTCTCTCCGCTGAAGAAAGACGCCCTCAATTATGATTATACAAGTGTCTGGGAGTGTAACGTTTTGTATGGTATCTAATTCACCATCATAGAACGGAAGAGTAATTTGATTTGATTCACGTAGTTTCATAAAGAAATTTTCTTTAAGCATTTGATGTCCCATTGTAAATAATAGTATTCGATCCATTCATTGTTCCCAGTATGGTAACGTTTTTTACGTTCAACAATGAAGTCATCTATGTGAAATACACAAACATTAATGCGTTTTTCGTGTAATATCACTTTGAGTTTTTTTACGAGGGTAGTTTTCCCAGAACGACTTAGGCCATCAATTCCGAGGATAAAGCATGTTGATTTGTCTATGTTTGGTTAAGTCACTTTGAAAAGGGGGGAACCGGGTTTTAACGTGGAAGCGGCTTTGTTTTGATAAGCCAGGAAGCTTGAGATGACTGATAGTCAGGTCGTTAATTAAACTTTTTTATTAAAAAAGTTTTAAAAAGTATTTACATTGGCAATTTGGTAAGGTAAGATTGTGATTACCGAAATATTTGGCTTGCAAAGTATTTGGGGGATTGTACAGAGAACGGGGGTGGAGTCAATGATGATGTTTCGTCAACTTTGGTGGTTTTTCAAGATGGAGAAAAAGAGTTACCTGATCGGGATCAGCACACTGATGCTGTTGTCCCTGACGCACCTCGTAACCCCTTACACCGTGCGCGTGGTGGTGGATGCCATTACCGCCGATGCTTTAACCTGGCGTCTGCTGGTTTTTTGGACGGTAGTTAACGTGCTTGTCGCCCTATGCAAATATGGGCTGGGTTATACTTGGCGCGTGATGCTGTTTGGCGCTGGCTACCGCATGGGAAGGTTGTTGCGAGATCGCTTGTACCAACAATTCACCCGCATGTCCCCGCGATTTTATCATCAGCGGCGTACTGGGGATATGATGGCCCATGCGACCAACGACATTCAAGCAGTGGTCGTCACTGCCGGGGAAGGTGTGCTGACCTTGGCTGACTCCTTCGTGTCCGGTATGGTTGTCATCGTAGCGATGTTTGTGTTCATCGATTGGCAATTGGCCCTGATTTCACTGCTTCCCATGCCGTTGATCGCCGTGGCTACGCAACAGTACGGCAAGTTGCTTCATCAACGATTCCACTTGGCGCAAGAAGCTTTTTCACGCATCAATGACAAGGTGCAAGAAAATATCGCTGGAGTCCGGGTGGTCAAAGCCTTTGGCCAAGAAGAAGCCGAAAAACAGGAATTCAAGCGGCGGTTGGATGATGTGGTGGAGAAAAACCTGGCAGTAGCGCGGGTGGATGCCCTGTTTGACCCGACGATTGTGATGGCTGTGGGTTTGTCGATGCTATTGGCGGTGGTATTCGGTTCGATCAGTGTAGCGGACGGGCGGTTGACAATCGGCCAATTGCTCCAATTCACGCTATATCTAGGTCAGCTGGTGTGGCCGATGTTAGCTTACGGAATCCTCATCAATATTGTCGAACGGGGGCGCGCTTCCTATGAACGAATCCAATCGCTATTGAACATCAAGCCCGATATTGAAGAGCGCCCCAATGCGATTGATGAGCAACCCGTGGGGGACATTCAGTTCAACGTGGAGTCGTTCACTTATCCCGATGCTGAGAGTGCGGCGCTGACCCAAATTCGCGTATGTGTGAAGCGGGGAGGGACGCTGGGGATCGTCGGAAAGACGGGCAGCGGCAAAAGCACGTTATTGCGCTTGATGTTGCGTGAGTTTGATGTGACCCAGGGAGAGATCCGCATCGGCAATCATCCTATCACAGATTACACCTTGTCGGCGTTAAGGGGAGCGATCGGTTATGTGCCCCAAGACCACGTATTGTTTTCGGCCACTGTCGCACAAAACATCGCGTTCGGGAACCCGAAGGCGACAAGAGAACAAATTGAAGCTGCGGCCAAAATCGCTTGCGTCCACGAAGACATTCTTCAATTTGCAGAAGGTTATGACACCGTCATCGGCGAAAGGGGCGTTACCGTCTCAGGTGGGCAGAAACAACGGCTGTCGATTGCCCGCGCCTTGCTATTAAATCCGGAGATTTTGATTTTGGATGATGTCCTGTCCGCGGTCGATGCCAAGACCGAGCATGCCATTTTGCAAGCATTGCGCCAAAATCGGGTTGGTAAGACGACGTTGATTTCCGCGCACCGCTTGAGCGCCGTGGAACATGCAGATACCATCATCGTGTTGGATGAGGGGTGGATCATTCAACAAGGAACCCACGAAGAGCTGATGCAGCAAGACGGATGGTACCGTCACATGTTTTTACAGCAACAATTGGAGTCACAGGTATTGAAAGGGGGGGAAGAAGGTGGTACCGAAACGTCTGCTCCACTATCTTAAACCGTATCAAACGCGCTTTTGGGTTGCTTTTGCCGCGCTAGTGGCCGCCACCGGCGCAGAAGTGGCAGTACCGTTGTTGGTCAGCTACTATTTGAATCATTATCTGGTTCCCAATCAGCCGCTCGATATAACGATACTGCTGGTGTTTGCGGCAATGATCTTGCTCTTACAAGTGATCACAGCGGTTTTGCTTTATTATCAGTCGCTTTCATTTCAAACCGTCGCGCAGTGGATCGTGCGCCAGCTACGCGAAGATGTGTTCGGCAAGGTGCAGCATCTGGGTCTCTCGTTTTTTGACCGCATCCCCGACGGATCGCTGGTGTCGCGTATCACTAATGACACGGAAGCAGTAAAAGAGCTGTTCATTTACGTCCTTTCTTCCTTTTTGCAAAATTTCATGATGGTTGCAGGCGTGTTCATCGCTATGTTCATCCTCGATTGGAAGCTTGCATTGTGGGCCACGCTCTTTTTGCCGATTGTGCTCGGTCTGATGCAGGGGTATCGCTATCTGAGCTCCAAAGTGTACCGGTTTTTGCGGAGCCAGCTAAGCCAGATGAATGCCAAGATCAATGAATCCATCAACGGAATGAGCATGATTCAAGCGTTGAGGCAGGAAGCGCGGTTGCGTGCGGAATTCGGCCAGTTAAACGAAGATTACTACCAGGCACAGATGAAAAATATCCGGCTGTACGGGTTGATGTTGCGCCCAGCGACCCAAGTATTGAGCGTGTTGGCAGTTGTCTTGGTACTGAACTATTTTGGCTCCCTCTCGTTTTCCCAATCGATTCAAGTAGGGGTAGTGTACGGTTTCATTGACTTGTTTAGCCGTTTATTCGAACCGATCACCCAGATCATGATGCGGTTGAATCAATTGCAACAATCCGTAGTATCGGCGGATCGGGTGTTTGAATTGCTGGATCAAACGGAGTACGCACCCACCAAGGAAGGGGATGACCATCCCGTGATCACCGAAGGGCGGATCGAATTTGACCAGGTTACGTTTTCCTATGATGGGAAGACCGACGTGCTCAAAAACATCTCATTTGTCGCCGACCCGGGGCAGACGGTGGCGTTGGTCGGGCACACGGGCAGCGGCAAAAGCTCCATCATCAATCTGTTGATGCGTTTTTATCGGGTTAGCCAGGGCGAGATCCGCATCGACGGTCAGCCGTTAAACCATTTTGATGAGGAGGAACTGCGGTCGAAGCTGGGGTTGGTGTTGCAAGACCCGTTTTTATTCGTCGGCGACGTGAATAGCAACATCCGGTTGCATAACGAAATGATCACGGATGAAGAGGTGAAAGCGGCGGCATCGTTTGTGCAAGCAGACTCGTTTATCGAAAAATTGCCGCAACAGTACAAAGAGCCTGTAGTGGAACGGGGAGCTACTTTTTCCAGCGGCCAGCGCCAATTGATTTCTTTTGCACGAACCATGGCGTTCCAACCGAAAATCTTGGTTCTCGATGAAGCAACTGCCAGTGTTGACACCGAAACGGAAGAGGCGATTCAGACCGCTTTGGCAAAGATGCGCAAAGGGCGGACTACAATTGCTATTGCTCACCGCCTGTCAACGATTCAAGACGCCGATCTTATTTTGGTGTTGCATCGCGGGGAGATTGTCGAACGCGGCACCCATCAGGAATTGTTGGCTAAAGAAGGGTTGTACCATAAAATGTACCTGTTGCAAGCACACGGTACTGTGGAGACGGTTTGAGTGGGACCCTGTATCCCACCGAGCGGAATGCTTGGGTTGGAAACTGACCCGGCCCAGGCGAGTCCCGCCTCGGTTTATTCGTCTAACATCCTTAAAAGAACACGTCGATTTTCTCCGACCATGTTCTAATAAATGAAATCGAGGACCTTCACAACGCCAAACACGTGCGAAAATGGTGGTCTTCATTTTGTGCTGGGAACGGATGCTCGCTGAAGAATAACAAATTAGCCATGGGGAGCCGGTTGCAATTTATCGCGTTTTAAGTATGATAATTCTATATATTTTGCCATTGAGAAAGGGGTGGAACATCTTGGGAGAATTGCAAGAAATATTGATTTATGGGTTTTGTTCATTGATGACATTAGGAGTTTGTTGCATTGCGCTCCTGATGCATCGGAAGCTGATAGATTAAGGACGTGACCAACCTCAGCACATCGCTTTTCGATTGCTGGGGCTGATGGTTTCATATGCGGTGTTGCTCAAGGAAGTTTTCTTGAATGAAATGTTTTTTTACGCAATCATACGGTAATATAGTTAAAAAAGGATGGGCTGGCGATTTGAGGCGCAATAAAACGGAAGCAAGGATGAGCCCGATCCATGTGTCTGGCGGTTCCAAAGCCGTTTTCCCATTGGCTTCACTTGTGACCGGGAGCTCATCGGAAAATGGTTTTTCCGCCGTATTATCTGTCAACTAGACACATCCCAGGCCTGCTTCCGAAAAGGTTTTGGGCCATCGTCGGCGGTTTGCCTGTCGGACGGGCTTGCATCCGACGCATCGGTTTATCGCCCAGTCGGTTGCGGAACAGCAGAGGAGGTCAAGTGTATTGATCATTTATCGCGCTCGTGAAAATCATTTGTATTATCCATCGGACATGGAACGGAGGAAGCCGTCTTCTTCACGCCACCTCTCAGATGCCCGTGATTCGTTTGAAAAAGATTTTGGGCGGATTGTGCACAGTGCCGCATTTCGGCGCTTGCAGTCTAAAACGCAAGTGATCGGCAGTGTGGCTGGCGATTTTCACCGCACTAGGCTGACCCATTCGATGGAAGCGGCACAGATCGCGCGAGGAATCGTGATCCATCTCAATGCCCATCACCCGTTGTTCAATCAAGAGAACGCCCTGGATGTGTCGTTGATCGAAGCGGCCGCATTGGCGCATGACTTGGGACATCCCCCTTTCGGACATCGGGGGGAAGAAGCCTTGCATGAATGCATGCGAGATTATGGCGGATTTGAAGGGAACGCCCATACATTCCGTATTCTCACCCGGCTGGAGGGAGAAGAGGAATTCGGCCTGAATCTGACTAGAGCGTTGTTGCTGGCAGTCATGAAATATCCCATTGTGTTGGATGAAGCGGTCAATGAAGATCAGTACCGCGCAACGGGCAAAATCTTACCCCCAAAGGCGAGCGTCTTTGCCTGTGACCGGCAGGTGTTTGCATGGGTGTGCTCTTCATTCACCAAAGAAGAGACCCGTCACTTTCTAGCTACGACGGATCATCCGGATCGGCATCGGCAGACCAAGCATAAAACGTTGGAGTGCTCTATCATTGAATTGGCGGACGATATCGCCTATGGAACACATGACGCCGAAGATGCCGTCCATCTGGGTTTCATCCAGTTGGAGCAATTGAAGGAGTGCATCCGCCCCTTCGCCCGTTCCGAAGAATACCAAGAGTTGCGTGAAGCCTGGAATGTGTTGAACCCGTTGCATCAAGGGCATAATCATTTGCGGTACAAATTGAAAAAGGTGATTACGGCATTGATTTCCACCTTCATCACCCACATTCAGGTGGAGTTGAATGAAGGATCTTTTCACTCGCCTCGTTTAAAATACCGCGTGTATCTTCCGCCCGAGTTGCAGACGCTTTTGGAGCAGTTGAAACAATTGGTTTCAGACAGGGTAATTGATGCACAGCGGGTACAAACGATCTCATGGAAAGGGGCCTATGTCATTAAGCAGTTGTTCCAAGCGTTCATGAATGAAGAACGCCTGCTTACGGAACATGACCGCTACCAATTCCGCCTGGCTTCTACCGATGAACAACGTGCCCGGATTGTATGTGACTATATTGCAGGTATGACCGATTCATTTGCGTTGCGCATGTATGACCGGCTGTACGGGCAATCCCGCAGCTTTTTTGATATATAGGCTTGGTTGGGCTTTCGGAAGAAAGTCCTCCCTGGCCCATTTTATTGAAAAATCTGTATAATAAGAAATTTTGTTTTACCTTTGGTTTAGTAAATGGATTTGTCAGAAGCAGAGTTATTTTGTTTTAACAGGCAAAAATAGTAATTGACAACAAGATTATGGTATGAGTAAGATCAATCTTAGAAAATCGTTAATGCATACCTACTAACTTGGTATTATACCGATAGGAGAGTTGGTAAGATGAAAAAGATGCAACGCATGTTCGCTACCATCTTGTCGGCCGCGCTGTTCGGCGTGTTGGCCACGGGATGCAGCGTGCAAACACAAGAAAAAGACCTGCTGAGCCAGATCAAAGAGCGCGGAACCATTCGCATCGGGACTGAGGGGACTTATAAGCCGTTCACTTTTCATGATGAGAAAAGCGGAAAACTGACCGGATATGATGTTGAAGTGGCCGAAGAAGTAAGCAAGCGAATCGGTGTTAAAGCGGAGTTTGTAGAAACACCGTGGGAAGGGATGCTCACCAGCTTGAAAACGGGCAAAGTCGACATGGTGGCCAATCAGGTGGGCGTCAAGCCGGATCGCCTAAAGGTCTTTGATTTTTCCAAGCCATACACGGTGTCTTTCTCCCAAATCGTTGTCCATCAGGACAATCAGGATATTAAAAGCATCGAAGATGTAAAAGGGAAAAAAGCGGGACAAACACCGACAAGCAATTATGGACAAATGGCGCGTGACGCCGGTGCCAATCTCATTGCCTATGAAGACATGATGGGCGCGATGAAAGACGTGGCCGCAAAACGGGTTGACTTGAGCATCAATGACCGTTTGGCGGTGGCCGAAATGCTCAAGTCTGTGAATATGCCTTTGAAAACGATCGACGTAAAGGCTGATCGTTCAGAAAGCGCGTTTCCGGTGCCCAAAGGGAACAAGGCCTTGGTGGATGAAATCAACAAAGCGTTGGATAGCATGCGCCAAGATGGTACGTTGGCTAAAATTTCCCAAAAATGGTTTGGGCAAGATATCACGAAGTAATGGGATCGTCGCTGGTAGCAAGGACTCTTCCTTTATCAGAGGAAGAGTTTTTTCATACATTGAAGGCGCTGGGAGTCGCCAAATATGGAGGGCATGGAAAAAAATTCTGCCGAAAATCTTGCGCATTTCTTCATCTTGAAGCAAAATAGGGTTGTTTTGAAGTTATTTCATTTAGAGCGTATTTACTTATCCTACCGAATGATCATAGGTGCTCAAACACATATTAAGCGCAAAGACGTGTTCGAGCTATGTTATCCAAAGGAGTGAAACCATGTGTCCCACCATGCCCGAGTGAGTGAACCGTTTTCCATGGTCATTTTTGGTGCGACTGGGGATTTGGCCAAGCGGAAATTGTTTCCTGCCCTCTTCAGTCTTTATATGAATAAGTTACTACCTCCGGCTTTCCGAATCATCGGTGTCGGACGCAGACCGCGAACCCATGAACAATTTAGGGAAGCTGTCCGCAAATCAGTCGATGAATTCTCTCGCATCAAGGTGGCTGATGAGGCATCATGGCAACAATTCATTAAAAACTTCACTTATACGGTTGCCGATGTGACAAATCCGGCGGATTACGAGGGAATCAAATCATTGATTGAAGGATTTGAAACAGAGCATGGGGTGAAGCCTTGCCGCTTGTTCTACCTGGCGGTGGCCCCGGATCTGTTCGCCACGGTTTCCCACAATCTGAAAGCGATCGGCCTTGGCGATACACGTGGAGTCAAGCGTTTGATCATCGAAAAGCCAATCGGCAATGACTTCCTTTCTGCCAAAGAGATTGATGAACAGATCAAACAGACGTTTACAGAAAAAGAAATCTATCGGATCGACCATTATCTTGGTAAGGAAATGGTGCAAAACATCAATGTGATCCGTTTTGCCAACAGCATTTTTGAACCACTGTGGAACCACCATCACATCGCATGCGTCCAAATTACCGCCAGCGAAACGGTGGGTGTGGAGGAGCGCGCCGCTTATTACGACCGTGCAGGCGCTTTGAGGGATATGGTGCAAAACCATATGCTACAAATGCTGATGATGGTATGCATGGAACCGCCAAGCCGCTTGAAAACGGAAGCGATCCACGATGAGAAGATCAAAGTATTGCGTTCGTTGCGCCCGTACACAGAAGAGGAAGCCGGTGCATATGTGGTGCGCGGGCAGTATCAAGCGGGTATCTTGAACGGCAAGGCCGTCCCGGCATACCGCGATGAGAAAAATGTGGATTCGGCTTCCGAAACGGAAACCTTCGTGGCGGCCAAGCTGTATGTGGACAACCTGCGCTGGGCGGGAGTTCCTTTTTATATCCGCACCGGCAAGCGGATGGGCGCGAAGGCGACTGAGATTGTGATACAATTCAAAGAGATGCCTAAGAACTTGTATTTCAATAAGAATAACGATCTGGGCCCCAACTTGCTTGTCATCACCATCAATCCAGATGAAGGCATCCATATGGTGTTGAATGCGAAGAAGCCCGGCTCTGACAATCAGATTATGCCGATTGCGATGGAGTTCTGTAACAATTGTGAGCAAGGCACACCGGAAGCATATGAGTCGTTGATCCATGACGCGATCGTCGGTGACCAAACTTTTTTCACACATTGGGAAGAAGTGGCCTTGGCCTGGGAGTTCATCGATCCGATCCGTCGGGCGTGGGACCGGAACCTACACAAACTCGACTTTTATGAAAGCGGCACTTGGGGGCCGGCGTCTGCCCATGCATTGCTAGCGGAAGAAGGGCACCACTGGTGGCCGGTGACCAAGGAACGGCAGCACCGCGTTGTTAGAGCGACGGAAATGATTACTACATAGAGGCAGGGAGAGAACAAACCATGAAAATGTATGATGTGTCCATGACGATTACGGAAGGGATGCAAGTATACAAAAATAAAGAGTCCAAGCAACCCCGCATCTCGGTTGTACAGGACTTTGACACTGCGCCTTGCCGCGAATCGCGGGTCGATATGGATGTACATTGCGGAACCCATGTTGATTCGCCATTGCACATGTTGCCTGATGGTGGCACGATGGAGAGCATTCCGCTGGAACGGTTGGTGGGCCCCTGCCAAGTGCTTGACCTGACTGACGTCACAGGGGGGATCACCCGCGCCGATCTGGAAAAGTTCGACATTCGCCAGGGTGGGTTTTACCTGCTCAAAACCAAAAACTCTTTCCAGGAAGCATTTGACTTTGATTTTGTCTTTCTGGCTGAAGACGGCGCCGAATATCTCGCTAGTAAGGGGATTAGCGGGGTAGGGATCGATGCGTTGGGTATCGAACGCGCGCAAGCTGGCCATCCCACGCATAAGACTCTCTTCCGTGCAGATGTCATTATCATGGAAGGACTGCGTCTAAAAGAAGTGCCAGAAGGTGAGTATTTCATGGTGGCAGCGCCTATCAAATTGCTCACCACGGAAGCTGCGCCGGCGCGTGTTATCTTGTTTGAGGGAGTAACGGTTTGATTTTAGCTGAGAGCGACTTCTATTGGTGAATAGAAGTCGTTCTTTTGTTTGACAATAATAAATCCGAGATATATGATAGAAATTATTAACTATGAAATGGTAAGCGGTTGGAATCAATTTGGGGTGGGATGAATGGAGATATTGCGAGCAATACGATGGGAAAGTTTGTTTGATGTCGAATTGGCTATCAAAGCGGCGCCACAACTGTTGATTGGACTAATGGATACGATTTGGATTAGCTTGTTGACGATGGCGATTGGGCTCGTCTTGGGATTGTTGACCGCGATGGCGCGAATGTCGAGCAATCCGCTGTTCCGTTATCCAGCGCGGGCTTATATTTCGCTCATCCGTGGTACGCCGCTCTTGGTGCAGATTTTCATCTTGTATTTCGGCTTGCCGGTGATCGGGATCACCTTGACGCCGCTCTTGGCCGGGATCATCGGTTTGTCGCTCAATGTAGGGGCGTACTCGTCTGAAACGATCCGCGGTTCCATTCTTTCCATTCCGAAAGGACAATGGGAAGCGGCAGCGTCACTCAACATGACGTATTGGCAGACGATGCGGCGTGTGATCATCCCGCAGGCGACCAGAGTTGCCCTGCCCTCTCTGGCCAACACGTTCATGAGTTTGGTCAAAGACACGTCCCTGTTGGCGATGATCACGGTGCAAGAGATGTTTTATCAAGCGAAAGTGATCGGTGCGCGGGAATGGGATTACATGACGGTCTTCATTATGATCGCGTTGTTTTATTGGGTGGTGTGCACATTGTTAAGTTTTGCCCAAGATAAGCTGGAAGAACGTTATGGGCGCTATGCTTCGTAGGAAGGGGGAAGGACGGATGATTCGGGTCAAAGGATTGCAAAAGGCGTTTAAGCAAAATCAAGTGCTCAAGGGCATTGATTTGGAAGTGGCGCCGGGAGAAGTGATCTGTGTGATCGGGCCGAGCGGGTCCGGTAAATCCACTTTCCTGCGCTGTTTAAATATGTTGGAACGCCCCGATGCCGGGGAGATTGAATTGGACGGAGATGTGTTGCAATTCACCGGAAAAGATGTGCCCATGAAGCAAATGCGGAAGTTGCGGGCCAAAACGGGGATGGTGTTCCAAAGCTTTAACCTCTTTCCCCACATGACCGCACTGGAAAACGTAATGGAAGGGCCGCTGGTGGTCAAAGGGCAGCCCAAAGAGCAAGTAAAGCGGTCAGCGGAAGCTTTGCTGGCGAAGGTAGGCTTGTCGAACAAAAAAGATTTGTTTCCGGGTCAATTGTCCGGCGGCCAACAACAACGGGTGGCGATTGCCCGCGCTTTGGCCATGGAACCAAGCGTACTCTTATTTGATGAACCGACATCCGCTCTAGATCCAGAGCTGGTCGGGGAAGTGTTGAAAACGATGCAGGAATTGGCCCAAGAAGGTCAAACCATGGTGATTGTCACCCATGAGATGGCTTTTGCGCGCGATGTAGCCGACCGCATTGTGTTCATGGATGAAGGGGTCGTGGTTGAGTCGGGCCCGCCTGAGCAGGTGTTTGCGCATCCCGCCGAAGAGCGCACCCGGCGTTTTCTAAGCAAGTTTCTCGTCAAACAATGATTAGAAGAAGCAACGGACCGTTCGCCAAGTGGCGAGCGGTTTTTTTGCGCTTTGCGGCCGATAGCAAGCGGTGATCACGGTTTCCTCTTTTTCGTCGTTTATGTTAACATATGTGTTAAGGGTGATTGTAAAGTTTGGCTATGCAGTTGAATAGGATAAAATACAGGAGGAAATCCTGACTGATGAGATTTAATGAATACGGCTTATTGGAACCAGGCGATTATCCACTTACCTTTGAGCAATTGAGAGAATCGATCCTTGTCAAAGGGGAAGGAAATTCCCTGCTTCCTTGGAATGGATACTGGCGAAGCCGTTTGGTCGAAAATCTGGAGATCTGTGTGAAGCAGCTGTGGGCCTGTGGGGTGGAGGAAATTTATATCGACGGTTCTTTCTGTACAGATAAATATCAGCCTAACGATATTGATGGCTACTTTATCCCCCCTGATCCCAAGGCGGTGTTCAACGGGAAGTTGATTGAACAATTGAACCGCCTTGATCCCCACAAATGCTGGGGATGGGATCGCAATCGCTTTGATGCATACGGCAATCTGCAATTGGAGATGTGGCACCGCTACCGGGTGGAATTGTACCCTCACTGCAAGGGAGTGTACTCCGGGGTTAAAAACGGCCAAGGGCAGAACATGAAATTTGATGAGTTTTTTCGCCGGGACCGCGATTTTGACATGGTCAAGGGGATCGTGAAGTTGATGAAAGGATGATAGCGATGATTAAGACGGAGCAGGAGTATAAGCGTTGCATGACGCAAGTTGCGCAACAGGAACAGCTCTTGGCGGAGCAAAGGGCCGAACTGGAAAAAATGGGGTTGACGAAAGAGCAAATCGAACGAGGATTGGCGCCGGCGCGGTTCTTTGGAGAGCGGTTAAAGCGGGAAATCCATGAGTATGAAAGCTATAAGTCTGGTCAGTTCGATATGCGCTGTACATTGGACAATATCGGCCGCCAATTGATCGCCTTTCGCATCTACAAAGGGATATCACAGGCGGAACTGGCCAAGCGGCTGGGCGTTTCCCCGCCACAAGTGTCCCGCGATGAGCGCAATGAGTACGGTGGCGCTAGCATGGAGAAAATCAAACAAGTGTTGAAGGCGTTGGAGATGGAAGTGTGGATTGTGCCGAGTGAATTGGAACAGGTGTCGGGTTGACGGCCCCACGAATGGTTATAATGGGTTTAATGTCAGCTAGGACAAGAGAAGGGCAAGTGGCACGTGGGGCAAGCGTGTCGCTTTTTTTGTGTTCAAGAAAATGTTTGGGCTTCGGCGTAAAACAATCCGGCGTTGATGCAATGCAGCTCGGCGCGGGGGGCGTATTGCCACACGATTTCCTCGCGGCGCTGTTTTTTGTCTCGCTCCGCTTCTTCAGATAACGAGTCTGGATAGAACGAATCCAATTGGGCCAATTCCGCTTCGCACCGCTCTTGCGCCTGCTCGGCCCAGCTCAGGTCTTCGTTTTGAATCTGTTCATGGACAACATACTCCAATTCACCGACCGCTTCATTCAGAGAAAGCCGCGGCGGCAATAGATGGCGGTGGGCGGGTAGTTTGCTTTGCCACTGGAAGGACTGGGCTTGCTGGTAAAAGTCAGGGGTGATTTCCCCACTGATCAGATTGATGCCCAACGACAGCAAGCGGTCTTTTTTTTGGTCGCAGATGTAGGAAAGTTTGTAATTGACCCCCAACCACGGGGTATACGCCTTGGATTGGGAGGCGAAAGCTTCTTTGCCTTTGGGCACTTGATACAAACGGGCAAAACGTCCGTGTTTTTGGGCGGAGCGTAATATTTGCGAAAATCGGGGCGCGCCGAAAAAGAGGGCTTCTCCTTTCAACCCTGGCGGTTGGTTTGCTGGATCAAACACTAGGTTAAGTGTGACGGGTTGCGGTTCGATGTTCATCTTTTCTACATACATCCAATAAAACGGGCGGTTTAGCAAATCTTTGTCCGCCTGAATCGAGAGCCGGGTGGTGATATGCGCCGGCCCAGATTCGATGATATGGCATCCTTGCAATCGAAGATATCGTTCGGTAAACGACCTAATTTGTTGTTGGTTCATAGCGCAACAATTCCTCTTTCGCTTCGTTTTCGACGGCGACGGCATGGCGCACCTGATGGAATGTGTCACCCCAGCGATCCAGGTGTTGCCGAATTTGTGCTTCATCGTGCGTTTCCAGCATGATGCGCATGAGATTGTGCTCCAATGATTCGTCTTCCATCTTCTCCAAAATGGTTTCCAGCTCGCCGATGACTGTTTCAAACAATTGAATTTTCTCTTGTAGCAACCAAATAATATGTTCTTCGATGGTGTTGAGGGTGGAAAAGTTGTAGATGGAGACATCATGCTGCTGACCCAACCGGTGAATGCGCCCGATCCGCTGTTCGACGCGCATGGGATTCCAAGGCATGTCAAAATTGATCATGTGGTGGCAGAATTGAAGATTAATCCCTTCCCCGCCAGCCTCTGTTGCGACCATCACCTGGGCTCGTTTTTGGAAAAGCTCCATCATCCAATCTTTTTTGTTCCGATTGAAACCGCCGCGAAAGGGCACCGCTGGAATCCCCGCTTGGGTCAGCTCGCGCAACAACATGTCTTGGGTTGCCCGGAATTCGGTGAAGAGAATCACTTTTTCGGGCGACAATTCCTTGATGAGGCGAAGCGCTTGCTCCACTTTGGAAGATGAGCGAACATTGCGCAACAACCGGATCAAATGAGCCACTTCGGGCGAAACTTCTTCTTTTTGTTCTTCTCCTTTTTTGACCAATTTGAATAACGTGTGGAATACTGCATCACGGCTGGAACAAACCTCTTTCTGCAACACCAAGAGCGACAGCATGCTTTTCAGATCGGTGCCCTCCCGGTATTTGGAACGCACGAATTGGGTGATGCCGTCGTATAGGGCCCGTTCTTCCGGCGACAGCTCAATGGTGATCGTTTTCACCTTCCGCTTTGTCAGATGTAATTGACTGTCACGACGCCGGTTGCGGATCAAAACCCGGCTGATTTCCTCCCGTAATTGGGCTTCGTTTTTCGCTTTTCGCTTGCCCGCTACATAATCGCTTTGAAAATCGGTCTGTTTTCCGAGTTGTCCCGGCTTCAGCAAGGTGACCAGATTATACAATTCGGCCATTTCATTCTGTACTGGTGTCGCCGTGAGCAGTAGACAGTATTTTTTTCGCAATTCATTGATGAACTGCCAGTTTTTTGTACGTCTGTTTTTCAGCTTATGGGCTTCGTCGACGATGACGATGTCATAATGTTTGCTGAGGACGCACGAACGGTGCGGGTCTCGTTTGGCAGTATCCAAGGAAGCGACGATAAAATCGTATTGATCCCACATCCACCCCTTTTTTTGGGCTACCGCCGGAATTTGAAATTTTTGATTCAGTTCGCGTGTCCACTGTAGCACCAGCGAAGAGGGGACGAGGATCAGCGCGCGCTTTACCAAGCCGCGGATGATGTACTCTTTCAGAATTAAGCCCGCTTCGATTGTTTTGCCCAGGCCGACTTCGTCAGCCAGGATGGCCCGGCCGCGCATCTCATTGATGACGCGTTTGGTTACATCAATTTGATGCGGAAGTGGATCAAACCCTTGAATTTGTTTCAAACTTTGGATAGATTCAAACGTAGGGACAATTTCTGCTTCGGCTGCTTCGACAGCGAGCTGAAAGCGTTCCCAATCAGCCCAGTCGCTGTCACGGTCGACTTTTGTTTGAAATTCGTCCACCCAAGTACGATCCATGCGAATTGGGAGAGATTTCATTGGTAAATCTACCCACCTTTCTTCGGCCATGAGTTCCCATTACAGTATGGGTTAAAATGAGGAAAATCATGTGTCTGGAGAAAAAACGAACTTTTTTGGTCAAAGGTATCGAAATTCATCGGGAAATGTGGCACAATGTGGTTGTGATAAGTTCATATTGTTCGGCGGTTGAATGCGGGAGGAGAGACCATGCCATTGGCATGGCGCCGAAGGAGCAAGCCAGTCACAGGTGAATCTCTCAGGCAAAAGGAGGCCCGCTGGACGCCACTCTGGAGAGAGCCCGGTTTTTTCGCGGGCCACCAACGGGGCAACTCCATCCGACGGAATGGAGCAACTCTCAGGTAATCAGGACAGAGAAATCCCGATGCAACTTCATCAAGGGACGTTTCTGTCTTTTTTATATTTGTTGAAGAACGCGAGGTGGAACAGATGTCTGAGTTGAAACGAACGCCGCTTTATGAGACGTACCGCACGGAGGCAAAAATGGTTCCTTTTGGCGGATGGGAAATGCCGGTGCAATTTGTCGGCATCAAGCAAGAACATGAGGCGGTTAGAACAAAAGCAGGCCTGTTTGATGTGTCCCATATGGGCGAAGTGCGGATCAGCGGTTCTGGCGCGCTCCCCTTTATCCAAAAGATAACCACGAATGACGCCAGTCGGTTGCAAATCGGGGATGCGCAATACGCGATCATGTGCTATCCCGATGGAGGCACAGTTGATGACTTGCTTGTGTACCGCACCGGAGAGAATGAGTATCTGCTTGTCATCAACGCATCCAACATCGACAAAGATGTTGCTTGGATGAAAGAGCACCAAACAGACGAAGTTACCATCGAGAACATTTCGGATGACATCGCGCAACTCGCTTTACAAGGCCCGTTGGCGGAGAGCGTCCTGCAAACACTGACGGAGACCGATTTGTCGGAAATCAAATTTTTCAAATTCAAGCAAAATGTGAACATCGCTGGTGTTCCCACGTTGGTATCCCGGACAGGATATACGGGGGAAGATGGGTTTGAGCTGTATTTCGCACGTGCCGAAGCGCCCAAGTTGTGGCGGGAGATTCTTGCCGCCGGCAAGGAGCAGGGCGTATTGCCGTGCGGTTTAGGAGCTCGGGACACCCTCCGCTTTGAAGCGCGCCTCCCTTTGTACGGCCAGGAATTGTCGCCGGAGATTTCACCGCTTGAAGCAGGTCTAGGATTTGCTGTCAAGTTGGATAAAGGGGACTTCATTGGCCGCGATGCGTTGGCGAAACAAAAAGAATTGGGGCTTGCCCGCAAGCTGGTCGGCATCGAAATGATCGACCGCGGAATTCCGCGTAGCCACTATCCGGTCTACGTAGGCGAAGAACGGATCGGTGAAGTGACCACCGGAACGCAATCTCCCACTTTGAAGAAGAATGTCGGTTTGGCTCTTCTGAAGACAGAGTTCACTGACTTGGATCAAGTGGTCGAAGTGGAGATTCGCGGCAAACGCTTAAAAGCGCGCGTGGTGAAAGTGCCTTTCTATAAACGGCCGAAGTGAGCGCCGTACAGCTGAAGATGGTAGGGGGAGAACTGAAGATGAAATTTCGCTATTTGCCGCAGACGGAGCAAGATCGAAAGCAAATGCTGGATACGATTGGCGTAGAGTCTGTTGATGAATTGTTTGCCGAAATCCCTGAAAGTGTGCGCTTTAAAGGGAAAATGAACCTGCCAGCGCCAATGAGCGAACTAACATTGGTGAAGCACATGAATCGTATGGCTGGACGCAACACTTCAATGGATCAGGCAGTTTCGTTTTTGGGGGCAGGCGTGTATGAACATCACATCCCAAGCGTGGTCGGGCATGTCGTATCGCGCTCGGAATTTTACACCGCGTACACCCCGTATCAACCTGAAATCAGCCAAGGGGAATTGCAAGCCATTTTTGAGTTTCAAACCATGATCTGCGAATTGACAGGTATGGATGTGGCGAACTCGTCCATGTACGATGGCCATACGGCGCTCTCGGAAGCAGCGAGCATGGCCGCGGCCACTTCCCGCAAACGGAAAATCGTCATTTCGCAAACCGTGCATCCCGAGGCGCGGCAAATTCTGTTGACCAGTGCCAAGGGGTTGGGTCTGCAAGTTGTCGAAGTGCCGCATCAAGATGGCGTAACTGACTTGGCGGCGCTCTCTGCTGAGGCGGATGAAGAGACGGCGGCGGTGATTGTGCAATCACCCAACTTCTTCGGGAATATTGAAGATTTGGCGCAAGTAGAGCGCATCGCCCACGCTCACAAAGGCCTGTTCATCGTCAGCGCCAATCCTTTGTCGCTCGGACTGTTGAAGCCGCCGGGGCAATACGGCGCCGACATTGTAGTTGGCGATGCGCAGCCATTAGGGATCGCACCGTCCTTCGGGGGACCGCACTGCGGCTATTTTGCGACGACCAAAGCGCTGATGCGCCGCATTCCGGGCCGGATCGTCGGACAGACGGTCGATGAAAACGGAAAGCGCGGGTTTGTGCTTACTTTGCAAGCGCGTGAACAACACATCCGTCGCGACAAAGCGACATCAAACATCTGCTCCAACCAAGCACTGTTGGCCCTAGCAGCATCAGTTTACATGTCAGCGCTGGGGAAACAAGGGATGCAAGACGTGGCGCGCCTCAATCTGCAAAAAGCGCATTATGCCAAAGAGAGACTCAGTCAGGTGGAAGGGATTGAGATCGCATTCAGCCAGCCGTTTTTCAACGAGTTTGTGGTCAAATTGCCTCATCCCGTAAGCGAAGTAAATCGCAAGCTGTTGGAACAAGGCATCATCGGCGGCTACGATCTGGGACGTGATTATCCGGAGCTGGCCAACCATATGCTGATTGCGGTGACGGAAGTGCGGACGAAAGAAGAAATTGACATGTTGGCGAATGGTTTGGAGGGTCTGCTGTGATGAAAACAACCGAAGAAAAAGCACTCATTTTCGAAATGAGCCAGCCAGGACGTGTAGCATACAGCTTACCAGAATCGGATGTGCCAGAAGGGGATTTTTTGCCGCCGGAACTGATGCGGGAAACACCGGCGGAGTTGCCCGAGGTGTCCGAATTGGACTTGATGCGCCATTACACGGAGTTATCCCGTCGCAACCATGGGGTAGACAATGGATTTTATCCGTTGGGTTCCTGCACGATGAAATACAATCCCAAAGTGCATGAAGATGTGGCCCGTTTCCCTGGGTTTGCCAAGATTCATCCGTATCAAGCGGAAGAGACGGTGCAAGGGGCGCTGGAATTGTTGTACGAATTGCAACGGGATTTGGCCGAAATCACAGGCATGGATGCGGTGACGTTGCAATCCGCGGCGGGTGCACAAGGGGAATGGACCGGGTTGATGATGATACGCGCATATCATGAGTCCCGCGGGGAGTCTAAGCGCGACAAAGTTATTGTGCCTGATTCGGCGCATGGAACGAACCCGGCGAGTGCGACGGTGGCAGGTTTTAAAACCATCACCATCCCCTCCAATGAGAAAGGCTTGGTGGATGTAGAGGAATTGAAAAAGGTGTTGGGTGACGATACGGCCGCGTTAATGTTGACCAACCCAAATACCTTGGGCTTGTTTGAAGAAGAGATCAACGTGATCGCGGACTTGGTTCACGAAGCGGGCGGACTGCTGTACTATGATGGAGCCAACGCCAATGCTATTTTGGGAATCGCCCGTCCGGGAGACATGGGATTTGACGTCGTTCACTTAAATCTGCATAAAACGTTTACCACCCCGCACGGTGGAGGCGGCCCAGGAGCTGGACCGGTTGGCGTGAAAAAAGAGCTGTTGCCGTTTTTGCCGAAGCCGATGGTGGCCAAGGCTGAGGATGGTAGCTACTACTTCGATTACGACCTGCCACAATCAATTGGCCGCATCAAAGGGTATTACGGAAACTTCGGCATCTTGGTTCGCGCGTATGCGTATATTCGCACCATGGGGCCTGAGGGGTTGCGGCAAGTGTCCGAAAACGCTGTGATGAACGCCAATTACATGATGCGCCGGTTGGAGCCGTATTATGATCTGCCGTTCAAGCAGCATTGCAAGCATGAGTTTGTGTTGTCGGGCAAAAGACAGAAGAAGTTGGGCGTTCGGACGCTGGATATCGCCAAGCGCTTGCTTGACTTTGGATTCCACCCGCCAACAATCTACTTCCCGCTGATTGTGGAGGAGTGTCTGATGATCGAACCGACTGAGACCGAATCCAAAGAAACGCTGGATCGCTTCATCGACACCATGATCCAAATCGCGAAAGAAGCAGAAGAAACGCCAGAACTGGTTCAGGAGGCGCCGCACCATACTGTGGTTAATCGCTTGGACGAAGTGACTGCGGCCCGCAAACCGGTGTTGCGCTGGTACAAGCAAGATTAAAAACGTGAATGGTTTAAAAGCGGATGGGCAAGGGTTCCCATCCGCTTTTTTTATGGGTGTTAATAAAATTGATAAAAAAATATCCATATTTAAAAATGGGGTTGGCTTGGTATGGTAGACACCTGCGTAAAACGATGCAAGAAAAACGGCGAGTTTTGAGTTGCTAATTCCATTTAATCCTACCTTTTTTCTTGGGTTTAATAGGGGAGGGAGGTAGGTTTTTTTAGGGAGGATCAATGAAATTTTATACCATTGCGGTTGCGAATGTTGTACAATGACTAAAAGGAAATGTTGGGGAAAGGGAGAAACCCATGAAGCAGGGTAGGGGAAAATGGTGGCAACTCTTTCTTTCTTTTTGCAAAGTCAGCCCCGTCACTTTTGGCGGGGGCTTTGCTGTGTTGCCGTTGATTGAAAAAGAGATCCTTCACAGACGCCAGTGGATGGATGAGCGGGAGTTTGGAGAAGCGACCGCCATTGCCCAGTCGATCCCGGGGGCCATTGCGGTGAATGTCGCCATGGTGATCGGCTATCGGCTGGCGGGCATGGTGGGGGTGTTGTGGGCGACGGTGGGCATCGTGTTGCCTGCGTTTGCGATTGTGTTGTTGATGTGTCTCGGGTTTTATCACATTCACACTTGGAATTGGGTAAATGGTGCACTGGAAGGTGTGAAGGCAGCCGTTGTCGCCTTGATCGTCTACGCGGCGATTCGTATGGGCAAGTCGGCGCTTTGTGACAAGTGGACTTGGGTTATCATGGGAGGAGCGGTCGTTGGATTGCTCTTTTTACATGTTCATCCCTTGCTTGTGATGGTGGCAGGGGCACTGACTGGGATGGGTTTTGCCAGTGGGAAACGGGTGCTGGCGGCGCTTAGGCAGAGTGAGAGCGAGTAATGGGAAGGGGATTTCGGCATGCTCATCGAGTTGTTCGTCACTTTTTTTAAGATCGGCTTGTTTTCGTTTGGCGGGGGATACGCCATGATTCCAGTAATTGAACATGAAGTCGGGCTTCATGGTTGGATGGGCACCGGGGATTTTTCAGAGATGATCGTGTTGGCAGGGATGGCACCTGGCTCTCTAGCGATGAACAGCGCGGTGTTTGTCGGCTATCATGTGGGAGGAGTGCTTGGTGCGATCGTTGCCTTGCTAGGCATGGTGTTGCCCTCGTTGATTTTGGTGATGTTGGTTACAGCGTTAATCTTTCGTATGCACAAACACCCGTTGTACAAGTCGGTATTGTATGGATTGAAGCCCATCATCATCGGCCTGAGCGTGTATGCGGCGATTCGGTTTGCGGGTGGTAGCATGTTCGTCGGACAATGGGACGGGCATACCATCAGCCTGATTGTGATCAGCCTGTGCGCGCTTTTGGCCTTGGTGCGGTTTAAACTCCATCCGGTCATGGTGATGGCTCTGTCTGGTGTGGTAGGCGTTTTTCTATATCAATGATTCACTCTTCACTTATAAATAGTGAAGAGTTTTTTTAATTAAATGATGTTAGCGAATTCGTTTTATTATAAAATAATGAATGAGTATTCAATCAATATAAAAGGAGCGTGTCGATATGAAAGGGAAAACAGCGATTGTCACAGGTGGCAGCAATGGAATGGGCAAAGCGATTGCCGCTCGTCTGTGTCAAGAAGGAGCGAACGTCGTAATCACCGCGCGCAATGAAGAGCGCCTGGAGGCGGCACGCCAAGAAATGGAAACGTTTTCAGGACAAGTGTTGGCGGTTCCGATGGATGTGCGGCAGTTGGATCAAGTAGAGGCCACAGTGCAAAAGGCGAAAGAAGTATTTGGTCGGGTGGATTATTTAGTCAACAATGCAGCGGGCAACTTTGTGGTTCCGGCAGAGAAATTGTCTCCCAATGGTTGGAAATCAGTCGTTGACATTGTCCTGCATGGTACGTGGTTTTTCACGCAAACGGTGGCAAAAGATTGGATCGCCAATGGGCAAGCGGGCTCCATTGTCAATATTGTTGCCACTTACGCTTGGACCGGAGCAGCTGGGGTTGTCCACTCCGCCGCAGCCAAAGCGGGGGTATTGGCGATGAGCCAGACGCTTGCAGTGGAATGGGGAAGCAAAGGGATCCGCATCAATTGCATCGCCCCCGGACCGATTGAAAACACAGGCGGTGTAGAAAAATTGATCGCCGATGAGCGTGCGTATGAGGCTGTTAGACGTGCGGTGCCATTGCAACGATTCGGGAAGCCCGAAGAGATCGCTGCACTGGCTAAGTTCTTGTTGTCGGACGAAGCTAGTTATATCAACGGGGACTGCATCACCATGGATGGCGGCATGTGGATGAATGGAAGCCGTTTTTTATAAGACACAGATGTCTGTGTGGGGGAAAGTGCCCCAAACGTCATATTGATCAAGAAGTGGAGACACACATTAAACAGTGCTTAGACCGCTTATATTTGAAGGGAAACAGGTCATGCTAACATTTTGCATGACCTGTTTTATCTAAAGATTCAGGGAGGGATTTCAAAGATTATGAGACTGCAAGCGAGAAACCACGCCCGCTGAGGGGTGTCGCCGTATAAGGGCGGTTGTGATGCTTGAAATGGGAGGTATCCATTTCAAATGTAAATAAAACGATTGCCAGCACATGTCCAGACCAATAATTCGGGATTGATTTCTCACGGCTTTTTATCGTATATTGCTTGTTATCGGATCAGTGCTTGAGAGAGAGGTCGAAGCAAACATGAGTGAGCCATTTCGCATCAAAAAGGTCCTCAATAATAATGTTGTCATCGCGGTGCATCCAGCGTTGCGGGAAGTGGTCTTGATTGGCAAGGGCATCGGGTTCCAAAAAAAAGTGGGCGAACTGATCCAAGAGGAAACCGTGGAAAAATGTTTTGTTCTGCAAGACAAAAAAGAGCAAGAACAATACAAACAGCTGTTATCGCAAGTGGATGAGCGGTTAGTTGAGGTGATGAATGATGTGGTTCTTCATATTCATAAGCGGTTTCAGACACCCCTAAATGAACATATTCATACGGCGCTGATGGATCATATCGGTTTTGCTATCAAACGATTGGAGCAAGGGATTGCGTTCACTAATCCGTTTTTGGTTGAAACCCGCGCGCTGTACGAACGGGAATATGAAGTGGCAGAAGAGATTGTCGACATGATCGAAATGAAGATGGGAATTCGTTTGCCAGAAGCGGAAGCGGGCTTCATCGCCATGCACATTCACAGCGCTTTGACCCGCAGGCGCCTGTCAGAGATCCACCAGTATTCGCGCCTGATCCTCCGGCTTATCCGCATGGTTGAAACGGCACTAAACAAAGAAGTGGATCGCAAAAGCATCTCCTACTTGCGCTTGGTTACCCATCTGCGCTTTGCCATCGAGCGCACTGTGGCAGAGGAAGATATTACCGAACCGGAAGGGTTCACAGAATTGTTGCGTTCACAATATCCGATGTGTTATGATATAGCTTGGAAGCTGTCAAAAGTAATGGAGAGGGAATTGAAGAAAGCGGTTCCCTTAGCTGAAGTGAGTTACCTGACATTACATTTGCAGCGAATTATCAGCAACTGAATAAGGGCTGTTTCAATCCCCGTCCCAATAAAAAGGGTGCGAAACAGCTTTGTGGCTCTTGTTTTCACGTGTTACTGATTCGATCAGGCATGAGTGAAAAAAGGCTGGATGATTAGCTTGTCCAAAGGGATTTGTTCCCTTTTGCAAGCGCTCCCATCTGTCTTTTTTTGCTCATGCCTTATTTATTTTTTGACGGGTTGGGCAAAACAAGAAATGATTGCGTGGAGCGAAAAGTTCTCACGGATTTGCACTTATTCATATTTTGACAAACCATGATAGGGGGAGACGTCTAAGATGTTTAAAAAACTTTTTGGCATCCTGCAACGCGTCGGTAAGTCGCTGATGCTACCGGTAGCCATTTTGCCAGCAGCCGGTTTGCTGCTCGCGATCGGGAATAAATTGCAGATTGGGATTTTGGAAAACGCCGGGGGCATTGTATTTTCCAACCTGGCTTTGATCTTCGCGATCGGGGTGGCGATCGGTCTGTCCAATGGCGAAGGAACTGCTGGTTTGGCAGCCGTTGTCGGTTATCTCATCATGAATACAACCTTGGGTGAGATGGCTAAGCTCAACGGAGTGGAAACGGTAGATGTGTTGGGGATACCAAGCTTGCATATGGGGGTTTTCGGCGGGGTAATTATCGGGATTGTGGCGTCATTGCTATATAACCGATTCCATGATATCGAATTGCCGCAGTACCTCGGCTTCTTTGGCGGCAAGCGTTTTGTGCCGATCATCACGGCAGTGGCCGCCTTCCTGATGGGCTTGTTGTTCTTTTTTGTCTGGCCTCCAATCCAAACGCAGATCGACAAGCTGTCCCATATTGTGACGGCGCAAAATACGGCAGTGGCCGCGTTTATCTTTGGTGTGATCGAACGGGGATTGATTCCTTTTGGTCTGCATCACATTTTCTACAATCCGTTCTGGTATGAATTTGGTACCTGGACCAATGCGGCGGGTGAGATTATCAAGGGCGACCAAACGCGTTTCTTCCAAGGTGACCCGACAGCGGGTACATTTATGTCTGGTAAATTCCCGTTCATGATGTTCGGCTTGCCAGCGGCGGCTTTGGCTATTTACCATACAGCTCGCCCTGAGAAAAAGAAGCTGGTCGGCGGTATCATGGCATCTGCGGCCCTGACTTCGTTTTTGACCGGGATTACCGAACCGCTTGAGTTTTCCTTCTTGTTTGTAGCTCCAGTTTTGTATGCAGTTCACTGCATATTCGCAGGTCTGTCGTTTATGTTGATGGATGTGCTGGGCGTGAAAGCGGGAATGACTTTCTCCGGCGGGATCATCGACTTGATCATGTTCTGGGACATCGACACCAAACCATATCTCATCATTCCAGTCGGTTTGGCGTTTGCAGTCATTTATTACTTTGGCTTCCGGTTTGCCATCAAGAAGTGGAACCTGCGTACACCGGGTCGGGAAGATGATGAGCTGGAACACACCAACGAAACGGCGGCAACGGGCGATTTGGCTGAAAATGTGTTGAAAGCACTGGGTGGTAAAGAAAACCTCTCCAACCTGGATGCCTGCATCACCCGCTTGCGCATTTCGGTTAATGATGTGAAAAAAGTGGACAAGGAACAGTTGAAACAATTGGGAGCATCGGGTGTGCTGGAAATGGGTAACCATTTGCAAATCATCTTTGGCCCCAAATCAGACAACATCAAAGAACAGATGAAGCAATTGATGATGGGTAAGAAACCAACCGCGGCGCCTGTTGAAACGAGCGAGCCGGCGAAAACAGAGGCTACAACGGCGGAGCAAGGCGAGTTTGCGGCTCCGATGACCGGGAAGCTGTTGCCGCTTAGCGAAGTACCAGATCAAGTATTTTCGCAAAAAATGATGGGCGACGGCTTTGCGATTGAACCGACAGAGGGAACAGTGGTTTCCCCAGTGGACGGCGAGATTGTCAACTTGTTCCCAACCAAACACGCTATCGGCATTCGCGCCCATGATGGCCGGGAAGTGCTGATTCATGTGGGGATTGACACAGTGAACTTGGAAGGAAGAGGATTTACCTCCTTTATTGCTGAAGGGGACAAGGTGGAGAAAGGACAAAAACTGCTGGAAGTGGACTTGGCTTACATCAAGGAGCACGCTACCTCGATCATCACACCAGTCATCTTTACCAATTTGCCGGAAGGGGCAGGTGTGAAGCTGAATAAGGCCGAGTGCAAAAGCGGAGACGAAAAGATCCTTGCGATTGAGTAGGTGGCATGGCGCCCCGTAAGGAAAACGTGTTGGCGGGGCCGGTGACAACGGCTTGATTCAAACGTTGTCGCTGGCCCTTTTTTATTAGCCGTAGCGTTTGGTTTTACTTAAAAAATTTGCAATCATCAGTTAATATGGAGTTGACAGGGTTGGTTTGTCATAAGGCGCACCTTTTCCACCCGATATGTCATGTCATTATATCCTGCGAGGAGGAGTTCGGATGGCGAGATCGGCAAGTGGATGGTTATGCTTGGCTCTGGCTTTGGCGGTGGTGTTTCAGACAGGATTTATGCCAGTGAATGATTCCACGGCGCCGACTGGGCAATTGGCGCGTATGACATTGGAAGAAAAAGTGGGACAAATGATCATGGCTGGTTTTTATGGAGAGAAACCGACGGAAGAGGCGCGCAAACTGATACAGCAAGGTCATGTGGGTTCGATCATATTATTCGCTTATACTGGCAATGTGAAGGAACCTCTGCAAACGGCTCGGTTGACCAATGGCTTGCAAGCCATGGCGCAAAAGACACGTCTGGGCCTGCCGCTTCTGATCGCCACCGACCAAGAAGGGGGAGTGGTCGCTCGGCTGACGACAGGAGCGACGGAGTTGCCGGGCAATATGGCGCTGGGGGCTACCCGCAACCCGTCACTGGCTCGCCAGGCTGCTGAAATCACGGCCAAGGAATTGAAAGCGATTGGCATCCAGATGAATTTGGCACCCAATGTGGATGTGAATGTGAATCCGGCCAATCCGGTGATTGGTGTCCGTTCTTACGGCGAGGACCCAAAGCTGGTGGCTGAGTTGGGCGCAGAGCAAATCAAGGGCTTGCAGAAAAATGGCGTGATTGCGACCGCAAAACATTTCCCAGGTCATGGGGATACCCATGTAGACTCGCATTTGGGGTTGCCGGTGATTGATAAAAGTCGGCAGGAGTTGGAACAAGTGGAGTTGGTGCCCTTTAAACGCGCGATCGCCGCAGGAGTGGATGCGATCATGACGGCTCATATCCATGTGCCCGCCCTCGATCCGACCCCCGATCTGCCGGCGACATTGTCTGAGCCCATCCTCACGGGGCTTCTGCGTAAAAAGCTGGGGTATGACGGCTTGATCATCACCGACAGTATGGCTATGGCGGGGGTGGCTGGATATTTTGGCGGGGTGCCTCAAGCGGCGGTAAAAGCGGTACAGGCCGGGGCGGATATCATTTTGCTTACACCGGAGCTGACCACGGAAGAACAGCTGGATGTGCACAAGGCGATTGTGCAAGCGGTGAAACGGGGAGAATTGAGCGAGAAACGGATCAACCAGTCGGTGTTGCGCATTTTGCGCGCCAAATGGAAAGTCGGTGTTTTCACTGATCGCTATGTTCCGTTGCATCAAGTGCCCAAAAAGGTGGGCATTGGCAAGCATCACTCGCGTGCCTTGGCAATGGCTCAGCAAGCGGTCACCCTAGTTAAAAATGATGCCAATCTGTTGCCGCTTCGCTTGGACGAGGGTCAAAAAGTGGGGATTATCAGCCCCTACTCGCTGCTTGAGTATGTCCAACGGCATCACGCTGAGGCCGAAGAGTTGTACCTCAACCAGGTTAACCCCAGTGATGACATGATTCAAGCGGCGGTGGCCATGGCTCGGGATAAGGATGTGCTGTTGGTCGGGACCTACAGTGCCAACTTGTATCCACAGCAAGTCAAATTGGTTCGAGCATTGCAAACACTGAAAAAACCACTCATCGTGATCGGCCTCCGCAATCCTTATGACATCAAAGAATTTCCTGATGTAAATGCTTATCTGAACGCTTACGGATTCCGCAAGGTTTCCTTGCAAGCAGCGGTGGAAACGGTGTTTGGTGCGAATCAACCCCAAGGGAAATTGCCTGTCACCATCCCTGACTTGTATCCATACGGCCATGGTTTGTCTTATTCTCATCCAGCACAAGTATGGCCGCAGGCTAAGTGACAGGAAGAACCTTCGCCACGAAGCGACCCGATTCCAGGCTGCAGCCGATAAAGGCTGTAGCCCGGTTTATGCCATGGTATAGTAGAGAAGTCAAACATGACCGAGAAAGGGGAGTGGCGCGGATGAAGGTGTTGGTAACCGGAGGAACAGGGTTTTTGGGGCGTAATCTCGTCCATTGTCTGTTGGAGGCGGGATTAGAGGTGACTGTGCTACACAGGCGAACCTCTTCTCTGGATGGTTTGCCACCGGGACTATCCTTTGTGGAAGGGGATATCACCTGCCAGGAAAGCATTCGGGGTGTATGTGATGGCATGGACTGGGTTTTTCATGTGGCAGGAGAAGTGGCATGGGGAAAGTGGCACAAACAATCGATGTACCGGATCAATGTGGAAGGGGCCACAAACATCGCCAATGAAGCGTTGAGAAGCGGCGTGAAGCGATTTATCCATACTAGTTCGGCCGCGGCGGTGGGATTGGCGGAGCGAGATGCCATCGATGAATCGTTTGACTTTAACGGTGCGGAGTTGCAAGTAGAATACGCTATCGCCAAACGAGCCGGCGAGGACGCGGTGTTGGCTCTGGTTCAGCAGGGTTTGCCGGCAGTGGTAGTCAATCCGACAGTCATCGTGGGGATGCGGGCAGATGCGGGCGGGTTTGTGGAAGCCGTGTTGCAACGCAAACTTTTTGTTGCCCCGCCGGGTGGAATCAATGTGTGTAATGTTGCGGATGTGGCGCGTGGACACTTGGCCGCGGCGGAAAAAGGGCGCATTGGCGAACGATACATATTGGGTGGAACCAACGTATCCTTGCACGCTTTTCTGCAACAACTGGCTGATTATGGACAAACGGGTTTGACCATTCGCCGTGTTCCGCAAAGCTGGGCGAAATTAGCAGCCATATTGGGAGAGCTCGGGGCAATGGTTACCGGGAAAGATCCGGCCTTTGCATGGGATTTGGCCAAATTGTGTGGACGTAATGTCTATTATTCCTCTGCCAAGGCGGAGCGGGAGTTGGGCTACACAATCACTTCGTTGGCGGAAACGGTTCAGGCATGCGTGGACTGGGTGAAGACGAGCCACCGTGCAGGAGGCAACCAGCCTGCTGTGTGATAGAATACAATTAAATGAAAATAAGTGATGCTTATTGAGATGTCGAGAAAAGGTGTGAAAGGTTATGGATATTTGGCGGTTTCTTCCTTATGAAGCGCATGCGCCAGCGATGAACATGGCGATCGACGAAGCGATTTTGCACTTGCATCGCGAAGGGAAAGTCCCCCCTACCATTCGCTTTTATGGTTGGTCGCAACCCACCTTGTCGATTGGGTATTTTCAAAAAGCACGCAAAGAAATCGATTTTGACAAATTGCAAGACAAAGGATTTGGGTTTGTCAGACGTATGACCGGGGGACGGGCGGTGTTGCATGATCAGGAGTTGACATACAGCGTCATCGTGGAAGAAGCCCATCCCATGATGCCAAAGACGGTCAGCGAGTCGTACCGCGTTATCAGCCAAGGTTTGTTGGCCGGATTCAAGAGGTTGGGATTAGACGCCAGCCTCGCCCCGCCAAAAGGGCGGACAGGGGAAATGTCTTCAGCCTGCTTCGACTCCCCCTCAGACTACGAATTGGTCGTCGGTGGGCGGAAGATCGCTGGCAGTGCGCAAACAAGGCAGAAAGGCATCATTTTGCAACATGGGTCCATTTTGTTGGACATGGATGTAGAAGCCTTGTTTGAGGTGTTGCTTTTTCCGTCGGACCGGGTGAGAGAGAAACTGAAACAGGCTTTCACAGTTAAAGCGGTGGCGATCCGCCAGTTGGCCGATCGGGAAATCGGACTTGAAGAAGTTAAGCAGGCGTTTTTTGAGGGATTTGGGGAAGGCATGGGGATTCAGCTCCAGACCGGGGAACTGACCAACCAGGAAAGGGAGCTTGCCCAGCAGCTCATGACAACGCGTTATGCCGATGATGACTGGAATTTCATGAGATAACTTGCCTTCAGGCGCGAATGCGATTGCACTGCTTGAGTCTATCTTGACATAATGTACATTTATATGTCATAAACCATTGCTGTTGTCTTTTAGTTCTATACTGTTGAATAATTTTCTTCTTGATTTTTCGGTTGCTTATGATAGCATAAAGGTGCTAGTAGCTATATGCTATTATTTTCTAATTCATTCTAACTTTCATCAAATCTATTATCATAAAGGTTAGGGGAAACTAGATTGAAACAGGATACAAATGTGAAGCGACGATTTTATGAAAGATTCCAAGTGGAAGATGTGATCAATTTCTTTTCTGGTCAACTTCTACAGGCGAAATCTTCGGATGGTGCCCAAGTTTTCCTACAAAGCATCAAAATCACCCGCCGTCCTCTTCCAAACGGCTATCAAGAAGCTTTTCGTCGGTTGCAACATCCGTATTTGGCGCCGATCCTTGACCTGATCGAAGAGGAAAACGAACTGTTATTGGTTCACCCGCCGTTTGCTGGAGACCCCTTGCCTTTAACCGTAAATAAAGAGCGGGCAATGGATCCCGAAGTGGCTGTGCGCATTGTGGGGAAATGTTTTAAAACGTTGCGGGATTTGGAGCGGTTACCTCTGCCCCTGAGCGCAACGTTGGATCCGAAGAATATTTTGTTGAACGGACATAAGCCGCTCATTTTGTTCTATTATATGAAGGATCCCAAAACACCACGTTTTGATGAGAAATGGCGCGAGCTCCTTTACTATCTACTTACTGGTCAAGCTCCGATGGGTGGATTGAAGCAATGTGAAGCCGAGCTGGAGCGCAGAAAAATCCCAAGTAGGGTAGCAAAACTAGCGCTGATGAGTTTAGATCGCAAACATCCGTATGCAGATGTGTTGCACGCGGTGGAGAGTTATATCGACGCCAAAGCAGGGAATCAAGGTAGCGGTCTCAGCCGCAAGAACGCGGCGTCGAAAAAGACCAAACGGAAAGGTGTCGTCACCACTGTTACCATTGCGGCCGCTGCATTGGTTTTGGTGACTCTGGCCGTTTCACAATGGAAGCCGGAAGAAAGTTATACGGGATTATTCGAAAATCCGGATAATGCGGTAGGACAGCAAGGTGGAGATCAGATCAACACGGGGGACTCGCTGGTGCAGTCTATCCATTTCTCCAACGACAAAACCCATTTTTCGTTGCCGTACACCTTAACGGGCAATTCCAACTTGCGCGGGGAGTTTGAACTGGCCAAGTTAAACGGGTTTTTCGGATACTTGGAGTCTTCGGACGGGAATGCGCAATACGGGATTCACATCAACAAGCAAGGCTCGATTGAGCTTTACCATACCATGGGCTCCAAAATGACGAAAGTCGGCGTTTCTGGAGATGGATACAAAGTAAGGCCAGGCAAAAAGTACACCTTTGAGATTTTGTACTATCCCAACGAGCCGCTTCGTTTGGCATTCTCAGAAGAAGGGCAGCCGGAAAAATGGATTGCGACGGGCATCACTCCCGTTTCAGGAGAGTTGAAAATGAGGTTCACAGGAAAAGAAGGGGCGGTATTGTACTATCCTGTACCCAACCCAGTGACCGACAAGCAGATGGTTGAACGGGTCTGGATGAATCAGCAGCCGTGGCACCTCGATTTCGGGCAAGCTGTCTTGACACTGGACGACGAACAACGCTCGCGGTTGAGAGTGTTCCCAGCTACTCAGGTGCGCTTGGGCGCCAATGATGCCACTAAATTCTCTTTTGTCCCCAATACAACTGAGGATTTGTTCCAAGTTGACATTCAAACGATTAACAACGCCCGGTACCGGTTGGTGCTGGAGGGGAAAGAGAAAAAGGCAAGCTTGTTCAAGCTGGATGAAAAGATCGAGAAAGTCGCTGAGAAACCGCTGGATGGAGAAGGCGACACCCTTTACACTGTAATGATCAAGCCGTCATTTACCAAGCTGACGATTGACTTGGTGCGCGGGTCCAATAAGACAACTTTGGAGTACACTGACAAATCGCCGATTTTGATCAGAGATGTCACTTTGCAGAATCGCAATGGGTTTGAGTTGGTGGAAGAGAAAGAGAAGATTAACGATACGCAATGAAAGACCGTGACGAAAAGTGCACGGTCTTTTTCTATTGCATCACGAGCACGGTGGAAGTCAAATCGTAAACGGGGGAATTGACCGTCCGTCAATGTCGGTGAACCCGTATTCTTTGGCTAGATCGCCAACCCTCAGCACCTGGCCGCTTTTCTCAATGACGTCTGAATCAGCGCATAACGCGGCGACTGCCCGGCCGATATAATAGGGCGATTCCGTGTTTTTCAGAGCTTCGACTTCTTGCCAATGCTCTTCGTCCGTTTGAAATGCTTTTAACACGAGTTCGGTTCTCATCCACCCGGGTGATACGGCCAACACAGCGATGCCGTCCGCCTTCAATTCGATGGACAGTCCATATGCCATGCGAATCAACGCGTTTTTGGCCAAGTCATAATATAAATGGCCGATGTATTTGTCTTGATCCCAAAAGGTGGTGTGGATGATGATTCCGCTCGTGCCTTCGCGCAATAAGGGAATCGCAAAATGGTTGGCAGCTAGTTGCGCTCGCACACCAGCGGTGAACATATGGTCCCAATGTTGAAGGGATTGTTCCCAAAAGGGTTCGGATGTGATGGGCAGTTGATTTCCGCCCCACACATTGTTGACGAGGATATCCAGACGTCCTTGTTCCCGGTGAATTCGCTCAATCACCGCTTCTGTGTCGGCATCGCGCGTATGATCACATTGGACAGGAATGCCCTTTCCGCCCGTGGCTGTCATGAGAGATATCGTCTCATTGAGGGTTCCGGGCTGATCGGGGCTGTTTTGATCGAGGCTACGGCCTGTGACGTACACGGTCGCCCCCGCTTTCGCCAGTTCCACAGCGATGCCGCGGCCCGCCCCACGACTGCCACCTGTGACAAGTGCCACTTTTTCTGTTAATGGTGCCAACTCATTCAACTCCTTTCCTAATCATGTTCAGTATAAAATGGATATATGACACCTTCTGTCTTATATAGTGCGATCTTTTTTAAACGCCATCCGCACAAAAAAGGCTACCGATTCACGGTAGCCTGTAAGATGAATTGATGGCGGAGTCATCCGCCTTATATGGATTCAGTTCAAAATCCGGCCGTTTCCTTCCATGATCGTACAAAAAGGCATCAAGAGGATGATTCTGCAAGGGTGGTGCGTTTGATTTCATTGACGAATGCTTCTTGAAGTTGTTTGGTCACGGGACCGGGCACGCCTTGGCCTACTGGACGGCCATCGATTTCCACGATAGGACAGATTTCCATGGTGGTGCTACTCAAGAAGACTTCATCCGCCGATTCCAGCGCTTCTTTGGAAAAAGTGGTTTCACTGATCGGGATTTCGCATTCGTCCGCCAATTTGAAAATCACTTGGCGGGTGATTCCGTTCAGGATCAGGTGGTTGGCAGGGTGAGTGTGAAGTGTGCCATCTTTGATGATGAAGATATTTGTGGAGCTTCCTTCGGTAACGATCCCGTCGCGGACGAGAATCGCTTCTTTGGCTCCATGGTCGATGGCCGTCTGTTTGGCCAGCACTGCGCCGAGCAAGTTTAGGCTCTTAATGTCGCAGCGTAGCCAGCGGATATCTTCCGTCGTGACGGCCTTAATGCCGTGGTTCAATTCAGCCAATGGGCGTTTGGCGTGTTGTGTATAGGCGATCACTAGCGGGCGGGCCTGTTCTGGAAATCCGTGATATCGCGGTGCCACGCCGCGGCTCACTTGGATGTATACATTGCCTTCTTCCAAGTGATTTTGCTGGATCAGGTCAAGCAACAGTTGTTTCAAGCGCGTGATGGGATAAGGTAGCGACAGCCGAATTTCTGTGGCGCTACGCTCCAATCGGGCCAGATGTTCATCCATATAAAAAGGGCGTCCATGGTAGACCCGAATCATTTCATACACGCCGTCACCAAATTGGTAAGCCCGGTCTTCAATGTCAATGTCAGTTTCTTCACGGGAAACCAAACGTTCGTCATACAGAATCATATCGCTTCATCCCCTCTTTATGTATCTTTCTTTTAGTTTGCCGGATGGTTCTGAAAAGTACAAGGCTTGACCTTGACTGAAAACTAACTTCGCCCACCTTGCCAAGCGGCGTTTTTTCTGAAACAATGGTGGTAACTTCGGTTTGCCGGTACATAAGCGTCAATATCGATGAGGGATGTGGTAATGTGGCAATATACGCATTAAGTGACTTGCATTTATCATTTAACAAACCGGTTACCCTCTATGATGTCAACCCTGATCAAGATATAGAAAAGCCGATGGATGTGTTTGGCTGGACGCGGCATTATGAGCGGATTCGCGACGGGTGGCTACGCCTGGTCGGTCCGGAAGACACCGTGCTGATTCCCGGGGACATCAGTTGGGCCATGAAATTGGATGTGGCGCGGTACGACTTTGACTGGATCAATCAGTTGCCGGGCTATAAAGTGATGTCGCCGGGCAACCATTGTTATTACGCCCACAGCAAGAAGAAAGTACGAGAGATGTTACCGGAAGGAATGCGGTGGGTAGATGCGGACTATACGTTGGTTGAAGGGCGAGTTGTGGCTGCCACCAGGGGGTGGACGTTGCCAGGGGAGCGTTTTTTTAATGAGGAAGAAGATCGCAAGATCTATGAACGCCAAATCGGCCGGCTACGACTTGCTTTGGAAGCAGCCGCGAAGGAGCAACCTGGGCGAGAGAAGATCGTCATGCTCCATTTTCCGCCGTTGACTGTTTCAGCGAAGGAGTCTGGGTTTATGGAAGTGATGAAAGAGTTTGGGGTGACCTTGTGCGTTTATGGGCATATGCACGGCAAGGCCCGAGAAGAAGCGATCCAAGGGCGGGTGGATGGAATCGACTTGCGGTTGGTCGCTTGCGATGCCATTGATTTTTGTCCAGTCAAGTTGTTTGATTGAGAAGGCGCAGCCCGTGAGCTAAAGAGGTGGTCGTACAAGGAGAGGAGCTCGGCCCCAAATGTGGGGTTCGTGTTTTCGGCCGCTTGTTCGGAATCGGTGCTTCATTGTCCAATGGTAGGCGGCGGGCGGGTCGCGATCAAGCTTGAGGGACCCGCAGACCTTCCATGTTCGGCGCTATCGGTGACTGAACTCCGCCGGCAACCATCAGTCCGGAGTTTGCCCGAAAGCCCGCCTCGCCGATGGGGAGCCGGCTAGCGGTAAAACTGTTGGGAATAGTGATCAGCGCCGTTGGAGCTTCCCTTCAATTGCTCTCGAAGTTGCTCCCGAAGTTGGCGGTTCTCTTCGCGGATTTGTTGCACGTCGTAAAGCAACTGTTGGAGCAATTGCTCGATCTGGTTGTACCGCTCATGCTCATTTAACACGGATTGTGTTTGGATCGTCTTTTCAAACTCTATGTAATCTTTAATGATTTGATCGAGAAAATGATTAACTTCATCCACATCGTAACCGCGCATCGCCCGTTTGAACTCCTTGTTATGAATATCACGTGCCGTCAAGCCAGGCATATCTTTCCCTCCTCTACAATGTCTTTAAATTCAGTATACTCACTCAATTGGGAATGGTAAATACCTAAGCGACATGTCATAGGCATCTTTTCATGAATCTGGGACATTGGATCGGATGCGCAAGGATTGGCTATGGATGATTAGGGGAGGGCAAGATGGAAAACGGTGCTTCGTTTTCCTTAAAGCGCGCTAGCATTGGCAGGGGATATTCGGTATACTGTATCGTGCGACAGAAACGAAAACAGAGAAAGAGGTGGCAGGTGGGATGAAAATCCTGGCAGTCCCTGGAAGTTTGAGTGAACAGTCAACGACGCATATGGCAGTAGCAATTGTGGCCGAAGCGGCCCGTAAGATGGGTGCCGAGGTGGAAGTGTTTGACCTGCGCAAGGATCCGTTGCCGATTTATGATGGGCGAGTGGATGAAGCGTCTTATCCGGAGACCGTTCGGCTGTTCAAACAAAAAATGGCGGAAGCCGATGGATTCATTTTCGCGTCACCTGAATATCATGGCAGCATATCCGGTGTGTTGAAAAACGCATTAGATTTCATTGGAGCGCGTGAATTGGAAGGGAAATGGGTGGCGTTGCTCGGCACGGCCGGAGGTGCGATGGGCGCTACAAACACGCTCAATACGCTTAACACGATCTGCCGCTCACTACACGCGTGGCCATTGCCTTCCATGCCGTCTGTACCGCAAAGTTACATGGCATTCAATTCGGACGGCACATTAAAAGACGAGAAACTGCAGCAACGGCTGGAAGACTTGGGTACCAGTCTGGTGAAGATGATCCAACTGTACGGGGCAGAGCTACGTATCAATACAAAAGGATAGGAGATCAGCATGCTCTATCCGCAAAAATATGATAAACTACTTTTGAATTTCAGTTGCTACATAGATAGGGGGACTTTCGATGCCAACACCAAGCATGGAGGATTATTTGGAAAACATTTATAAATTGATTGAACAAAAGGGTTATGCCAGGGTGTCGGACATCGCAGAAGCATTGGAAGTGCACCCCTCATCTGTAACAAAAATGGTGCAAAAGCTGGATCAGAACAAATATCTGGTCTACGAAAAATATCGGGGTTTGGTTTTAACTTCTAAAGGGAAAAAGATAGGGAAACGCTTGATGGATCGGCACCAATTGCTGGAGGAGTTTTTGCGTTTGATCGGGGTTAGCGAAGACCAGATATACCATGATGTAGAGGGGATCGAGCACCATTTGAGTTGGGATTCGATTACTTGCATTGAGAACCTGGTGCAGTATTTAACGGCTAACAAAGAAATCGTGGACCACTTGCAATCCTTAAAAGAAGCGGATGAACAAGAAGCGGATGAAATGAAATAACCCATGGACTCGTCTCCTTGGGTTTTTTTGCCCTTTATCACATACATTTTTTAACAGAGAGAATTTGAAGAGGAGGGACGCTGATGTGGGCAGACGCCGTTTTTGAAGGCGGTGGGGTGAAAGGGATTGGTTTGGTGGGCGCTTTATCCGTCGCTGAGAGCAAGGGATACAAGTGGAAAAAAGTAGCCGGAACATCGGCGGGGTCGATCATCGCGGCCTTGCTGGCTGCCGGGTACACAGGCAAGGAATTATATGAAATTTTGATGGAGCAGGAATTTTTGCAGTTTTTGGCCCCTTCTTGGTATGATTATATTCCCGTGGTCGGTCCGGCCTTGCGGTTGTGGTTGAAAAAAGGGTTGTATCCGACGACAGAGTTGGAGAAGTGGGTTTCTACTCTGCTCAAGGCCAAAGGAATTCAGACGTTTAAGGATTTGCCTGAGGGTGTGGAGCTTCACGTTATCGCATCGGACATCTCCCGAAGCCAATTGTTGGTGTTGCCGCAGGATTTGAAGCAGTACGGTTATGATCCCGACTCGTTCCCAGTGGCCAAAGCGGTGTGTATGAGCTGTAGCATCCCTTTCTTCTTTGAACCGATCAAATTGATGCATTATCCTACCCGCAAAACATCTTATGTGGTGGATGGAGGAGTGTTAAGCAATTTTCCGGTCTGGTTATTTGACCAAGATAATCCGCGATGGCCTACCTTCGGCTTTTCGCTCTGCGCGGAAGGAGAAGAGCAAATCCATCAGATCGACGGCCCGCTCAGCATGTTCCGTTCGTTGCTCTATACGATGTTGGATGCGCGGGACAACCGGTATGTACAACAGCATGAAGAGATCCGCACCATTCAAGTGCCGATCAGCGGTGTGAAAATGACTGATTTTTCTTTATCCAAGGAAAAGAAAGAGGAATTGTTTATGTCGGGTGTGAAAGCAGCTGAGTTTTTCTTCAACAAATGGAGCTTCGACCAATATCTCAGTGCACGGGGTAAAAGCAAGCAAATCACATACAAGATCAACCCATCCGACCAAGCTGGGGGATAAAGTCCAAAAGTTGGTTTAACATGGTTGTCATTTCATCTTGTTCTCCCGTTTGTGTCGCTTGTCCATTGCCCCCCAAGAATATGAAACAGCCCCCGCCTTCCTCTCTGGTGTAAAGCGGGGGCTCGTTTCATTATAGCGAGTTTTTTTTGTTATTGCCTTCAATCACGCGAAACGGGTATTTTTTGCGCTTGCGCGGATGGGTTTTAGCTTGTTTGCTTGCTAGGGGTGAGCGCATCGAGCCTAAGCGCAACAGCCAGCGCGGTGGGAATTTGTACAGGTAGATGACGATGCCGATGACTAGCGCCGGCAAGAGCAACCGACTGGGCTGTTGGATGAATTCGATCACGGCGCCAAACAAGACAAAAGCCAGTACGAGATAATGCCAATATGGCTTAGAACCGGGGTTGGTCACGCATATCACCCTCTTTCTTATGGGCTAACTGGAGTGAACCAATTGGGAAGCTTGTTTAACATGTTGCCGAGCCTCTTGGGCGTCAAGTTCCCGCATGCGGACAAACGCGTGGATGGCTACTTCCACCTGAGTGTCATCGGGCTCTTTGGTTGTAAGTTTTTGCAACCATAAGCCGGGATATCCCAAATAGGTGAGAACGGGAACATCCCGCACGGCATTGGTCAGGCGCAACAATTCATAGGAGATGCCCAACACGGCTGGAAGCAACAACAGCCTCGTCACGATGCGATCCCACACTCCGTCGTAACTGAAGAAAGAGTACACAATCACGCCGACGATGATGCTGAGAATGATAAAGCTACTGCCACAACGGTAATGAAGGGTGGAATATTTTTGCACATTGGTTACTGTTAATTCTTCCCCATGTTCAAAGGCGGTAATCACTTTGTGCTCCGCTCCATGATATTGAAAGAGCCGTTTGATCATCGGGGTTTGCGAGATCAACCACAAGTAGGAGAGCAACAATAAGGTTTTGATCACTCCTTCGAGCAAACTTTGGATGACCAAGTTTTGCACGAAGCGGTCAAACAGTACACTAGCCAAAAAGGCGGGAACTGCGGTGAACAATACTTTGCCAAACAGGAAGGACAGGATACCTACCAGGGTGACGCCCAAGATCATCATCCATTTGGATTGGTTCGAACTGGGCGCTTGTTCGGGATCATCTGGGTCGGCATGATCCAGATCGTATTGTTCTGTCGCGAATTGCAAGTGTTTCGCGCCAGAGGCGCTGGCCGCGATGATCGCGACAATGCCCCTTAAAAAGGGAATCTTCATCAGGAAGTTAAGCGTTGGCGAGGTTTTCTTTTTGCATTCGAATAATTCGATGTTGCCGTCTTTGCGGCGAACGGCGGTTACTTGGGCGTGTTGCCCGCCAAACATCACGCCTTCGATGACGGCTTGCCCGCCGTAAGCAATGGGTTTATCTGACACGTAGGCGCACCACCTTGTTGTAATTGTCATCAAATAATGTGTATTTTATTCTAACACAATGGTTGGGGAAGTGTGTGAGGAGAGTGGGATGGAGGTGCGGATCATGCATATGTATCGTATAATTTGAACACTGTTACTAAGGATTCCTGCTTGACAGGGCGGAAAGCGATTACCGTTCGACCCGTGGACAAAACGGCAAGTTCGTGGGAAAATAGATAGTTGTCTGGGCAATCATATTTAGGTTAACCATCCGAGTGTACATTGGCGAAAAGTGTTGCGGGAGGTGGGCATGATGGTAAACGTCCTCGTATTGCACGGCCCGAATCTCAATCGCTTGGGCAAGCGCGAGCAGGCGGTTTATGGGCGGACTACATTGGAAGATATCAATGCGGGCCTGATCAAAAAAGGTGAGGAGTGGGGCCTTCGTGTTGCTTGTTACCAAAGCAACATTGAGGGGGAATTGATCGATCAGCTCCATCTCGCGGAAGGAAATGTTGATTACATAGTTTTTAACCCAGGGGCTTACACCCATTACAGTTATGCTTTGCGTGATGCGATTGCTGCGATTGATGTGCCGGTGATCGAAGTGCATATGACCAACATCCATGCCCGGGAATCTTTTCGGCACACTTCTGTGACGGCGCCGGTCACATGCGGGCAGATTGTGGGGTTCGGCGCGTTGAGTTATGAGCTCGCCTTGGCCGCCATCAGGGAGCTGGCGAACCGGAACATGGAAAACAAGGGGTGAAGATGTTGGAAAAACGCCTATTGAAACTGAGACAAAAACTGCAAGAGCACGGCATTGAAGCGCTATTGATCAGCCATCCTGTGAATCGCCGGTATTTGACCGGATTTACGGGGTCGGCCGGAGTGGTGCTGATCACGGCCACTGAACAGCTGTTGTTGACCGATTTCCGCTATGTGATCCAAGTGCAGGAACAAGCGCCGCATATGACCTTGGTGCAACATCAAGGCGCAATTTACCACACGGTGGGTGAGCAGTGCCGCAAATTGGGCATCAAGGCTTTGTCTTTTGAACAAGACCATCTGACATTTGCCGAGTTTTTGCAGTTGAAAGAAGCTGTTGGCGACATCAAGTTGCAACCGACCAGCGGCATCGTGAAAGAATTGCGTATGGTGAAAGACGCGGACGAGTTGGCAGTGATGAGAGAAGCCGCCCGGATTGCGGACCAAGCCTTCAGCAAGATTTTGTCCGACATCAAGCCCGGTGTGCGCGAAAACGAGATTTCCTTTAAATTGGAGTTCTACATGCGCGAGTTGGGGGCAACATCCTCGTCTTTTGACATGATTGTTGCATCCGGCAAACGTTCTGCCTTGCCGCACGGAGTGGCCAGTGATAAAGTGTTAGAACTCGGCGATCTGGTGACACTAGATTTTGGGGCCTTGTATCAAGGCTATGCGTCCGACATTACCCGCACGGTCATGCTGGGGCGGCCGAGCGAGAAACAAAAAGAGATTTATGATATTGTATTGGAAGCTTGTAATCGCACGATTGCGGCGCTTCGCCCGGGGATGACTGGGAAAGAGGCGGATGCGGTCGCCCGTGATTACATCAGCGCGCATGGGTACGGCGAATTTTTCGGCCATAGCACCGGTCATGGACTCGGCATGGAAGTGCATGAGCTTCCGATGCTCTCCAGCCGTGGAGATATGGTTCTTCAGCCGAACATGGTCGTCACCGTGGAGCCGGGGATTTATCTGCCAGAGATGGGCGGTGTCCGTATCGAAGACGATGTGGTCATCACTGAAACCGGCTGTGAAGCGCTGAACCAATCAAGCAAAGAATGGATTGTCATTGAATATGGAAATGGAGGAAAGTAAAACATGATTAGCGTGAACGATTTTCGGACGGGTTTGACCGTTGAACTGGAAGGCGACGTGTGGCAAGTTATTGAATTCCAACACGTAAAACCGGGTAAAGGGGCGGCGTTCGTTCGTTCCAAACTGCGCAACCTGCGCAACGGCAACATCCAAGAGCGAACCTTCCGCGCTGGGGAGAAAGTGCAAAAAGCGTTGGTGGAAACCCGCCAAATGCAATATTTATACGAAAGCGGCGGCGAATACACATTCATGGACAATGAAACGTATGACCAAATCACCCTTCCAGGGGAGCGTTTGGAATATGAATTGAACTTCTTGCAAGAAAACATGAATGTGCAAATCGTTTCCTTTAAAAACGAAACGATTGGGATTCAGTTGCCAAACACGGTTGAATTGGAAGTGGTGGAAACGGAACCGGGCATCAAAGGAGATACCGCTACTGGCGGTAGCAAACCAGCAAAATTGTCCACCGGCTTCACCGTGCAAGTGCCTCTCTTCATCAATGTCGGTGACCGCCTCATCATTGACACGCGTAGCGGCCAATATGTTTCCCGGGCCTAAGCCGTATGTTTTACCTAAAACCTCTGAAGCCAGTGGCTCAGAGGTTTTACTTTCATAATAGGAGGGAATGCCATGAAAATCGTCTCGATTGAACCGACGCCGAGCCCCAACGTGATGAAATGCAATGTCGATGAAACGCTACCCGCCGGAACGAGTTACAATGTCACCAAAGACCAAATGGCTGACGCTCCCCACCACTTGCGGCGCTTGCTGGAAATCGACGGGGTGAAGAGCCTGTTTCAAGTGCTCGATTTTATCTCCATTGAACGCCATCCCAAAGCGGACTGGCCCGATGTGCTGGCCCAAGTGCGGGAAGTGTTGGGCGATGCGGCAATGGCTACGGCACCCGAAAAGGAAGAGTCGGCAGCGGATCAGGAGTCATTTGGCGAGGTTCAAGTGTTTATTCAAAAGTTGAAAGGCATCCCGATGCAAGTCAAGTGCGTGAGAAATGGGGAAGAAATGCGATTTGGGCTGCCGGAGCGGTTTAAAGCCGCCGTGATGCGGGCACAGACTGCGACCAGCAACTTGGTGTTTGAACGGGAGTGGGTGGAGCAACGCCCGCGATACGGTGAAATGAGTGAAGTGGGGGAACAAGTCGTTGAAGAGTTGGCCGCCGCTTACGACGAAGTGCGCTTGTCGCAGATGGTGGAACGGGTGCTAAACCCAGAACAAGAGCGGAAAGAACAGACGTTGACTGCGGATGAAGTCATGCAAGCGTTTAATGATGAGAATTGGGAGAAACGATATGCGGCGTTGGAGCAGTATGAGCCAAACGCGGATGAGCTTCATGTCTTAGATCGGGCACTCGATGATGCGAAAGCATCCATTCGCCGCTTGGCTGTGGTTTATCTGGGTTTTATCGGAGGCAAAGCCGTGTTGCCTTATGTCATGCGGGCGTTGCGTGACGCTTCGCCAATCGTGCGTCGGACAGCGGGTGACACCTTGTCAGACATCGGCGATCCAGAGGCTATTCCTGCCATGTGCGATGCGTTGAAGGACACCAATAAGCTGGTGCGTTGGCGTGCGGCGCGTTTCCTGTATGAAGTGGGAGATGAATCAGCGTTGCCGGCTCTGCGCGATGCGGTGAATGACCCCGAATTTGAGGTGCGCTTGCAAGCGCGATTGGCGCTGGAGCGGATCGAACGTGGAGAAGAAGCAAGCGGCACGGTGTGGCAACAGATGATGAAACGGATGGAAGAAGAAAAAAAGAAATAAGAGGCAACAGCCTTTTAACGCCGGTGTAATTGGTATCGGCATGCACCAAGGGCCCTTCCGCGCAGGAAGGGCCCTTGTCCGGTCAGCGGTGGTTCAGTGCGTTAACAGCATTGATCAAACCGAAACCAGATTGTTTATCATAACCTTTTTTATAAATGTCTTCGGCAGATTGTTTGATAATCGACTTGACTTGGGTTGGGGAAATCTGGTTTTTTCCGTGTTTGGAGATCACCAAGCCCGCGACCGCCGCTACTTTGGGCGCAGCCATGGACGTGCCCGCGTACCAAGCATAGCCGTGGCCCGTCACATTGTCGTTTTCATCCACAATCGGCACGGTGCTGAAGCAGAGGTAAGAACGGTCATTGTTGTTTGGACCCCGGTCTCCTCCTGGGGCCATCACATCGATTTTGCCGACCCCATAGTTGGAGTAATAGGTCAATTGCTTGTCCTTGTTACCGGCGGATACGCGAATGAGCAGATTGCTGGCCGGGTCGCGGTGGGTGGCGCCGCGGTTTTCTTCATCGAAAAAGCGGGTCAGGCGGCCCGGGCTGGTGATGTCAGCCCCTGCGTTACCGGCGGAACCAACAACGGTGACCCCTTTCTGATGCGCGTAGGCAATCGCCTTTTTAAACAGATTCATTTCTGCGCGGATGTCGCTGGCATGGCTTTCAGGATCTTGCAAGAAGAGATAATCGCCCAAACTCATGTTAACCACATCATAATCTTTGTCAGCCGCATATTTCAGGGCTTCAGCGATGGTTGCCGTCGAAGCGCTGCCCTCGCGGGGGAAGACTTTGAGCGCCGCGATCCCTAGAGACGGCCCCACACCCAGGGCTTTTCCATTGGCCGCGATGGCACCAGCCACATGGCTACCATGGCCTTCGTAATCTTGCGCACTTTCTCCGGGGACGAAAGATTTGGCGTCGACGATGTTGTCTTTCAAGTCAGGGTGTTCCAAATCAATGCCTGTGTCAATCACTGCAACGACAACATCTTTTTTACCTTTCCCTCCGGGAAGATTCCAGCTTGCCCCGTTTTGGGTCACTTGTTTAATGTCCCATTGATATTGGTCATAGTAAGCATGGTCTCCGTCCGTCACGGCCATCTCTTTTGCTACGGCCTTTTCCAGTTTGATGCTCAGTTGCCTTCCGGCGTTCTCCACTTCTTGGTTGGCTTGAATCTTGCTCAAAAATTGGGGATTGGATGAAGACGCTTTCACATAGGCAAGCGCAGCATCCTTTTTAAGCACGGTGCCTCCGGCTGCCTGAATGATTTGTTCGGCGTTGGCGGGAATGCCATTTCCTTTAAAGTTGATGGTGTACATTTGGCTGTGCCCGTTTGCATGCGCAGGAGTGATGGTTCCGGTGATGGCAAATGCAGTGCTGGTAATGAGAGAAAGTCCGAGTGTGAACCACTTCTTCATCTGAGTGCCTCCTTCAGCAAGATGATTAATATATAAAACAATAGGTATATTCTGCAAACAATATCGGGATTCCTATATAAATTTTTAATTAAATTATTTTCGAAAGTTGCGCTTATCATGTTGGTTTAAATTGGAATAGGCTATGACCTATGTTCTGAAGTTTACTCTCCGTGCGCGTGGGTGCTCGCCGTTTGCGAACTGGAAGGGAACAGGCGGCGGTAGCGACGGTGCACCGCTTGAAAATGGGCTTGCAACTTGCCGTGAAAATAAAGGGCCGTTTTTCCGAGCAAGAAGGAAAAAACGATGGCGACTAGCGGGCTGAGCAAGCGGGGAACTTCATATGTACCGATGTTAAATGGCACCGCAGCCCCAAACAGGCGTAACAAGCCTGCTATCATCACAAGGGCTGCCGCCAAGGCAAACGCGGCGCTGGTTCCGCCTAAGAAGACGGTGGCGACGGGGCTGGTCATTCCCGCTGTCGTGAAAAAAACCATTTTCTTTAACCAAACAGAAGGCCGGGCAGGTGATTGGCTGAGGTAATATTCCCCAATATATCCTTTGGCCAGCTCGGAGGGAGAGCCCAAAGAGGTGAGCAATGCGTCTAGCGGCTTGCCGTGTTTGACTCCCTCGCGGAGATGACTTTCAATTTCATTGACAATTTCTTGCTGTTCAGAAGGCGGTAACGGTTTCAGATGGGTTTTTAGCCGCCGGATGTAATCTTGCAGTTCTTCATTCTTCTTCATGTTGATCCCTCCATCGAAAAATTGGGTCGGGCTGACTCGTGCGCCCGTTCACTGCGGGAGTGTCGCTTCTTTATTTATCCAGCCATGCGAAAAACCCTGCTTCAAAAAGCAGGGTCATCTGAAAATGAACTTTAATATTTGCAGGAAGAAAGCCGTGATGCCAGCAGCCATGAGCGGTCCCACTGGTATTCCCCGCATGAACAAGATGCCGAAAATGGAACCCATGACCAATCCGACAATCAGTTGTGGATCCACTTTTAATAGATCCAACCCTTTGCCATTCATGTAAGTGGCGAGTGCCCCTCCCAACAAGGCCAAAATTCCCGGAGTGGAGGTGAAAACCATCAGCACATCTTTGGTGTTGATCCGTCCGGAGGCAAAGGGAATCAACACAGAAAGGGTCAAAAACAGCAGACCAAACTCTAACCCTCGTCGCTCTAAAGCGGGGAAATAGCGATCAAGATGAATCAGTTTTAATATTAATAAAAAGCTTGCGGCGGTGGCGATCAGAGGGGATCGACCCACGATGCCGATAATGATTAGGACGACGAGTAAAATATCGGGATTCATATGGATAGCCCCTGTCCGAGGTTGTTTAGTTACACTTTATGATGGACAAGGTGGTTTTAGTCATCTTTTTCTCCAACACAGAACGGGAAGTTAATTATCATTTGAAATATTCCAATAATTTAGTGCGAGAGGAATTGAGACAATGTGTCAGCCCGCAAGCCCCGGCGTAAAGACTCCAATGACATTACATCACTGGGCTGGATGTTACCCAAATTAATCGAATTACCAAGCAATTGAATGAGCTGTACCTGTTGTTTGACCTGGGGCGCTTCCCATATCACATATTGTGTCGGTATCCGCTCCGCCAGTTTTTCCAGGTAGGCACAATCCGCATTTCCCGCTTGGTCATACACGCCGATGTTTTGCCCAGACTCTCTGCTTTCCATGATTACGTATGCAGCCCCCGCTTGGCGGTCCAACGCAAACATAGAAGCAAACTCGTCGACGGTAGGATGGTAACCGTGCATTTTTTTTCCGATTTCGGTGATGACTTGAAAGCCCATCTGACAGGCTTGCTGCACCAGCCGGTAACGGGTTTCAGACGGGATTGTGACCGTGCCGTCCGATATTTCGACCCAATCTAATCCCCAATCACGTACCATTTGAAAATACTCATCCACTTTCCGTCGGCTATAAGCGATTTCAAAAAAGGTTCCTCCAAAATAAAGATGGACGCCGTGTTGTTTACACAAAGCGATTTTTTGTTGAAGGATTTGAGGGGGGGTAATGGTGGCTGTCCCGAAAGCGAGTTTGATGAAATCGATATATTCGCCTGTGAGCTGCAAGAGGTCTTGATAGGCGGATAAGCCCAACCCTTTGTCTATCACCATGGTGCAACCCGTTGACCGGGGTTTGGCGTTATCCGCACGCGTACCACTCAAATCGGCTAGAACTTGCAATAGGCTTTTCATTTCCATCATGCTCTTCTCCCCCTTACGCCGTGTTCATCTTCACTCTATTTCATAATTGGCAGGAGAAGCAAGTGCTTCTTTAAGCGGGAGAGAGCGGTTTTTTGCGTATGAGTAAGCGGGAACGGCCATCCTTCCCTTTGATGCGTTTAGGTGGGTGGATGATTACGTTGCATAGCCAGGCGATAAAGAATAAGACAACGCCCAACCCGATGAATAGCAAAAAGGGACGGTTGGCCAGAGCGCCGAATGCGGGCGGTCCCATGGCGACTCCAAAAAAACGCACGCTTCCATACAACGACGTGACGATGCCGCGCTCCTGTATACCGACCGCTGAAGTGATCATCGTGTTTAAGCAAGGGAGAACCAATCCGTTTCCAATCCCGATGAATGAAACCGCGGTGATGAGCAGGGGGGCGTTTTTGGCCCAAGGGATGACGGCGATGGCTACCGCAGAAAGGCCCAGGCCGATGGTGATCAGCCTTTTCATTTGCCGGGTATTCTCCTTTACATGCGAACCAGTAAAATAAGCCGTTCCGCAAAGGGTTAGCAGGGGGATGGCCAGAATGAACCCTTTTTTGATGCCATCGATGCGATACGCTGTTTCCAAGAAATCGGATAGGTGAAACAACACTCCGAACATGGTAAACATCGTCAAAGCCCCGGCGATAAACGCCACACTCATCCAATTGCCTTGCCGCTTAAAAATCTTTTTGATGTGCTCTTTGTATTGAGTCAGCGGTTGCGGTTTCTCTTTTTTGGTGGGCTCTTTGACTAGTTTCCACAAAGCGAGTGAAGCTGGAATGCATAAGAGTGGAAAAGCGAAAAACATGGCGTACCAAGTGATCAATGCAATGAGTGAGCCCAGGATGGGACTTAGCACTTTCCCGAACGCATTGGAAGCTTCAATGATTCCCAGCGCTTTACTCCGGTTGTCTTTGGTAAATAAGTCACTCACCAACACCATGGCGATTGGAGCGGTACCAGCCGCCCCTATTCCTTGCACGATACGTGAAGCGAGCAGGAATCCGTAAGACCCCCCTCGGTAAATAGCGGAGAATCCAGCTAGTAGCCCGCCGATTCCATACAGGATCAAACTGAAGATGATAACTTTTTTCCGGCCGATACGGTCGGACAACACTCCGGCGATCGGAATGGCCAAAGCGGCGGGAATGGAAAAGAGCGTGATGAGCAAGCTCACTTGAAAGGCGTTGACGTCCAACACTTTTTCCGCAGTGGGCAAGACTGGAATCAGCATGGAGTTTCCCAAAACCATGATCAACGGGATGAAACTCAACGTGATAAGGACAGCCCAGCTTGGCTTTGCCGTGGTTTGCGCGTTGTTTTCTTGTGGCATCCCAAATTCACCTCATTTCAATCTGCTTCATCAGTTTGCCCTGAAAGGCCGGATGCTATTTGCCATTTATTGAATGGATTGGATCGGTCAGGCGGGTGGCACACTAGGAGCAAATCGAAGCCGCAAAGAGGTGAGTGAAAGATGTTCGAAAGCATTAAACGTGATTTGTCCTTCATCCAAGGCTTGTTGGAAGGAGATGTGAACCATCAGCACCATGTGGAGTACCGTGGGTTGTCACGGTTGGTTGATGTGGTGGACTTACTGGTTGAATCCGTCGAGCAATTGGAGCGCCGGTTGTCGGAGCTGGAGGAATATGTGGAGACCATCGACGAAGACCTCAATGAACTGGAATTGCTTTGTTACGATGACGATGAGGAAGATGATGAGTGGGATCATGAGATTGAGGTGACTTGCCCTGAATGCGGTGAAGATGTCACTATCGACGAGGACGATTTGGATGATGAAAATGTGGAGTTGTTGTGCCCCAAGTGCCACACGGTCTTGGATCTTGAGGAGATCGACGAAGAGGATGTCGAAACGGTGATCAGCGAAGATTAAAAAAGCGTGATGCGGGGATCGTACCATTGTGTTGAAAGCAAGCATCACGGGATGCCACAGGCGCGGGTGATACTGAATGACCCGCGCCTGTAGCAGTTCAAAGAGGACATAGGCATTGATTGCACGGAAAACGCGTGGCGTTAGCCAAGAAAAAGCTCCCTCTTTCATCCATCGATGGGAAGCCGTTCTGATCGGCAAAGGGGGTTGCACATCTGGATGAGGAAGGTCAACCGATACTGTTTAGAAGCACACATTCGAAGTGTCCCCAGAAGAGGTGGGGCGCTTTTTTTTGTGGCTTAAAAACAGCGCGCCATTTTTGCGGCAACCGGTTGGCATAAAAGAAACAAGCTCACATATGAATGGGAATAAAGAAGAACCATGGGACAGGAGGTGTTCCATGCCATATCAAGCGATTTGCAAGATTCTCCCCCCGGGGCTGCGCGAAGTGATTCATTCCCTACCGAAGGGAGTGTCCGCCACCATCGAAGAAATTCGCGTTCGTCAAGGGCGGCCCTTGGAAGTGATCACGCCGACCCATGCTTGGTTTGTGGACAAGGCAGGGGCATTGAGCAAAAATCCGGAATGCGCTTGGATCCCCACACGCGGTGATTGTGTCAAACTGCTTAACCTGATTAGCAATCATTCACTGTATGCGTTGGAGGAAGAGCTTAAACGCGGCTTTGTTACGATCGAAGGCGGCCATCGCATCGGTTTGGCGGGAAGAGTGGTAGTGGAACAAGGCGGGGTCAAGCATCTTCGGGACATTACCGGCTTTAATATCCGCATTGCCCGACAAGTGAAAGGTGTTGGAGAGCGGTGGATTTCTACCGTGTTGCATGGGGGGCGAATTGAAAATCTATTGATCGTGTCCCCACCCCAATGCGGCAAGACCACGTTGGTACGTGATTTGGCACGTTTGGCCGGCACAGGTGGACAAGGATATCCGGCATATAAAGTGGGGATTGTGGATGAACGGTCGGAAATCGCGGGATGTTTGCATGGGGTGCCACAACATGATGTCGGATTACGGACAGATGTGCTTGACGGGTGTCCCAAAGCAGAAGGGATGATGATGATGATCCGCTCCATGTCTCCTGATATTTTAGTCGTTGATGAATTGGGGCGGGCAGAAGACACGGAGGCGATTCATGAAGCGGTCTATGCGGGGGTTTCCGTCTTCGCCACCGTTCACGGGCGCTCGGTTGAGGAATTGATGCACCGGCCCACGTTTTCCCCGCTACTGGGAGAAGGAGTGTTTTCGCGCATCATGATACTTAGTCGTGCACAGGGACCAGGGACGGTAGAGCGGGTGCTAGATGCGTCAGGACGGCTTCTTCACCCAAACCGGAGAGAGGTGGTTGCCGGGTGATGATGAAATTGATCGGCGGATTGTTGGTGATTTTGGCTACGAGCTGGTTGGGCTTCACTTTTGCCGGACGCGTGCGCGACCGACCCAAACAGCTGAGGCAACTTCGATCGTACTTAGCCATCCTGAAAACAGAGATTGAATATGGGACAAGGCCGCTCGCTGAAGCTTGCGCTAACATCGCTTCTCAGGAGGAAACGGCGGTGTCCCGGCTGTTTCAGGCCAGTGCCGATCAGCTGCTCAAGGGGGACGGCTCTTCCACCTATGAATGTTTTAGGCGAGCCATTGAGCAAGAGTGGCAGCGAACCGCATTACAACAATCGGAACAAACTGTGCTGCTACAACTTTGTCAGGTGCTGGGATCATCAGACCGCCAAGACCAAGCGCATCATCTGACGATGGCCTGCAATCAATTGGAGCTGGAAGAAAACCGCGCCCGCGAAGAACAAGACCGGTATGAAAAAATGTATAAAACCATGGGGGTTTTGACGGGAGTCTTGCTGGTAATCCTCATGATTTGAGCCAATTTTCGGAATGGAGGGTGCGTATGCCGTATCATCTGGATTCGGTGTTTCAGATCGCGGGCATCGGGATTATTGTCGCGATGATCCACACCGTGCTGAAACAGATGGGAAAAGAGGATTTTGCCCACTGGGTGACGCTGTTTGGCTTTGTTGTTGTCCTCTTCATGGTGGCCATGCTGGTGCAAGATTTGTTTCAAACCATTAAGAATGTGTTTCTGTTTCGCACATGATGGGAGGCGATCCGCTTGGAAATCATCCAGGTGGTGGGGCTGGGTCTCATTGCCACGTTTCTCATCTTGATCATCAAAGAGCAGAAGCCGATTTTCGCTTTTCTTTTAGCGGCGTTTGTGGGTGTCATCATCTTCATCTCCATTGCGGGGAAAATCGCCGAGGTGCTGGGAGTGTTGCAAAGTTTGGCTCACCAAGCGCGAGTGAACGACCTATTTTTGGAAACGATCCTCAAAATTATCGGCATCGCCTATATCGCGGAATTCGGCGCGCAAGTGACCAGGGATGCCGGGCAAGGAGCGATCGCTTCCAAAATCGAACTGGCGGGGAAAGTGTTGATCATGGTGATGGCAATCCCGATTATCACGGTGATTATTGAGACGGTCATCCGAATTTTGCCTGCGTAAGGATGAAGATAGATGAAACGAATTGCTTGGATCTTTCCATTTCTGTGCCTTTTTCTTCTGCTGATTCGCCCTTCCGTTTTTGCCGCGGAAGAAGAAAGCGGCTCTTCTGTCATTGATCAATTGGTGCGAAGTCAATTGAACCAAACGCAAGTGGAGCAAGTGGACACCTTTTGGAAACAGCTCAAGGGGGATTACGGTGAGTATCTAGGAGGGGAACAGGGGCTAAGTTTGTTTGATTTGTTGCTGTCACCCAATCAAGAGCTGTCATTGGAACAGGTGCTGATGGGATTCGTCCGCTTTTTCTTTCATGAAATTTTGTACAACGGGAAGCTACTCGGCACGATTGTGGTGTTGACCGTATTGAGCATGTTGCTAAGGACACTGCAAACGGCTTTTGAGCAGAACCAAGTAAGCAAAGTGGCTTACGCCATCGTGTTCATGGTGCTGATCATCTTGGCGGCCAACAGCTTTCATGTGGCGGTCGATTCGGCCAAAACCGCAATCGGTCGCATGATCGACTTCATGCTAGCGTTGGTGCCAATGATGCTCACCCTCTTGGTGTCCATGGGCAACATCGGCTCGGTTGCTTTATTCCATCCGTTGATCGTGTTCATGATCCACATGATTGGCACATTCATCTACACCATTGTTTTTCCGTTGCTTTTTTTATCCGCCATTCTGAGCATCGTGAGTTGCCTGTCTGAGAAGTACAAGGTGAATCAATTGGCCAGTTTGTTACGGAAAATCAGTGTGTCGGTACTGGGTGGGTTGTTGGCGATTTTCCTCGGTGTGATTTCTATCCAAGGGGCCACTGCTTCCATTGCGGACGGGGTCACGTTACGCACGGCCAAGTATATCACGGGGAATTTTATTCCGGTGATCGGACGCACCATATCCGAAGCGGCGGATACGGTGATGGGCGCCTCCTTGCTGGTCAAAAACACGATTGGCCTGGCCGGCGTGCTGATCTTGCTATTTATCTGTGCGTTTCCCGCGTTGAAAATCTTGTCGCTCGCTTTCATTTACAATTTCACGGCGGCGGTGATGCAACCTTTGGGAAATAGTCCCATCATTGAGAGCCTGAGTACCATCGGCCGCACGCTCATATACATTTTCGCCGCTCTGGCAACCGTAGGCCTGATGTTTTTCTTGGCTATCACGATAATCGTCGCTTCGGGCAACGTCTCGGTGATGATGAGGTAGGTGACCCAAAGTGATCGAATGGATAAGCGAATGGCTCAAACAAATCATCATCTTGGTGTTGATCGCAACATTTATTGATTTGCTGTTGCCCAACAACGCCTTGGATCGCTATGTCAAGCTGGTGATGGGGTTACTGATCATCATGGCGATACTGACGCCGATCTTCCAATTATTGTCGGAAGAATACGATTTGTCCGCGTTGGCGTTCACCCATGCGTCGCATGGAGAAAGATTGGCATCGCTACAGCAGATTCGAGAACAGGGAGAAAAGTTGAAAACCACGCAAGACCGCTTGATACAAGAGCAATCGTCGAAGCAAATGGAGCTGAGCATCAAGGAACAGGTGGAGCGGAAGTTTGGAGTGGAAGTGACGGAGTCGAACGTGATCCTGCAAACCAGGCCGAAGGGGATGGCCGAAATCAAGCACATCCACGTGAGGGCTAGCGCGTCTGCCGTTTCACCCCATCAGTTGGGAGGCAAACCGGTTCAACCTGTGTACATTTCGGTCGGCGAAAGGGAAACTGCTTCACCCAAAGGGGACCATGCGGGGAACAAACTAGCCCAGAACATCGCCAGTTACTTGTCGGATGCTTGGCATGTGCGGCAAGAACAAGTTCAGGTGACAGTGGATGCATTATAGGCGCGGGGAGGTGAAGCGTGTTGTTCAAATGGTTGAAGCAGTTGGAACAGAAATTGGCAAGCAGCGACAAGCAAAAAAGCAAGCTGGGCTGGATGGTGATCTTGGGAGGGGCCGGCGTGGCGATCATGTTGGTTTCCTCATTTGTGGGAGTGAAAGAAAGCGCCGTCCAACCGGAGCCGGAGGGGGTGATGCCCGCGTCTGCGAAACCGCAAGTGAACCATCCCATGTCGGCGATGCAACAGTATGAACGGGAAGTGGAACAGCAGTTGTCGGAAGTGCTAGGCAAAATCGTCGGCGTGGATGATGTTTCAGTGGTCGTCAACCTTGACTCTACAGAGGAGGAAGTGGTGCAAATCGATGAACGGCATTCGGAGCAAGTGACGACGGAACGGGACAAAACGGGAGGAAACCGTTCTATCACCCAAAACACGCGGGACAGAAAAACGGCGTATTATCGCAATGATGATGGCGAAAGGCCAGTGGTCGTGAAGAAGTTGAAACCCAAAGTCCGGGGTGTGCTGGTAGTAGCGCGCGGAGTGGAAAATCTGCAAGTCAAGGCTATCGTGATCGAGGCCGTCCAGCGCACATTGGACATTCCCATGCACCGCATTTCTGTTCTGCCAAAAGGATAAGGGGGAATTGTACATGTCAGTGAACAAACAAACGGTTTGGTTGGTGACGATGTTATCCATCATGGTGGTGTTGTCAGCTTATTATATTGTGACGGGGCCTGTGGAGCCGGTTCGGCAAGCGGCCAAACAGGTGGACCCGGAGGGGGATGTGGACGTCAACATTAAACCAATCCATCAACCAGCGTCGGCAAACAGCTCCAAGGATAAACTGAACAAGAAAGACCAAGATGATTATTTTGTCGGATACCAATTGCAACGGAGCACGTTGCGTCAGAAGATGGTAGAAGAATACATGAAAGTGCTGACCAATCCGGATGCTTCGGAAAAAGAACTGCAGGAAGCCAATGCGAAAATTGAAGAGCTGATGAAAGTGGACAATGCGGAAACGGTGCTGGAAGAACTGATTCGCAAAGAGGGGTACCGTGATGCCGTGGTGGTGAGCAACAGTCCACATGTCGATGTCGTCGTACAGACTGAGCATCTAAGCAGGAAACAAGTGGTCGGACTGATCAGTTTGGTGAAACAACATCTCAATGTTTCTCCGCTCAATGTATCGGTCGCCTATCGCAAATAAAGTGGAAAAGAGCCGGTTTCCTTCATGGAAACCGGCTCTTAGCAATAAGGCTACATTTTTTCATTTGGAGGGGAAATGGGATGACTTTTTTATTATACTCGCTGGTCAAATTGAGGGGAAGATAGTTGCAAGTGAAATGTTTTACAAATGTATTAACAACGTGAGCCGTGGGAAAAGAGGGGGCTTCGATTTAGTATCTGGTCTTAATAGTTGATATTAGGAAAAGAAACAAGTAGGATGAATGTGTGAGCTGTCAACTCACCCGCAAGGCTTTAAAAGGCAGAGGGTCGATGGGGCTCCGTTTAAGCTCAAGGGGTGGTCAAACCACTAAAAAAACGGTATGCTATTAGCGTTATTATCATACTTGAGTATCCTTGCCAAGACAATACAAGGAGTGATAGGCAATGGCATTTAAAATGCATGAAATCCGTGAACTGATTCGGTTGATTGATGAGTCGAGCATTGAAGAATTTGAAATCGATAAAGAAGGTACAAAAGTTACCATCAAAAAATCTGGGGCTCCTGTTATGACTGTTGCGCCACAAGCTCCGGTAAGTGTTGTTCCACAAGCTCCGGCTCCGGCGCCCGTTCAAGAAGCACCTGCGTCTCCAAAAGAGCCTCAAGTGGCAGCGCCCACTAAAGTAGAGGAAGAGGTGGAAGATGCCAATCTACATAAAATCGTTTCGCCCATGGTGGGAACCTTCTACCGCGCTCCAGCTCCGGATGCAGACCCTTATGTGAAAGAAGGCGACACGGTCAACGGGGATACGGTCGTCTGCATCGTGGAGGCGATGAAGTTGATGAATGAGATCGAAGCTGAAGTGCGTGGAACGATTGTCAAAGTTCTCGTCGAAAACGGTCAGTTGGTTGAGTTCGGCCAGCCTCTGTTCCTGGTGAAAACAACTTAGGCCATGGGAGGAGGTTTACGCTATGTTTAAAAAAATTTTAATCGCAAACCGCGGCGAGATTGCTGTTCGCATCATCCGCGCTTGCCGCGAACTGGGGATCAGCACCGTCGCCGTCTATTCAGAAGCGGATCGCGATGCGTTGCACGTGACTTTGGCGGATGAAGCGTATTGCATTGGCCCGGCGGCTGCTCGAGACAGCTATCTAAACATGACCAACCTGCTTAGCACGGCGACCTTGGTGGGAGCGGACGCCATCCACCCCGGCTATGGCTTTTTGGCGGAGAACGCCGATTTCGCGGAATTGTGTACGGCATGCAACATCACCTTCATCGGCCCTTCACCAGAAGCGATTGTAAAGATGGGGGATAAGACCACGGCGCGCGAGACCATGAAAGTGGCGGGTGTGCCGACCGTTCCCGGAACTGAAGGGGTGATCGATGATCTGGAAGAAGCGGCCAAGACCGCGGCGGAGATCGGGTACCCCGTTATCGTGAAAGCGACAGCAGGCGGCGGCGGTAAAGGAATGCGCGTCGTTTACAACGAAGAAGAGCTTACGCGTGCAATCACCTTGGCGCAAAAGGAAGCGGAAGCCAACTTCGGCAATTCCGGGGTTTATCTGGAGAAATTTTTGGTTGAGCCCCGCCATATTGAAATTCAGGTGCTGGCTGACAATTACGGCAATGTGATTCATTTGGGTGAGCGGGATTGCTCCATCCAGCGCCGCTACCAAAAACTGATCGAAGAGGCGCCTTCTCCAGCGCTGAGCGAAGATTTGCGCTCCCGTATGGGTGAGGCGGCCGTGAAAGCAGCAGAGTCTGTACAATACTCCGGTGCGGGGACAGTCGAATTCTTGTTGGACAAAGACGGTAATTTTTATTTCATGGAGATGAACACCCGGATTCAAGTGGAACATCCGGTCACCGAGTTGATCACCGGAATCGATTTGGTCAAAGAACAGATTCGCATTGCCGCCGGAGAAAAATTAAAATGGAAACAGGAAGACATTCGCTTCGACGGTTGGTCGATTGAATGCCGGATCAATGCGGAGCGGCCGGACAAAAACTTCATGCCGTCTCCGGGTAAGATCCAATTCTACCTACCTCCGGGCGGAAATGGCGTGCGCATTGACAGCGCCTGTTACCAAGGGTATCAAATTTCCCCATTTTATGATTCGATGGTGGCCAAACTGATCGTTTGGGGGAAAGACCGGCAGGAGGCAATCGAACGCATGAACCGCGCGCTCAAAGAATTTGCGATCGATGGCGTGCACACGACCATTCCGTTCCATCTGAAGGTGTTGAACCATCCCAACTTTGTGTCAGGTGACTTCCATATCCAATTCTTGGAGAAGACTAATTTAAACGAGGAGGATCGGCATGAGTGATTTGTACCAATACGACGCGAACCAGCTTGGCAAAGTGGAGATCGCTCCAGAAGTGATTCAATTGATTTCGGGCATCGCAGCTTCCCAGGTGAACGGTGTGATCACCCTTAGCGGAGGGGTTGTTGGGGACATCAACCAACTGCTGGGACGTAAAAACCTGAAGAAAGGAATTCGCGTTGATCTGGAAGACCAACTTACGATCGACTTGGCGGTTGTGGTACAATATGGTTTCCATATTCCAGATGTGGGCCGCGAAATCCAAGAGCAAGTGAAGACGGCAGTAGAGAGCATGACCGGTTTGACAGTCGATAAAGTGATTGTTCGCGTGGATGGGATCAAGATGCCGCCGGAGAAATCCGAGTGAACATCCTTTAACGATTTCCCACGCGCGCAACGGGCGTTCTAGAGACGAGAACCATGCAAGAGACGGTGTTTCTCTGGGCAAAATACGAATGAGGCAGGCACCGCTTTGATGCGCGACGGCCGATCAAACAAGCTCGATAATATGGATGCGCAAAATTATGGGACCGGGCAGACACTGCTCGGGCTTCTTTTTGGAGGAAGGTTTTAATGAGCAGAAGAACCGCACGCGAAAGAGTGATTCAAGCATTGTACGAATGTGAATTTCATCCCGATGAAGAGACGGATGTGATCCGGACGAGAGGTGAAAAGCTGGAGCAGGAAGATCACGCGTTTTACCTCCGTCTGGCGCAAGGGGTGAGGGAGCACCAGGCTACCATTGATCCAGTGATTGAACGCCATTTAAAGGAAGGCTGGTCACTCGCCCGCATCTCTTCCGTGGATCGGGCCATCATGCGGTTGGCGGTCTATGAGTTGATGCATGAAGTGGACACGCCGAGAGCCGCTATTTTAAATGAGGCGGTCGATTTGGCCAAGGCGTTTGGCGGTGTCGAATCTGGCCGTTTTGTCAACGGGGTGTTAGGGCGGTTGGTTGCCGATCTACCCCCCCAACAGCAAGTGGACAATCAAGAGATCAACTCATAAGAGGGGTATCCCCCCTCTCATTTTATCTTTACATCCAAGAGTGAACAGGATAAACTGAACATTAATGAGTGAAATTGCTATTAATGTTAAGAAATAAGGATGTGGATAAAATGACGGCAACCATTATTGACGGAAAAACAATCGCAAAAGAAGTGCGTAGCGAATTGAAAATCGAAGTGGCTAAATTAAAGGAAAAAGGCTTGATTCCGGGCCTTGCAGTGGTGTTGGTAGGCAATCATCCGGCATCGGAATCCTATGTGAAAGGGAAAATTCGCGCTTCTGAAGAAGTGGGAATCAACTCCCGGCTTATCCGCCGCGAATCGTCTATTTCCGAACGAGAGCTGTTGGAGCTAATCGAAACGCTCAATGCCGACCCTGCCATTCATGGGATTTTGGTACAATTGCCATTGCCAGATCATATCAATCCAGACAAGGTCATTGCTACCATCTCTCCCGCCAAGGATGTGGATGGGTTCACACCTGTCAGCGTCGGCAACATGGTTATCGGCCAAGAAGCGCTTTTGCCTTGCACGCCTCATGGCATCATGCATTTATTGCAACGAAGCGGCGTACAAATCGCTGGGAAGCACGCGGTTGTGGTCGGCCGGAGCAATATTGTGGGCAAACCGATCTCCCTGCTTCTCCAACGTGCTGACGCCACCGTCACCATGTGCCATTCCCGGACGGCTGATTTGGCTTCCCATACCAAGCAGGCTGATATTTTGATCGCGGCAGTGGGGCGGCCGGAGATGCTGACTGCCGAGCATGTTAAACCGGGTGCGGTAGTCATTGACGTTGGCGTTAACCGCCATGAGGGGAAACTGGTTGGCGATGTGAAGTTTGACGAGGTCAAGGAGATCGCTTCCGCCATCACTCCTGTTCCGGGCGGGGTAGGTCCGATGACGATTGCCATGTTGATGCGCAACACGGTAGAAGCGGCCAAACGAATTGGTAAATAGGCATGGACGGTAGCCGCGGAACATGATAAGGTGAGAAAAGGTTTTACTCATTCTTACAGACAAAGTGAGGGAAGATGATGATCCGTGAACCCGAACGTTGGTCGGTAACGGATTTGGTTCAACATCTTTACCGCAAGCTGGAAGACGACGATAGCTTAAAAGGGGTGTGGGTGGAAGGGGAGATTTCCAATTTCTCGCAACACACCCATAGCCGCCACATGTATTTCACTTTGAAAGATGAAAATGCCACCCTGAATGCAGTGATGTTCGCAGGCAACAATCGCCGCTTGCGATTTGTTCCCAAAAATGGGGACCGGGTGTTGGTCAAGGGTTATGTTTCCATCTATCAAAAGAGTGGAAGCTTGCAGCTTTACGCCCAAGACATGCGCTTGAGCGGAGTGGGCGACTTGCATGTGGCGTTTCAGCGCTTGAAAGAGCAGTTGGCTGCTGAGGGTTTGTTTGATGCCCCGAAAAAAGCTATCCCCGCGTTTCCCAAAACCGTCGGCGTGATCACTTCCGCGCATGGAGCGGCGGTGCGCGACATTATCTCGACGATGCGCCGCCGCTATCCCCTCACGCGCATCTTGTTGCATCCCGTGTCGGTTCAGGGGGAAAAAGCGGCTTCGGAGATCGCAGCGGCGATTGACCGGATGAACCTGCATCTGGAAGCGGATGTGTTGATCGTGGGGCGGGGCGGCGGTTCGCTTGAGGAGTTGTGGGCGTTTAATGAAGAGATCGTGGCCCGCGCCATTTATCGTTCCCAGGTACCTGTGATTTCCGCGGTAGGCCATGAGACGGATGTGACGATCAGTGATTTTGCGGCTGACGTGCGAGCGGCGACACCAACCGCCGCTGCTGAACTGGTGGTTCCCCATGTGGAGGATCTGAAAGCGCGGGTCGCTTTGCTGACGCAACGGCTGTTACGGGCGCAAATGGCTGTACTTGATCGGGCTCGCGAGCGGTTGGAGAAAAGCGTGGACCGACCGATTTTTAAATATCCCCATGCCCGTTTGCACCAATACGTGCAACGGCGCGATGAGTTGGAAGCTAGATTGGAGCGTGCCATGGTGCAGCTTGTCCGGGAGAAACGCCAAAGCTTGGCGAATGAGCGTGTCCGGTTGGCCGCGCATCATCCCCAAGAACGGATCAGACAACTGCGTGAACGCGTTGCCGTCTTAGAGCGCAATCAGCGCCAGGTGATGTTGCAACAGCTAAACGGTATGCGTCAGAAGCATCTAGCATTGGTGGCCCAATTGGACGCCCTAAGTCCGCTCAAAGTGATGCAACGCGGCTATTCGCTCGTGTACCGACACGCAAACGGTGAGTTGGTGAAATCAAGGCAACAAGTCCGGCCGGGAGATCTGATCCGGGTACGGGTGGCTGACGGCCAACTCAAATGTCAAGTTTGGAGATCGGAGGCAAATGGCGATGAGTGATCCAATCGATCTGACTCAACTGGAGTCGCTCGCCTTTGAGAAGGCGTTGGAGCGGCTGGAAGAAGTGGTGCAGCTGTTGGAACGGGGAGACGCACCCCTAGAACAGGCCATCCAGTTGTTCGATGAGGGGATGAAGCTTTCCCACCTCTGCGGGAAAAAGCTGGAGTGGGCCGAACAACAGGTGGAAATGTTGATGCAAGAAAACGGGGAATGGATTAAAAAACCGTTTGAGGCAGAGGAGGACATGGATTAGGTGCAGATACAAAGCTACATGAGAGAAAAAGCCAAGCTCGTACATCAGGCCCTTGACGATTACACAGCCGGATTAGAAGGGATTCCTTCTGTTTTGAAGGATGCCATGCGGTATTCTCTTTTAGCCGGAGGTAAGCGTTTTCGGCCTGTTCTTGTCTTGGCGACAGTGGAAGCGCTTGGGGGAAACACTCAGCAAGCGTTGCCTTTCGCTTGTGCTATTGAAATGATTCACACTTATTCCTTGATACATGATGATTTGCCAGCGATGGATGATGATGATGTGCGCCGTGGTATGCCGACAAATCACAAAGTCTACGGCGAAGCACACGCGATATTGGCCGGTGACGCCTTGCTGACGGAAGCGTTCGGGATCATGGCCCGCGCGGCAGGAGAAACGGGAGTCGCACCGGAAGTGGCTTTGGCGCTGATCAATGAAGCATCCGTGGCTGCAGGTGCCAAAGGCATGGTTGGCGGTCAGGTGGACGACTTGCTAGGCGAAGGGCGCTCGGTCACGCTGGCTGAACTGGAAAGCATTCATCACCGGAAAACTGGAGACCTGATTGCGTTTTCCGTACGCGCAGGAGCGATGGTAGCTGGCGCAGATGAAGAGGCTTTGACGGCTTTGACCCGTTATGCGTATCGGCTGGGATTGGCGTTTCAAATTCAAGACGACATTTTGGATGTCATTGGAGATGCTGTGCTGATCGGCAAGCCGGTCGGTAGTGACGAAGCCAACCAAAAAGCGACGTATCCCGCTTTGCTCGGGCTGGAGGAGTCTAAAAAGCGACTCAATGAAATAACTGAGCAAGCCAAAAACGCCATCATCGGTTATGCTGGGATCAATCCGGAGCGGTTGCTTCAAATCGCCGACTATCTTTTGGCCCGTGACAGGTAAGTTCTGCAAGGTGCTAAGGCGGTAAGCTTATGCTATAATAAAATGTACTACTGAAGAGTGGCGCAGTATTCTAGTCAGCCCGCCACCTCTGAAGGCGGGCCTAAAAATCCGCTAAAGGGCACATCGATGAAGTTCTTGGTGTTGGCTTGTGGCGCCCAGCTATGGGCTGATGCTGAGAGTTAAGGTTGAAGGGCGATCCGCAATGGCATGCGGGCGTTGACCCTTCTTCCGCGGAGGCCCAATGTTCGTCGTGTACGCTCTCATGCGGGAACGACGGCTTGGGGTATGAACCTGCATCTCGGGATCAACTGGGTGTAGCGTAGCCTGCCTTGAGTGACAGGGTGGGGATACCGTTCTCCGCTTTAATGCGGAACGCGGTTGAAAGTTCTGTTGCAAAAGAGGCTAGGAGACTGGAACGGGCTGTTGAGGAAAACTCCTAGACTGTTTGCCGAAAAAGGCATGGCCATCTAGGGATTAAAGTGCGGACTGAGTGGCAGTCCAGTCCGGCATTCGGTGACGGTGCCGAGAGGGGTTGTAAAGGGAAACCGCCAGATCGGCGACGATCGGGATACCCCTTTGGGAAAGCCTACTGGACCTAAGCCGCAGAGTTTACCTAGGTTGTCGCCACTCTTCTCACATATAGGGTTGAAAACCGGGGAAATTACATAGGGATGAAGAGTTAAGCTACGAAAACCGGTCCATCATGAGACCGGCATTTTTCTGGAATGTTGGGGATGAAGGGGATTTTTACCTGATGGTTTCATTACTCCGAAAATCTATGCGCTGGGCGATTACTGTCAGTCTGATATCCGCATTTATCGCCTGTATTTTGTCCGTCTCTTCCCAAACTGTGCTTCGAGGGATGTCCTGGGGTGGGGGGATGATGGTCTTACTGATGATTGTGGCGATCGGGATCGGATTTGACATGTTGGGCATCGCCGCTGCGGCCGCTTCTGAGAAACCGCTTCACGCCATGGCGGCCCAAAAGATTCCTGGAGCCAAAGAAGCCATTGGCATCGTGAGGCGAGCGGACCAATTCTCCAACTTCTGCAATGACGTGGTTGGCGATATCAGTGGAGTGATCAGTGGTGCAGTCGCTGTTGCCGTGGTGGCTTCATTTGTGATATCTTTCCCAGAATGGAAGCTAAGTAGTGGGGTGGTCGACATCGTGTTGGTTTCGCTCATTTCCGCGCTTACTGTTGGGGGAAAGGCGCTCGGCAAGACCTTATCCATTCATTATTCCAATCAGATCATATTCAGGGTTGGTAGATTTTTTTATTGGATAAACCGACAGTTTCGACTGTCTTTGTTTCATGTGAAATCGAATAAGAAAAGAAAGCGAAAGCGAGGCGTTATCCGTGCTCCTCGAACAGATTAATTCTCCGGATCAACTTAAACGGTTGTCTGTGGAAGAATTGCCGAAATTAGCAGAGGAAATCCGTCAATTTCTTATAGAGAGCTTATCCAAAACAGGAGGCCATTTGGCGTCCAATCTGGGCGTGGTTGAGTTGACCATCGCCCTGCATTACTTGTTTGACAGTCCACGGGACAAAATGTTGTGGGACGTGGGGCATCAAGCGTATGTGCACAAAATTTTGACAAATCGCCGGGAGATGTTCCCCACCTTGCGGCAATACAAAGGATTGTGTGGATTTCCGAAAATGCGGGAAAGCGAACACGATGTGTGGGAAACAGGGCACAGTAGTACATCCTTGTCTGGTGCGATGGGGATGGCCACGGCCCGCGATCTCAAAGGCGAGGACAACAAAGTGATCGCCATCATCGGTGATGGGGCTCTGACCGGTGGTATGGCGCTGGAGGCGCTGAACCACATCGGTGAAACCAAAAAAGACCTGATTGTCATCTTGAATGACAACGAGATGTCGATCAGTCCTAACGTGGGCGCGTTGCATAACCATCTGGCGCGCTTGCGGACCAACAAGAGTTACAACAAAATCAAAGAAGAAGTAGAACAGCTGCTCATGAAGATCCCCACGGTAGGCGCACCCTTTGCCAAAACGGTGGAGCGGATCAAAGACAGCTTGAAATATCTAGTCGTCTCCGGTGTCCTGTTCGAAACTCTCGGATTTACCTATATCGGTCCAGTGGATGGCCACAAGCTGGACGAATTGATGGAGAGCTTGCGGCTGGCCGGCAAAACAAAAGGGCCGGTGTTGGTTCACGTCGTGACCAAAAAAGGATATGGCTACAAACCCGCTGAAAATGATTCTGTCGTGTATCACGGCGTCGGCACATACAAAATCGAATCGGGCGCGTTCCAGAAAAAAGCGGGCGGGGCGCCTGCGTACCCAGCGGTGTTTGGAGACACCTTGGTTCGATTGGCAGCGAACGATGAGCGAATTGTGGCTGTGACGCCCGCGATGTTGACGGGCTCCAAATTGGAGAAGTTTCAAGCGGCTTACCCTGATCGGTGTTTCGATGTGGGAATCGCCGAACAACATGCGGTCACCTTTGCCGCTGGTTTAGCGACACAAGGGATCAAGCCGGTGTTGGCCATTTATTCTACTTTCTTACAGCGTGGCTACGACCAGGTTGTGCATGACGTGTGCCGCCAGAACTTACCCGTGGTCTTTGCCATTGACCGGGCTGGCTTTGTCGGCGAGGATGGTGAAACGCACCAAGGGATTTACGACATCAGCTTTTTGCGAAACCAACCGAACTTGGTCATCATGATGCCGAAAGACGAAAATGAATTGCAACACATGTTGTATACGGCGGTAAACCATGATGGCCCCATTGCGGTCCGCTATTCCAAAGAAGCTGGTGTAGGCGTGCCTATGGATGAGGAATTCCGCGCCATTCCAATCGGCAAGTCAGAATGCGTGCGGAAAGGGAACGATGTGGCGATTCTGGCGTTCGGCAACATGGTGCCCGTCGCTTTGGCCGCAAGTGAGCGCTTGGCGGCCGACGGCATTGATGCTCGCGTGATCAACGCTCGGTTTGCAAAACCGTTAGACACGGAGTGCCTAGATGAGTTGGCGCGGGAGCAGATCCCGGTGTTTACGGTGGAAGAGGCTTGCATCGCAGGTGGATTTGGTAGCGCCGTATTGGAATACTACGCTGCTCAGGAACAAGTTGGGATGGTTGTGAAAGTGTTGGGTGTGCCAGATTATTATGTAGAACACGGTAGCATCGCCGAGCAGCGCGCCGAGGTGGGGCTCACCCCTGATGCAATCGCCGAAGAAGTGCGGCGGCACGTTGCGCAAAAAATCCAGAAAGCATGAGGGTTGCAAGTGGAAAAAGAACGTCTTGACATATTGCTTGTGAATAAAGGCCATTTTGCAAGTCGTGAACAAGCGAAACGCTCCATTATGGCCGGCCTTGTATTGGTGAATAATGAACGAGTGGACAAAGCGGGGATGAAAATCCCCGTTGATGCCGTGATTGAGGTGAAAGGCGAGCTTCATCCATATGTTTCTCGCGGTGGGTTGAAGCTGGAAGAAGCCCTGCGGGTTTTTCCGATTCAGATGGAGCAACGCGTGGTGCTAGACATTGGGGCGTCCACGGGTGGTTTCACTGATTGCGCGTTGCAAAATGGGGCCAAGCAAGTGTACGCCATCGATGTCGGATATGGACAATTGGCTTGGAAATTGCGCCAAGACGAACGTGTGATCGTAATGGAGCGCACCAATTTCCGATACCTTGAACCAGAAGACCTTAAAGGAGCTACTCCAGACTTTGCGGTGATCGATGTGTCTTTCATTTCCCTTAAACACATCTTGCCGACACTGAAAAAGCTGTTGCAACCACAAGGGGAAGTGATCGCGCTGATCAAGCCGCAATTTGAAGCCGGCAAGGAACAAGTGGGCAAAAAGGGAATCGTCAAGGACCCAGCCGTTCACCGACAGGTATTAAGCCGTTTTGTGCAGATGGCCACAGAGCTTGGCTTTGATGTGCGGGGGTTGGCCCCTTCTCCGATTAAAGGGGGCGAAGGGAACATCGAGTTTCTCGGTTACTTGGTTTTGGAAGAGGCCGTGACGCCAGGCGACTTGTCCGAAGACATCGCGCAAGTTGTAGCGGCGGCCCATAACAGATTCTAAAGACAGCACTAGGCGCCCATAAGCTGGATGGCAGATCCCGCTAATCTCTCATTAGTGGCAGGGTTCTCCGCCCTTGATGCGAATAATTAGGAAAAGGGGGGAGGGGAATGGCCCAACAACCTGGAGATACCCTCGTTCTTTTTCTGATATTGGGCGCCATCTTGTATTTGATCGCCACCCAATTCATACCGCGCATCAGGAGCAATCCTCCCTCGGAGCCGAAGGAGGAGTTCCGGGGAGAAGTGCCTGATCTGTTGAGGGAAAACGGGTATGAAGTCATAGGCGGCAAAGAGAGAATCCCTCTCTCGATCGAGATGGATGACAAGGAATATGAGAGCCGCTTGTACATCGATTATATCGCCAGACAAGACGAGGAATGTTATATTGTAATCGTGGCGAGGGAACGAAAGCCCCTGCGGTTGTCAGGTGCTGGATTGCGCGACTTTTTCCTCACGTATTACCTGTTGTGTCAACCTGATGGCTTGCTATATGTCGATCGTGAAAAAAGAACGGTCAAGCGCATTTTTTTTGATGTGCCGGAGTTGTCGTTTCACGCCAAACGGTCGCGAGCTGGGTTGGCGGTGTACGGTGGATTGGGTTTGGGCGCTCTTTTGTTGTGGCTGATACTATTCTGACGGATTTGAGAGATAGAGGTGGAACTGTTGAAAACCATCGGCATCACAGCGAACCAAAGCAAATCGAAGAGTGTGCAAGTAGCGGAGCGATTGGTTCACCTCTTGGAGGAACGCGGGGCTGAAGTCCTTGTGGACAACGCTTTGGCCATGCGATTAGAACGGCCGGATCTGGGGTTGGAATTGGAACGATTCACCGAACGCGTGCAATTGGTTTTCGTGTTGGGAGGGGACGGGACGCTCCTCGGCGTGGCCCGGCGTTTTGCCGCGGCGGGATTGCCGATCTTGGGGTTCAACTTGGGACAGCTAGGTTTTCTGTCGGAAGCGGAGCCGGATGATCTGTCTATGGCCGTCGATCGTGTGTTGAATGAGGATTATACCATTGAACAGCGGCTAATGATTGAAGCCGAGGTGTTGCGTGGCAACGAGGTAGTTGAAACCGGGATTGCCCTGAATGACATCGGCATTTCCAAAGGTTCGTTCGGCCGGATGATCCAATGCACGGCTTATATGGATGGGATGTTTTTGGGTACATATTCCGGTGATGGCTTGATCGTGTCCACGCCAACCGGGTCGACGGCGTATTCGCTGTCTTGCGGAGGACCGATTGTCTATCCGGGCATACAGGTGCTTTTGCTGACACCGATTTGCCCTCACACCCTAACATCGCGGCCCATGGTTCTTCCTGCAGAAGCGGTGTTGGAAATCCATGTTTCCGCCGTCCATCGCGAAATGGCGATTACCATCGACGGGCAGATCGGATATTGTTTGAAGGAAGGGGACGTGGTGCGGGTGAAACGCTCCCGCACTCCCGCACACTTGATCAAATGGCAAGACCGTTCTTTTTTTGAAGTGGTTAGGAAAAAACTTCAAGGAGAAAGTGTGGACAGTAGGGTAGGAGGAAAGTGATGAAGGCACAGCGTCATATTAAAATTCGTGAAATCATCAGCATGAAGGAGATAGAAACCCAAGACGAATTGGTGGAAGAGCTGAAGAGGGCGGGTTATAACGTAACGCAAGCCACTGTTTCCAGGGATATCAAGGAATTGCAGTTGGTGAAAGTGCCCACCTCCAAAGGAATCTATAAATATTCGGTGCCGTCTGAAGACAAGCGGATCAATCCGCTCAAAAAATTGAAGCGCACCTTGCAGGAATCGTTTGTCTCCATTGATGCGAGTGAAAATCTGATCGTACTGAAGACTTTGCCGGGGAACGCTCATGCGATCGCGGCTTTGATGGATCATCTGGATTGGGATGAGTTATTGGGTACACTGGCGGGGGATGACACCATTTTGATCATTTGCCGTTCGAAAGAAAAAGCACCAGAGCTAGTGCAACGCTTCTTGGATCTGGTATAAGGGGCGATAGGAAGAGATGCTCAAAGAACTCGTTATTCGCCAATTTGCGATCATTGAAGAGGTTCGGCTGCAATTGAGTGAAGGGTTTCATGTTTTGACGGGCGAAACGGGTGCTGGTAAGTCGATTTTGATTGACGCACTCGGATTGGTGATCGGTGGGCGCGCCTCGGCAGAATTTGTGCGGTACGGCGCGGACAAGGCGGAGATCGAAGCCGTGTTCGAAGTATCTGCTTCCCATCCTGCCTATGCGTTGCTCCAGGAGTGGGGTTTCGCCGCTGATGAGTTGGACACCTTGATCATCCGCCGGGAAATCACCGCTAGCGGCAAAAGCGTCTGCCGAATCAATGGCCGTACGATCACGCTTGCCATGCTCAAACAGATGGGGCAGACGCTGTTGGACATTTCTGGACAACATGAACACCAAGCCCTCTTGCGCGTAGAAGAGCATTTGTCCTGGCTGGATACGTTTGCGGGAAATGAAGTGATCGCCGTAAAGGAGCAGTATCAGGCCCGGTTCCGCGAATATCAGGCGCTCAAGAAAGAATTGGCCCGCTATCATATGGATCAGCAGGACTTGGCGTACCGTGTGGATATGTTGCAGTTTCAGGCGCAAGAGATTGAAGCCGCGGCATTGGTGCCGGGCGAGGAGGAAGAACTTGAGCAAGAGCGCAGCCGCCTAGCTCACGCTGAAAAACTGATGATGCATACCACTCACGCGTACCAACACTTAAACGGCGAACAAGGCGGATTGGAGCAGGTGCAGGAAGCGCTGACGCATTTGGAAGGAATGGCGGAAGTGGATGAGTCGCTTGGCGGTTTGTTGGAAAGCGCTCAATCCGCTTATTATCAGCTGGAAGAGGCAGCGCGCGCCATTGCTCGTTACCGGGATGCGTTTGAATATGATCCGGGCCGGCTCAATGAGGTGGAAGAGCGCTTGCACATGATTAAACAGCTGAAGCGGAAGTACGGCGACTCGATCGAGGAAATTTTGGCTTACGGAGACAAGGTTCGTCAGGAATTGAGTCAACTGGAACATCGGGAAGAATCTGTTGCTGAATTGGAAGAGAAGATCGCTTCCGCGGAAACCGACCTTTATGCGCTGGCTAAAACACTGACCCAGTTGCGCAAAGAAGCTGCCGCCCAACTGGAAACCAAAGTGGAGCAAGAGCTGGCCGATCTGAATATGGCTTCAACCGTATTTCATGTGGCTTTTTATTCTGAAACATACCAAGCAAATGAACTGTTGCCACATGGGCAGGATGTGGTGGAATTCCAAATCGCACCCAATCCGGGCGAACCGCTCAAGCCTCTCACCAAAATTGCTTCCGGTGGGGAATTGTCACGGATCATGCTGGCATTGAAATGCATTTTTACCGCCACCGACAGTGCGGACACCTTGGTCTTCGACGAAATCGACACTGGGGTGAGCGGACGAGCGGCCCAGGCGATTGCTGAGAAGATCGCGGTGGTCTCCAGGCAAAATCAAGTCTTGTGCGTTACCCACCTGCCGCAAGTGGCCTGCATGGCCGATCATCATTTTTATATTTCCAAAGAGCTAAAAGAAGATAAGACGCGCACCAAAGTGGATCGCCTCGACCGCCGCGGCCGCACCATGGAGTTGGCCCGGTTGCTGGGTGGAGTGGAAGTGACCAACCGCACGATGCAACACGCGGAAGAGATGATCCGTTTGGCTGAAAAAGTGAAGCGTTATGGATAAATGCCGTTGATCGGATTCAAGGGGGATGCCTTTGGTCGGTCAAAGGCATTTTTTATGTTGGGGAGGAAGCATTTGTCGAACATAAAAGCCCAAGGGCGCGGTTAACTTAAAGTTAGTAAAGACCACGAATTAGGCGGAGGGGTAGGCGGGAAGCTTGAGGAGAGTGATGATGAAAATGAACAGGATTTCAGCAAAAAAGTTCTTTGGCTTTCTCCTCGTGCTTCTCATCACGTTGGGAAGTACCACCACGACATTTCGTCAATTCACCAACTTTCCCCGGGAAATTCGTCTCCTTCAGGGAGAATGGCGCAAGCTTCAGCTCTCCATGCCCGTAACAGCTACGGCTAATGTTTCCAATCCAGCTGTTCTTCATGTGAATGGTGCGGCAAATGCCCGCGTGCCGCTTGACCTCAAGCAGCCAATGACCTTGTTGCCGCAAGCGGTTGGCAAAACGCAACTGACCTTGAAGTTGTTTGGGAAGTTGCCGATCAAACAGGTGGATGTCCAGGTCTATCCCCAGTTGAAAGTGGTGCCGGGAGGACAATCCATCGGCGTCAAATTGCGTTCGGATGGGGCATTGGTCGTGGGGCATCATGTGGTGCACAGCAAAAATAAAGAAGTGAAATCTCCGGCTGAACAAGCCGACATTCGTGTCGGGGATTATTTGGTACGCATGAATGGCAAGCCGGTGAAGCAAATCAGGGATGTGGCTGATGCCGTCAATCAGGCCGGTAAAGAGAAGCGGGTGCTGAACATGGTTGTCATGCGTGAAGGGAAGAAGAGAACCGTGTCGATTCGACCTGTGTTTGACGAAAAAGAGCAGATGTACCGTTTGGGTCTTTACATCAGGGATTCCGCGGCGGGAGTGGGAACGCTCACTTTTTACGATCCGGCTCATCAGGTATATGGCGCGTTGGGACATGTTATCACCGACATGGACACCGGCCAGCCGATTCGGGTGGGAGATGGAAAAATCGTGCAATCTAGTGTGACATCGATTCAAAAAGGGGAATCAGGGGAGCCCGGAGAAAAACGGGCGATATTCTTCCAGGAGAATCAGGTCTTGGGCAATATCAAGAAAAACACGCCATTCGGGATATTCGGGCAATTGGGCGACATGCCCGGAGCAGGCGAAGCGAAGCAGGCGATTCCTGTCGCCTTAGCTGATCAGGTGAAAGAAGGACCGGCCAAAATCTTAACGGTCGTTGAAGGGCAAAAGGTGGAAGCGTTCGATATACAAATACTGCATGCGCTACGGCAAAAGTATCCGGCAACCAAAGGCTTGATCATCAAAGTAACTGACCCGCGCTTATTGAAAAAAACCGGGGGCATTGTACAAGGGATGAGCGGTAGCCCGATCCTTCAAAATGGTAAATTAGTCGGAGCTGTGACCCATGTGTTCGTAAATGATCCGACTTCTGGTTATGGAACGTTTATCGAATGGATGTTGCAGGATGCGGGCGTGATGCAAACTTCAGCGGGTACCCTTTCGGGTCCCGCTGTTTTTTGTGTTACAATAACGGAAAATTGGGAAAGGAAGGCGGGGGAAATTGATCAGCGAGTGGATCAAACAATCCAACAAAACGGTGGTTTTCACAGGTGCGGGAATGTCGACGGAAAGCGGGTTGCCGGATTTTCGTTCCGCTAAGCAAGGGATGTGGCAAGACAAAGATCCGACTTATTATGCCAGTACCTATGCGCTGACTCATCACCGTGACGCATTTATCCAGTTTTATCGCCAGCGGATCAAAGGCTTGCTCAAAGTAAGGCCTCACGAAGGCCATACGGTGTTGGCCGAATGGGAAAAGAGAGGTTGGATCGATGGGATTGTCACGCAGAATGTCGATGGGCTTCATCAAGCGGCGGGCAGCAAGCGGGTGGCAGCGTTGCACGGTAGCTTGCGGGAGCTCGTTTGCATGGAGTGCCAGAAGACCTACCCTGCGCAACAGTATGAGACAGACGCCGGAACAACGTGTGTTTGTGGCGGTTTTATCCGCCCGAAGGTGGTGCTGTTTGGGGAAAATTTGCCGGAACAGGAGGTAGAGCGGGCCGAAGCGCTGATTGACGGAGTGGAATTGTTGATTGTACTGGGTTCTTCCTTGCAAGTGAGTCCGGCCAACTTCTTTCCCATTCGCGCTAAGGAACAAGGGGCCAAACTGGCCATCATCAATTGGGAGCCCACTGATTTTGACGCTGAGGCCGATTTGGTGGTAAACCGGGAGAAGATTGGTGTTTGGCTACAGCAATTGCATGCCGAACTGTTAATAAAAAACAAGCCCGTTGGTTAAACTTAACGCAACGGGCTTGTACGTTGATTAGGCAGCTTGTTTTATTTCAGCCAGATAGGATTGGCCTTGTTTCTCATCATATTGTTTTTCCCATTTGGACATTACCACTGCCGCGAGGGAGTTACCAATGACGTTTACCACGGTCCGCGCCATGTCCATGATGCGGTCGACGCCAGCGATGAAGGCCAGACCTTCAGCCGGAATTCCCACCACATGGAGTGTGGCCAAGAGAACGACGAAGGAAACGCCAGGCACCCCTGCGATCCCTTTTGAAGTAACCATCAGGGTGAGCAACAAGGTGACTTGTTGGGTCAAGGTGAGATCGATTCCATACATTTGCGCGATGAAAATGGCTGCGATCGCTTGATACAATGTAGAGCCGTCCAAGTTGAAGGAGTATCCGGTCGGAATCACAAATGAAGTGATCGCTTTGGGGCAACCGAATTTCTCCATTTTTTCAATCAGTTTCGGCAACACGGTTTCCGAGCTGGATGTAGAGTACGCCAAGATCAGTTCGTCTTTTAGGATGCGAATCAATGAGAAGATGTTGATGCCGAACAGTTTGGCTGTCAGACCAAGTGCGACGAGCACGAAGAACACCATTGCTGCATATACCAAAATGACTAGCTTGCTGAGCGGGATGAGTGACTGCAAACCAAACTTGGATACGGTTACACCAATCAGGGCGAATACGCCGAATGGTGCGAACTTCATAATGGTGTTGGTCACATAGAACATCGCGTCAGCCACACCTTGGAAGAATTGCAATACCGGTTGGCCCCGTTCGCCGATGGCGGCAACCCCGAGACCGAACATCACCGAGAAGAAGATGATGGCCAGCATGTCCCCTTCAGCCAGAGAAGTGAACAGGTTTGTTGGGACAATGTTGACGAAAGTGTCAACCATGCCATGGTTTTCCACTTCATGGGTGGTATCCACATATTTTTGGATATCTGTTTTTTGAATCGCTTTCATATCGACCCCGGCGCCGGGTTGGAAGATGTTAGCTGCTAAAAGCCCGACCAAGAGGGCGATGGTGGTGATGATCTCGAAGTATAGAATGGTTTTGCCGCCGATTTTGCCAAGTTTCTTAATATCCCCCACACCAGCGACGCCGACAATGATGCTTGCGACGACGATGGGGATGACGATCATCTTGATCAGACGTAAGAAGATGTCGCCGATTGGTTGTAAGTATTGTTCAAAACTGGGGTTACCATAAAATACGGCACCAACCGCGATCCCCAGGATGAGTCCGATTAGAATTTGCCAAGCTAAGCCAATTTTTTTCATCTTCATATAATCACCTCACGCTATGACTGATATAAGGGATGAATCATTTGTTTATAACTATAAGTGGCAGGGCAAAACATTTGACTAAGTCAATAATTCACATGCTTAATATGTTAAATTAATTTGCGTTGTAATTCAACCTGAATAACAATTATAATATTAATCGGAAAATATATGGTATCATTGTCTCGGAAAAATAAAACCGAATGGAGATACCATTCGGCTGTGAGATTATGTAGAGGGGCGGTCAGGGCCGGTCAATTTCTTGTTACCAGCATGGGTGGGCCCTACGGTGGGTTGCTCTGGCGAGCTTTGTCTGTTTTTCCGCTCTTTTTGCCGTTGTTCCAAGCTACGTTCGTCAGTTTGGTGTCTCATTGTTATCACCTCCTTTTTATATAGGGTTCTTCAGTAAGGTGATGAATATTCTAGAATACATAAATGAAATCGTTTAAAAACCAAACGTTCATTTTCGCGATATTTACAAATTTTCAGCAATTAGCAACGGGAATTGCAGGAAGATTTTTACGTTTGTCGAATGCAAAAAAGGAAACTGGTATGGATGATTAGGAGGGTCTCTCATTGAATCAGATCCGAGTCATATTAGCGGATGACAATCGGGAATTCGCCGAGCTTTTGAAGGAACATCTTATGAGCCAAGGGGATATTGAAGTGATCGGGGTCGCCCATCACGGTGGCGAAGTGATAGACATGATCAAACAGCGGGTGCCAGATGTGCTCGTGTTGGATATTATCATGCCGCACTTGGATGGGTTGGGCGTGTTGGAGCAGATCCAGCAGATGAATTTGCAACCGGTGCCCAAAGTGATCATGCTGACCGCGTTTGGCCAGGAAAACATCACTCAGCGGGCGGTCGAGTTGGGCGCTTCTTATTACATACTCAAACCGTTTGATCTTGACGTTCTTACACATCGCATCCGGCAAATGAAAGGGATCAGCGGCAAGGCGTCGTTTGTGAAAACGTCGCAGGTGAGCATGCCTTCCCCACGGGCAAACAACCTGGACGCCAACATCACCAACGTGATTCATGAAATCGGCGTGCCGGCGCATATTAAAGGATACTTGTATTTGCGGGAAGCGATATCCATGGTCTACAATGAGGTCGATCTGTTGGGGGCGATCACGAAGTCTTTGTATCCGCGGATTGCGGAAAAATACAACACCACTCCGAGCCGGGTGGAGCGTGCGATTCGCCATGCGATCGAAGTGGCTTGGAGCCGGGGGAACATGGATTCCATTCGCAGTCTGTTCGGTTACACCATCAATGTGTCCAAAGCGAAGCCGACCAACAGTGAGTTTATTGCGATGGTGGCCGACAAATTGCGGATCGAGCACAAAGTCGGATAGGGATTGTACGTGAAAACGGAGCTATTTACACCAATGATCTAAAGCCTCTGATGTTGCCAGAGAGGATTCTTTGGCAACATCAGAGGCTTGTTTTCTTTTTGTGCTGAAAAAGGAAGTGGATGCAGAGGGCTTCATTTGTGCAAGGTTTTATGATAAGGTCATAATACCTGGTACTAAGATCAGGGCACCAACTGGATGCCGTCCGCATCATACAAATGATATGCTGCGTGTAATCGTTGGAAGGGTGCCGATGTCAGTGGGTCGGCATTGCAGGCTCAATTGATTTTGACTCGTTCGTTGCGGTGAATCAAAATCGGGTGCTCGCGGCGCGCTGTTTCCAGTTCTCGCAGGAGGGCGCGCGCGCTTTCATATTCCCGCGCTTGCAGACATTGGCGGTATCGCCTTTCCAGGGGGGCGATCACATCTCGATGGAATAGATTGGCCTGATTGGTGTAACGGGGTTTTGGAGGATTGTTTGGTTTTTTCTCTTTGGTGTAAGACTTATGTTTGGCCATGGGAACCACCTGCCTCAAACATTTAGTAGGGGTGCCAGCGGAGTTGGCGGGCTTTGCAGAAGCGTTTATAGACTTGAGGCCAATTGACAACGTGCCACCAAGCGTCGATATACTGCCTTCTCTTGTTGGGGTATTTAAGATAATAGGCGTGTTCCCACACATCCAGTGGCAACAAGGGAACGATGTCCTGTTGTGACAAGTTTTGATGCTTTTCGGCTTGCAGGATTTCGAGTCGGTGGGCGCGGGGGCTCCAGACAAGGATGGCCCAGCCTCCTCCTTCCACTTTTTCGGCAGCTTCAGAAAATTGTTTTTTAAAGGCTTCGAAGCTACCAAAGTCGTGAATGATTTGCTTTTTAAGCGCTCCGCTGGGTTCGCCGCCGCCACGCGGACTCATCGATTCCCAAAAAAGCGTGTGGAGATAATGGCCAGCGCCGTTGAAGGCCAATTCTCTTTCCCAATGCTTGATCAATGAGAAATCGCCGGTTTGTCGCGCGTGCGCCAATTGGGTTTCTGCGTTATTTAAGTCTTCTACATATTTTTTGTGATGTTCTTGATGATGGATGCGCATGGTGGTTTCATCAATGTAGGGTTCAAGGGCATCATACGGATAGGGAAGTGGTGGGAGTTGATGTTGACCGATTGGCACCGGGCGGTAAGCGGAGACAGCAGATGTCTCTTGCTTGTACGGTGATTCTTCGGGTTGTCGAGCGGAAGTGGCTATCGTTTCGATCGGTTCCAACAAGCGAGCAAGCGATCGCAACCAATGCCGCCATTGTTGTTCCCCCGTTGCCGCGAGATAAGGATCTGGGCTGAACAGCGTGTGCTCGATTTGCGAAAGTTGTTCCCGTAGCCGAACCGAGGTTTCGCGTTGTGCAGGGTCTGTTGCTGTCATTTCTATTCGGTTGAGCAGTTTGCGAAAAAAGGAAAAAGATGAGGCGATCGGTTCGCGGAAAAGGCCGGGATGCCAGAATGATGGTGGGTAAGTCATGTGTTTTCCCTCCTCGCGTCTTCACTCTCAAGATATGTGCCCAGTTGGTAAAGGGTGAATGGCGGCACAAAAAAACATCCGCTGGTTGGTGCGGATGCCTGAGTTTGAGTTATGGGGCGCAAAGATGCCAGTTAGTGTGTCAATAACCCGGCTTGTTGCGGTAGGTGGGGTCGTTTTGTTTGCCAATCAGGCGTGGCTGGATTCGTTTCCGTTTGCGGTCATGGTGGAAGAGGAAGCCGCCGATCAGTGCTAATCCGATGATGAGCAAGACGAGTCCGCCAGTGAAAGGAAGCCAAGCCATCCCTTGGCCACCAAAATAGTTGAACAAGACGTCCCGCATCAAGGTCCAGCCGTAAATGGCCAAAGCGCCGGGCACGCACATGATGATGATGGCGATAATCCGTTGGTATACTGGTTTCATGTCGCATCCGTCCTTTCTGTGGTCAAGGCTAATAGTACCTTATTTTGTCGCCGATGGCTAGCCTGCGTTCCAATTAGCCACGAGCACAAGTTAATAGTCCGTACCTAGTGTGGTAAGATAAGGGGCGGATGGTTGAAAGGAGGGTGCAAGTTGCAAACTTTTTTGATCGTTGGAGGCGGCGAAGACGGCAAAACGGTGTTGGACATGTTGGCTTCAGTCGACTTTATTGCTGTGGTCGGCATGGTGGATGCAGCGCCGGACGCCCCCGGTCTGGTGGAGGCGCGCAAGCGGGGGATTCCAACTTCCACGGATATGCAAACGTTCCTTGCTCCCCCTCCGGATGTGATTTTGGACGTGACGGATGAAGATGAGGTGGAGGGGCGTCTGAAAGAAATGGCGCCACCTCAAACACATGTGATTTCCGGCGCTGTTGCCCGATTGATGGTTAAGCTGGTGGGACAAGCGTGGAAACGGCGGCAAAATGAACTGGAAGCGGTCGTCAATTCGACACATGACGGGATGATCGCCGTCAACCAACGAGGAGAAGTGACGCTGTTCAATCAGGCGGCAGGGCGAATGACCGGCGTTGATCCGGCAAAGTCTTTGGGAAAACCGGTCACTGAAGTCATCCCCAACACGCGTTTGGGCGTGGTCATTAAGGAAGGGATTAGTGAATTGAATCGCCGGCAAACGCTGGAAAATGGATTGGAAATCATCACCAGTCGTGTGCCGGTCAAGGCGCCGGACGGCAAAGTGATCGGAGCCGTTGCCGTCTTTCGCGACATCAGCGAGATCAAACAGCTCACACAGCAAGTGCTTGATTTGGAGAGTATGAAAAGCATGTTGCAGGCGATTATCAACTCCTCTGATGACGCCATTTCCGTCGTGGATCAAGATGGCATGGGCATACTGATCAATCCCGCCTACACCCGGCTGACTGGACTAACCCCTGAACAGGTGATCGGGAAACCGGCTGAAACGGACATTTCCGAAGGGGAGAGCCTGCACAAAAAAGTGTTGAAAACGCGTCAACCGGCACGGGGGGTTCACATGAAAGTAGGCCCGCACCACAAAGAAGTGGTGGTAAATGCAGCTCCCATCATCATCGGTGATGAGTTGAAGGGAAGTGTGGGCATCATCCACGATGTCACCGAGTTGAAGCAATTGAGTCGCGACTTGGAACGGGCGCGCCGCATCATTCGCACCTTGGAGGCGAAATACACATTTGAGGACATCATCGGCAACAGTGAGTCGATGTGCCACTCCCTGGCACAAGCGAAGCAAGCGGCACAAACGCGGGCGACGGTGCTACTACGCGGGGAATCGGGCACGGGCAAGGAGTTGTTTGCCCATGCGATTCACAATGCGAGCGACCGTAAATACAACCAGTTTGTGCGTGTCAATTGTGCCACCTTGTCTGAGTCGCTATTAGAGAGTGAATTGTTCGGGTATGAAGAAGGGGCATTTACCGGAGCCAAACGGGGTGGAAAAAAAGGCTTGTTTGAAGAGGCGAGTGGAGGCACGATTTTCCTGGATGAGATCGGGGAATTAAGCTTAAGCACCCAAGCCAAGCTGTTGCGAGTGTTGCAAGAGAAAGAAGTGCTCCGGGTCGGAGGCACCAAATCAATTCCTGTCGATGTGCGCGTCATAGCGGCGACGAATGTGTATCTGGAAAAAGCGATTCAGGAAAAACGCTTCCGTGAAGATCTGTACTACCGGTTGAATGTATTGCCTATACATATCGCCCCGCTTCGCATGCGCAAAGAAGATTTGTATGATTTATCCCTGCATTTGATCAAAAAGTTTAATCAAGAGTACGGCCGGCAAGTTGAAGACATCGGAGAGGACGCTATTCATGTGCTGTCCCAGTACGATTGGCCTGGAAATGTGCGCGAATTGGAGAATGTGCTGGGTCGGGCTATGATCAATATGGCGTTCAACGAAAGACGCATGCGGCGCGAACATATTCCACCACTGGACCTTTCCCGCATGATACAACCGTCGGCGACACCCTCTGTTCCCGACGCGATTGTCGGCAAACCGCTGAAAGAAGTTTTGGCGCAAACGGAACGGGACTATATTTTGCAGGTGGTTGCGGCATGTGGCCAAAACAAAACGGAAGCGGCGCGGAGGTTGGGAATTTCCATCCGCAGCCTCTATTACAAATTGGAGCGGTACGGGGTACTGTGACACTGCAATTTTTTGCATGAAGAGAGTTGCAGACATTTTGCAATTCGTTGCAAATGGTTTTATTTACAATTTAAATAAAAAAACAGGAAACATCATGCTTTCACGGATTTGTCGATGAGTTGGCACCGCATTTGCATATATGGTATTGCGACCGACTAATCCGAGAAAACTATTTTTAATCTGATTTGATAACAGACAAATACAGTCGGAAAAAAGAGGTGTGTAGGATGATTAAAACATTTGAGGAAGTAGTAAAAAAAGCGGAAACCTTGCCATCTGTCACCGTAGCGGTGGCCCAAGCTGCCGATGAGGATGTGCTGGAGGCGGTACGCGAGGCAAAAGAGCGCAACATTGCAGATTTTCTTCTGTTTGGAGATAAAGATACCATCATCTCCTTAAGCCAAAAAGTAGGCTTGGAGATCGATGCGGCTGCAATCGGTCATGCCGATTCTGACGTTAAAGCCGCTCAAATGGCAGTATCCGCCGTGCGTGAAGGCAAAGCAGATGTTGTGATGAAAGGCATGATCCAAACATCTGATTTCTTGCGTGCGGTTCTCAACAAAGAGTACGGATTGCGCACGGGAAAAGTGTTAAGCCATGTGTCAACGCATGAAGTGGACGGTTATGATCGTCTCATTCACGTGACAGACCCAGCTTTGAATGTGGCGCCGACATTACCAGAGAAGGCCCAAATCGTCCAAAACGTGATCGGCTATTGCCATTCGCTGGGCAATCAAGAACCAAAAGTGGCTGTGCTGGGTGCAGTAGAAGTAGTTAATCCCAACATGCCTCCCACATTGGACGCGGCGGCATTGACACAGATGAACAGACGTGGGCAAATCAAAGGCGGCATCATCGACGGGCCGTTCGCTTTGGATAACGCAGTCTCTGTCCATGCGGCGGAACACAAAGGGATCCAAAGCCCGGTTGCCGGCCAAGCGGATGTCTTGCTTGTTCCTGATATTGAAGCAGGCAACATGTTGTACAAGTCACTTGTTTACTTTGGCAAAAGCAAGGTTGGGGCTTTGGTGCTGGGAGCTGCCGCTCCAGTCGTTTTAACCTCCCGTGCGGACTCTCCTGAAGCGAAACTGTACTCGATCGCTCTGGCGGTACTGCAAGCAGCCAATCAAAAACGCGCATAGTTTAGGGGGAACTACACATGAAAATCTTTGAATACATGGGGAAATACGATTATGAGCAGTTGGTGCTGTGCCATGATGAACAATCTGGTTTGAAAGCGATCATCTGCATCCATGATACCACTCTGGGGCCTGCGCTTGGCGGGACCCGGATGTGGACATATGACAGCGAAGATGCGGCGATTGAAGACGCATTGCGCCTGGCCCGTGGTATGACTTACAAAAACGCGGCAGCCGGACTCAACCTCGGAGGCGGAAAGACTGTTGTCATCGGCGATCCCAAAAAAGATAAAAGCGAAGCGTTGTTTAGAGCGTTGGGACGTTACATTCAAGGGTTGAACGGTCGTTATATCACTGCGGAAGATGTGGGAACCACGGTGGAAGACATGGATATCATTCGTGAAGAGACGAAATACGTCACCGGTGTTTCCCCAGCATTCGGTTCCAGCGGAAATCCATCCCCTGTGACCGCCTATGGCGTATACAAAGGAATGAAAGCGGCTTCTAAAGTGGCCTTTGGTGAAGACTCTCTCAAAGGCAAGGTTGTGGCGGTGCAAGGAGTTGGCCATGTCGCGTACAACCTGTGTAAACACCTGCATGCCGAAGGCGCTAAGCTGATCGTGACCGACATCAACCAGGCAAACGTGGATCGTGCCGTGCAAGAATTCGGTGCGGAAGCGGTAAGCCCTGACAAAATCTACGACGTTGATTGCGACATCTTTTCCCCTTGTGCACTTGGCGCCATCATTAACGATGAGACGATTGAGCGCCTGACTTGTAAAGTAGTAGCCGGTGCTGCCAATAACCAGCTCAAAGAAGAGAAGCACGGAGAGATGTTGGAACAGAAAGGAATCATCTACGCACCTGATTATGTTATCAATGCGGGCGGCGTGATTAACGTTGCTGATGAACTGTACGGCTACAATCGTGACCGGGCGATGAAAAGAGTAGAAACCATTTATGACAACATGCTCAAAGTATTTGAAATTGCAAAGCGCGACGGCATCCCAAGCTATAAGGCGGCTGACCGGATGGCAGAAGAGCGGATCGCAGCTATGCGCAAAACGAGAAGCACATTCCTCGTTAACGGCCAAAGCATCTTGAGTCACAGATAAAAGCGTGGAAGAAACGGAGTGTTTATGGTGGAGCCGATTCGGGTTCTAGCGATTAACCCAGGGTCAACTTCAACCAAAATCGGTGTGTTTGATGATGAAAAAGCGATTTTGGTTGAAACGTTGCGTCATGACCCGGATGAAATCGCGAAGTTTAATGATTTGTTTGAGCAATATCCATTTCGAAAACAAGTGATCTTGGACACCCTTGATCGGGAAGGGATGAACTTGACACGGTTGGATGCAGTGGTGGCGCGCGGTGGGTTGTTGCGTCCCATTCCGGGAGGCACTTATGAAGTAAACGGGCCGATGCTGGACGATTTGCGTTCCGGTGAATACGGCATGCACGCTTCCAACCTCGGAGCGGTGATCGCACATGAGATTGCGTCCCAGTTAAACATCCCTTCGTTTATCGTCGACCCGGTGGTGGTCGATGAAATGGAACCGATCGCCAAGATCTCGGGCATGCCCGCCATCGAACGGCGCAGCATTTTCCATGCGCTGAACCAAAAGGCGGTTGCTCGCCGTGTCGCCAAACAGAACGGAACCAGTTATGAGCAAGTGAATTACATTGTCGCTCATATGGGAGGAGGCATCACCGTCGGCGTGCATGCTAATGGCCGCGTGATTGATGTGAATAACGGATTGCACGGGGATGGCCCCTTTTCCCCTGAACGGGCGGGAAGCATTCCGGTTGGGGATTTGGTGTCCCTCTGCTTCTCGGGCAAATATTTCGCCAGCGAAATCATGCGCATGATCGTGGGCCGCGGTGGTCTTATGGGATATTTGGGCACGACGGATGCGCGCGAAGTGGAAGAGCGCATTGCACAGGGCGATGAGAAAGCCAAAAGCGTCTATGAAGCGATGGCTTACCAAGTGGCGAAGGAAATCGGGTCGTGCGCCGCAGTGTTGAAAGGAAAAGTGGACGGCATCATTTTGACCGGCGGGCTGGCTTATGGGAAAAGTTTCACCCAAATGATCCAAGAGCGGGTGGAATGGATCGCCCCTGTCCACCTCGTGCCGGGAGAAAATGAATTACAAGCGCTTGTGGAAGGAGCACTTCGCGTTGTGCGTGGCGAAGAGACGGCCAAAAACTATCCACCTGTCGCAGAAAAAGTGGGGGTAACGCATGGCTGAAAACGTAGATTTGGTAGTGTTGGGAGCGGGACCAGGAGGCTACGTAGCCGCCGTTCGCGCCGCTCAATTGGGAATGAAGGTAGCCGTTGTCGAGAAGGAAAAAGTAGGCGGGGTATGTCTTCATAAAGGATGCATTCCTTCCAAAACCCTGCTCAGAAGCGCGGAGATCTATCAGCATGCAAAACATGGAGAGGAATATGGGGTCCGCGTGGGGGATGTCACCCTTGACTTTGCCGGCGTACAGGCCAGAAAAGAAAAAGTGGTCAGCCAACTCCACAAAGGTGTGGAAGGGTTGCTCAAGAAAAACAAAGTAGATGTGTATAAAGGAGTCGGCCGTATTTTGGGCCCGTCGATTTTCTCGCCACAACCGGGAACGATTTCGGTGGAGTCCGAAGATGGTGGCGACCCGGTGATGTTGGTTCCGCAATATGTGCTGATTGCAACGGGTTCCCGGCCGCGTACATTGCCAGGGTTGGATGTAGATGGCACGTATGTGATGAATTCGGATCACGCCCTACAGATGCAAGAATTGCCAAAATCGATCATCATCGTTGGCGGTGGCGTGATTGGAATTGAATGGGCATCTATGTTGAGCGACTTTGGCGTGGATGTGACTGTAGTTGAATTCGCCAATCGGATCTTGCCGTTTGAAGATGAAGATGTCAGCAAAGAGATGGCGCGCCTGATGAAAAAGCGCAAAGTGAGAGTGCTGACCAATACTAAGGTCTTGCCTGAAAGCGTATCCAAAACGGACGGGGTAGTCACATTGCAGGCGGAATCGGGCTCTGAGGTTATTACTTTGACAGCGGAAAAAATGCTCGTTTCCGTGGGCCGGCAAGCCAATATTGAAGATATCGGTTTGCACAACACAGCGATTGAAACCGAAAAAGGCGTCATCAAGGTAAATGAGTTTATGCAAACCAAGGAGAAGCACATCTATGCGATCGGCGATGTGGTCGGCGGTTACCAATTGGCTCATGTGGCTTCCCATGAAGGAATTCTGGCTGTTGAGCATATGGCTGGATTGGACGTACATCCGCTGAATCCGCAAGAGGTTCCGCGTTGTACCTACAGCCGTCCGGAAGTGGGCAGCATCGGACTCACTGAAGCGGAAGCGAAGGCACAAGGGTATGAAGTAAAAGTAGGCAAATTCCCATTCCGCGGTGCCGGAAAAGCGTTGGTTTATGGTGAACCGGATGGCTTCATCAAAATCGTGTCCGATGCGAAGACGGACGACTTGCTGGGTGTGCACATCATCGGTCCGCACGCTACAGACATGATTTCAGAAGCTGGTTTGGCCAAAGTGCTTGATGCCACCGCTTGGGAAATCTCACAAGTGATTCACCCACATCCGACCTTGTCCGAAGCTTATCTGGAAGCGGCATTGGCCGTTGACGGCAAAGCAATTCATGGGTAATAAAGGAGGAACCGCAATGAGCGAATTGAACCATAAAGAATTGGGGTTAAGCGATGAGCAAGTGCTGGAAATGTACCGCACGATGCTGTTGGCCCGCAAAATTGACGAACGCATGTGGAAGTTGAACCGTGCGGGTAAAATCCCGTTTGTGATCTCCTGCCAAGGGCAAGAAGCGATTCAGGTCGGTGCGGCCTTCGCGTTGGATCGTGAGAAAGACTGGCTTTGCCCGTACTACCGCGATTTGGGGATGGTGCTGACTTTCGGGCAGTCGGCTAAAGATCAAATGCTGTCCGCTTTCGCCAAGGCGGAAGATCCAAACAGCGGCGGGCGCCAAATGCCGGGGCATTACGGTGACAAACGTTTCCGCATCTTGACTGGCTCCAGCCCTGTGACAACCCAAGTATTGCACGCGGTGGGGATTGCGTACGCAGGAAAATTGGAAAAGAAAGACCATGTTGTGTTGACCACCTGCGGGGAAGGGTCCAGCAACCAAGGCGATTGGCATGAAGCTTGCAACTTTGCAGGCGTACACAATTTGCCGGTCATCTTCATGGTGGAGAACAATAAATACGCCATTTCTGTTCCGCTGGATAAGCAAGTGGCGGGCGGAGAAATCTGGAAACGCGCCGAAGGTTACGGATTCCCAGGGGTACGCGTGGACGGAAACAACCCGCTGGAAGTATACAAAGCGATGAAAGAGGCCGTCGAACGTGCGCGGCGCGGGGATGGGCCAACCTTGATCGAAGCGGTGGCTTATCGGTTGGTGCCCCATTCCAGTGACGACGATGATCGCACCTACCGCAGCCGGGAAGAAGTGGAAGAAGCGAAAAAGAAAGATTCCTTGCTCCAATTCAAAGATTACTTGCTGCAACATGGTGTGTTGACGGAAGAGAAAGAGCAGGCGCTCTTGGCCGAAATCAATCGCGAAGTGGACGAGGCGACCGATTACGCGGAGCAGGCGCCGTATCCGGATCCGCAAGAAACGTATAAGCATGTTTATGCTTAAGGCAGGAGGAGAGAGATATGCCCGTTATTTCATATATTGATGCCGTTACGCAGGCTCTGATGGAAGAGATGAAGCGCGATCCGCGCGTGTTTGTGCTGGGGGAAGACGTTGGGGTACGCGGCGGGGTGTTCCGCGCGACTGCTGGCTTGATTGAAGAGTTTGGCGCTGACCGGGTTTTGGATACGCCATTGACAGAATCGGCCATCGCCGGCGTGTCGATCGGTGCTGCCGCTTACGGCTTGCGCCCAGTTGCCGAAATGCAATTCGCTGATTTTATTATGCCTGCCGTGAACCAAATCATTAGTGAAGCGGCAAAAATCCGTTACCGTTCCAACGGGGACTGGCAATGTCCGCTCGTGATTCGGGCTCCATACGGCGGCGGTGTCCACGGGGCGCTTTATCATTCGCAAAGTGTGGAGAAGATTTTCACGGGTGTGCCGGGATTGAAGATCGTCATGCCTTCCACCCCTTACGATGTGAAAGGCTTGTTGAAAGCGGCTATTCGGGATGAAGATCCGGTGCTCTTCTTTGAACATAAGCGTTGCTACCGGCTGATTAAAGGGGAAGTGCCTGTTGAGGATTATACGGTTCCGATCGGCAAAGCCGACGTGAAACGGGAAGGGACGGATGTCACGGTCATCTCTTACGGCTTGACTTTGCACTTCGCCCTGCAAGCAGCAGAGCAATTGGCCCAAGAAGGAATCAGCGTGCATGTGCTTGATTTGCGTACCTTGGTGCCGTTGGATAAGGAAGCCATTCTGGAAGCGGTGGCGAAAACCGGTAAAGTCTTGATCGTTCATGAAGACAACAAAACAGGGGGCTTTGGGGGAGAAGTTGCTTCCATTATCGCGGAAGAAGCTTTCTTTGAGTTGGACGCGCCGATTAAGCGTCTGTGCGGCCCTGATGTGCCTGCTATGCCATACAGCCCACCGCTTGAAAAAGAATTTATGCTGAATCCAGATAAAATCGCAACGGCGATTCGTGAACTGGCAGAATTCTAGGCTGGCTACAGAGGAGGACAATTATGGCAACTGATATCAAAATGCCGCAACTCGGCGAGAGTGTCGTGGAAGGCACCATTGCGAAGTGGCTGAAACAACCGGGGGACCGGGTAGAAAAATATGAACCGATCTGCGAAGTGTCCACGGACAAAGTGAATGCAGAAGTGCCATCGACGTTTGATGGCGTGATGGTGGAGATTATCGCCCAAGAAGGCGAAACGGTTGAAGTTGGCCAATTGATTTGTCGTATCGAAACAGAAGGCGAAGGCGCTGTGGAAAGTAAGTCAGCCGCTGCTTCCGCTGGCTCCGTTGCTCCGGCCGCTCAGGAGACGCCAAAAGCGAAAGCAGACACCGCCGGCGACAACTCCAACAAGCATCGTTATTCTCCGGCCGTTTTGCGTTTGTCCCAAGAGCATGGCATTGATTTGACTCAACTTCAGGGTACGGGCAAAGGAGGCCGCATCACTAGAAAAGATGTGCTTAAGGCCATTGAGCAAGGCGGTACGCAACCAGCTGTTGCCACTGCTGCCCAAGTACCAGTGCCAGAGGCCCCTGTCGCACCGGCGACACCAGCGGCCGCTCCGGCACGTGAAGCTGTGACTGCTTCCACCACCCCGGCAGCTCCGGCAAAAACGGGCGTTGTCTTGGAAAATGGCGACCGTGAAATTCCGGTGACGGGCGTGCGGAAAACGATCGCACAACGCATGGTGCAGAGCAAACACGAGGCTCCGCATGCTTGGACGATGATGGAAGTGGACGTTACTGGTTTGGTTGCCCTGCGCAATCGGTTGAAACATGAGTTTAAACAACGTGAAGGCGTTAACCTCACCTTTATGCCATTCTTCATCAAAGCGGTGGTTGACTCCCTGAAAGAGTTTCCACAGCTGAACTCCGTTTGGGATGGAGACCGGATCATTCTGAAGAAAGATATCAACATTTCCATCGCCGTGGCCACGGACGACGCCTTGTATGTTCCGGTAATTCATAACGCGGATGAGAAAAGTATTTTGGGGCTGACCAAAGCAGTGAACCAATTGGCCGAGAAGACCCGCGCCGGCAAACTGGAGCTGAAAGACATGCAGGGCGGCACGTTTACGGTTAACAACACCGGCTCGTTTGGTTCGGTCTTGTCAGCACCGATCATCAACGCCCCACAAGCGGCTATTCTCTCGTTCGAATCGATCGTGAAACGGCCAGTGGTGTTTGGGGACAACATGTTCGCGGTGCGGGATATGATGAACATCTGTATGTCGCTTGACCACCGGATCTTGGATGGCCTGATGGCCGGCCGCTTCCTGAAGCGTGTAAAAGAGCGTTTGGAAGCGTATGGGCCAGACAGCCAAATCTGATATTCCCACGTTTTCTTGTGATACAATAGCTGGAAGGAGCGGACGGTTGCGTCTGTCTCCTTGCAGCAAACGATAAACGGCATCCTGTCAGGGGATGCCTTTTCGATATGGAGAAGGTGACACAGATGGACTTTGCGGTGCAACGGTTAGGCATGTTTCCATACATGGAGGCCTGGGACAAACAGAAAGAACTCGTGCAAGCGATTGATCAGGGGCGACTAGGCAACCAATTGCTATTGTTGGAACACCCTCATACCATCACGCTGGGACGCGGTTCCCATCAGGAAAACATCATTTTTTCGCCTGATTATTACCAACAGCAAGGTGTTCAGTTGGTTGAAATTGACCGTGGCGGCGACGTGACTTACCACGGACCGGGCCAGTTGGTGGGTTATCCATTATTCCACTTGGGGGAACGTGGAAACAACGCCCATGGGTATTTGCGGGATCTAGAGGAAGTATTGATTCGTACCCTGAAGCGGTTCGGGATTGAAGCTGGACGGAAAGAAGCTTACACCGGTGCGTGGGTGGGGGATGTGAAAATCGCGGCGATCGGCGTCAAATTTAACCGAGGCCGCAACCGTCGCGGCTATATCACTAGCCATGGGTTTGCGTTAAACGTAAATACTGATTTACGTTATTTCCAGATGATTGTCCCGTGCGGAATTAAGGAGTATGGGGTAACTTCGATGCAGGAACAGTTGGGAAAACCCGTTGATATGAATGAAGTGATGGAGCAAGTCATCGCCTGCACGCACGAGGTGTTTGGCGATAAAATGAAATGATCGGAAGATGGTTGCACAGCAAGGAGCCTTCCGGCGCGCCGGAAGGCTCCTTGTCGTTGTTAAAGGACGCGTTTATGCTGAGGTTCTGGGAACCGGTAACGGCGCAATTGTGCTTGAACTTTGCTCCAGTAGCTCTGGAGTTGAGCCGGGAACGAGGCGTGAGTCAACTTGACGGAAGGCCCGGACAGTTTGGCGCAAGGGCAGGGCACATCGCCGTGGTATTTGTACACATACAGTTCGCTCCGCAAAGAAATCTCTTCCGCAGTCACGGTGACGCAAGTGGCCACAATCGCGACGGTTTGCGAGGTGAGCGGAAGAAGGTGCAATATGGCATCAGCAGGAGGGACAAAATCTTTCTCCAACCATGTTAGCTTGTTCAGCTCAATCCACTCCGCTTCTTTGTGTGCCAGCTGCTCTTTAAGTATCTCGATTTTCTCCTGAACAAAGCGTCGTTTCCGGGACAGGGACAAAATCTCGTGGGCGAAGGTGTGGAAAAAGGCTTGATCGCGCTCGTGACATGCGTTTTTACGCATACAGGTCAGACCCAATTTGGACCATAGCGACAGAGGGGTCTGTGGGTTCCACTTTCCTTTGGACGCTTTGTATTTGGCTTGTTGCTTTCGCCATTCACGTTCGGTGGAGGCACCCAATTTTTGCAATTGAGCCAATTTTCCTTTGAGAATGCGGATATCTTGGTTCAGGTCGGAAACGAGGGAACGCCAGCCGGTGGCATAGGTGTGCCGAACAAGTGAGTGGGTAAGCGGCTTATAAGGAGTGTGCCGCATCATCGCTTGCGTGATGGCATCCGGTTGGATGCGCGGCAAGGGCAATGGGATAGAGGGATTGCCACTTAACAATGTCAGTTGGTGCGGCAGGGAGTGGATATTCATCTGGCGTTGGTTTTCTTTCGTGTGCAGGTATCCACAACAAGCGATCCATCGCCCTTGCAATTGACGTATCGTGGTTTCGGCATGGGTGAAGCGGGAAAGAATAAGCTCGCAGGATTGGTTGGCGTGGTTTCCGGAAAGGGTGAGGCGGTGAGTGTTGCGAGTGTTGTAAATTCGGGTTACTTGTCCAATCAAGGTGATGAGCTGGCCGGAAGTGGCAGGAAGATTGGGGTTGTCCATCCTATGGATGAAACGATGGAGGGGGATGCTAGTCCCGTCTGCGCATGTGATTTGATAAGCCGTCGTTTCTTTGAACATGTGGAGCTTCGTCCTGGTAAACACGGCTTGAAGCCAAGCCATCCATCGGATTTGTTCCTCCCTTTGCCAAGTATAACTCCCATCGGGTCTCCACTCGTTTTGCGATGCGGGCACAGTCAAGAGAAAGGAATGCTTACCGTTTGGTATGAAAAGCCGACGGTTAGCTTCTTTGACTGGATGCTTGCGATGAGCCCTTGCGGGGATCCGGGGACTGGGCGGCACGCTACGGCCTCTTTTTTGTTTCGGACTCCTCCGGCGGTAAAAGAAAGAATCCAAGCAGGATATCCCCCTTCCGCGAAATAGTCTGAATAAACCGTTCCCAAATATTATTATAAATGAAAATCAGAAAACCGTAGCCCCTTTTTGAAGAAAAAAGCCCCCAATAGATGGGAGCTTGGCATATGTAGGGATTACTGAATGCCTACAAACAAGTCATACAGGGACAGCAGGGTGACACCAACCAAAGCGAGTGTGAAGACGCCCCCGATAATAACCCCTGGTTTGTTGCCGATCTTTTTATTGTCTATGACACCGCGGATCGACAGGATCGAAATGATGACAAGAAGAGGTACCATGAAGTATTCCATTGCATTTTCACCTGCCTTCTGTTGTTTGCGCTTGGGCTTTCGCGCTCATCAGTACATAGTATAATCGATTCATTTCGTGATTAACATACGCACCCTTTATGAATTATAGAAAGAGATAGGCTCCGGTGGCAAGGGTTGAAACGAGAAGCGAGAGAACAAGCACATATACTGTCACTTTGATCCATTTTGGCTTCACGATTGATTCACCTCACAACATCCTATTGTATCCAACCTTTGGGATAAAGTCCATGAAATCGCCTCTTTGCGAAAACTTCGTTCAAACAAACGTAATATTTGATATATTAAGAAGTGAAAGCGTTTTATTATGATGAGGGGGATAGCATTCATATGGAAAATAAAAGCGCAAAAAGTCGATGGGAAGAAAAAACCGTTCGTTGGTTAGAGAAAGCGCCAGAACGCAAGCAAACATTCACCACCCTCTCTGGCATTGAAGTGGAACGCTTATACACCGAACACGAAGCGCGGGAAGAGTGGCCCGGTGAATTCCCTTATACGCGCGGGATACACCCGACCATGTACCGCAGCCGCCTTTGGACGATGCGCCAGTACGCCGGGTTCGGATCAGCCAAAGAAACAAATGAGCGGTTTCGATATCTGTTGCAACAGGGGCAATCGGGTTTGAGCGTTGCTTTTGATCTTCCGACCCAAATTGGCTATGACTCTGATGATCCCATGGCGATGGGAGAAGTGGGGAAAGTAGGGGTAGCGATCGATTCCCTCCAGGACATGGAACAATTGTTTGCGGGGATTCCCTTGGATCAAGTTAGCACGTCGATGACCATCAATGCCCCGGCAGCGATTTTGTTAGCGATGGTGATTGCCGTTGGCGAAAAGCAAGGCGTTAGGCCGGAGCAGTTGCGCGGCACCATTCAAAACGACATCCTCAAAGAGTACATTGCGCGGGGCACCTACATTTTTCCGCCCCAACCGTCGATGCGTCTGATCACTGACATTTTTCAGTATTGTGCGGAACATGTACCCAAGTGGAACACGATCAGCATCAGCGGCTACCACATTCGCGAAGCTGGCTCCACCGCCGTGCAAGAAGTCGCTTTCACTTTGGCCAACGGTATTCAATATGTGGAAGCGGCACTGGAGGCGGGCTTGGAAGTAGATCAATTTGCGCCGCGACTCTCTTTTTTCTTCAACGCACACAATCACTTTTTTGAAGAGATCGCCAAATTCCGCGCCGCAAGAAGGTTATGGGCTAAAATCATGAAACATCGTTTCCATGCGTCGAACGAGCGCTCGTTACAGCTTCGTTTCCATACCCAGACGGGTGGGTCGACATTGACCGCGCAACAGCCGGACAACAACATTGTGCGGGTCACCTTGCAAGCGTTGGCGGCAGTGCTTGGGGGAACACAGAGTTTGCACACCAACGCGCGGGATGAAGCTTTGGCTTTGCCCACGGAAGAGTCGGCGCGGATCGCCCTGCGCACGCAACAGATTATCGCTTACGAAAGCGGCGTGGCTGACACAGTGGACCCGTTGGGCGGTTCCCACTACATCGAGACGCTGACAGACCAGATCGAGCAAGAGGCTGAAGCGCTAATCAAGCGGATTGATGAGTTGGGGGGAGCTGTGCATGCCGTGGAGCAAGGGTTTATGCAACGGGAAATTCGCCGGGTAGCGCTGGAAACACAGCGGAAAATCGAGCGCGGTGAAGAAGTGGTGGTGGGGGTGAACAAGTTCACCTTGGAGAATGAAACGCAACCGCCACTCTTGCGGGTCAACCCGGCCTTTGCCAAAGAACAGATCGCGGCGTTGAAAGAATTGCGGGCGACGCGAAATCAAGAAGCGGTGAATCAGGCGTTGGCGCGGCTCAAACAGGCTGCGGCGGGAACGGAAAATGTGATGCCTAGCATACTGGAGGCAGTCAAAGCGTATGCCACAGTGGGTGAAATCTGCAACGCATTGAGAGCGGTGTTTGGTGAATATAAACCAGTCTAGGGGGAAACGGACATGAATCGACCAATTCGCGTACTCATAGCCAAGCCTGGCTTGGACGGGCATGATCGCGGGGCGCTGATTATCGCCCAAGCTTTGCGGGATGAAGGGATGGAAGTGATTTACACCGGTTTGCGACAGACACCGGCGCAAATCGTCGCCACCGCGATTCAAGAAGACGTAGATGTGATCGGATTATCCTGTTTGTCTGGAGCCCATAATGAACTGTTTCCTGAAGTGGTGCGGTTGCTCAGGGAACAACAGGCCGACGACATAGTGGTTGTCGGGGGCGGAGTCATTCCGCAAGAAGATATTGCGTACCTGAAAGAGCAAGGTGTGGCCGAAGTGTTCACATCCGGCACAACAACGACAGAAACCGCTGAATTCATCCGGCGAGTGGTCAAGGAAAAGGGGGTTCAGGCATGAAGTGCCCCCCCAAAAAAATCAGTCATATCGGCATTGCGGTTTGGGATTTGCAAAAGGCGTGCGCTTGGTATCAAGAAGTATTGGGGTTAACTTTGGAAGGCACGGAGGAGGTGGAAAGTGAACAGGTGCGGGTCGGTTTCTTGCGCATCGGGGAAAGCCGGATTGAACTGCTTGAGCCGATGTCCGAAGAGAGTGCTATTCACAAATATCTGGTGCGGCACGGCGAGGGCATCCATCATCTTGCCCTTGAAGTGAGTGACATCAAAACCAGGTTGCGGGAAGTGGCCGAGCAAGGGGTTCGCCTGATCAATGAAGAACCCAAACCCGGTGCGCACCAGATGAACATCGCTTTTCTTCATCCAAAATCAACGGGCGGCGTATTGCTGGAATTGTGTGAAGCGCGGGAAAACGCAGAATGAGGATGTGACATAAATGGATATGTACAAGAAAATTGAAGAGATGGAAGCCAAACGGAGCAAAGTGGAGCTAGGCGGAGGAGAACTGCGGATTCGGTCGCAACACAAGCGCGGGAAACTAACGGCTCGGGAACGGCTCGACCTTTTGCTGGACGAGGGTTCATTTGTTGAATTAAATGCGTTTGTGGAACACCGCGCCACGCACTTTGGCATGGAGCACACGGAAGCTCCCGGCGAAGGGGTGGTGACGGGCTACGGAAAGATCCACGGCCGGCTCGTGTATGTATTTGCCCAGGACTTCACCGTGTTTGGTGGGGCGCTGGGAGAAATGCATGCCTCGAAAATTGCCAAAGTGATGGATTTGGCGGCGAAAAACGGAGCGCCGATCATCGGCCTGAACGACTCGGGAGGAGCACGCATCCAAGAAGGCGTCGTATCGTTGGATGGCTATGGACATATCTTCTATCGGAACTCGATTTATTCTGGCGTGATTCCTCAGATTTCAGTGATCTTGGGGCCATGTGCGGGCGGTGCGGTCTATTCCCCCGCGATCACCGACTTTGTGTTTATGGTAGAGGATACGAGCCAGATGTTTATCACCGGTCCCAAGGTGATCGAGGCTGTCACCAAGGAGAAGATCACGGCGGAAGAATTGGGTGGAGCAAAAATGCACGCTACTACGAGCGGCAATGTCCATTTCACTGCGCCTACGGAAGCGGAAGTGCTGGAGGAAGTGCGGCGGCTGTGCACTTATCTGCCACAGAGCAATCGGGAAAATCCACCTCGTCGGGAGTGGGAGGAACAAGGAGATGACTGGGTAGAAGCGCTGGCCGACAAAGTGCCGGTGGAAGGAACGCGCGTTTATGATGTGCGGGAAGTGATTCAAGCGGTGGTGGATCAAGGAGATTTTATGGAAGTGCATCGCCATTTCGCCCGTAACATCGTCGTCGGTTTCGGTCGGATCGCGGGACGTACCGTGGGCCTTGTTGCCAATCAGCCGAAAGTGATGGCAGGAAGTTTGGATATTGATTCGTCGGATAAGCTGAGCCGCTTTATCCGTTTTTGCGATTGCTTCAACATCCCGTTAATCACGTTTGTCGATGTCACGGGCTTTTTCCCAGGTGTAAATCAGGAGCACCATGGCATCATCCGGCACGGTGCCAAGATCTTGTACGCATATTCGGAGGCAACTGTACCCAAGATTACAGTGATTCTGCGCAAAGCATTTGGCGGCGCTTATGTGGCGCTGAACAGCAAAGCGATTGGGGCTGATCTGGTATACGCTTGGCCCTGCGCCGAAATTGCGGTGATGGGCGCGGAAGGCGCGGCCAATATCATTTTCCAACGTGAGATTGCGGACAGTGAACAGCCGGAAGAGACCAGACAGCGGCGGATCGCGGAATATCGCGAAAAGTTCTCCAACCCCTATGTGGCCGCGGCGCATGGCATGGTGGATGATGTGATCGATCCACGTGCCACCAGGCAAAAACTGATCAGCGCTCTGGAGATGCTGGAACAAAAAAAGGAAAGCCGTCCCGCTAAAAAGCATGGAAACATCCCCTTGTGATAGGGATGAGAAGCACTGGCGAGGCCGTCTCTGGCCCGGTGCTTTTTCTATTGTATGTGAATAAAAAAAATTAAATTGGACATAATAGGGGCAAAGCCAGTTTTCCCATGATGTGGCAATCTTCTAACTACCGGAGTGGAGGAAAATAGCACTAGGGTGTGTCTGGAAAATCGAGTTGGTAGGGAAGAAGCGGCGCAAAAACCTTTTCTCGATGAGCGCCTCGTCACGCGTGAAGCGAATGAGAAAATGGTTTTGGAGCCGCTGGCCTATGCATCAGACACACTCTAGAAAATTGTTTCATTTATATATAGAATGAGTGATGGGGAGTTGCTGAAAAATTTCGGATTACAAAGCGAACAACTGGCAAAAAAATGGCAAATTTTATAGCTTTGTACAGGCTTTTTTCGCCAAACCGCTGTCAATAACCAAAGATCCACGTTTTTTGCCTGATTTTAGGTCTTTGGCTGCCAACAAGTTGAATTGAGTCATGGTAAAATAGGTAGTAATTTTATCGGGTGATTGGAGGAGTAACGCGTGGTAGACCAACAGCGTTTAATCGATGAATTTATAGAATTAGTAAAAACGGATAGTGAGACAGGTGACGAAAGAGCCATTTGTGACCTTCTGACCCAAAAACTGACGGAGTTGGGGTTGGATGTGGTTGAGGATGGCTCTGCTCAATTGACGGGACATGGCGCGGGCAATTTGGTGGCGACACTGAAAGGAACGGTTCCGGGGGCACCTAAGATCTATTTTACCTGCCATATGGACACCGTCGCTCCGGGCAAAGGGATCAAGCCGCAAATCAACGGCGATGTGATTGAGTCGGACGGCACCACCATCCTTGGTGCGGATGATAAAGCTGGCTTGGCCGCCCTTTTGGAGGGAATCCGCCTGTTGAAAGAAAAAGGGCTTCCTCACGGACAAATCCAATTGCTCATCACTGCCGGAGAAGAATCTGGCTTGATTGGATCGCGCCATCTGGATATGTCTCTGGTAGACGCCGATTTCGGGTTTGCCATGGATTCCGATGGAGAGGTGGGCGAAATCATCACGTCGGCTCCGTCGCAAGTAAAAGTGCTGGCAACCATTTATGGCAAAGCAGCGCATGCAGGTGTGAACCCTGAAGATGGGATTAGTGCCATCCAAGTAGCGAGTCGGGCCATCTCCAAAATGCGCTTGGGGCGGATTGACGAAGAGACGACGGCCAACATCGGTCGCTTCCAAGGGGGCACTGCTTCCAACGTGATTCCGGAGCGGGTCGAAATCTTAGCTGAAGCGCGCAGCCGCAATCCGGAGAAATTGCGCCGGCAAGTGGACAGCATGGTACAAGCATTTCATGAAGCGGCTGAGGAATTCAACGCCAAAGCCGAAGTGGAAACACGTACCTTGTACCCTTCATTCCACTTCTCCGAAGAGGATCTGGTTGTGCAAAAAGCCAAAGAAGCAGTTATGCGCATTGGTCGCACGCCCCGCATTGGCGCCAGCGGTGGCGGAAGCGATGCTAACGTGATCGCCGGGCACGGCATTCCCACAGTAAATTTGGGCATCGGTTATCAGAACATCCACACCACCAGCGAGCAGATGCCGATCAAAGAGTTGGTGAAAGCGGCGGAGTTGGTGGTGGCTCTGATCGAAGAATCGGCGAAGGTAGAAGTGGCTGCTACGGGTAGCGGTTCTTTGGGGAAATAGGTTGTAGCCTATTTTTGACGCAATCATTATTCTGGATGGTTGGGTTGAAAAATATTCCCTGTCTGTTGAAAAAACGAAGTGGCCATTAAATGGCCCAATCTCAGTCACGTGAACAAAAAACGGTCTCCCGTCGGAGGCCGTTTGCTTTTTATATATTGTATTTTGCCAATCCATCATCGTTGTCCATGCGGGCTAATTTTTCCAAGACCCGGCGTTTGCGGTAGAGCATTTGTCCTGCTTCCGCCACTTCATCGATGGTGGAACGGTTGATGTAGGCGCCGAAGATGATTCCTACGACAGGAACGAGCTGGAACAGTTTTTTCCATCCATAGTTGTCCCGGTAAGTATAGATCACTTCGCGCCACCCCTCCAATTTGGAGATGGATTCGCCAACTTGTGCTGTTTCGGCCGCCGCTAATTCTTTGATGATGGCTTGCTTGCCGACGAAGTCACTGGAAGCGAATTGCAGGCATTTGACGATGAAAATGCGCTCATGTTTGTCCTTGGGATTGTAGCCATAACTTAGCGCCATCTCTTGCAGAACCTTCAGTGAAAGGCCCAAGAGAGCGGGAATGTCAATCGCTAGGGTGAATACTCCGCCAAAGCCCGTTGTCGCTCCTTGCATGGTGGCGAATTGCTTGCGTGATTCTTTCAATTCCTCCGCCACTTTATCCATCGTGTGAAGCGGAAGAGCTGGCACTTTATCCAATGTAAGGTAATCAGGACGAAGTTGGGCTTCTTTGGCCAGTTGAGTAATGATTTCTTTTTCGCTGATCAAATACTGCCCGCCTGTTTGGATGTAGCCTCCCAATTCATCGAGAATTTTGCCTAGCCATTCATGCACGATGTTGGGAGTGATACGGTCGAGCAGAGTGAAGGGAATTCTGCCTAACTTTTCCCAAAACCACAAATCCTTCTGATCTTGTTCCCATTTTTCTATTTCTTTTAATGCTTCCAATAGCATTTCCCGGTTTTCCATAATGCTTCCATCCCTCATTCACTAATCTTGGTTACCGTCGAAAAGTCTCCTTGTTGCTGCCAACCACATGGAGCGCGGCTTGGTAGGCCGCGATGATTCGGTCCAATTGGGCTCGCTCCGTAAGGGTGAGGCGTGTCCGGTTCTGTGCCAAGTAAGTTTGCAAGCTGTCGAACCGTTGGGTGAGATGATCATATTCCAACTTGATTAGCCCTTCTACCAGGGAAGGCTCCTGCTCACTCACCTCGGTGTGTGCCGGGAGCGGTTTATAATGTTTGATTTTCACCATGGAGCGATAGTGCACTCCGTCTTTTCCTTTGAGTTGCCCCAAATGGGTCAATTCGATGAAATCGCGGTCTGCCAACCGAACCAAGGCACGCCGGATGGTCGATCGCGTCAGGTCGAGGTATTTTTCCAATTGCCGGTAGGAAATGATGCAGGCCCCTTTGGGAATGAGAACTTGGTACTCTGGATGAATCATTTCCTCCGGAGCCGCCAACCGGACCAATTCAAAATAGGTTTGCCTCTCACGTGGAGTGAGTTGGTCCAGCTTGGCCTGATAAGGCTGAACTTTCATGTTGTCACTCCCTTGATGTTATAAGCCGAATGGGTCGTAGGTGTGTCGATTTGGCGCAATCTGGGTTGCATCATCATTTTAACCCAGCGTAGGCGCTGGAGGAAGTGCCGGGATAGATGAAGGATTGTAAGGATTTGCATCGCTTAAATAATTTTGCATTGACATTTCAATTCTATTAATTCATAATACTATTTGTACATAAAATAAGACTTTGTCTAGCCAATTGCACAGTGATACGCTGTGCGGGACATGATGGCAAACAATCATCACCCGGCTCCGCGTTACTTAGTCAGCCCTAGTGCACCCCTTAGTGCGTTAGGTTCTGCCTAAGCAGGCGTAGCCGGACCTAACGACTAAGGGGTGCACTAGGGCTTTTTCAGTGCAAACCCAGATCCGAAGACTGTTAGTAGACAAAGTGATTCATGCCTGACTCGGGTAGTGTCCGAGTCGGGCATTCTTTTTACTTAAGGAGGATGGGGAATGGCTGACCAGGAGAAAAAGAATTTGATGTTAGCCCAAGCAGAGCGAGAATTTGCAACCCATTACACTTGGTGGGAAAAAGAAGAACCCAAGGCCCCGCTACCCGCAAGAATCCAAGCGATGCTGAACCGGAATGATCCGGCGGTGATTGATGAACTGCTTAAGTTCGCTTTTCTGTTGAATGGAGAGGTGCAAGTTTGGGATTACAACAAAGGAGGTTGGCAAAAGCTCAGTTTGCCAGAAGAAGATATGGCACAGCTTGATCCGCAAGACGGCTCTTGGTTGTGGACGTTGTACGTATCGGGGCATCCCCTGGCACGGAAAGCAGTGCGCAAACTATTGAGTTATCAGTCCGATATCTATGATCTGCAACGTCGATTTTTTGAATTTCAGAGACATATGATCTCCAGCAAATTGCAGGTGAAATGGCGTGGGGGTAGACGGAATGCGCTCATACCATTTGATGCTGTGTATTTCCGCTATGTAAAAGCGATCTTCAAGCTGGCAGAAAAAAAGGGAGACGCCGAAACGTGGGCGATCCTCGCTCATCGCTTTGACCTGGAGCGAAAAGGGAATAACCGGCTTCAAACCGCCTCTGGACAAGAAGTGGAGATTTACTCCGACAAAACGCATTATTACTTGCGGCGCCGTTGCTGGCGTTATTTGCGGGAACTGGGGAAAGCGGGGAATCCGGCGTACATCCGTTTTGCCGTGGAAACGTTGTTGCAATATGAAGAACTCGATTCGCGGTATGTGTCAAAATACGAAAACGGTGAGTGGTTGTACGGCAAAAAGTACGATCATCTTTGGCTGTTCAACCATCTGCTGTTTCACCGTAGCCAAACGTTTAAGCCGAAGCGGTTGCAGTGGGAGGGGGTGTTTGTGCCGATCGACGGGCTCGATCGCAGGGAAGAAGCGTTTCCCGACCTATGGGATCAACACGCGGACGAATTGTGGCGGTTATTCACAAAAGCCTCGTCAGGCACAGTGATCAGCTTTGCTTGGACTGCGCTCCGGCATGGAAATCGGGATTATCTGAATCGGGTGCCGCGTGAAAAATGGATGAATCTTTTGGATGATGAGCATGACCAACGCAACAGAGCCGCACTGGCATGGATATTGGAGAACTATATCTTGGCGGGCAACGGCAAGGCGGATCTTGCCTTGCTGGAGAAACTGTTGTTCCATATAGATCAAACCGTGCGTACAAAAGCGGCGGATTGGTTTGGGAAGCATGCACAGCAACTGCCTCGCGAGTTTAACCTGAAAATTACACGGCGGATCATCGACATCATTAAAGATGGAAGCGATTATTGGCTGGCCACGGGTTGTATCGATTTATTGCGGAGCCATTGCCGGCCCTTTGTGAGTGAATTTGCGAACATGGCTTTGATCAAGGAGTTGCTTAAAAGCGGTAACCGCTGGTATTACTCCTATGGAGCGAGGGAATCACTGTTGGCGATATTGTTGGAAGAGTTGGATGTGGAACAACAGGGGGTCACAGGTGCCGAGTTGCTCCCACTCCTTAGTTCTGCCAATAATGAAGTGCAACAGCAAACAGAGGTGCTGTTTGAGAAGCATTTCGAAAAGCTGAAGCTGGATTTGGATTTTTTGCTCGCCTTGATCAAAACACCGAACAGCCGAGTGCAAGCGTTTACTACTCGCTTTTTGTCGGATCGTTTGCTTTGGGTCGTACCTTTTTATCCCGCTCTTTTGCCTCGCTTGTGGGAAATGATGCTGGATGAAAATGAAAATGCGCTGGTGCGTAATTATATCCGTGACGTGTTGCTAGGGAAATTGTTCTTTGAGGAATTACGGGAGACCCCAATCAGCCAAGTGCTTGCTTTGTTACAGCATCAAGAGCATGCTATGCAGGCTTTCGGTGCGCAACTGCTGGCTCTGATTGAACCGAAACCGCACGATTTCACATTGCAACAACTGGTCGATCTCGCACATCGCCCCTTGGCAGAGATTCGTGCAGCAGCGCGGCAGATGTTGGAAAAATTGCGTTTGATTTGGTCTCCCGATTTGTTGGTCAATGTGATGGAGACCGATTGGGATGACACACGGGAATGGGCAATGCGTATCGTGACTGCTCTTCCCACTGACGAACAGACCCCGGAATTGATTTACGGCCTGTTGGATACCGCCCGCCGGGATATTCGCGCTTTGGCCATGGAGTTGATTGACCGCCATCTGACACGTCTCGACTTGACGGAACTGATGATGCGGGCCAGTGAAAGTCCGTATCTGGAGGTTCAGGAGTTCGCCTTAGCTCTTGGTGACCAGCTGACATGGACGGCTCAACGCATGACTGAGTTAGAGTTGTTTTTTCGGACTGTGTTTTTCCGTGTGCATCAGGGACGGCGTGCCAAAAACATGGCTTTCGCGCTGTTGGAGAGACTGGCATTGGAGAAACAGGAATGTGCAGAAGCGATGGTGCCTCTGTTGAATGACATGGTGCGCAATTTCGGGCGGCAGGATTTTGAACGGATCGTTCATCTGCTCACACAGATCCAAATGCGCTATCCACACATTCAGACACCGTTGACGTTGGAATAATTCACAGCAAGGAGGAGAACGCATGCAATTTCAACAGACCTATGCCAAAGCAAGCAACATCAGTCATGTAGGCGGTCGTACACTGGTTGACTTTGCCCCGGATCTGGGTCGAGAGCCTACGTTTTTCCAAGGCCGAATCAAAGATCCCATCCGCTACCGCGACGCCATGATTGCGCTGCGCGATGTCGTTGTTTCAGATTTGAATGTAAAACCGAAGGATCATCGAGCTTATCAAGAGTGGGTGCAACAACAGTATGTGTTGGACCTGATCGACACGATGGGTACAGAGTCGGGTGAAGCGGCGCGGATGCTGCTTATCCGTCAACGCATACAAGAATTGGATCGCATGCGCGCTAAACGCATGGGCCCTTATTACAAAGCGCGGGCCCGGTATTTCAATTGGTTGTACCATAACGATCCTGACGCTTGGTTTGTCCTCGATCCCGTCATCACCGTCGCGCCTGACCAAGTTTTCTTTGAAGCCTTTTCGTTGGACGAGTCTTCCTACGGACGGTTGGCGGTTCATTCCGAACTGTTTGACGATGTGAAGGATTTCGCCTATGGCACGACCAACATTGATTTTTCGGATGCGTTGCTCAATGAAATTCAACGCATCCGCTCATACCGTCCCACTGAATTTCAAGTGGATCCATCGGGCTTTGAAGTGGCGACGGAAGGACGGGAAGTGTACAAAGAGAAGAAAATCGATGTGCCTGTCAGCTGGATTCGCGGTTTTCTCCAAGTTCAATCAGCAATGACGATGCCGGCGGTCACCTTCGATGTGAAGCCGATCGATCTGTACAATCTCTGCACCTTTTTACGCCGGCACAAAGAACGGCACAGCCCGCGTTCGCTCAAGTTTCTGCTCAAGCCGGGTCAACCGGTGCAAGTGGTCATCGAACCGTGGAACGAAGTGATGACGTTTAGTGATTCCGTCTATCTGGGAGACACCGAGCAAGAGATTCGCACTTGGGGGCGCCGCCGCCTCTTCTTATTGGAACGGTTGCTGCCGCTGTCCCGCAAGATCACCGTCAACCTGTTGGGCACGGGATTGCCTAGTTTTTATGTGGCTGACTTGGGCAATCTCAGTTTCACATTGGGCTTGTCTGGTTGGACCCGCAACGACTGGGCCGGTGCCGGCAACTTCGATTTGCTGATCGGAAGTTCAGCGCAGGTGACGCCCGAAGAGAGCAAACAAGTTTTTTCCAAGATGAAATGGAAAAAGACGGCGACAGCAGAATCATTGGCAGAGTGGACTGGCTTGCCAGTGCCTACGGTGCAAGCGGCATTACGCCAGCTGTGTAGTGCCGGCAGGGTGATGTTCGATTTGGAAATCGGCCGTTACCGCCTGCGTGAATTGACGCGCGACCCCTTGCCAGTGGATCAGTTGCGGTACGCTAATCCGCGTGAGGAAAAAGCGAAGAAATTGGTGCAACAGGGACATGTGAGCCTCTCCCGCAAAGAAGCGTCGGCCAGCGGCGTAACGCTCTATGGTAGTGTCCGGACGAGCAACCGGTCGGTGGAACCCCAAGTGGTCCTCGATCATGACGGGCGGATCGAGCAAGGCGAATGCACGTGTTATTTCTACAAACAGAATAAGCTGATGCAAGGGCCGTGCGAGCACATGATGGCGCTTGTGGCCATAGCCCGCGACTGAGCAAGGAGGAGGGAGATCGGATGTCGGAGGAAAAACGTCCCTTAACCAGGGAAGAGTGGATTCAAAAAGTGAGTGCAAACGGGCGGGAAGCGACCATTCGCGAAGAGATGATCCGCATGGGCTTCTGGAGCAATGATTCATTGACGGAGGAAGAGAAGAAGCAACAGCAAGCCGAGGATGAGGAGCGCGCCCGCTTAGCGGCGGAATTGCAGCGGTTGCAGTCCAAAGGCATGAGCATGCCCAAGGTGCAGCAACTATTGCAAGAAGTGCGCCAAAAGCGAATTGAAGCCAGCAGAAAAAGACGAGAGGAACAAAAGGCAGAGCGAGAACAGAAGCGCCGCGAGGCCAAAGCAGCGTGGGAACAGCACCGCGCACGCCATGTTGTGTATGCAGGAGAAGGGGTTTCAGGTGGATTGGAAAACAAGGAAACCCAGACAGAAATGTTGCGCCAAGCTGGGTTGCCCATCGTGACCACTGCGGAAGAGTTAGCGGAGGCGATAGGAATCTCCGTAAGCAAGCTCAAATGGCTTACATACCATCGCAACACGGCGACACTGTCCCATTATTTCCGATTCACCATCCCCAAACAAAATGGGGAAGAAAGGGAAATTTCCGCTCCCAAACAAACGCTCAGGCAAGCACAGGCTTGGATTAAGACCCATCTTCTCGACCGCCTGCCGGTACACTCTGCGGCGCAAGGGTTTGTGCCGGGGAAAAGCATTGTGGACAACGCGAAACAGCATGTCGGCCAAGCGGCAGTAATTAAGATGGATTTGCGAGATTTTTTTCCCAGCATTCATTTTTATCGGGTTCGAGGCTTGTTTCAATCATTTGGGTACAGTGAGATGATCAGTACGTTGTTGGCGCTCCTGTGTACCGAACCGCCGCGCCGCGCCGTCACGCTTGGAGGCCGTGTGTACCACGTGGCGATCGGGGAACGCCAGCTTCCACAAGGGGCCTGCACCAGCCCGGCCATAACGAATCTTTTGTGCCGTCGCTTGGATGAGCGTTTGTCAGGGTTAGCACAAAAGTATGGCTTTCAATATTCGCGCTATGCTGATGACATGACTTTCTCTTGTTCAGAGGCTGGAATCGGCCAAATCGGCGCCGTCATAAACCAAGTGCGTCGGATAGTGGCGTTTGAAGGATTCACCGTCAATGAAGATAAAACGAGAGTGTTAAAGCGGACCAATCGGCAGACAGTGACGGGCATTGTAGTTAACGAGAAGATCAATGTCAACCGCCGAGAATGGAAACAGTTTCGGGCGTTGTTGCACAATGTTGAAAAAAACGGCCTTGAAGCGGAAAACCGCAAAGGCCATCCGCATTATTGGGATTACATCAAAGGGTACGCCAACTTTGTACGCATGGTGCGCCCCGATTTAGAAGAGAAGCTAATTCGGCAGTTGCGAGCCATTGCGGTGAAACATCGCTTGTCTCTGCCTGGATGGGCTAGAAAAACGGTTCAATCATAAAGGCATTGGGGCCGAGCCGATCAAGGCTCGGCCTTTGTGCGTTGATTGGGAAAGAGTCGATGTATGGGCTTCTCTTTCCGCAGTGGACGGGACAAGCGCTGTTTTCGTTCGATGAGCTGTTTTACGGTTAGAGGATGGTTAGTCAATTGGCGCAGATAGGCACGCACTTGCCAGCCTTTGCCGCTCACGCAGAAACTTGATTGTCGCCAGGTGCATTTCATCTGGATCACCACCGGAGATTATTTGTCTTAACCAGCATTGACACATCATCTTATCCATATGCGTAAACGGCTGTTTCCATTTGTACGAGAATGGTCGGTTTGGAGATGGATGTGAGTTATAATAAGGAATAGATTGAGACAGGAGTGACAACGATGCGAAATTTTGAAGAAAAAACGATTGCGAGTCAAACGATATATACGGGCAAAGTGGTTCAGCTACAAGTAGATGACGTTCAATTGCCCGATGGCCGCGCTGCCAAACGCGAAATTGTGAAACACCCGGGCGCCGTCGCCGTTCTGGCTATTACGGATGAGGGGAAAATGGTGCTGGTGCGGCAATTCAGAAAGCCGTTGGAAAAGACGATCCTAGAAATCCCGGCAGGTAAATTGGAAGTGGGAGAGGATCCCGGGGATTGCGCGGCACGAGAGTTGGAAGAAGAAACGGGTTACCGGGCCACGGGCTTGACGCATGTGGTTTCCTTTTACACCTCTCCCGGATTTTCAGATGAATGTTTGCACATTTATCAAGCTGAGGGTTTAACAAAAGGGGAAGTGAACCCCGATGAGGATGAATTTGTGGAATTGGTTGAATGCACGCTGGATGAGTGCCTAGATCGAATTCAAAGTGGCGACATCATGGACGCCAAAACGGTGGCCGCAGTCTACTTATGGCAAGCCCGGGTGTCGAGTGGGAGATGAAGTTGCAAGAGATTTTCGCCGACTTGCATATCCATATTGGCAGAACCCAGGGCAATCTCCCTGTAAAAATCACAGCGGCGAAAAATATGACGTTTGAGGCGATTATAAAGGAAGCGTTTCACCGCAAAGGCATTCAGCTGATCGGAATCATCGACGCCCAGTCCCCTCCGGTACAGGAAGAGATTCAGGCGGGATTGGACAAGGGGCTTTACCGTGAACATCCGGAGGGTGGCATCACGTATGGGGATACGACATGCGTGTTGGGGGCAGAGATCGAGCTTAAGGAGGGGGCCGGTGCGTTTCACGTCCTGGTGTACCTGCCGGGCTTGGAACAGATGCGAGAACTTACCGCCTGGTTGGAGCGCTATATGAAAAACGTCCAGTTAAGCACGCAACGGTTGCGGCAATCGGCTCTGGCCCTGCAAGAAAAAGTATGGGAGTGGGGTGGTTTGTTTATTCCCGCCCATGTATTCACCCCGTTTAAAAGTGTTTACGGCAATGCCGCACCCCGCATGGAGCAATTGTTGGACATGAAGAAGGTATCGGCAGTGGAACTCGGGTTGAGCTCTGACTCGGTTTTGGCAGATCAACTATCCGAGTTGGCACCGTTTACATTTGTCACCAATTCGGACGCTCACTCTCTACCCAAAATCGGTCGCGAATACAATCAATTGCTGGTGCGAGATGCTAGTTTTCAAGAATTGAAACGGGCGCTCGCCAGAGAGGGTGGCAGGCGCGTCCTAGCTAATTACGGCTTAAACCCCAAGCTGGGAAAATACTATCGAACCCGTTGCTTGAATTGTGACGAATTGTGGCCGTCAAGCCAAATCGCCTGTTGCCCACACTGCGGTAGCCCGAAAAAGGTGAAAGGCGTGAAGGACAGGATCGAGGAGATCGCCGATCAACCAAGTAGCCACCCGACACACCGTCCCCCATATATTTATCAAGTGCCGCTTGAATTCATCCCCAAACTGGGCCCCAAAACCCTGGACAAATTATTGCAGGCATTTGGAACGGAGATGAACGTGCTTCATCATGCGGAGTTGGAAGAAATCCGCCAAGTAGCCGGCGCGGCTATCGCCCATTACATCCAATTGGCGCGCGAGCAGCGGTTGGCATTGTCCGAAGGGGGCGGCGGCGTTTATGGCAAAGTTGATCCACTACAAAAAAGCTAACCGATGTGGTTAGCTTTTTCCTTACTCTCTGGCTCCGTGTTTGCGCAAAATGGATTCCGCTTCTTGCACCCGGTCTTCCGAGGTTGCAAACACAGTGACTGACACATCCTCAAGTGAAGACAGGGGTTGGCCACCAGACAGTCCGCTGGCGTCGGGATGGGCGGCCTGCATAACGCTCTTGTCTGGATCGAGACGGGGACTACCCAGCGTGCTCTCAGCCAATGACATCCGCGGGTTTTCGAACGGATTACTATACGTGGCGTCTCCGTCGGCGTCTTTTCCGCCGCCCAAGGGAGAAAAACGGCTCACATCAACTTCAAAGCCGGCCTGTCGTAGCTCTGCAGCGGCTTTCTGTGCGGCATCAATCGTTTGGAAATATCCGAATATCGCTCTTTCTGCCATTGTTATCCTCCTTTCCCCCTTAATGTCGGCCAGTTGTAAAGGAGTTATTCTGAAAGGAAGCGGGGCAGAAAAAGAGGGGGGGATTGCTTCCGTCATCTATGCTAGGCCGCTGTGATATGATAAATTGATGGTAATGCGACACTGGAAAGAGAACGGATAATGGAACAATCATCAACGAATCGCACCCGTGGATGTACACCTTTATGTTTGTGTAGGATCATCAATCGCTGTTGCTACCCTGTCGCAACACAGGTGATGAGACTGGGAAACGCTTTGTCGTGGCGAGGCATCGCAATGGAGGCGAGAAAGTGGTGGAGGCGATCAGTTGATACAACGGTGGATCAACGTTTTAGCAACTTGTTTTTTGTGCGCCACGCATGAGTGCGATGATAAGCCGTGTGAGTTTGGGATGATAGTTGGGGTGACGCCTGCATCGGGCTTATCTGTTAGTCCGTGAAAGGTTATAATAATTTCAGATAAATATAATATTTGGAGATGGCTGGATTTTATAGGCAAGGGCGGGTTGCTTCGACTTTTTGCTAGGGTGTGTCTGATGAATAGGCCAGCGGCTCCAAAACCATTTTCTCATTCGCTTCACGCGTGGCGAGGCGCTCATCGAGAAAAGGTTTTTCCACCGCTTCTTCCCTACCAACTTGATTCACCAGACACGCCCTAGATGGACAAGGCTTGAAATGTGTGGGTGCGCCCTGAGAGCCATCCCTGCCAAATGGGACACCAGGCCGCACCCACCATTCCTCCCCCGGTCAAAGGGGGCCGAGGCATCTTGGAGGAGGCGTATGGGATGAATGTGAGTCCACTCATCTGGTCAGGGAAAGTGTTGACGAATCTCATGACCTTATTAATTGTGTTCATCATTGGCTTAATTGCGATCAAATCATTAATCTTCCTGTTGAGACGCAAGCGAATCGGGTATCTATTAGCTGGGTTCAAAGCGATTTGGGTATTGTTTGGCTTCAGTTATTTTTTGTTCATCGGCTTTTATGTGTTTCAAAACATGCTTACCTCGGAGACATCTGAAGATTGGTTGCGCAATGCGGTGATCACCTTTGTGATTTTGTTGGTCGGAATTATGTGCTGGCTGGGGCCCGTGCGTGGGATTTTGGGATTGAGCGTGCAAAAGGCGCATGTGCGAACCGAGCAAAGCAATGCTTCGGCCGATGGATGGGTGGTGGAAAGCTGGCTAGGCGAGGGATCAGGCTTCCACTTGTATGCAGTTGGAGAGAAAAAAAGTGAATCTAACAAAGAGTGGGGCAGTTGAATTCTTTTCTCAAACTCTAGCTTCATACGGCATACCTCTTCCATTTTAGTCATAGAGTAGTGTGACGGGACTGAAGGAGGCGAAGTCGGATGAAGCAGAAGAACAAGTGGAGACGGTCGATTCAATCGCACATTCAGCAACAACGGTCACCCTATTTGTTTGTCACCGTCTTGTTTATGATGGGGGTGATCTTCGGGGCAGTGATCGTCAATACGCTCGATCCCGCGCAAAAGGACGGGCTGTTGACTTACTTGGGCCATTTTTTTAGGGGATTGGAGCAACACACGATTGCTGAGCCCGAAGTAGCGTTTCAACACGCGTTGGGGGATCATTTGAAAACAATTGGCCTCATGTGGATTTTGGGTCTGTCGGTTATCGGAATTCCCCTTTTGCTGGTGTTCATATTCTTAAAAGGCCTGGTGATCGGATTTACGGTCGGGTTCCTAGTCAACCAACTGGCGTGGGAAGGATTGTGGTTCGCCTTTGTATCAGTGGTGCCGCAAAACTTGCTGATGATTCCGGCGCTCATTATTGTGACAGTGGCGGGGATTCACTTTTCCACCTTGCTCGTCAAGAATCGGTTGATCCACTATCGGGGAACCATATACCCACAGTTCGTCTCCTTTTCGCTCTTGGTGACGGCCATGGCTGTCGTGATGTTGGTTTCAGCTGCATTAGAAGCTTACCTTTCACCAGTCATGATGAAAGAAGCGATTCCAACAGAACAATTGATGGATCAATCATGGAATTAACGCCGGTTTTAAAATAATTATTATCTAATAGTGTCTTTCATGTGGTTTGACTCTTCTGCGACTCTCCAATATAATGGTGTCAGATAAACAGGGGGGTGTTTTTGTGGAAGACCGGGTGAAACAAATTAAACAGCAATTATCCGCCCATAATTATAAATTAACCCCCCAACGGGAAGCGACGGTCCGTGTGCTACTGGAAAATGAAGAGGATCACTTAAGCGCAGAGGATGTCTACCTGTTGGTGAAGGATAAAGCTCCCGAGATCGGTTTGGCCACGGTTTATCGGACATTGGAGCTATTAAGTGATTTGCAGATCATCCACAAACTCAATTTCGGAGACGGCGTTACACGGTATGAATTCAGAGCAGAAGGGGCGGAGCATCATCACCATCACCTCATCTGCCTCAATTGTGGCACGGTGGATGAAATCATGGAAGACTTGTTAGGTCCGATCGAGGTGCAAGTTGAGAGAGAATATGATTTTCAGATCATTGACCATCGCTTAACCTTTCACGGGATATGCCACCGATGCAAAGGAAAAGTGACCGACCCCAAAAAATTAGTAGGTTCTAAAGTGACGTGAGATCTTTTTCTTAAAAAGGTCTCATTTTTTTGTGTTGCATCAATAATTCCTCCGTGAATGGCGCATGAATATGATAGGAGACTTAAGGAGGGATTTGCGAATGAAAGTAGGAGTGCCAACAGAAATCAAAAACAATGAGAACCGTGTCGCCATCACTCCGGCGGGGGTGGATGCGCTGGTGCAGTCCGGCCATGAAGTGCTGATCCAAAGCGGTGCCGGAAATGGGAGCGGTTTCACAGATGACCAGTATGCAGAGCATGGAGCCAAAATCATGGGCAGTGCCAAAGAAGTATGGGAAAACGCCGACATGATCATGAAAGTGAAAGAACCGCAACCGGAGGAGGTTGCTTATTTTCGGGAAAACCTAATTCTTTTCACTTACCTGCATCTCGCACCAGAACCGGAGCTCACCCGGGCGCTAATGGATAAAAAAGTGGCCGCCATCGCTTACGAAACGATTCAATTGGATAACGGTGCGTTGCCGTTGTTGACCCCGATGAGCGAAGTGGCCGGACGGATGTCGGTGCAGATCGGGGCACAATTTTTGGAGAAGCCCAAAGGGGGCAAAGGGGTCTTGCTCGGCGGCGTCCCCGGGGTACTGCCTGGAGAAGTGGTGATTATCGGTGGTGGCGTCGTAGGTACGAATGCGGCCAAAATCGCTTTGGGGATGGGAGCCAATGTGACCATTCTCGATATTAATGCTGATCGGTTGAGACAACTGGATGATCAATTCCAAGGCCAGTTGCGGACGTTGATGTCCAACCGTTACAATTTGGCTGAAGCAGTTGCCAAAGCTGATTTGTTGGTAGGGGCGGTATTGATACCGGGACGCCGCGCACCGAGATTGGTGACGGAAGAAATGGTTCGCGGTATGCAACCTGGTTCAGTGATTGTGGATGTGGCGATCGATCAAGGGGGGTCCATTGAAACGATCGACCGGGTGACAACCCACAGTGAACCGACATATGTGAAGCACGGGGTAGTTCATTATGCAGTGGCCAATATGCCAGGAGCGGTACCGAGGACATCGACCATCGCGTTGACCAATGTCACGATTCCGTACGCGGTTCAGATCGCCAACAAAGGATTGACACAAGCAGTCGCCGATAACCGTTTTCTGGCGCGGGGGGTCAATGTCATCAACGGGCAGGTCACCTACTCTGCCGTTGCCGAAAGCTTGGGGCTTACGTATGTGCCGCTGGAAGAGGCGCTTGGGCATCGCTTGGCATAACTCGCATAACTTGACTCCTTTTCCCATACCTTATAGCAATACGGGGTAAAGGAAAGATGGATGATGGTCATTTCACTTCGCCGTTTGAAACGATGGAGCCAATTTTTTTTGCTGTTTGTGCTGTTCACGTTGCTTTTGTACCAGCTGTTCTCTTTATTGGTGCCTCTGTTCAAACCGGATTACATGTATAAGGAGCCGAACGGAGGCGCCGTCAAGGTGTTTGGGCATCAGCAGGAAACAGCGCGAGTGGTCGAGGCGCCTGCACAAAAAATAAAGGAACGGTTGCTTATGTTCTATTGGCTGGGAGAATGATATGAAACGGCACCGCCTGTCCGTTTCTTTTTTTTCTCCAAATGTAATGAATTTCTTCTTTATGATTTGAATTAGGGGTATATAATGTAAGATGGGGGACGACATCACATCAACGGCTTACCGCATGCGTTGCGTTGCCACATCAACTTCCCTACCATTCATTCGTCAAAGTACAAGGAGGGCCCGTGCCGCCATAACGGGGCAATGGTGATCTCCTTTCTTTTGTCGTTTTGTGCACATCGTGTGCATAACCAGGGTGTGTCGTTATAAGGTTTTGGCTTATCCACTTGATTGGCCAGCCACGGCAAAGTTAACCGATTGATGTTTGTTGCTCTTTAACCCCTCATGACGGGGGAAGAGGTTGTTATTTGGAGGCGATTTCATGAGACGATTTCCGCGTGTGTCCCTGATCGTATTGGACAGCGTTGGCATCGGCGAGATGCCCGATGCGGCTGAATACAATGATGCCGGGGCACATACTTTGGGCCATATAGCCGAATTTAAAAATGGGTTACATATGCCGAACATGCAGAACATGGGGTTGGGAAACATTGAGCCCATCCGCGGCATTGAAGCGGTGAATGAGCCGCGGGCTTATTTCGGTAAAATGAGTGAACTGTCCAAAGGCAAAGACACCACCACAGGACACTGGGAGTTCATGGGGGTGTATACGGATAAACCCTTTAAAACATATCCCGACGGTTTCCCCCGGGAGTTGATTCAAGCGTTTGAAGAGCGGACAGGCCGCAAAGTGCTGGGCAACAAGCCTGCTTCCGGCACCGCAATTATCGATGAATTGGGCGAAGAGCATATGCGCACAGGCGGCTTGATTGTATACACATCGGCAGACAGCGTGTTTCAGATTGCCGCGCACGAAGAGGTTGTGCCGTTGGAAGAGTTGTATCGTTGTTGCGAGATTGCCCGCGAGTTGACCTTGGATGAAAGATTTTCCGTCGTCCGCGTCATCGCGCGTCCGTTCATCGGTTCGCCTGGCCAATTTACCCGCACGGCTAACCGTCGCGATTATTCGGTGAAACCGCCACATCCAACGGTATTGAATGCCTTGAAAGAGGCTGGCCGGGATGTGATCGCCATTGGCAAAATTTCCGACATTTACGCTGGAGAAGGGATTACCCGCGCCATTCACACCAAATCCAACATGGACGGCGTTGATCAGTTGCTGAATGTCATGAAGGAACCGTTCAATGGTTTGGCTTTCGTCAATCTGGTCGACTTTGACGCCAAATTCGGCCATCGTCGCGATCCGGTTGGATATGCTCAAGCGTTGGAAGAGTTTGACACCCGTTTGCCAGAGGTGCTTGACGCATTGGGTGAAGAGGATCTCCTGATCATCACCGCCGACCATGGAAACGATCCAACTCACCACGGTACAGACCATACCCGGGAGTACACGCCGCTGTTAGTTTACAGCAAATCATTGCCGCAAGTCGGCAAATCACTGGGTGTGCGTGGCACTTTCGCGGACATCGGCGCAACGTTGGCTGAAAACTTTGAAGTGCAACTGCCCACCATCGGCAAAAGCTTTTTAAATGAACTCACATGAGGTGATCCATATGACAACCCGTGCACACATCAGAGAAGCGGCGAAGTACATTCGTGAAAAATGCAAGGCCACTCCCCAGATCGGACTGATTTTGGGATCAGGCTTGGGCGTCTTGGCTGATGAGATTACTGACGCTGCCCACATCCCATACCAAGAGATTCCTCATTTTCCTGTATCTACGGTTGAAGGGCATGCCGGTGAGTTGATCATCGGCGAGCTGGAAGGGAAATCCGTTTTGGTTATGGCGGGGCGTTTTCATCTGTATGAAGGGCATGCGGTGGAAAAAGTTTCGTTCCCTATTCGCGTCATGAAAGAGTTGGGTATTGAGACCTTGGTAGTGACCAACGCGGCAGGCGGCATCAATGAAAGCTATGAGCCTGGCGACCTCATGCTGATCAAAGACCACATTAACATGATGTTCCGCAATCCGTTGATCGGCCCCAATGATCCGGAATTGGGCGTCCGCTTCCCGGATATGTCCAATGCGTATGACGGCGAATTGCGCGAGCTGGCGCACCGTGTTGCGGGAGAGCAAGGCGTCCAGTTGAAAGAAGGGGTATATGCCGCAGTGCTGGGGCCGTCTTATGAAACACCGGCGGAGATTCGCATGCTCCGTGTGTTGGGCGGGGACGCAGTGGGCATGTCTACAGTGCCAGAGGTAATCGCGGCCCGTCATGCCGGCATTCGCGTATTGGGGATTTCTTGCATCACCAACATGGCAGCGGGCATCTTGCCGCAACCGCTCAGCCACGATGAAGTGATGGAAACGGCGAATCGAGTGAAAGAAATGTTTATTCGCCTGGTCAAAGGCTTGGTTCGGGAAATCGCATAAGGAGGCGCAAACAGATGAAGCTGAGAGAAAAGATCGAGGCCGCCCAAAAGAAAATCACCGGCTTGACAACTGTCAAACCGGTGATCGGATTAATTCTTGGATCGGGCTTGGGTGACTTGGCCAATGAAATCGAAGACGCAGTGGTTGTGCCGTACAAAGAGATTCCGCACTTTCCGGAATCCACTGTCGAAGGGCATGCCGGCCAATTGGTCATCGGCACATTGGCGGGCAAACCGGTGGTGGCTATGCAAGGGCGCTTCCATTTTTATGAAGGGTATAGCCAACAGGAGGTTGTGTTTCCGGTTTATGTGCTTAAAGCGCTTGGGGTGAAATGCTTGATCGCCACCAATGCGGCTGGGGGGATGAATCCAGCTTTTCAACCGGGCGATCTGATGGTGATCACCGACCATCTTAATTTCACCGGCGCTAATCCACTGATCGGGCCCAATGATGACGAATTGGGGCCGCGTTTCCCTGACATGTCCCAAGCGTACACCCCTGCGCTTCGCGAACTGGCGCACCGGGTGGCCGATAAGCTGGGCACCCGTTTGCAACAAGGCGTCTATGCGGGAGTGAGTGGGCCGACCTATATGACGGCGGCGGAATTGATCATGTTGCGTCGTGTTGGCGGAGATGCGGTTGGGATGTCCACTGTTCCCGAAGTGATCGCCGCTCGGCATGCGGGTTTGGATGTTTTGGGCATTTCTTGCATCACGGACATGGCCGTCGGTGAGGACTTGGGATCAGAGCCGCTCACCCATGAACAAGTGGTGGAAGTGGCCAATCGGACCAAACCGGTGTTCATGAACCTGATTAAAGGCATTGTGCAAGAAATCTGAAGCAAGTGAGGCCGCTATCGACGAAGAGATATGTTGATTGGGCATGGCATCGCCGCCTTGTACGCGCTGGATGGAGCGCGTACGAGGCTGGCGGTGCCTTTATTTTTTGGCTAAAAGGCGGGACAATGATGCCCATTCAGTCAAAAGTTGCTCCAACCGTGGAAGAACTTCCGGGCTGATGCGCCCGTGTTCATCGAAATCATTTTTATCTACAATGCATTGTTCGGCGAGGACGAGACCGCCCACACCGCGGATGACGAGACGCAAATTGTTCAGCGCGTTGATTCCTCCTTTTCCACCTCCCGCAGCACAGGCGAGCGCGACTGGTTTCTTTTGGAAATGACTTCCTCCCAAAAAGTCAAGCGCGTTTTTTAGGGCGCCGCTCATGCCGTTATGGTATTCGGGCGTCACGATAAAAAAGCCATCTGCTTGGCTGGCTGATTTTAGCCATGCAGCCACTTCCGGCTGTTGGTACGTTGATTCATCCCCGTCATAAATGGGCAAGGGGCGTTGCTGGAGATCCCATAGTTCTGCACTGGTTCCGGATTGATTTAAGAAAGAGGCCGCCGCCTGCGCGATCCGGAGGGAATTGGACTGTTTGCGAGGACTGCCGCTGATGATTAAGAGATTCATGATTGATCGCTCCTTTTCTGTTTGGTGTCTGAGACCAATATTATGAATCATTAGAAAATGATATTATTATGTTTTGTTGAAGTCAATCCGTTTTATTTCTAAATGGTGTTTTATTTTTGTTTTTTAAAAAAATCCCATTTATTTATCCGCCAAGATCATTCTTACGAACGTGACAATGAAGCATTGAATTATGGATAAATCTTGAAAATAATTAGACTTCATTTATAATGGAAGTGAGTTTCCATTTATTTGGAGAAGGGGGTTCGATATGAAGCGAAACAAGCCGATCATCGCCTTGATAACATCCTTTTGCGTGGCGGCGGCGGTTGCGGGTACACCTCCCAGTAGCTTTGCTTCATCATCAGTAAACCAAAAGGATCTCGCCCGTGCGATTGATTGGTCGACTGTCAATGAGCAAGCTTTGATCGAAGCCCTGAAAAAACGAGGCAAACTGAGGCCAAATGCCACTGCGGTGGAAATAGAAGAAGCGATTAAGGCGTATGTGAGGCGGGGAAGCAACCCGCACAGTGCAACGGATGGGATTGATACATCCAAGCCGTTCGGCAAGCGGGCTTATAAGAACAAAAAAGCTGTGCAAGCCAAAGCGGCCCGCAACATCGCTAAGGCGAAAGAAGGGGACGCGGCAAGCAAGCCAAGCAAACGCAAGCATGTCGACCAAGCGGTGGTAGCGTTGATCGAATTCCCGGATTATTCCCATAATCAACTGCCCGATCCAGGTGATCGCTCTTTTTGGGTAAAGGATTTCAGCTCTGCCCATTATTGGAATTTGCTATTTAACCGTAATGGTTTCAAAATGGATAATGGTAAAAAATATGTGTCTGCTACACAATATTATTTGCAGCAATCGGCAGGTTTTTGGGCCCTGGACGGCAAGGTGACGCCTTGGGTCAAAGCAAAGCATGACGCGGCCTATTATGGCGCACATGATGTTGGCGACGGTTATGAACTCAACGACGTTCGGGCACAAGAATTGGCTAAAGAGACGTTACCGGCTGTGGCCCGGCAAATAGCAGGGAATGAAGACAAATATGATCAGCGCGACCCCTATGACATCGATGGAGATGGTGACGTGATGGAACCCGACGGTTTGTTGGATAATTTGTTCATCGTCCATTCGGGCATGGGAGAGGAAGCCGGGGGCGGGGAGTTGGGAGATGACGCGATTTGGTCCCACCGCTCTGTGATCGGGCCGGAGCCAGTGCCCATCCCGGGCACCAAACTGAAGGCGTTTGATTATATCATCCAGCCTGAAGACGGTGCGACGGGAGTATTCGTCCATGAATATGGCCATAACATCGGCTTGCCTGACGAGTATGATACGGGTTACACCGGTACCGGCTCTCCGGTGGAAGCATGGTCGCTGATGTCTTACGGTAGCTGGACGGGCACAATTCCCGGAACAGAGCCGACTGGGCTCAGCGCATGGTGCAAACTGTTTTTTCATGAATTGTATGGTGGCAATTGGCCTCAACCAACAGTTATTGATATCAATCACTTAAATCACAAGCGAACGTTTCTTCTCTGGGAAGCGGTTGCCAACAGAAAGCGAGGAAAACTACTTAAAATCAACCTCCCTGACCGGCTGGTAGATCCGCCGACGCAACCGCTCGGTTCTAAAGCCTATTTCTCAACCAAAGGCGATATGTTGGACACCCGCATGGTTTCACAAGAAATCGATCTGACCCAAGCGAAGTCGGCGAAGCTTCGTTTCGCTTCCTGGCGCAAGCTTGAGGTGGGATATGATTATCTATATGTCAATGTGTACACAGACGGCGCCGCTCATCCCGTGAGAGTGAAGGCTTATTCCGACACAACCAATGGAGCTTGGGTCAATGATGAAGTCGACTTGAGCGGTTTTGTCGGCAAAAAGGTGAAGGTGGAGTTCCGTTATGTCACCGACATCGCAGTGACCGAAGAAGGTTTTTATGTTGATAATATCGTTGTAGAAGCGGATGGCAAAGCGGTGTTCAGCGATGATGCGGAAGGAGCGCCACTCTTTGTGCTGGAGGGATTTGCATTGTTCGATGGTGCCAAGATCCCTTATGCCCATTATTATTTGGTGGAGTGGCGCACCCATCGGGGAGTGGACCGAGGCCTAGCTCATGTGCGTAGAAACGACAGTCTCCTTTCTTATGATCCGGGGATGCTGGTCTGGTATTATGACGCCCGCTTCGGCACAGATAATATGACGGGGAAACATCCAGGTGAAGGGTTTGTCGGGGTGGTTGACGCCCACCAGCGCGGACATTATTGGAGCAATGGGCAAGTGGGCAGCACCCGGTATCAAGTGAATGACGCCGCTTTCCATGTTAAGCCCACCTCCCCGATCCATGTGATTTACCCTGATTATTATATGAAATACGATTCTTTGCCGGGCGTATCCGTGTTCCATGACGGCAACGATTATTCTAGCCCTTTCAATCCGGCGGGAGGCAAAATTTTGCCATACCACGGATTGCAAATCAACCTTGACGCGGTGAGTCCCGATGAAAAAACGGCGGTCATCACCGTATCCAAGCAAACGAAATGACAAATACGTCTTATTTTTCAAGGCTTTCCTGTCCGATTGAGGCGGGAAAGTCTTTTTGCATATTTTTCCATGAAGGAGGCAGACTAAAAAACACCGGAAGATATAGGAGGGAAATCCGATGCTGAAAAAGTTCAGCCGAATCGTGTTGGCCGGCCTTTTCTTAGGTGCGGGCTTATTTACGCGCACCGGACAGACTCACGCTGCGGAAGAACAAGATCTGGCTCCGCAAGCAGTGTCTGCCGTTTTGATGGATGCGGGAACGGGAAAAGTGCTGTTTGCGAAAAATCCCCACCAACCTCTTCCTCCTGCCAGTATCACCAAACTGATGACTATGCTTTTGGTGGTGGAGGCGATTGATCAGGGGAAAATCTCATTGAAAGACCCCGTTCGGGTTAGCGAACACGCCGCGTCGATGGGGGGAACGCAAATCTTTCTTGAACCGGGCGAACAGATGAGTGTGCATGACATGCTAAAAGGAGTTGCAATCGCTTCTGCCAATGATGCGTCCGTCGCTTTGGCAGAGTTTCTGGGTGGTACCGAAACCAATTTTGTGCGCATGATGAACCAGCGCGCCCTCCAATTGGGGATGAAAAACACCCAATTCCAAAATGCCAACGGACTGCCAGCGAACAATCATTACTCTTCCGCTTACGATATCGCCCTGCTCTCACGTGAGATCTTAAAATATCCGCTCATCACCAAGTTCACTGGAATCTATCAAGATTATTTGCGCCAAGGTTCCAAAAAGCCTTTTTGGTTGGTGAACACCAACAAGCTTGTGCGTTATTACCAAGGAGTTGACGGTTTGAAGACCGGCTACACGTCAGAAGCGAAGTTTTGTTTGGCGGCGACAGCCAAGCGGAACGGCATGCGCCTCGTCTCGGTGGTCATGGGTGAACCCGACGCCAAAACCCGCAATGCCGAAGTAGCGGGCATGTTCGATTACGCCTTCAACCAGTACGTGTCCCACCCTCTTTACAAACAAGGGGATGTCATAGCAGTGAAAAAAATTGATAAAGGGGACCCGCGGACATTGGTGATCAAAGCCAAACGCCCGATCTCCATTTTGATGAAAAAAGGGGAAGATCCAAACAGTTATCAGAAAAAGTGGATGTGGCGTTCGCTGCAAGCCCCAATCAAACAGGGGCAAGTTTTGGGCAAGATGCAACTGGTGAAAGATGGTCGCCCGGTACAGGAGCTGGAGCTGGTAAGCTCGGTGGAGATTCGGCGGGCTAGCTGGTGGACTTCGGTCAAGCAAGTGCTTGGAGAAGTGTTGCATTTGCCTGAGCAACTGCAAGAAACAGAGTGAAAGAAATCGGGGATTTTTGACTTGTTTGTCGGGAATTCCCGATTTTTTTGTTATTTCGGGCGGGGGAAGGAACAAAAAGGAAATTCGTAGAACAATAGGGTTAAAAAAGGGAGGAGAGCATAACTGATGAGTTTACATATTCAAGTAAAACATGATCGTGATATCTTGATTGTCCGGTTGCGGGGAGAATTGGATCATCATGCGTCAGAGCAGGTGCGGCGCTCGATAGAGGATGAATTGGCTCAGGGGGGATTCTCCCATCTGGTGTTGAATTTGGCTGATCTCGAATTTATGGACAGTTCCGGTTTGGGTGTGATTCTAGGCAGGTATAAAAAGGTGACACAGTTGGGGGGCAAAATGATGCTTTGCGCCATCCGCCCTTCGGTGCACCGTTTGATGGAGATGTCGGGTTTGTTCAAGATTTTGCCTACGCATGAAGATGAGCGCAGCGCGATTAAGGCTTGTGGGGTGGCGTCATGAAAGAAGTGGGAAAAAACTTTATGGAGCTCCGTTTTGCCAGCAAGTCGGAGAATGAGGCATTTGCTCGCATTGCGGTGGCTTCGTTCGTGTCGCAGCTCGATCCGACGGTGGAAGAGTTGACAGACATTAAAACGGTGGTGTCTGAGGCCGTCACCAATGCGGTGATCCATGGCTATGAGGAAAAGGGAGATGGCACGATTTATGTCCGTTCCGAGATAGAGGGAAAGCGGATCAGCATCACGATTTCCGATCAGGGGGTGGGGATTGCCGATGTCAACATGGCCCGTCAACCCCTGTACACGTCGAAGCCGGATCTGGAGCGTTCAGGCATGGGCTTCACCATCATGGAGAATTTCATGGACGAAGTGTTGATCCATTCGAAACCGGGCCATGGCACGACGGTGCACATGGTGAAACATCTAAAAAGTCGTCATCAGACGATGGCCAATTGAGGGATGCCGATGGAAGCGGATGTGCGTAACAGCAGGCACCCCCACCTCTCCGATGATGAAGTAAAACAGCTGATCCAGGCGAGCCAGGAAGGGGATATGGAGTCCCGCAATAAACTGATTCGCCACAACATTCGGCTGGTGTGGTCGGTTGTCCAACGTTTTTTGAACCGTGGTTATGAGGCGGAAGATTTGTTTCAAATCGGTTGCATCGGCCTGTTGAAAGCAATCGACAAGTTCGATCTCAATTATGAAGTGAAGTTCTCCACTTATGCCGTACCGATGATCATCGGGGAAATTCAGCGCTTTTTGCGCGATGATGGCATGGTGAAAGTAAGCCGTTCGCTAAAAGAGATGGCCAACAAGATCCGCAAAACGAAAGACGAACTTTCCAAACGCTTCAATCGTGTGCCTACCATTCAAGAAATCGCCAAGGCGATGGGTGTCGAGCCGGAAGAAATCGTCTTTGCACAAGAGGCGAATCGCGCACCGGCCTCTATTCATGAAACGGTGTATGAAAATGACGGGGATCCGATCACCTTGATGGATCAAATCGCGGATGAGCCGGTGACGACCTGGTTTGACAAGCTGACATTGAAAGATGCGATTCATCGTTTGTCAGAGAGGGAGAAGTTGATCGTTTACCTTCGTTACTATAAGGATCAAACCCAGTCCGAGGTTGCCGAGCGGCTGGGCATTTCCCAAGTGCAAGTTTCCCGATTGGAAAAGAAGATTATTGCTCGCATGCGTGAAGAGCTCGATTTGAAACATGAAAAATAAACGTGGAACGTGGGCTAGGAACCCCCTTTGCCACTGCCAGCACCTGTCATGTTCAGGTGCTTTTTTATATTCGGCCGCCAATTGAAGCATACTAGGGATAATCACCACAGCGGAAAGGAACTTGCCCATGAAGCCCATGCTTTATCTTCGTCTGAAGAAAAAGGTGATGGCCACTCCAGGGCAACCGCTCACCATCAAGGATCTGTGCCGGCTGACAGGGGAAGGGATTCCGCCAGAAGTGGGGAACACGCCTGTGTGCGTCCCCCAGTTAGGCCACGGCAATTACCTTGTCATCGATGTGATTGACATCATTCAGTTGGTGCAAAAAAAGTTTCCTATGATAGAAGTGCAACAAGTGGGGCCTCATCAGATGCTGGTCGAGGTGAAATTGTCTGACAAACGGCCGCGTTTTTTATATGTGATGCTTGTCTCCCTCGTATTGTTTGCAGGTTCAGGCTTGGCCATCATGAACTTCCATACGGATGTGAGTATGGCAGCTGTACATGAACGGATTGTATTTTTGTTGACGGGGCAGCATGTGAAAAAGCCTCTGCTTCTGCAAATTCCCTATTCGATTGGCATTGGTGTGGGAATGATGCTTTTTTTCAATCGCTTATTTCAGAGGAAGTTCAACGAAGAGCCGAGCCCGCTGGAATTGGAGACGTTTCAGTATCAGGAAACGATTGACCAGTACATGATCAATGATGAGAAGCAAGAAGTGGATTTTTCATGACCGGCTTGGCAGACGCGTTGTTCATTTTTCTCGGCTTTGCCGGTGGAATTGCCGTGGGCGGCGGCTTTGCGGCCTTTATCACTGTGTTGGATATCGTCCCTCGTTTGGCTCAATTAACTCGAACATATGCCTATGTTTCTGTCTATGAATGGTCGGTCATTAGCGGCGTTCTTTTCTTTACGGGGATTGATCTTTTGAACATCGGTTTTCGTTTGCCCGATTGGTGTATCAGTGTGCTTGGGGCGTTGATGGGCGCGTTTGTGGGTCTGTTGGCGGCGGCGTTGACGGAAGTCGTCAATGTGATCCCAATTCTAGCCAAACGGTTACGGGTGCAAGATCAGTTGACCTTTCTGCTAATCGCCATGGTTTTAGGAAAAATGGCCGGATCACTTTTGCAGTGGCTAGTTTTTTGATGAAGTGAAAGAGCTGGAGAAGGATATCTATCGCTTCAATAGGAGTTGTGTAAGAGGAGGGGGCGAGGTAAATGGGTTCGTATCGGGTCGCTTTTTTAGCGGGGGGATTGATCTGTGTCAACGGACGTTTGCCTATGGATCTGTCTTGCGCCTATGGGCTGAGTCTGATAGATGGAGCGGGAGTGGCTCCGCTCGCTGGGTTCTTTGGCAATGCGCCGATTCGTGAAGCGTTGCAAGAGGCCGCAACCGGGCTCGTAGGTTGACGCGCATGTCCAAGAGACAGGTGATTCTGGTTACCGACGGGGATCATGTCGCCAGGCGAGCGCTGGAAGTTGCGGCGCAACGGTTGGGCGGACGTTGCATTTCTCGCTCGGCGGGAAACCCCACCCCCCTCACCGGTTCTGAATTGGTTAGCTTGATTAAACAAGCGCCACATGATCCCGTGCTAGTCATGTTCGACGACTGCGGCAACGGCTCAGAGGGCCAAGGAGAGCAGGCCCTGCGCGATGTCGCGACGCATCCTGACATTGAAGTGTTGGGGGCGATTGCCGTCGCTTCCAATTGCCATCACTCCAAGGGAACGCCTGTTCACTTTGCGTTGGATCGGTATGGTAATTTGGTCGGGCATGGAGTCGACAAGTACGGGAAGGCGAAGCGTGATCAACCGCTACGGATTTTTGGAGATACGGTAGAGATACTGAACAAAATTCCCGTTCCGCTTATCATCGGGATGGGTGATGTGGGTAAAATGAAGGAGTTTGATGATGTGGAACGGGGTGCGCCCATCACCTGCAAAGCGATCCGGCTCATTTTGGAGCAATACGGCAAACGAAGGTCTTGACAGGACGGAAATGTCTTGCCAAGGCCTTTCGTTGTTACGAAGGGAAACGCCTTTTTCGATGGATTGTTGCCCATGCGTTTTGCCCAAGGTAGAATAGAAAAATGAAATCAATCGGTTGACCATATGGTCTATAAATTTTGGAGGAACGCAGTGGAAGCATATCAGAAGATCCCAGACGACAAACGGGAAAAGATATTTGAAGTAACAGTGAGGGAATTTGCCGACAAAGGGTACGAGCGGGCATCGACTAATCAGATTGTGCAGGAAGCGAATATTTCCAAAGGGCTCTTGTTTCATTATTTTGGTAATAAGAAAGGGCTCTTTTTGTCTACTTTCCATTATTGCGTGACTCGGGTGACGGCCGCGAGTGTTCCGCCCAAAGAAGATTTGAGCGCCGATATTTTTGAGCGCTTGTTGCAAATCGGACGCATGAAATGGCGGCTGTTGCAAAACCATCCGTTGGAATACCGCTTTCTGCTCACCGCGTACGCGCCCGTGCCGGAAGAGGTGGCCATTGAGATCCGACAATGGCAGGAAAAGACTTGGAAGGTGTATCAGCAACTGTTATGGGAAGGGATTGACTTCTCTCGTTTTCGCCAAGACATGCCGCGCGAGCGGGTGAAAGAGTTGTTGGTGTTTTGTCTAGAAGCAGTAACCGACAAATGGCGCCAGCGGTTGTTGGCTGAGCCGGATTTGGGCATGTCCATGATTGAGAACATGTTGGCGGAGATCGAGGACCTCTTTGAAATCTGGAAACATGGGATTTATCAAGCACCCAATGAGGCGTGACGCTGGGGAGGGAATGACATAGGATTCTTGCGTTTTGTCCGCAAGGATTTTTTATTTATGAAAATGATTGACGTCATTTTTGGAACAGCCTATAGTTAATGAAAACCAAAAAAATTTCGCTTGTCGAATGATTTGAAGAAGGTGATCGAGTGAGAGCGTCGGAAGGGCGAGAAACAAGGCCACATGCAGCGCAGTTTTGGACAGGGATTCAAGTTGCTTTGCCGATTGCCGTCGGCTACATACCCATTGCTATCGCTTTTGGCGTGATGGCGCGACAGGTGGAACTCAGTCTGTGGGATACGGCATTGATGTCGATATTGGTGTATGCCGGCGCCAGCCAATTTATGGCCGTCAATATGTTGGCGACGGGGGCAGGGGGATTGGAAATCATTCTAGCCACGCTGGTCATCAATTTGCGCCATGTAGTGTTGGGACTTTCTCTGATAAATTTATTGAAGGGTGTTCGCCCAGCCTGGAAAGGGGCGTTGTCGCTTGGGGTGACGGATGAATCCTTTGCCGTGGCCACCCTGTCGGGAAGAAACCACCCCGTTTTTTTGGCCGGAATCATGTTATCTGCTTATTTGGCTTGGGTGGGAGGTACTCTGTTGGGCGGCATGTTGTACCAGTTTATCCCCCCCGACATCGGTAATAGCATGTCCATCGCCTTGTATGCGATGTTCATCAGCTTGTTAATCCCGGAGATGAGACGGGAGCGCAAGGTGGTCATGATCGCTGGCACTGCCATGCTAATAAATGCGTTGGGCACGGAGCTACTTGGGTTGGCGTCCGGTTGGTCGATCATTTTGGCGACGTTGGCAGCTAGCGCCTTGTTTGCGGGAAAGGGGGAGAAAGCGTGAGTGCATGGTGGATCATTCTCGGAATGTCTTTAGTGACGATGGTCCCGCGTTTGTTGCCAGCATGGGTCATGGACAGGATGGTGATCCCCGGCTTTGTGGACCGATTGCTAAAGAACATCCCTTATGCAGCATTGGGAGCATTGATCTTCCCAGGGGTGTTATTGATTGATAAAAACCCGGTTATCGGGTTGATCGGTGGCGGTGTGGCTGTGGTTTTGGCCTATTTCCGAATGCATACGATGCTGGTGATCATCGGGGCGATCGCGGCGGTGATAGTGGCGAAAATGGTTGTTTAAAACAAGGCAATGCGGTGCCGCATTGCCTTGTTTTAATGGATTATCCTTTTAACACATATTCATAGCCATCCAGGTCTTTGAAGACGGCGAATGTACCATACGGCATTTTGTTGGGCTCACCTTGGAATACCACCCCGTTTTCCTTCATGCGTTGATAGGTGGACTCGATGTCGTCGCAGAGAAAGACAAGGGAAGGTTTTAACTTGGCCCAATGAGTCATCAGTGCGCGGGGATAAAGCACCAACTTGGTTTCGGCACCGGCTGGCCCCACTTCGATCCAACGCCCGCTCGGCCCCATCGGATGGTCGGCGTGTACCGTGAAGCCAACCTGCTCGGTCCAGAAGCGCAATGCTTGATCCTGGTCTTCAACGTATATGGTGACAGTGGCGATTCGCTTAATCATGCCCAACTCTCCTCTCATGGCTGTAATGGTTCGTTGGTTCATAGCTTGTTCCGTTTCCCGGAAAATAACGCGGATGGTATTAAAACGAAATCCGGATGTGAAGATTGTGAGCGTTTGCCATTTGCGATATAGTGAGAATTGGATAGGAGAGATTTATTTTGGGGTGACTAAACTGAATTCTTCGGTAAAAAAGAAGCTCCGGCCAGTATCGATCAAATTGAGTGTCGTATGGCACGACATCATACACAATCCGGGCCGGTTTTTAGCGTCGGTGTTCGTTCCATTGGCAACGATGTGGACATTGATTGAAATCTCTTCGTATTTTTTGCCGATTTCGCAACTGTTGCAAGGCATCGGGCCGTTTCTGCTCCTGTTGCTAATCAGCCTGTGCATCGGTGTGGTTCAGATGATTCGCCCAGAGGAAATTAACATCAGAGTGGGAACGAGCCAAGTAGTCATCAAGTTTGGCGACTTATTGGCCCAAGAGGGGTTTAATGTGATTCCAAGCAATAACTATTTTTATTTTGCAGCCAGCCCCCTTGCCAACTCTTTGGATGTGCAATTGGCGCGGCAGATTTTCCAAGCCGATTTCGACAGATATAAAGAAGTGGGATGGTTGGTTGATGAGCTACTTGAAGCCAAAGGGCGCAGTTATCCCATCGGCACCACTTTGCCCGTCGTATTTGGCGAAGGAAAGTATCTGATTGTCGCCTCCAGCATGATGGATGACCCCAGCGGGCTTCCCTACATGGACATGCACATCTTGTGGGATGCGTTAAAAGGCTTATGGGCCAAGGCGCGAGAACTTTGCGAGGGGCACCCAGTCAATGTGCCGTTGCTTGGTACGGGGAGAGCGGGGATCGGCATTCGCGAAGTGGATTTGATTCGCATCATTATCATTTCACTTCAGCATGAGCAGCAACGCGTTTCTCCCACGGTGCGGATTGTGATTCATCCAGATAAATACGCTGATATTGACTTGGGTCAACTGAAAAAAGAGTATCGTTGGCTATGACGACTTTTGATAATCGCCGTCTGTCGTAAGATAGGTTGAGCAGACGGCGATTACCAAAGTCTGAGGCGAGTGGTGTCGAAAAATAGCACTTGACAAATATAATAAAATGTGATATAATAAAAAATTTATTGACTATTTATCCTCTTGCGTAATATGATGATAATGAAAGCTGATCTCTCATAATTTATCAGCAACCGTGCAAGAGGAGGATAAACAATGATGGAAAAAGAACCTCGCGTTAGTTTGACCGCACTCATTTCCGCCTATGGCCGCGCATACCACGCCATGTATGATTCCCCTAAGATATTTGATGATTTTCTAGCTCGTCAGTGGTTTACCGATGAAGCGTTTTCCGAATTGGGAGCCCATCTGGCTCAGTCCCTTCCGCACTTCGCCCCGGAGAAGGTCGCTGATTGCCAGGATCAAGCCAGTGCCTTACGATGGGTGATGCAAAGTCATAACGCCATCAGCCTCAGTCGCTCAAAACATGCCGAGGACAGCTTGGAGTTGGTCGTCCACCAGGGTGCACGGCAGTATGTCATCCTCGGGGCAGGCCTCGACACGTTTGCGTTTCGGCGGCCGGACATGTTGGAGCAGATCCACGTGTTTGAAGTTGATCATCCCGCCACACAAGCATTTAAGCGGCGTCGCCTGGCCGAATTGGACTGGGAGCAACCGCCGCAATTACATTTCGTTCCAGTAGATTTCACTGCTGAAAAACTGGCGGATGCGCTTTGTCGTACAGCGTTTGATCCCCAGTTACGAAGTTTTTTTAGTTGGCTAGGTGTGACTTATTATCTTGACAGAGAGACCGTGTTTGACACCTTGCGCTCATTTGCCGATATTGCCGCAACAGGTAGTTGGATCGTTTTTGATTATTTGGATCTAAACGCCTTTGACACTAAACGGGCTTCCGTTCGCGTGAAGCGAATGCAAGAGGCAGTGAGTCGAGTAGGAGAGCCGATGAAAACAGGGTTTGACCCGGCTACGCTTGCCAAGGAGCTGGCCCACATCGGCTTGCGCCTCGAAGAGAACTTGCCCCCAACTGACATTGAAGAACGTTATTTCCAGGGCCGGACAGATGGTTACCGCGCATTTGAACATATCCATTTTGCGCGAGCGGTGGTTGACTGCTGATTATTCAATTCGGTGATACTTCGTGTTGCCGAAATTGCGGGTTGCGAAAATATACCGCATTGAAGATAGTTCCTCTTCCACTTGACAAGACCATCCTATATTGTGAGCGGATTGTGCCGATTCGTTGACAAGATTTCCGCGGATGGAACAGAGTGTGTTATGATGTGGAGTGGATGGAGGAGGATGCGCATGAAACAGCTTCGAATCTTGCGGGCGCTGGCGGTGGTCACCTCGGTCGGCGCTTATATCATGCTATTAATGGGCGCTATCGTCAGTAAGACAGAATCGGGTAAAGGTTGCGGAAACTCTTGGCCTTTCTGCCATGGACAATTGATTCCCGAATCGATGCCGATCAGCACCCTGATTGAATTAAGCCACCGTGTTGTTTCGGGCATCGACGGGTTGCTGATTTTGATCTTGACCGTATGGTCTTGGATAATGTTTAAAGACAATATGCGCGTCAAAACGTTGGGCTTTATGAGTCTCTTTTTTGTGGTGTTGCAAGGCGGACTGGGGGCGTTGACCGTTGTGTTTGAAGGCGAGTTCGCTAAGAAATTTGCCCTTGCCCTGCACTTCGGCTTTTCGCTGATTTCATTTGCCAGTGTGATTTTGTTGACAGTGACGTTGTTCCAGTTGCCGCAACAATCAAGTGTGAAAGGCGAACGACCCATCAGCAAAGGGATGAAGATTGCCACATGGGGCTTGGCTGCTTGGACGTATGTGATCGTGTACACTGGGGCACTGGTGCGCCATGCTGATGCCACAATGGGATGCGGGTATTCGTTCCCCGGTTGCGGAACGACCTTGCTACCTGATTTCACTTCGTTGGCGGGAATTCACATGTTGCACCGGTATGGGGCATATTCCATGTGGCTGTTCAGTTTGCTTTTCTTGATAGTGATTTTGAAGGCGTTTCGCGATCGGCAGGATTATGTGCGGGGCGGTTGGATGGCGTTTGTCCTGATTACGTTGCAGGCGCTGACCGGGATCATCACGATTAAGACCGGTGGGCAGCTGGTGGCGGCGTTGGTACACACCACCATCATTTCCGTTTATTTCTCTGTAATTAGTTACCTCTGCATGCAAGGCGGTTGGCCTTGGAAACGGAGTTTGAAGGACGCGGGGTTGCCTGCAAATCCGATGGTGAATTAGGTTAGGGTTGGCGAACAAACCGGTATTCATGAACGGGGTTCATGAGCACCGGTTTTTTTGTATTTGTCCGCATGAAATTAGTGCAATTGGAAGATGCCAGAATCAAAGAAGTGGAAAAATTTATTTCCGCATCTCGCCAGTTGCCGTTCTTTTTGATACAATCACTTATGAACGATTTTTCTCGTTCAAAATGGAAAATTAAATCTGTTTTATTTGCATCCTTCGGGGCAGGGTGAAAATCCCGACCGGCGGTGATGGGGCAATTTGGCCCCTCAGCCCGTGACCCGCACGCGTGCGGTGGATTCGGTGAAATTCCGGAGCCGACAGTATAGTCTGGATGGGAGAAGGATGAACAGGTGTCGTGTACCCTTTGGGGAGTTTTTTAAAAAAAGCTCTTCTAAAGGTTTATTTTGCTATGCTAAATTTTGTATACGTACATGAACCTGCTTCTTTCTGACAATTGCCCCGATTCCTTGTGCAAACTGGGAAGCGGGGTTTTTTATTCAAAGGGGGGGTGAAAAGGTGAAAGCGCATGAAGATTGGATGAGATTGGCGTTGGATTTGGCAGGAGCCGCAACCGGCCAGACTTCCCCCAATCCCATGGTGGGCGCGGTCGTTGTGAAAAACGGCAAAATGGTTGGAATGGGCTCTCATCTGAAAGCAGGAACGGAACATGCAGAGGTGCACGCAATCAACATGGCTGGCCGTGAAGCAGAAGGGAGCACCATTTATGTCACATTGGAACCCTGCAATCATACTGGTCGAACACCGCCATGTACGGACAAGTTGATCGCTGCGGGAGTTCGGCGTGTGGTGATCGGAACGACCGATCCGGATGAAAATGTGCAGGGACGGGGGATCGCCCGGCTTCGCGAGGCCGGAATCGAGGTGATCGAAGGGGTGTTGGCGGCAGAATGCCAAGCGCTGAATGAAGCATATTTTTTCCACCGCCGAACGGGCAAGCCGTTTGTCACTTTGAAGACGGCGATGACCTTGGATGGCAAAATCGCCACCGTGACGGGAGATAGCCGCTGGATTACGGGCGAAGCTGCTCGTGAACATGTGCACGTGATGCGTCACCGGCATGATGCCATTTTGGTGGGAATCCGGACTGTGCTATGCGATGATCCCCGATTGACAGCTCGGCTGGTTCCAGGCGGAAATCATCCTGTGCGCGTGGTATTGGATAGTCACCTACAAACCCCGTTGGATGCAGCCATTACAAAGGTTGACGAAGCACCAACTTGGATTTTTACAACCGATGCACGGGATCGGGAGCGTGAACAGCTCCTTCTCGCCAAGGGGGTGCGCGTCATTTCGACAGGTGCGGCGCCGCAAGTTGATTTGGAAAAGATGCTTGATATTTTGGGGAAGGAAGGGATCTTGTCGCTGATGATCGAAGGTGGCGGCACGGTCAACGCCGCATTTTTACGGCAAGGATTGGTGCAAAAAGTGGTTGCGTTTATCGCGCCAAAATTGTTGGGCGGCCAGGATAGCCCCACTTCCTTTGAGGGGGAAAATCCTTCCCTTATGCAATCATCTCTTTCGCTTCGGGATGTGCGTGTCGCGCAATTTGACCAAGACATCTGCGTCACAGGTTATCTTCATGCATGATGTCGGAGGAGGATGGCTGTGTTTACAGGAATCATTGAAGAAGTGGGCCGAGTGATACATGTGAAGAAGCAACCGGCGGCGATGGAGTTGACCATTCAGGCCGACCGCGTGCTCCAAGGGACTGAGTTGGGGGACAGCATCGCCGTCAACGGCGTTTGTTTGACAGTGACCCGTATGAGCGCGGACACTTTCTGCGCTGATGTGATGCCGGAAACCGTCAAACGAACCAACCTGAGTCAGTTGCAGACTGGAACCCCGGTCAATCTGGAACGGGCGCTGGCAGTAGGAGACCGATTGGGAGGCCACTTCGTGCAAGGGCACGTTGACGGGGTGGGCGTGATTCAATCGATTACGCCCATGGCCAATGCAGTGGTCTTTCGCATTCAAGTGGACCCCGCTCTCACAGATTACATGATTCCCAAAGGCTCGATTGCGGTCAATGGGATCAGCCTGACGTTGGTCGATGTGGAAGCGAATGCGTTTACTGTTTCGATCATCCCGCACACATTGCACCACACCCAGTTGCAACAAGGGAAACCGGGCGATCAGGTTAACATCGAGTGCGACATGATCGGCAAGTATTTGGCTAAATGGGTAAAAGGCAAACCTGCTGCTGCCGCGCCGGATGGCTTGTCATTGGACAGACTAAAGGAAGCCGGGTTTCTCGGTTGACAAAGGGGGAAGCGAACATGTTTCACACGATTGAAGAAGCGCTGGTTGAATTGAAACAAGGCCGGGTCATTATCGTAGTTGATGACGAAGATAGGGAAAATGAAGGGGATTTTGTGGCGTTAGCCGATCGGATCAAGCCGGAGACGGTCAATTTCATGATCACGCATGGTCGCGGCTTGGTGTGCGTTCCATTGTTGGAAGAGCGGGCGCAAGCGTTGGATTTGCCGCCTATGGTTACGCACAACACCGACCGGCATGGCACCGCGTTTACGGTTTCGGTGGATGCACACAATACGACGACGGGCATCTCCGCCTTTGAACGGGCCGACACGATCCGCCAACTGATCGATCCTGACGCTAAACCGCAACATTTTCGTAGGCCGGGCCACATTTTCCCACTGGTCGCACGTCCAGGAGGCGTGTTGAGACGGGCGGGACATACGGAAGCGGCGGTGGACTTGGCTAAATTGTGCGGTGCCTATCCTGCGGGAGTGATTTGTGAAGTTATCAACGAAGATGGCACCATGGCTCGCGTGCCCGAGTTGTCGGAAATCGCCCAGCGGTTTGGGTTGAAGATGATCACCATCCAAGAGTTGATCAAATATCGCCGCCGCACAGAGACGCTGATCAAACGAGAAGTGTCGATCCACTTGCCGACGGAGTTTGGCGAGTTTACGGTGGTTGGGTACACCAACGAGGTGGATGGCAAGGAGCATGTTGCTTTTGTCAAGGGAGAGCTTGATCCGGAAGAGCCGACCTTGGTGCGGGTGCACTCTGAATGTTTGACCGGGGATGTGTTCGGTTCGCATCGATGCGATTGTGGGCCACAACTGCACGCCGCACTCCAACGAATCGCCGAAGAAGGCAAAGGCGTCTTGCTGTACATGCGCCAAGAAGGACGCGGCATTGGTCTCATCAACAAGCTCAAAGCGTATAAGTTGCAGGAAGAAGGGTTGGACACCGTGGAAGCCAATGTAAAGCTTGGATTCCAACCGGATCTGCGGGAATATGGCATTGGGGCGCAAATCTTGCGCGATTTGGGCGTTCGGCGTATGCGTCTGATGACCAATAATCCCCGCAAAATCACAGGTTTGAAAGGTTACGGCTTGGAAGTGTCCGAAGTGGTGCCAATCGTTTTTCCACCTCGGAAAGAAAACCGCAATTACATGATGACTAAAAAAGAGAAAATGGGACACTTGTTGCCCTTGTGAATGCTGAGGAGGAATGGTAAGATGCCACACGTATATGAAGGAAAGTTGGTTGCCCAAGGGTTAAGATTTGGCATTGTTGTCAGCCGCTTCAATGACTTTATCACTGCTAAACTGTTGGAAGGTGCCATCGACACATTGAAGCGCCACGGGGCGGAGGATGAACAGATCTCCGTGGCCTGGGTGCCGGGCGCATTTGAAATCCCGTTGATCGCTGACCAAATGGCTGCCACCCATCGGTATGACGCCATCATCACGCTGGGCTGTGTTATCCGGGGGGCGACCAGCCATTATGATTATGTGTGCAACGAAGTCTCCAAAGGTGTGTCACAAGTAAGCCAGCGTCACCAACTTCCGGTCGTGTTTGGGGTAGTGACGACGGAGACGATTGAACAAGCTATTGAGCGGGCCGGAACCAAAGCGGGGAACAAAGGAGCGGAAGCGGCCGTCAGCGCGATCGAAATGGCCAATCTGATGCGGCAAATCAACGGCTAACAGAAAGAGGAAAAGGCATGGCGCATGATGTAAAAATCAAGCTGGACCTATTTGAAGGGCCATTGGATTTGTTGCTACATCTCATTGAAAAAGCGGAAGTTGATATTTATCAAGTTCCCATCGCGCAGATTACAGAACAGTACATGCAGGTCTTGTATGAAGCGCAAGAGCTTGAATTGGAGGTAGCCAGTGAGTTTTTAGTGATGGCGGCCACGTTGCTGGCGATCAAAAGCCGGATGCTCTTGCCGCGGCAAGAAGAAGTGTTGGAAGAAGATTTCACTTACGATGAAGAGGAATGGATGGTAGACCCGCGGACTGAATTGGTGGAGCGTTTGTTGGAGTATAAGCGGTACAAGCGGTTGGGCGAAGTGTTGCGAGAACGGGAAGAAGAGCGTAGCAAAGTGTATTCCCGACCGGCGATGGACCTTTCCTCTTACACGCAGGAAGCCAACCCAGTCGAAGGCCTTACTCCGGATGATCTGTTGCAAGCGTTTGTCGATGCCCTCAAAAATCGCAAACCTCCCGAGCCGATGACCAAAGTAGCTCGGGAGGAGATTTCCGTCAGTGCCCGCATGGATGAAATATATAATGAACTGTTGGAACAGGGGCAACTTTTCTTTACGAAGATGTTAAAGTGGGACACGTTGACGAAAGAGCGAGTGATCACTACCTTTTTGGCTTTACTAGAATTGATGAAAATGAAAAAAATCATCTGCCGGCAGCATTCGCTGTTTGGGGAAATCTTGATTGAGCGGTTAGAAGTGGGGGGAAGCCAAACGTGAGCCAAGAGATGAAAGCCGTTATTGAAGGACTTCTCTTTGCTGCGGGGGAAGACGGTCTCAGCTTGAAAGAAATTGCGGATGTGACTGGAATGTCCAAAAAGGATGTGGAATTGCTCATCCACGACATGCGAGTGGATTGGAAAGAGCAACAGCGGGGCGTGCAAATCATGAAAGTGGCACAAGTATACCAAATGACTACATTGCCCGAACATGCTGCTTATTTTGAAAAATTGGCGCAAGCCCCCAATCGGTCACAATTGTCGCGGGCGGCGTTGGAAACGCTGGCTATCATCGCCTACCGCCAACCGATCATGCGCGCGGAGATTGAAGAGATTCGCGGGGTGAAAAGTGATCGGGTGGTTCAGGTGTTGCAAAGAAAAGGGTTGATTCGTGAAGTGGGCCGAGCGGAAGGAGCGGGCAGACCAATATTGTACGGGACTTCCCGTGAATTCCTCGATTATTTTGGACTTAACCATATTGATGAACTTCCTCCCGCTGATTCCATTTTTGATTGGCAAGAATGGGAGCAAGAGCGGCAAGACCTGTTTGAGCGGTTGGGCGTGGATACCGACGTCATTCAACCGGATGCTGAGATGGAAGCGGAAGAGCAACCTGTGTTAGAAACCGTAAATGAAAGTTAAATAGCAACGCTCAACGTTTGTTTAAAAAAGTGCCTTCGGGCACTTTTTTTGTTTTAAACGGGAAGGATGGCGGGAATACAGATTTGTTCTTTTTTTGTAAGATTGGCAAATGACATGGTTGATTTATAATAAAAAGCGAGTGATATTATAGATCTTCATTTATAAAGAAATGGATTGGCGGAATAAAAAATGATAAAAAAAGAAAGGAATGATCCGTAGGAAAGCAAGCAGGGAAAACGACCAATTGATAGAATATTTAAGTAAATTGATGTGCGGAGATCAATGGTGTAAATATATACTTTGGCAACATATTTAGTTGATATTTATTGCATTAACATAAAATAATTCTTTTGATAAATAAAAATATACAGTAATATATTTTTTAATTTCTTTTTAGAATGGAGCGGAAAGGAGCTTTTAATTTGTTACATCAATTGATCACCAGAGAAACCATCGTGCTCAAAGATTTTGTATCCCATTGGAAGGAGGCGGTGCGAATCGCGTCTCTTCCATTACTCCAGTTAAAATATATTGAAGAACACTATATTCAAGCAATGATTAAAATCATCGAGCAATGGGGCCCTTATGTCGTGTTGACACCACATGTGGCGATCACGCATGCCAGGCCTGGATCAGGGGTTAACCAGTTGTCAATGAGTTTGTTGCGCTTGAAAGAGAGTGTTTCTTTTGATAGAGGAAAAGAGGTGCATTTGATCATCGTATTGGCCGCTGTCGATAATCACTCCCATTTAAAAGCATTGGCAGAGTTGTCTAACTTGTTGTCACGGGAAGAAAACATCCAAAAAATCATTCAAGCAGATGAAGCGGATGAGATCTTAGCAATCATTCGGCAATATTCCAATGATGTGGAAAACAGCAGTTTTCCGCGTTTCCCGGGTTCCGCTTGATCTGGATTTGGTGACCAAGCCCGTGGAAATTGCGCGGCGCAGTGTATACATCCCCACTTTCCTGCAAAAAATACCGAATAATGGCAGGTGGTGGGGTTGTTGTTTTTTGGGCTGCTTGTTTTGGGCTTGTTGATTGCTTTATTGGTCATCATCTGGTTTACCGCACTCCGCGTTGAATTGGTGTATAAACGCGAACATGGAGATGACCGGGGCGAGATCATCCTTACCGCATGGCGGGGCTTGATTCGGTATCGTATTGCCATTCCGCAAATACAGTGGAAAGGCTTGAATCAAGGCGTGAAAGTAAATACCCGATCCGGCTTGGACAAGATGATCGGAAATGGGAGTGCGGAGCAACAAAATTCGGAAGTGAAGGTAAACACACGCCTTTTGAAGAGATTAAACAGGGCATACAAAGAGATTGTGCGGAATGTAACGGGTTTTCACCAAATTCTTCGTTGGTTTTCGAGCAAAATTACCTGTGAAAGACTGGTTTGGAAGTCGCGCATTGGTACGGGGGATGCGGCAGAAGCTGGCATTTTGACCGGGATGGTGTGGGCCGTCAAATCGACCCTCATCGGGTGGTTCTGTTCAAAGGTCAAGTGCCGGCATCAGCCGCAGATCGCAGTCGATCCCGAATTCCATGCGAAGGTGTGGGATATGCATGTCAATGGCATAATCCGGTTTAGGATCGGGCATGCTATCATTGCCATTAAACGATTACTAGTTCATATGCGGAAAGGAAGAGTACGCTAAATGTCTGAGCATCCAATTCAAAACTTAATGAAAACCGCTATGGAAAACATTCGCGACATGGTCGATGTCAATACAATTATTGGCGATCCAGTAGAAACGAATGAAGGATAGGTAGTTCACAAACGATACCAAGAAGCAAAGCTGTACTAGGCCCCTGAAATCCTGTATTTTAAAGACAGCACGAGGGGAGAAACAACATGCCAAAGAAAACAGGGAAATATGATCAGGCGTTTCGTGAACGAAAGTTAGAAGAGATCAAATCGCTATTGGCGAAAGAAGGCTATATAGTAAAGTCGTCAGAGTATGTCAACAATCGCACGAAGTTGGAGATGCAATGCTCCCACGGGCATGAGTGGCGAGCCACTTGGGACAACATCCGACAGGGAAAAAGATGCCGGCAGTGCTATGAAATGGGCATACAAAAAGCCGCTAAAACCAAAAAGCCAACTCGCAAAAACAAACCCCGCGAAGAGCACCGCGCGGAAATGTTTGCAAAGTTTAAAACGGCACTGGAAGCGGAAGGTTACACGATTCAAACTGACCACTACATCAACAACCAAACCAAAGTGCCTGTGATTTGTCCTAGAGGTCATGCGTGGTCAACATCATGGAATCAGTTTGATTCAGGAAAAAGGTGCAAACAGTGCTGGATCGAAGATTCAAGATTGACACAAGAACAAGTAGAGCTGGAATTGAATAAGGAAGGCTGCAAGCTCTTAAGCCAGTATGAGGGAATGCTCAAACCGTTTAAGTACCAATGTTCTTGTGGAAAAGTCTCTTATATTCGCTTGCCTGATTTCAGGAGAGGTGTTCGATGTCAAGCATGCGGTGGGAACAAACGCAGAGAGACACTACGTATGCAACGATTGAAGAAACTGATGGGATATACTGAGTGATGCTTTACTATTTACTAAGTTGATTTCATTAGAAGAAAAGGGGTAACCAATTGCAGGGTCACCTCTTTTCTATAGGGTATATACTTTATAAAGTTCCCCTCTATTTTCAAAAAAGTAATGGTAAATAAACATCTTTTATGATATTTTATAATAAGATTTTTAAAAAATAGTATTTTAGGAGGTAAATTGGTTGAAGAAAAACACTAAGAAATTATTGTTATTATCTATTATGCCTATTACAATTACTGGTGTTTTACTGTCAACACAATTAGGATCAGCAAATGAAAAGTTGGATATTAGGGTTGAATCAACTAATAATAGTGTTGATGTGAGTTTTAATTCGGTGGGGAATACAATTAAAGTGTTTAAAGACGAAAAAATTTATAAGCAGTTAAATGTACAAACCGGTTTGTTCAAAGCTTCGAAAAAAAATGATGTTCAACTATCTAATTTGGGAAGTGATACTCCTCAAAGATTAAAAATTAAAGCTTATGATGGGGATAAGATTGTCGATGAAGCAGTGATTGAAACCTCAACATTACGTTCAGAAGAAGATAAAAAACAATATAAAGATAATCCTCTAAAAGATTCCAATCTGATTACAATTATTAGGAAAAATGAAGTGAAATTAAGCTGGTTTGGAGTTCCTGATGATGATCAAACTTATGAAGTATATAGGGATAAAAAAATAATTGGTGAAGTTAAAGGCACTGAATATGTAGATAATAGTGTAACGGCTAATAAAAAGTACATTTATGAAATTATCGGGAAAACAAAGATTAGTGAGCAAGAGAAAAAAAGAAAAAAAGCTAAACTAAAACAAATGAAAGTACCTATAACTAAAAAAGATGAAGAGAACTTATATTATGTATCAAATACTCTGACTAAAGAGGTTACTACTAATGGAGACTATACAGTTAAATCTAATAAACAGAAAACCATTAGTACTAGTTCTGCTTCTAATACAATTTTAGGATACGGTCATTTGTTAAGATACCAAATTTTCATTCCAGCTGTAAAAGTACTTAATCCTTCGCTGTCGGCTTATAAATGGCCAAAATTCACAGGTGATACAAGAACTGGTTATGATTGGTTTTAATAATTTTTATATTTTAGGAGGTACAGGTTCAGTTTCAAATGATACAATTAATAAGCTTTATCCATATATACAATAAAAAAGCCTGGCATAGCCAGGCTTTATAAGAAAAGAGCGGGTTAAAGTGAAGTTATCATTAACAAATAATAAAATATACCGAAAGTTATTAAGTGCATTGTTCACTTGGATTTTGTTTTTATTAGGTTATTCTTATGTAATTATTGAATCTACGACGAGTGAATTTATGTTTTTTTTAGCCATTGCAAGTTTTTTTTCTTTTATTGGTATTTTTGGTTATGGATTAATGGTATCAATATTTTTTGATTTTATAACTAAAAAAATAAAAGGTGTTACAAGGTATATTGTTAAGTTTATTCTCTATGTTATTTCTGGTTTGATTGGAAGTGCTATTATTTCAATTGGTCAAAATGATCTGGAACAATTTTATATTTTCACTACAATAATTGCGATTGTATATTTTTTAATTGATGAGTTGAATGCAATGTTTATAAATAAAAATTAGTGTACTTTTTTGTGGGAAGATTAATCAAAGTTGATAGCCTAGCAATTTGCTGGGCTTTTTTATATTAATGGTCCGTGAACCTCCTGGCATTTTTGCACCATTACGGTTCACAGATCGTTTTGTTTTTTTTGTTTTAATGAAAATACTTAAAATGGCTGAAGTTCACATACAGTTTTTAGCTGAATCCATAATGGATTGAAAATCAGTGGGTAACCTTTAGAGAAAATAAAAAAGGACGACTTCACTCGTCCCGCCTTAATCATGACTAATTGAAGCTCCTTCCCTTCAACCAGGAAGGGGTCTTTTCGTTTGCCGTTGAAGATGATTAGGTATACATCTTCTCATAAAATTTCATCTTGTTATGGCACACTTCGCAATCGGGAGCGTGGCCGTCGTTGTTCGTGTCTTTGTATTCTTCCCAGCAAAATCTGCACTTCCAGCGGTAGATGACTCGACCGCCGTCTTCATCTTGGTCGTCATTGCTTGATCCCCAGAAGAATGAAACGCTTTCACCCAAACCACCATTCAACGCAACCACCGAGAATGGATTAAGTACGAAACGGCGATGTAGCCATGGTTTAAACATGTAACTCCCTCCAATTAAAAAATGAATGGTTGTGATCATGTGACGGACATCGATGCCTTTATAGCAGGCTTGAAACCGGCATTAATTGTTTCCAGAACACATCCGGAAATCTTTTGGCTAAAGCGGTACCCTCACGTAGAACTCCCAAAAGCCATCGTTTTTTTTCGTTCGATCGCGATGTGCAGAGAGTTTTCTGCTAAGATCAATGGTGTTGATATTCCCTCACGTGAGTATCATTACCAGCTTGGTCTAGTCTCCGGCTTTCCTCCCATTGCGGTCGAATTTTTTTGTGATTTTTGCGAAGATAACAGCCTTGAAGTCCAAGGGGCCATGTTTGAATATGCAGGGCGGTATTTCTTTGGGCGATACAATGACGCAAAAGCGATTGCTGCATGGTTATGGTCCCAAGTGCCTATCTCTCCATCAGAAGTAAAAATTGACTATCATGGGCGCAAATTGAGCATGTATCCGCCCAACGATACAAGAGCATAAGGTTGTAGCCCTGATGTTGGACGCCTTACCAAACCCGGTAAGGCGCTATTTGTTTAGCTCCAAGGTGGATCGGCGATAAAGCGCATGTAATCACCTCCATTCATAATGATAACTTTATATTACCATGTTAATTAAAGATATACAACATCATTTTCAGAAAAGGGTCACAATCCTGGCATTGGCTCCCTTTTATGTGTTAATTTAAGAATGACATGTTATGAAGAGGAGCTAGACAATGGAATATCGATACACTAAAGAAGTTGCGGGAAAAATTTATCCTGAGCCATACAAAGATCACACTTTTCTTTTTCGTCTGGCTGATCTGTTAGAGAAAAAAGGGTACAGCCAACGCCAAATCGCACGCATCATTGATGTGAACCATCCCTTCATCAATAAGATGGCAAATGGGAAAATAGAAGAATTGCCGTTAGGACATGCCCTGAAACTGTGCATAGAACTGGAGTGCACGCTGAATGATTTGCTGCCAATTGTGAAATTGAATCAACAAGAAGAGAAGGCTTGAGGTGGGTTGCTTCCACTTCAAGCCTGTTCTTATTTCACACAAAAAATCAAAGTGTAATACAAAAAGTCATAAAAAATAATTGAAAAGTAATACTTTTAGTAATACAATATGGGTGTCAGAAAAAACAGAAAGGAGCATGTGCATTGGAAACTGCACAACATTTGACACAAAGCCATCCAGCCATTGAAAAGCAGTTTATCGGCCAAGATGGTCGTCCGGTCATCACCCTTCGTGGACGATCGGCCGCCATTGATATTGGAAATACCGAAGTCAACTGCATCTTTGGCAGTGAAAAGTCCCGCTTTGTCTTTCCCAATGTTATTGCCGAAATGTCATTCGATGATGTGCTGGAGCAAGAGAATGACATTCTAGAAGGTCTGCGCGTAAAAATTGATTCACCGGCTCTGAACCGGAAATGGGGAACTCTCGCCGTTGGCCAGTTAGCCGCGAGGCAACAGGATGAACGGAGAGAAATCTCCCCCGGCTCAATAAAGGCTAACGAAGATCAGTCATTCATCGTGTTTCTGACGGCATTGGCAGTTGATGCAGTGAAGCATTTTGCGGTGAAAGATGGCGTTTGCTTCGCCACATATTGCTTAAGTGGCGGATTACCGATCAGTGAGTTCAAAAACAAAGAGCTGCGCAAGCAATTTAAACAGAAGATCACCAATGGTGTGCATAAGGTGACGTTTTTGGAAACGGCTTCCCCCTATCGCCACGTTGAAGTGCATCTTGAAGTGTTTGATGTGAAGTTAAGCTCAGAGGGGCAGGCAGCGAATCTGGAACTGACGACCGATGCCTTTGGCGGCTACAAACCGCTACCGGGGACGGAAGGGAACTACATGATTTTGGACAACGGAGGCGGAACCCTGGATTGTGCGGTGATTTTGGCTGGTGGGAAGACGGACAACGAACGGTCCAAAGGGGAGCAGAAACTGGGCATTAACAAGACGCTGGATTCCATTCTGGACAGCATATATTCCAAGTACAATGTCACCTTTGAATCGAGAAAGCAGTTGGCTGATCATATCCTGGCTTCAAGGAAAGGTTCGCCGCTATCAACCCAAGTTAAAGATATTCTGGTGCAAGGGAAACCAAAGCCGATTCAAGATATCGTGGATGGCCATTTGCGCAGGTATGCGCAGACCATTTATGAGTACATGAAGCGGAAGTGGAATGAGGTATCCAACTGCCAGTCCGCTTACTTTATCGGGGGTGCGAGCAACCTGATTCTGCCGTATTTGTCGGAGTTGAATCAAGGGGAAGGGATGGCTGGCGAATACGTGATCTATTTTCTTGATCCCAATCAGTCGTTCTGGATCCTGGCGGAGGCGTATCACAAAATCGGTGTCTACCATCGTGAACACGGGAAAAAACGCAAGATTGTGCTTATTCCTCCTCAAGCGCCATAGTGAAAAGGAATGATATAACGGGTTATAATAGAGACCTCTGAAGGGGTCTTTTGTTGTAGGGAGGGAGAAGTCCATTGGTTGAGAAGAAATACGGTCCGGGTACGCAATTACCCAACACCCGATTAAATAAAAAAACGCCGCAATACGTGTTTGACTATTTGGAGAAGCATCAGCCCAAAAGTGCCGATTTGATGCGTTTGATTCAGCTGGGAATCGAAGTGGAGCTCAATCGGGAGCAATACGGGTTGTTTATTCCCTATGCCCCATTGTCTAAGGAGCAGATCCGCGAATTGGAAACCAACGAAATGTTGAAGACCAAGTTCATGCAATTTGCCAAATGGTTCTTTTTTACGGAGGGCAATGAGCCGCCGCCATTTGTTTCTGCTACGGTGAAATCGACAGAATCGATGGCAGCTAATCCCGCTGATTCGAAGAATACGCCTGGTGTCGCGAAAGAGAAACAGATGGACGAAGAGCAATGGCTTTTAACCAATGAATACATGCATCTTGCTATGCAACATCTGGATGATGACGATGATGACTGATGAAGTCAGTTAGACATAGCTACTCATTATTTATAAGGAAGAGGGGATTAGTATGAAAATGATCGTAATCTTCAGTAATAAAGGGGGGTAAATATGATGAATCAATGGAAGTTTTGCATTTTTAAAATAGGAGGATATAGTAGATAAGGTTTAATAATGAGGGTATATATCATTGTAATTGCCTGTGGATTGGCTTGTGTCATCTTGTTGAACCTATAATAGTTTTTCCAGAAGTGAAGGTTGTTTAAGATGAAGGAGGAATATTATTGACTATGGGAAAGTGGAAGATACCTACTATTCTATTAATACTATTAATCATACATATAAATATCCCCCATCTAGCATTAGCGCAGCCTCATACATGGTTGGACACAAAAACAGAGAAGATATTGCTTGCAGAAGGCATTGAAATACCAACGATTCCGAGTAATGACCCGATAGAGATACCGAAAGTGGAGATACCGAGTGACCCGATTGAAATACCGAAAGTGAAGATACCGGAAAATAAGATTGAGGTACCGAAGGCGGAGATTCCCAAAGCCCCGGTGCAAGAATCGACCGGCTTTATTGATCAGTTGCTAAAATGGCTGCAACAGCAATTATCCTTGATTTTGGCGCTGTTGTGTATGGGACTGGGTCTGTTTTTTCTAAGTACCAACCCCCTTGTGGGTATTTCGATCGTGATGGGAATGGCGGTTGGCGGATTTGGAGCTTGGATGGCTGATAAGGATGTTTCCGGTATTGCGCAAGAGGCGATAATTGGTGCATTAGCTGGTTTGGTCGGATTGGGGGCCGGAGCGCTCGCATTTCGATTGATCGGGGGGAGAATTGCAACACTGGCTCCTCCGTGGCTAGGAAAATGG
>NZ_PVTZ01000009.1 GCF_003003125.1 Laceyella sediminis | reverse complement strand
TAGGGTCCGAAGACCCCCGCACGACTTGCATGTATTAGGCATGCCGCCAGCGTTCATCCTGAGCCAGGATCAAACTCTCCGTTAAAGGTTTCACACCAAAGTGCAAAACTGAGGTTTGAGTCTATGCTCAATGAATTGACAGGTCACGTTGTCACTCTTTAGTTTTCAAGGAACACTTTGTTTCATTTCGCACCGCTCGTTCGCGGCGACAAATAAGATATTATCACAGGCATTATATCATGTCAACACTTATTATCCAAAAAAGAGCGATTCCATTCATCCGGAACCGCTCTTACCCCGTTTACAATTAATCTATTTCGAACCGTTGGCCATTAATCTCAAAGCTAGCAGTCACTTTCGCGTTAAGGGAATTGGATACGGAGCAATACTTCTCCACAGATAGCTTCACCGCGCGGCGCACTTTGTCTTCCGGCAGATCTCCCGTCAGACGATAATGCATGTGAACGTGCGTAAAGCGGCGCGGATGCTCTTCTGCCCGCTCTCCATTCACTTCCATCGCGAAAGACTCCACATGTAAGCGCATTTTACGCAAAATATCCACAATATCAATCCCAGAACACGTTCCCACCGCGGACAGAAGCACCTCGGTCGGCCGTGGGCCTAGGTTCTCTCCGCCCACTTCTTGCGAGGCATCCAAGGAAATTGCATGGCCCGAGGGTGTCTCCGTTTTAAAATGCATGTTGCCTTGCCACTCAATTTTAATGTTCATTGTCGTACCTCCTTTTATTGCATGCCTGACACAATAAGGCCCGATTCAACCACAGCAGCCACCGCCAACAGCAGGGCGATGATCAAAATCAATCGGGGCAATCTGGCCCGGATGCCTTTCCACTCTTGAATGGAACCTTCACGCCGCCCGGGTACCAGCATCGCTAGAAAACGGCGCCAGCCTGCCATGCCCAACCGGATGCCGATCGCTGCCGCCAAAATGATAGCGGGTAATTCAAGCACGCCATGCGGTAGGACTTTCCCGACAAAGATGGCCAAGGGATGCTGCCCGCTGGACTTGGCCGCCGCATCTAATACTACACCGAGAACCATCCCATTCGTCAACATGGCCATAAACGGAATAATCCCCAGCAAAAGCCCAAACGCAATCATTTCTAGCGAAGCGAGCAGGTTATTAAGAAAAATGATGCTGAAGGCATTGGCAAACGTAGGCTCTTTGCTGATTGATCCCATCACTTGCTCCAATTGATCCATGATCCCCATCTGCTTCATGCTTTCAAGAATGGCATCTCCATTGGCAAACCCGGCTATGGTGCTAGTGATGAATACCACCGCCGCAATGCCGAGATACCTGCTTTCTTCCCTGATTGCCGCCAACCACATCCGCATATCTTTCACTCCTTTTGCCTTAAGGGATTCAATCATAACCCTCGTCCATCGGCATAGATTGATAATAAGAGGTTGCCAGTAGGAGGGTCATAGATGAATATGTTCTTGGTTTTATCTGCAAAACGATTGAAAAGTACGTTTTTCATCATGTTAGCTTTGTTTTTCGCTATGGGCATTTTCTACGCTGAAAATAAGAATATGCAAGTGTTCTTCCCTATTGACCCTGGGCCAAGTGCCATCTACAGTGTAGAGACGGATAAAAAACAAGTGGCCCTCACGTTCGACATCAGTTGGGGGGAAGAACGCACCGGACCGATCTTGGATGTGTTGGAGCAAAAAGGATTGAAAAAGGCAACATTCTTCCTGTCATCTCCTTGGGCTGAGAGCCATCCTGATTTGGTCAAACGCATTGTGGACATGGGTTTTGAGATAGGGAGCCACGGCCATCGCCATGATAATTATAGCCAGTACAACGAAGAGCAAATTCGCACGCAAATTAGCAAAGCGGACCGAATCTTGACCGAAATTACGGGGAAAAAGCCGAAGCTAATCCGCTATCCAAATGGCGATTTCGACAAACGGGTGTTACGCATCGCCGATCAAATGGGATATAAGTCCATCCAATGGGACACTGATTCGCTCGACTGGATGAACCCAGGAAAAGAGAAAATCATCAACCGCGTTCTCAAGCGCGTCCATCCGGGCGACATCATTCTCATGCACGCCAGCGATTCTTGCCGGCAAACCCACGAAGCCCTGCCTGTCATCATCGACTCCTTGCGCAAACAAGGATATCAATTTGTCACTGTCTCCGAGCTGATCGCCGGTTCCGAAGTAAAAATGAAAGCCGTTGATTGATAAGATTTCCATCGCATGATGGCGACAAACCAGTTTCCCGCCAATCGAGGGAACTGGTTTGTCGTGTTTTACTTATTTGGTTTGGCTGATTTTCGCCGGCGGTTTGATCCAACGGTGCAATTGCAGGATTTGCCATGCGTTGCAAACCAGCAACACCACCACGCTGTGAAAAATGATCAATAACGGGATTTCGCCCGCTTTGGAATTAATCGATGGAATCGCCTCAAGAATAGTAGCCACGACCATGAAGAAAAGAGTCGGAATATAGGCCGACACATTGGTCGATTTCTCTTTCAGCTTCGCTACGATCAAGGCCGTCAGGAGAATGATGAATGGAATCAATAAGTGCAACCAAAAGCTTTCCCCACTGAATTTGACCGCATTCAGATATACCAGATTACCCAAAATGATCACTGTGAGAACCAACATCGTCACATCATAACCCAGTTTATTGCGAATGAGCCCCTTGGCCAAGAAATTGAAAACCAGGTATGCAAAGAACCCCAACTCAGCAACCGCCGCCAGGGTCAAACTCAACAGCAATTGTTGTGTGATGTCGCCAAACATCTTCTGCCCCACCAATATCTCCAGGACAAAAGCAAGGACCAACGCCGTCACGCCGCCAAGCGCGAGTGTGGACCAGAACCAATAAAACAGTTTTTTTAGTGTCATGGCCGTCTCTCCTGTTCCATTTCCTCTTCTCGATTGTATCAAAATCATTATACCTGCGAAAGTGGACGCCTTTCTTTCTCTGCATAAAACCCATCCACCCATTCCATATTAAAAGTAGTTCCCTTGGAAACGGAGGCAGGACACGCTTATGCAGCGCTTAAAATGGATAATCCCAATTATCGCCGGTCTTTTCCTCATTTCATGCAATAACAGCCAATCCCAACCGCAAGAGCCTGATTACCAAAAGATTAAAGAGATCACACTGGACGTATTGCACACCTCTGAAGGAAAAAAGATGCTGGAAGATGTCATGACCGATCCATCGTTCAAACAAAAAGTCACCATCGATTCCAAAGAATTGGAAACGATTTTGTCCAAGTCGTTTACAGATCAGCAGACCAAAAAAGAGTGGGAAAAAATCCTGCAAAAAGAAACAGTGGCTGCCAACTTATATAAAGCGAATGAAGAGCAACAGAAAACCATGTTCAAAACAATGATGAAAGATCCAGAGTACCAAAAGATGATGCTCGATCTCTTAAAAGATCCGCAGTTTTCCCAACACCTGATTCAGTTGCTCAAAAGCCAACAAGCCCGCCAAGAAGTGCAAAAGCTCATGGAAGAGCTTGTATCAGTGCCAAGCATTCAAGAAAAGTTGGCCAAAAAAGTGCAAGAAGCATTGAAGCAAAAAGAGGGCGAAAAACAAGGCCAAGGCGGTGGAGAAGCCAGTGGAGGAGATGGTGGCGGAGACGGTGGCGGGGAAGGCAGCGGAGGATCATAAGCAAAAGGCTACCAGGCATAAGCCCGGTAGCCTTTTTTTAGGATTCGCTATGCACAGGCGCTTTTTCGATCACTTTGCGCGCCAATGTGGTGTAGATCTTACCGATAAAATGGTTGGCATCGTATACTGAAGGAGCGAAATTCGGATCATCCACATCGTCGTTGTCAGGGGCACCCAATGGAATCTGCGCCAGCAGCTCAATGTTCAATTCTTTGGCCAGTTTCTCTCCCCCGCCACGGCCAAATACATACTCGCGCTCTCCGTATTTGTTCTGATACCACGCCATGTTTTCCACAACCCCCAACAGCTCGTGTTTGGTGGCGTGAAGGGCCATCGCACCAGCCCGGGCGGCCACAAACGCTGCCGTCGCATGCGGGGTGGTCACCAAGATTTCCTTGCTTTGTGGTATCAATTGATGAACATCCAAGGCGACATCCCCTGTTCCAGGAGGCAAATCCAATAGCAAGTAATCTAATTCGCCCCAATGGACTTCACTAAAGAAATTGCGCAACATCTTACCTAACATGGGGCCACGCCACACGACAGGAGCATTGTCTTCCACAAAGAATCCCATCGACATCACTTTCACGCCAAACCGTTCCACAGGCAAAATGGTTTGGTCGATCACCACGGGGCGTTGTTCGATCCCCATCATGTCCGGCACACTAAAGCCATAGATGTCTGCATCGATGATGCCTACTTTCTTGCCTTCCCTCGCCAAAGCGACAGCCAAGTTCACCGTCACTGTCGACTTGCCGACACCGCCTTTGCCACTGGCAACAGCGATGAATTCCGTTTTCGAAGCTTTGGACAACAGGGGCGATTCGGTGTTTGCGCCCGCTGCGGAGGGACCACTGGGTCGGCGCAATGATTCTGACAGCGCTTTTCTCTCTTCATCGGTCATCGCACCAATGCGCACATCCACTTCTGTAGCCCCCAAGGCCTTCAGCGCCGTTTCGACATCCTCCTGAATCTTAAATTTAAGGGGGCAACCCTGAATTGTTAAAATCAAATCCAGTGCCACACGCGTCCCCTTGATTTCAATATTGCGAACCATGTTTAGCTCAACCAAGCTTCTATTTATCTCCGGATCTTTTACTTCTTTTAAAGCGTCCAATACTTGTTCTCTCGTTATCATGTCACAAGACACCTCGATCGAAAGCGATTTCTTTTCCATTATAGCACATTAACGATCGGTTAACGGAGGTGTCTCCTTGCCGGTGTAATACTGCAACAAGCCCAAATAAATGGCGGCAGCCAATTTCTTCTGGTAATTCTCATTTGCGAGCAGTTTGGCCTCGCCTGGATTGGTCAAAAAACCAACTTCAACCAGTGCGGTGGGGACATGTGCCTCTTTGAGGATGTAGACATCGCTTTTCTGTTTGGCCAGGCGGTTGGTATTCCCCAATTGTTTGATCAATTCCGCTTGAATCAGCGTGGCCAACCGCTTGTTCTCTTCGCGAATCGGATTGTAAAAAGTTTGGGCGCCAGACCACTTGGGAGATGTCATGGCGTTGAGATGGATGCTCACAAGCGCATCAGCCCGCTTCTCCTTCAACAAGTGAATGCGCTTTAACAAATCCTCCACTTTTCGCCGACTGAGTGACTTCGTTTCCGGTTCGGCTAAGTCTTGGTCGGCTTCGCGCGTCATCAGCACATATGCTCCCGCTTCATTCAGGTAATCCCGCAAATATAAAGCAATATTTAAAGTGATATGTTTCTCTACCAATCCGTTTCCGCTGGCCCCTCCATCGACTCCCCCGTGACCTGCGTCAATCATGATCACCTTGCCACTCAGGGGCATAGCCATGGTGCTAACTGAGCCTACCTTCATAACCGAAAACATGCCGATGGCACTGACAAGCACCGCCGCGCAGAGCAGAATCATCCATCCTTTTTTCTGGTGGCGCTTCCACCAATCCATTGCCATTTTCATGCGTCTCGCCTCACTTCACATCGCCTACTAGCTAATGTATGGGACGAGACCGATTGATATGATCGTCAACGCTTTTGTGCATACCCTTTCATAAACCAATTTTTAGACAGCTCCGCCAACAGCATAAACACCGATTCCGCGCTCCATTCATCCAACCACTCGAATACATGAAACTCTTTGGTCAGCTGTTCCATCAGCTGTTGGCAATGGGCTTGATGGCGCGGCGCAAACACATCCAGCGCCTCTTTAAACGTTCGTGGTGACCGTCTCCATTTGGCTTCTTTCATGCCACAAACAAACGCTTCATAGGCCAGACGGTAACATAATTCGAGCAGGAGCCATTTTCTCGAGGCCGGCCAATATTTCACTATCGGTTCGATCAGATTGGCTTTCACCCGCTCCATTTCGTCCCAAGTGAACGCATCTAATGCATCTTGGCGCAAAGCCGCTTCTTTTTTTATCCGCAAACTATCAATATGAATGATTTCCCCCACCAAGCCAAATCGCTCCTTCTTTTGCATCCATCTCATTTATTGTTGACGAAAGAAGGACAGAAAAAACCCCTGGACAACAATCCAGGGGTTTGTGTAAAAAGCGGATGCCCGATTAGCGCTTGGAGAACTGAGGTGCGCGACGAGCAGCTTTGAGACCGTATTTTTTCCGTTCTTTCATCCGTGGGTCACGGGTCAAGAAGCCGGCTTTTTTCAAGGATGGACGAAGTTCTGGATCCACTTTCAGAAGCGCACGCGCGATACCGTGGCGGATTGCGCCCGCTTGTCCTGTGAATCCACCACCGGATACGTTCACCAATACATCATAACGATCCGTGGTGTTGGTCAGTACTAATGGTTGACGTACGATCGCTTTTAAGGTTTCCAGACCAAAATAGTCATCAATGTTACGACCATTGATCACAACGCGGCCATCCCCAGCAACGAGGCGAACACGAGCGACCGATTCCTTACGGCGACCGGTTCCATAGAATTGAACTTGTGCCAAATCGGTTACCTCCTTTTATTAACCGCGCAGTTCCCACTCAACCGGCTGTTGAGCCTGATGAGGATGTTCGGAACCAGCGTATACTTTTAGTTTTTTGAATTGCTGACGACCCAAAGAGCCTTTTGGCAGCATGCCTTTCACTGCGAATTCGATCAGGCGCTCCGGATGTTTGGCGCGCATGTCACTGGCTACAGTGGCTTTCAAACCACCTGGATGACCAGAGTGACGATAGTAAGTTTTTTGAGCCCATTTTTTACCGGTCAATTCAACTTGATCTGCGTTAATCACGATCACAAAATCGCCAGTGTCCACATGGGGAGTAAATTCAGGTTTATGCTTTCCGCGAAGCAAGGTAGCTACTTCAGTTGCGAGGCGACCCAAGGTTTTGCCCGCAGCATCTACCACATACCATTTCCGTTCCACTTGATTTGGCTTAGCCATAAATGTGGTACGCATCGTATTCCCTCCTCTATCGCAACGGATTGACCGTTTACTTTTAACAGATTTAGAAGCATTTAGAAGCAATTAGAAGCATTTTTGTAGCACTGACAAGATTTGCGCCGAACAACTCCACCGGGGCATGGAGTGGAAAATACCAAGCGTAATCTTACCTTAAATGCGGGAAAATGTCAAGAAATCGCAAGGGCAAATGCCCTGTTTACATATTGTTCCATGGAGTGTAGCCCACTTCCATCAGCACGAGCCCCTCGGGCGGGAAAGTAGGGCCAGCCTTCGTGCGATCGCGGGCGGCCAAGATCACCGGGATTGCATTAGGATCGATATGCTTTCTCCCCACCTCGACCAATGTGCCGGCCAATATCCGCACCATGTTGTACAAAAACCCGCTACCTGTCACTTCGATCGCATACCCATGCGCTTCTTCGATAACCTCGCACCGATAGATCGTGCGCACCCGGTCTTCCACCTGCGTTTTGGCCGAGCACAGCGATGTGAAATCATGAGTGCCCACCAAGTAACCGGCAGCTTCCCGCATCGCCTGAAAATCAACTACATAAGGAAGATGAGTGCGATAACGGCGAGAAAACACATCCGGGGCACGCCGCGTATCTATCTGATAGCGATACGTCTTCCAGTGGGCGCTCTTGCGCGCGTGAAAGTCGGACGGAACTTCTTCGCTCGACACCGCGACAATATCCCGCGGCAACATGTTGCGCAAGATATACGCGATCTTTTCGGCGGGAATCGGACTAGATGTCACAAAGTGGCAAATCTGCCCTTGGGCATGAACACCCGCATCTGTCCTTCCCGAGCCGTGAATCTCTATCTTTTCCCGCATCAAGGCGGTCAACGCGTTTTCCAGCTCCGCTTGGATCGTGCGTTGCCCCGGTTGGCGCTGAAACCCGGAAAAGTCAGTGCCGTCATAGGAAATGTGCAGTTTGATCTTTTTCATCTTCTTATTTCGGCCCCCTACTTCTCCAAGTACCACAACGCCAGCCACAGCGTCGCCGCCGTCGGAATCAGCCACAAATCCCGCCGAGCGAACGTCAACTCCCGCCAACGGGTTCGCCCTTCGCCTCCGCGGTAGCCACGGGCTTCCATCGCCATGGCCAAATCTTCGGCGCGCCGGAAAGACGAGATCAAGAGCGGGATCAAGATGGGAATATGGTTCATGATCCGTCTGAACAATGAACCAGCCTCAAAATCAACCCCGCGCGCCATTTGAGCCTTTTTGATTTTTTCCGTTTCCCCCCATAAGGTAGGAATGAAGCGAAGCGCAATGGACATCATCATCGCCAACTCATGCACGGGAACGCGCACCTTCGTCAGCGGCCGCAATAGTTGTTCAATTGCATTGGTGATCTCCATCGGGGAAGTGGTGCAAGTGAGCAAGGTAGCCGTAGCCATCAAGACAAATAAACGCAACGACATGAGCACCGCTTGCTCCACCCCTGCCTCATGCACCGAAAACAACGGCGTCTGAAGCAAGACCCCACCGCCTTTTGTCGTGAACAAGTGCAGTAGCGAAGTCAGGATGATCAAAAATAATATCGGCTTGACTGCTCGCAAAAAAAGTGCAAGCGGAATGCGCGCCCCTTTGACAGCAAGCAAGACAAACAGGGTGAGCAACAGGTACGAAGGCCACCTGTCCGCAAATAAAACGAGGAACATGAAGGCAAACACAAATACCAGCTTGCCTCTAGGATCCAATCGATGCAAGAACGAATCGACCGGGACATATTGTCCAATTACGACCGGTGTCACCTGTCATCCCCCCGCTTCCAGCGCGACTCCAGCTCACGCTCCAACTCTTCAACAGAGAACAGTGTCAGTGGAAGGGGAGGATCGAGGTTGCGGTTCAACGCCATGATCAACTTGGTGATCTCTGGCACATCCAGCTTAAGCCGAGACAGTGCCTGTTCATTCCCAAACACTTCTCTCGGGGAGCCCGTAAGCGCAATCCGCCCTTCTGACAAGATCACCAGCTGCTCCGCGTATCGGGCCGCCTCTTCCATCTGATGAGTGACCAGTAATACGGTCAACCCCTGTTCACGGTGTAAACGCCCCACCATGTCCAGCATCTCCCGTTGACCGCGGGGGTCAAGGCCAGCTGTCGGCTCATCAAGGATGAGCACCTGCGGTCGCATAGCCAGAATACCGGCAATAGCCACTCGCCGCATCTGCCCACCGCTCAGAGCCAATGGGGAACGATCTTTCAATGAAGGGGGCAAACCCACCCAACGCATGGCTTCCTCCACCCTCTCGGCGACCTGTTCTTCTGTCAGTCCTTGCTGACGCGGGCCAAAAGCGATGTCTTTCGCCACGGTTTCTTCAAACAATTGGTGTTCAGGATATTGAAAAGCGACCCCAACCAACCGCCTGAGTTCCGACAGCTGTTTGCTCTTGGGCGTCACCACTTGATTTCCAATCCTTAATTGCCCCGACGTCGGCTTAATCAAGCCGGCCACCGTCTGGATCAACGTTGATTTGCCCGAACCCGTCGCCCCGAGCAACGCGACAAATGAACCGCTTGCGACGCGCAAATTGATATCCGTCAACGCTTGTTTAGCAAACGGGGTTCCAGGATGGTATATGACGTTCAAGTCTTCGATAACAATCTCCATAGTTCGCTCACCAGATCCTCTTTACTGGTGATGGAAGCGCGTACCGGCCAGCCCGCTTTCACCAGGCGGTGATGCAATTCCACTTCAAGTGGAACATCCAGATCCCACTCTTTCAACTTCATCGCTTGTGGATATAGTTCAGCGACAGGGGTGTCCAACTTGATTTGTCCTTCGGCCATTACGATCAACCGCTCAGCCATAAACGCTTCTTGCGCTGAATGGGTGATGTGGATCACCGTCGTCCCCCGTTCATGGATTGACTTGATCAGTTGGCACACTTCCGCTCTTCCTTGCGGGTCCAGCATCGACGTCGACTCATCAAACAGGATGATATCCGGTTGCATCGCCACCACCCCTGCAATGGCCAAACGTTGCTTCTGCCCACCTGAGAGATGGTGTGGTTCCCGCTCTTCCATCCCAGCTAGACCTACCCATTGCAACGCCTGTGCCACCCTTGCTTTCATCTCATCGCGCGGCAACCCCATATTCTCTAAACCAAAAGCGACATCATCCTGAACAGTAGGCGCGACAATTTGATTATCTGGATTTTGAAATACCATTCCAACCCGACGTCGAATTTGCCACAACTCATGTTCATTTGATGTCGCTCGTCCACAAACGTGCACATCTCCTTCAGTAGGGAGATACAGCCCAGCGATTATGCGTGCCAATGTTGATTTTCCTGAACCATTGGGGCCAATGATACTAACATACTCACCTGCCCCGACGGTGAGCTGGATATCTTTCAGTGCCCATCTTTCCTTGGATAATGCATCAGGCTGATAGTGAAACCGGAGATTGGAAACGTGCAAGATCGGTTCCATGTTAGCTCCTTAAAAGAAAAAAGGGTAAACGTCAGGACCGGCCGGATCCTGCCCTCACCCTTTCTAATTCAAACTATCAACGCATGGCTTACTTCACCAATTCGATGAAAACCATAGGTGCACCGTCACCACGGCGAGGTCCGAGCTTCAGGATGCGGGTGTAGCCGCCGTTGCGCTCTTTATAGCGTGGTGCGATTTCGTCAAACAGCTTTTTCACTGCATCGACGTTTTTGTTATGGGTCACTTCTTCCCCATCTTTTACGGTGTTGGAGCGAGTCGTGCGAACAAACGCTGCCGCTTGGCGACGTGCGTGCAGATCTCCGCGTTTACCGAGGGTGATCATTTTCTCCACGATGGAGCGCACTTCTTTCGCTTTGGATTCGGTGGTTTCAATGCGTTCGTTGATAATCAGATCCGTTACCAAATCACGGAGCAACGCTTTACGGGCTCCTGTGTTTCTGCCGAGTTTGGAATATGCCATCTTCTTTCCCTCCCCCTACCAGTTGTTAGTCGTCTTTGCGAAGTGACAACCCGAGCTCTTGCAACTTCTCTTGAACTTCTTCCAGAGATTTGCGTCCCAAGTTGCGAACTTTCATCATATCTTCTTCTGATTTTTGCGTGAGCTCTTGAACGGTGTTGATGCCGGCACGTTTGAGACAATTGTAAGAACGCACGGAGAGGTCGAGTTCCTCGATGGTCATCTCCATGACCTTCTCTTTTTTGTCTTCTTCTTTTTCTACCATGATTTCAGCATCTTTTGCCTGTTCAGTCAGACCCACAAATAACATCAAGTGCTCATTTAAGATCTTAGCGCCAAGGCTCACCGCTTCATCCGGTTTCAAGCTGCCGTTCGCCCAGACTTCCAAGATCAATTTGTCGTAGTTGGTAACTTGTCCAACACGCGTATTGGTCACTTGATAGTTAACCCGTTCAATAGGCGTGTAGATCGAGTCAATCGGAATCACACCGATCGGCAGATCTTCACGTTTATTCTTATCAGCGGATACATATCCGCGGCCACGATTCGCGGTCATCCGAATGCGCAGGTGGGCGTCTTCAGCCAATGTAGCGATGTGCAAATCAGGATTCAACACCTCTACATCACTATCCGCGCGAATATCCCCCGCTTTGACTTCTCCCGGGCCTTCGAGATCGATCTCCAGGATTTTCTCTTCATCCGAATGAATTTTGAGAGCAAGTTGTTTAATGTTGAGAATGATCTCCGTGGTATCTTCTACAACTCCAGGAATCGTGGAGAACTCATGCAATACCCCATCAATCTGGATGGTTGTAACGGCCGCTCCTGGCAAAGAGGAGAGCAGGACACGGCGCAGAGAATTGCCCAGGGTAGTGCCGTATCCGCGTTCCAAGGGTTCTACCACAAATTTTCCGTAACGATGATCATCACTGATTTCAACAGCTTCGATCTTCGGCTTTTCAATTTCAATCATACGGCTCACAAACCCTCCTTCAGAACGTCGCGTTCTGGGCGTTATCTCCCTAGCAGCTGAAATGTGTGGTGTATATAGGAAAGACAAGGAAATCCAGTCCTAACCAGTATACACGATAATTTACAAAAATAAACCACGGATCAGCTTAAAGAAGTAAGATTAAACACGACGACGTTTTGGCGGACGGCAACCGTTGTGAGGGATCGGTGTTACGTCTTTGATCAAGCTGACTTCAAGGCCTGCTGCTTGCAGAGAGCGGATCGCCGCTTCACGACCGGAGCCGGGGCCTTTAACCAGTACATCAACAGACTTCATCCCGTTTTCCATTGCGACTTTGGCTGCTGCTTCTGCTGCCATTTGCGCCGCAAACGGAGTGCTCTTGCGGGAACCTTTGAATCCCATGGTGCCGGAGCTTGCCCAAGCGACGGTGTTACCACGTGGGTCTGTGATTGTGATGATCGTATTGTTGAAAGTGGAGCGGATATGAGCTACGCCCGTCTCAATGTTCTTTCTCACACGACGTTTTACGCGCTGAGTAGTCGTTTTACGTTTAGCCACTGTTTTCCCTCCTTACTGCAATTATTTTTTCTTGTTCGCAACCGTACGGCGTGGACCTTTACGGGTACGAGCATTGGTTTTGGTACGTTGACCACGAACCGGCAAACCACGACGATGACGGATGCCGCGATATGCGCCGATCTCGATCAGACGCTTGATGTTCAGTGCCACTTCACGACGAAGGTCACCTTCTACCACCAAGTTTTTATCAATAAAGCTGCGCAGCTTGGTCACTTCTTCTTCCGTCAAGTCGCGAACACGGGTATCTGCGCTGATCCCAGTTGCTTCCAAAATTTTTTGTGCTTGAGAACGACCAATACCGTAAATGTAAGTCAGGGCGATCTCTACACGTTTCTCACGTGGCAAGTCAATACCTGCGATACGTGCCATACGCTACACCTCCCGTCTATTATCCTTGTTTTTGCTTGTGTTTTGGATTTTCACAGATTACCATTACAGCCCCTTTGCGACGAATCACTTTGCACTTTTCGCAAATGGGCTTCACAGATGGTCTTACTTTCATCTTGTTAACCTCCTGTCTGTGTCCCACTTTAGGTTCGGCACCCCAAGGTTATCGAGTCACTACGCGAAATTACTTATAGCGGTAAGTGATCCGCCCACGGGTTAAGTCATAAGGGGAAAGTTGCACGGTCACTTTGTCTCCTGGCAAAATGCGAATAAAATGCATGCGGATTTTGCCAGAAACATGCGCCAACACTTCATGACCATTCTCCAACTTCACACGGAACATTGCGTTTGGCAGGGGCTCTTGGACGATCCCTTCAACCTCGATCACATCTTCCTTGGCCATCGATTCACTCTCCTTTTTGCTCGCTCAGGAGCAGGTATTGGTTCAGGGCGTATCGCAACTTGGCATTGGTTACACGACCATGTTGTCTCAATGCTTCAGCCACATCCTCGCTTACATAGTTGATAAGCTGGATGTGTTTTACGTTTTTCTTTTTGGGATGGTCAAATTTACGCTGATCCCCATCAGCCAGAAAAACGAAATGTGGTTCCTCAAAACTGATTACTACAGCGAATTGACCTGCATCTCTCCCGCGCAACACACGCACGATCTGTCCCTGGCGGGGTCTGCAGTCAACAGCAGCCACATTCATCACCCTTCACCTGTTACGCTTTCGTCAAAATCTCATGGCCTTCATCCGTGATCGCAATCGTGTGCTCAAAATGGGCGCAGATTGAACCGTCAGTCGTCACAACCGTCCAATTGTCCGCAAGTGTCCGCACAAAGCGTTTGCCGAAGTTTACCATCGGCTCCACTGCCAAGGTCATCCCCGGCTTCAACCGAGGCCCTTTCCCAGCTAATCCATAATTGGGAACGCTCGGCGCCTCATGCAGGTTTTGGCCAATGCCATGACCCACATACTCACGCACAATCGAAAAGCCCGCTTCTTCAGCGACTCGTTGTACGGCATGAGAGATATCACCGATGCGCGCACCAGGCTTTGCTTGTTCCAAGCCTTTGTAAAGACTCGCTTCGGTAACTGAAAGCAATTTTTCCGCATCTGGAGAAATTTTCCCTACGGCGTAAGTCCAAGCCGAGTCCCCATGGTACCCCTCATAACACGCGCCGATGTCGATGGAGATAATATCCCCCTCTTTCAACGTGCGGTCACTTGGAATCCCGTGAACCAGCTCTTCGTTGACCGAAGTGCAAATGCTTCCGGGAAACCCATTATACCCTTTAAAAGAAGGAATGGCACCAAAACGGGTAATCACTTTCTCCGCGATCCGGTCCAACTCTTTCGTTGTCACACCCGGTTGGATCGCCTTCTTCAACTCCTGATGAGTCAAATAAACGATCTTGCCCGCTTCTCTCATGCGGTCTAACTCTTTTGCCGATTTTAAAATAATCATTTCACGGAACCTCGAATCAGTGACAAGATTTGTTCGGTCACGTTTTCGATCGGCTGCTCCCCATTCACGCGATGAAGTTTGCCAGTCGATTCGTAGTAATGAAGTAAGTGACGTGTTTGCTCAAGATTCACCTTAAGCCGTTCTTGAACGGTCTCAGCACTGTCGTCAGCGCGCTGGTACAGCTCGCCGCCACAGCGGTCGCAGACGCCTTCTACTTTTGGTGGTGCGAACACCACATGGTACGAAGCACCACAATCGCGACAGATGCGTCTTCCTGTGAGCCGTTTCAGCAGTTCTTCTTCGCTTACTTCAATATATAATACGAAATCGATAGCGCGATGAAGCTCTTTTGTCAATTCATCAAGTGCTTCAGCCTGTGGAACCGTTCTGGGAAAACCATCCAACAAAAAACCGTTCGCACAATCATCTTTGCCCAACCGCTCACGAACGATACCAATCGTCACACGGTCGGGAACCAGTTGACCTTGCTCCATATAGGACTTTGCTTCCAAGCCCAATGGCGTTTCTTCTTTTACGGCTGCCCGAAACATATCTCCCGTGGAGATGTGAGGAATGTCCAACTCCTCAAGTATTCGGCTCGCTTGAGTGCCTTTTCCTGCTCCGGGCAAACCCATCAGTACGATATTCAAGCCTCATCCCTCCGGTTGGGTTGCCTACGGGCGGTCCGCATGTGCAGATGATGCCAACAATGGCCTGCTCATGCATAGTCCCCGGAAGAAGGCTCCGGGGGTGTTCGATCATCTTATTTATGCATAAAGCCTTTATAATGGCGTTTGATCAATTGGCTTTCAATTGTTTTCAACGTCTCAAGAGCGACGCCGACAACGATCAGAAGGGATGTTCCACCTATCTGAACTTGCTGCGGCAAGCCCGCCAAGATGATCAGGATGATCGGCAAAATGGACACGGCCGCCAAAAACAGGGCACCCGTCAAGGTCAAACGGTTCATCACCTTGGTCAGGTAGGCGGTTGTGGCTTTGCCAGGGCGGACACCTGGAATAAATCCACCATTTTTCTTCATCTGATCAGACAATTGAATTGGGTTGAGCTGCACAAACGTATAGAAGTAAGTAAATCCGATGATCAGGATCACGTACAGTGCCATCCCGAGGCTAAACTTGGTGTAGTCAAAGTTGACAATAATCCAATCAGCAACAGGATTGCCTTGCCAGAACTGTGCGATCGTCTGCGGAAACATCAAGAGCGAAAGGGCGAAGATCACAGGAATTACACCAGCAGCATTGGTTTTCATCGGAATGTGGGTCGATTGACCACCATACATTTTACGTCCAACCACACGCTTCGTGTATTGTACCGGGATCTTTCTTACGCCTTGGTGAATGTAGATAACCGCCACAATCAGGATGATTGCAACAAGCAAAACGCCAACCATCTTCAGAATGCCCAGGAACAATTGGTCTTTGTCCTTAAAGAAATCTTCGGCCAAATAGCCCACTTGACCCGGCAGACCAGCGACGATCCCCGCAAAGATCAAAATGGAAATGCCGTTTCCAATCCCTTTGTCGGTGATTTGCTCACCCATCCACATCAAGAAACAGGTACCCGCTGTCAAGGACAAGGCGATTAAGGAATACGACCACACGCTTTCATCCACAATAAACCCGGCAGCGGCTCTGTTAAACCCGATCGAAACCCCGATCGACTGGATGAGGGCCAGCACCACCGTAAAATAACGGGTAAACTGGGCAAGCTTGCGGCGCCCCACTTCCCCTTCTTTCGCCCAGCGTGAAAACGCCGGAATCACATCCATCGAGAGCAATTGCACAACGATCGATGCGGTGATGTAAGGCATAATGCCCATCGCAAAGATGGAGAAGTTTTGTAAGGCATTCCCTGAAAAAGCATTGATGAGATTGAAAACCCCTTGGGTCTCATTCATCATTTGCTGAAGGATATTGGCGTTAGTGTTCGGAACCGGAATGAAGCTTCCGATCCGAAAAACCACTAACATCATCAGGGTAAAAAAGATACGACGACGAAGATCTTCCACCTTAAAGATGTTTCCCAGGTTCCGAATCATTAGATTACCTCCGTCGCTCCACCAACGGCGTTGATTTTTTCAATCGCAGAGGCAGAGAATTTATGAGCTTTCACGGTAAGTTTCTTGCTCAATTCGCCATTGCCCAGGATTTTCAAACCATCTTTCAAGTTTTTCACAACGCCTTCTTGAACCAAGAGTTCCGGAGTAACAACAGTTCCCTCTTCAAAACGGTTCAAGGTGTCGAGGTTGACAATCGCATACTCCACACGATTTGGGTTGGTAAAGCCGCGTTTTGGCAAACGGCGGTAAATCGGGTTTTGACCACCTTCAAAGCCAGGACGCACGCCACCACCAGAGCGGGCATTTTGACCTTTATGACCTTTACCAGCCGTCTTACCTTGGCCAGCAGAAATGCCGCGACCAAGTCGTTTTTTCTTGTGACGAGAGCCTTGGGCAGGTTTCAGCTCGTGCAGTTTCATCCTTCGCACCTCCTCTTCAACAGATCATATCGCTTATTCAGCGATTTCTTTCACTTCCACCAGATGGTTCACTTTTTTGATCATGCCACGAATCGCCGGATTGTCTGCATGGACAACGGTTTGCTCACGTTTCGTCAGACCGAGTGTGCGCAGGGTGACGCGTTGCACTTCCGGACGGCCAATCATACTACGCTTCAGCGTAACTGCCAGCTTCTTAGCCACGGTCATCCCTCCTTAACCCAACAATTCCTCTACGCTTTTGCCGCGCAGTTTTGCAACGTCCTCAGGACGCTTCAAGCTTTCCAATCCCGCCAAAGTTGCGCGAACCATGTTGATCGGGTTGTTGGAACCGGTCGATTTGGTGAGGATGTCGCCCACACCAGCCGCGTTCAACACGTCACGTACAGGTCCGCCCGCAATTACCCCGGTACCTTTGGAAGCCGGTTTCATGATGACTTGGCCAGCGCCGAAACGGCCAACCACATCATGCGGGATGGTGTTGCCTTTCAAAGGAACAGTAATCATGTTCTTTTTGGCATCTTCGATACCTTTGCGAATCGCTTCCGGTACCTCAGCCGCTTTACCGATGCCCGCACCGACTTTGCCTTTGCCGTCGCCGACAACAACCAGAGCGCTGAAGCTGAAACGACGACCACCTTTAACGACCTTCGCTACGCGGTTAATGTTAACCAGCTTTTCGATATACTCGGATTGCGCAGCATCTCTTTTGCGTGGTTTCTCTTGCTTGCTCAAAAGTCTAGACCCCCTTCCCGTGCTCCTTCAGCCAAAGCTTTAACCCGACCATGATAGAGATATCCGCCACGATCGAACACAACTACTTTGTGTCCTTTATCAATCGCGCGTTTTGCAATCATCTCACCAACAATACGTGCCGCTTCAACCGTTCCACCGTTCACACCTTTAGCTTGGAACTCCTTATCCAGGGTGGACGCAGAAGCGATCGTGTGACCCACGGTGTCATCGATCAATTGTGCATAAATGTTGTTGGAAGAGCGGAACACGTTCAAACGTGGGCGCTCAGCCGTACCAAACAACCGTTTGCGAACACGCAGATGGCGTTTTTTCCGTTTCTTATTGCGATCTTCCTTGCGAATCACGGTCTAGCTCACTCCCTTCTAGTTAGGCGATTCGATTACTTACCAGTTTTACCTTCTTTACGGCGAATAACTTCATCGCTGTATTTGATCCCTTTGCCTTTGTATGGCTCAGGCTCACGAATCTTGCGGATGTTAGCGGCCATTTCGCCGACTTTTTGCTTGTCAATCCCTTTAACCACGATCTGGGTTTGAGATGGTACATCCAACTCAATCCCTTCAAGCGGTGTCACTTCCACAGGGTGGGAGTAACCTACGTTCAACACCAGATTGCTTCCTTTCTTGGAAGCCCGGTATCCGACACCTACCAACTCAAGTGTTTTGGAGAATCCATTGGATACACCTTCAACCATGTTTGCAATCAAGCTGCGGGTGGTACCATGGAGTGCACGGTGTGTGCGATGATCGCTTGGACGTTCCACGATCAATTCGTTGTTCTCCAACTTGATGGCGATATCGGAATGGAAGTCGCGGGTCAGTGTGCCTTTTGGACCTTTCACCGTTACCTTGCCGCCCTCGACTTTCACTTCAACGCCAGCTGGAATAACAACTGGTTTTTTTCCGATACGGGACATTCCGTTCACCTCCATCCGTTAGCCAAATTACCAGATATAAGCGAGTACTTCTCCGCCCACTTTGTTTTGGCGAGCTTCTTTGTCAGTCAAGATGCCTTTGTTCGTAGACAAAATGGCAATACCCAGACCACGCAATACACGTGGAATTTCATTAGATTTTACATAAACACGCAGACCGGGTTTGCTGATCCGTTTCAGCCCGGTAATTACTTTTTCGTTGTTCTGACCGTACTTCAGGAAGATGCGGATAATACCTTGCTTGTTATCTTCGATATATTCAGCATCGCGAATAAATCCTTCACGTTTCAGGATTTCAGCAATCTCCCGTTTCATACGAGACGCAGGGAACTCAACGCTCTCATGGCGAACCATGTTGGCGTTACGAATTCTAGTCAGCATATCTGCAATCGGGTCAGTCATCACCATGCGAAACCCTCCTTCCTATCATCATTACCAGCTTGCTTTTTTAACGCCGGGAATCTGCCCTTTGTAGGCCAACTCACGGAAGCAGATACGACACAGCTTAAACTTGCGCAATACGGAATGTGGACGACCACAACGTTCGCAACGGGTGTAAGCGCGCACTGCAAATTTCGGCTCACGCTTAGCCTTTACGATCATCGACTTCTTGGCCAAGTGATTCCCTCCTTTAATCGTATTTTTAATCCCGTTCGGGACTACTTGCGGAATGGCATACCCATTTGGGTAAGCAGCTCACGAGCTTCTTCATCGGTGTTGGCCGTTGTCACGATCACAACGTCCATACCGCGAACTTTATCCACTTTATCGTATGCGATTTCCGGGAAGATCAGCTGTTCTTTCAGACCCAGGGTGTAGTTCCCACGGCCGTCAAACGCTTTTGGGGAAACCCCACGGAAGTCGCGTACGCGTGGCAGAGCGATGTTCATCAGTTTGTCCAAGAAGTGATACATCCGCTCACCACGAAGAGTTACTTTCACACCGATCGGCATGCCTTCACGAAGCTTGAAGCCAGCGATCGATTTTTTTGCACGGGTGATGATTGGCTTTTGACCAGCGATCAACGTCATGTCTTCTACCGCTCCATCCAACACTTTCGCGTTGGCTACAGCTTCACCCACACCCATGTTGATGACCACTTTCTCAACTTTTGGCACTTGCATAGTAGATTTGTAGTTGAATTTTTTCATGAGGTTGGGAGCAACCTCGTTCAGGTACATCTCTTTCAGACGTGCTGCCACTTTGTGTACCTCCCTTCCTTAAACGTTACTTGTCAAGAATTTCGCCAGACTTTTTGGCTACGCGAACTTTTTTCTTCTCACCGTTCTTGCCTTCAACGAATTTGTAACCAACACGAGTTGGTTCTTTCGTTTTTGGATCCTCGATCATCAAGTTGGAAACATGGATTGGCGCTTCCTTTTCGATGATACCACCTTGAGGATTGGCTTGAGTCGGGCGGGAATGCTTCTTCACCATGTTCACACCTTCGACTACCACGCGGTTCTCTTTTGGGAGAACTTTGATCACGCGACCGCGGGTGTAAACCTTTTTGCCGTTTTCAAAGTACGGCGCTTCTTTGCCGCGCATAACGATAACCATATCGCCTTTTTTGATGTGCATGTCTTAAGCACCTCCTTGCATACTGACGTGGTACCAGCCATAAAGAACTTTATATTACAGTACTTCCGGTGCCAAAGATACGATTTTCATGAAATCGCGATCACGCAGCTCACGGGCAACAGGTCCAAAGATACGAGTTCCACGTGGGCTTTTATCTTCTTTGATAACAACCGCCGCGTTTTCATCAAAACGGATGTAGGAACCATCTGGACGGCGAGACGGACGAACCGTACGTACCACCACGCACTTCACTACATCACCCTTCTTGACAACGCCACCGGGTGTAGCTTGTTTTACGGAAGCCACGATGATGTCACCGATACTAGCAGTGGACTTTTTGGAGCCACCCAATACACGGATGCACATAACTTCTTTCGCACCAGAGTTGTCAGCGACACGAAGACGTGTTTGAGGTTGGATCATGGTTTTCCCTCCTTCCCGCGTCATTCACGCGTGTCTCAAGTTAGATGATCACAGCTTCTTCAACGACTTCTACCAAACGAAAACGCTTGTCTTTGGAAAGCGGACGAGTTTCCATGATTTTTACTACATCGCCCATTTTCGCTTGGTTGTGTTCGTCATGAGCTTTGAATTTTTTCGTGTATTTCACACGCTTACCGTACAGTGGATGTTTCTTATAGGTCTCAACAGCGACAACAATCGTTTTATCCATTTTATCGCTGACCACTTTGCCGACACGTACTTTACGGCGAGTTGTACGCTCGTTCATCCCTGTTTCCTCCTTTCGATTCCCAGTTCGCGCTCCCGCAGAACGGTTTTAGCACGGGCAATCGCCTTGCGAACTTGGCCAATCCGAGCAGGGTTTTCCAATTGCCCAGTGGCCGACTGGAAGCGGAGGTTAAACAGTTCTTCCTTGTACTGTGCGAGCTTTTGCTCAATCTCGGCGGTGGTCAACTCTACTAATTCTTTTGCTTTCATTCGTTACCACCCGCTTCTTCACGTTTTACGAACTTCGTTTTCACCGGCAATTTCATTGCCGCCAGACGCATTGCTTCGCGAGCTGTTTCTTCCGGTACTCCAGCCAACTCAAACATGATGCGACCTGGTTTTACGACCGCTACCCATTTTTCAGGAGAACCTTTACCGCTACCCATCCGAACCTCAAGCGGCTTTTGGGTGATTGGTTGATCTGGGAAGATCTTGATCCATACTTTACCACCCCGTTTGATGTAACGGGTCATGGCGATACGGGCAGCTTCGATTTGACGGTTCGTAATCCAAGCTGGCTCAAGTGCTTGCAATCCGTACTCGCCGAATGCGACTTCCGTACCGCCTTTCGCCTTCCCTTTCAGGCTCGGACGATGCGGACGGCGGTATTTCACACGTTTAGGCATCAACATAGATTACTCGCCTCCTTCCGCTGCTCCTTTATTTTTGGTTGGCAATACCTCGCCACGGTATACCCACACTTTCACACCAATCCGACCATAAGTGGTGTGCGCTTCTGCAAAACCATAGTCGATGTCAGCGCGCAGGGTGTGAAGAGGTACCGTTCCTTCGCTATAACCTTCGCTACGGGCGATGTCCGCTCCACCCAAACGTCCGCTCACCATCGTGCGGATCCCTTTTGCTCCAGCACGCAAGGAACGTTGAATCGCTTGTTTCATCGCACGGCGGAAAGATACGCGACGCTCCAATTGTTGCGCGATGCTTTCTGCAACCAGATATGCATCAAGCTCTGGATTTTTGATTTCGTTAATGTTGATGTGAACTTTCTTGTTGGTCAGTTTCGCAAGCTGTTGGCGCAATGCTTCAACTTCCGAACCACCTTTACCGATAACCATCCCCGGCTTCGCGGTGTGGATGCTGATGTTTACGCGGTTGGCTGCGCGTTCAATCTCTACAGTGGAAACCGCTGCGTCTTTCAGCTTGTTTTTCACGAATTCACGGATCTTAATGTCTTCGTGTAATAAATCAGCATAGTCTTTGTCAGCGTACCATTTGGATTCCCAGTCGCGAATCACCCCGACACGCAGACCAACTGGATTTACCTTTTGACCCACAGCTTCATCCCTCCTTGTTCAATAGTTGATTACTTTTCGCTCACAACCACGGTGATGTGGCTGGTGCGTTTGTTAATGCGGCTCGCACGTCCCATAGCACGAGGCATGTAACGCTTCAGTGTTGGACCTTCGTCAACAAACGCTTTCGCTACAACCAGACGGCTGGTGTCCATGTTAAAGTTGTGCTCAGCATTTGCCACAGCAGAAGCGAGTACTTTCTCGATAATCGGAGATGCTGCGCGAGGAGTGAATTTTAAAATCGCGATGGCTTCTTCCACGGACTTGCCGCGGATCAAATCCATTACTAGGCGCGCTTTGCGTGGAGCGATGCGCACATAACGTGCAACAGCTTTAGCTTCCATGTTGTAACCCCCCTCTCTTCAACAAGACCTCTACCGTCTTTTCGTTTTCTTGTCATCAGCGGCGTGACCTTTGTAGGTGCGGGTTGGAACGAACTCACCCAACTTGTGACCTACCATGTCTTCAGTCACGAATACAGGAACATGTTTGCGACCATCATGCACTGCGAAAGTGTGACCGATGAAGTCAGGGAAAATGGTGGAACGGCGAGACCAGGTTTTGATCACTCGCTTTTCACCTTTTTCATTCAGTTCTTCAACCTTTTTAATCAGGTGCGCATCTACAAATGGTCCTTTTTTCAAGCTGCGGCCCATGTAATTAACCTCCCTTCGAGTGAGGCTTTCTCCCAGCCTAGATTACTTCTTGCGACGACGGATAATATATTTGTCAGATGCTTTGTTTTTCTTACGGGTTTTGTAACCAAGCGTCGGTTTGCCCCATGGGGTCATCGGAGACTTGCGTCCGATTGGCGCGCGGCCTTCACCACCACCGTGCGGATGGTCTACCGGGTTCATAACGGAACCGCGAACGGTCGGGCGCTTGCCTAACCAACGAGAACGTCCAGCTTTACCAATGGTGATAAGCTCATGATCCAGGTTACCCACTTGACCGATGGTCGCGCGGCACTCCAAGTTGATCATGCGGGTTTCACCAGAGGTCAGGCGGATGATCGCGTATTTGCCCTCTTTACCCAGAAGTTGTGCAGAAGCACCTGCTGCACGCACCAATTGTCCACCGCGGCCTGGTTTCATCTCAATGTTGTGGATGACGGTACCTACAGGAATGTTTTTCAGTGGCAGTGCGTTACCCACACGGATGTCTGCTTCCGGACCGGACATGATGGTGGTGCCGACTTTCAAGCCATGCGGAGCGAGAATGTAGCGTTTTTCACCATCCGCATAATGAATCAGCGCGATGTTGGCGGAACGGTTTGGATCGTACTCGATCGTAGCGACCTTACCTGGGATGCCGTCTTTGTTGCGCTTGAAGTCAATAATACGGTATTTGCGTTTATGACCACCGCCTTGATGGCGAACAGTCAACCGACCTTGGTTGTTGCGGCCCGCTTTGCGCACCAGCGTAACAAGCAAGGATTTCTCCGGTTTGTCGGTGGTGATTTCTTCGAAAGAAGAAACGGTCATATGACGACGAGATGGAGTCGTTGGTCTAAAATGTTTTACAGCCATGCCTTTTTCCCTCCTTTTTGTTTAGGATAATTACACTTCAAAGATTTCGATCGGTTTGCTGTCGGCAGCCAACTTCACGATCGCTTTCTTTCTTTCGGCAGTACGTCCGGTGTAACGGCCGTAACGTTTCATTTTGCCTGGAACACGCATGGTGTTCACTTGGTCAACTTTCACACCGAAGATTTGCTCAATCGCTTTTTTCACTTCCACTTTGTTGGAACGGGGATCTACTTCAAAAACGTATTTCCCTTGCTCCATCATGCCGGTGGAAGCTTCGGTGATGACCGGGCGACGGATGATATCGCGTGGGTCTTTCACTGGCCAAGCACCTCCTCAACGCGATTCACAGCTCCACGAGTGAGAATCAATTTGTCGTGATAGAGGACGTCCAGTACGTTGACGCCATCAGCAGTGATAAGTTTCACTCCTGGGATGTTGCGTGCAGCGAGCACTGCGTTGTCTTCCAGGTTGTCAGTAACAACCAACGCTTTTCTTTCTATTCCCAGGTTTTTGAGCACTTGAACCATGTCACGGGTTTTTGGTTGCTCCAGTTTCAGTTCATCCAGTACAACCAATTGGCTGTCGATCACTTTGGAAGCGAGAGCCGATTTGATCGCCAAGCGACGAACCTTTTTAGGCAATTTGTATGCATAGGTGCGTGGAGTTGGACCGAATACCACACCACCGCCTACCCATTGCGGAGAACGAATGCTACCTTGACGCGCGCGTCCGGTGCCTTTTTGTCTCCATGGTTTTCTACCACCGCCGCGAACAGCTGCACGGTTTTTCACAGCATGGGTGCCACGACGAAGCGATGCTTGTTGCATCACAACGGCATCATGCAATACGGCTTCATTTGGGGTAATGCCGAAAATGGCATCTGCCAATTCGATCTCTCCCACTTGTTTACCGCTCATGTCTAAGACTGTTACCTTTGGCATGGATGCTCCTCCTTTCTTTGATCGATCAATTAGCTGCCTTTAACAGCAGATTTGATTACGAGATAGCTATTTTTAGGCCCTGGTACTGCACCTTTGATCAGGAGCAAGTTTTTCTCTGCGTCAACACGCACGATTTGCAGGTTTTGCGTCGTTACGCGCTCTCCGCCCATGCGTCCTGGCAAGGTTTGGCCTTTGAATACGCGTGCCGGGGCAATCGCACCCAAGGAACCTGGACCACGATGATAACGGGAACCGTGGCTCATCGGCCCGCGGGATTGGTTGTGGCGTTTGATCGCACCAGCAAAGCCTTTCCCTTTGGAAGTACCGGTTACATCCACCAGCTCTCCCTCAGAGAAGATGTCGGCTTTTACTACCGCGCCCAATTCATAGTCAGCCAAGTTTACGCCGCGGAATTCTTTGATGAATTTTTGTGCCGCCGCGTTTGCTTTTTTGGCATGGCCCAATTCTGGTTTGTTCGCACGATGCTCTTTCTTCTCTTCGAAGCCGAGCTGAATTGCTTCGTAACCATCATTGGCAATATCTTTCTTTTGCAACACTACGCATGGACCCGCTTCAACAACGGTAACGGGAACAACCACGCCATCTTCGTTGAAGATTTGCGTCATCCCGATCTTTTTACCGAGAATCCCTTTCACTTTGTACACCTCCTACCACTCTAAAGTCAGGATTACAATTTGATTTCAATATCAACACCGGACGGCAAATCCAGGCGCATCAGCGCGTCAACGGTTTGTTGCGTTGGATTCACGATGTCGATGAGGCGTTTATGAGTGCGCATTTCGAATTGCTCACGAGAGTCTTTATATTTGTGAACCGCACGCAAAATCGTGTAAACCGTTTTTTCGGTTGGCAACGGAATCGGACCAGATACGCTGGCTCCGGTGCGCTTGGCGGTATCAACGATTTTCACCGCGGATTGATCCAGCACACGGTGATCGTAAGCCTTTAAACGAATGCGAATCTTTTGTTTTGCCATTGGTAACCCTCCTTCTCGCCCATTTTATTAAATGAACTTCTCCGCGAAAATTTCCCGCCCAGCCATGGCAAAGGGGCCGGGTGTGTCGGCAACCTTTCGCATCATCGCGTTCATGACAACATTCAAGATTATAATGAAAAACAGAGGCTTATGCAAGCTTTTTTCTTTGATTTTGCCGAAACGACAAATAAGGGAGTGCTTGCCACCACTTGAATTCCTCTCATGAACACGACGAACTTACAATATTTTACTAGATTGACGCCCTGCTTGCAAGTCATACCTCAACGCTTCCACTGCATAGACCGCCATAACCCATGACAGCTGGAAAAAAACGAAAAAGTCATTTATGGCAACAGAGAGCAACAGCCCTGTTCCTCCCCATCCTACACTCAATGAGAAATACAAATGAAAAAGCTGCTAACCCATAGGGTTAACAGCTTTTTTTGAGGTTTAGGCGAAATTACTCGATGATAGCGGTAACTGCGCCAGCACCTACGGTACGTCCACCTTCACGGATAGCGAAGCGGGTACCGTCTTCGATCGCGATCGGAGCGATCAGTTCTACTTCCATTTCGATGTTGTCGCCAGGCATGCACATTTCAACGCCTTCTGGCAGTTTGATGATGCCGGTTACGTCAGTCGTACGGAAGTAGAATTGCGGACGGTAGTTGGAGAAGAATGGGGTGTGACGTCCGCCCTCTTCTTTGGACAATACGTAAACTTGGGCTTTAAATTTGGTGTGTGGTTTTACGCTGCCCGGTTTGGACAGTACTTGACCACGTTGGATGTCTTTACGCTCAATACCACGCAGCAGGGCACCGATGTTGTCACCAGCTTGAGCGGATTCGAGCAGTTTGCGGAACATCTCAACACCAGTACATACGGTTTTGCGGGTTTCGCCAAGACCTACGATCTCAACTTCGTCACCCACTTTAACTACACCGCGCTCTACACGACCGGTAGCAACCGTACCACGACCAGTAATGGTGAATACGTCCTCTACTGGCATCAGGAAGCTTTTGTCGGTGTCGCGCTCTGGCTCTGGGATGTACTCGTCTACAGCGTTCATCAGGTCGAGAATTTTTTGAGCCCATTCACCAGTTGGATCTTCCAGAGCTTTCAGTGCGGAACCAGCAACTACTGGGATGTCGTCGCCTGGGAATTCGTACTCGGACAGAAGTTCGCGTACTTCCATTTCTACCAGTTCCAGCAACTCTTCGTCGTCAACCATGTCACATTTGTTCAAGAACACAACGATGTATGGAACGCCTACCTGACGGGAGAGCAGGATGTGTTCACGAGTTTGCGGCATTGGGCCGTCAGCAGCGGATACTACCAGGATCGCGCCGTCCATTTGCGCAGCACCGGTGATCATGTTTTTCACATAGTCAGCGTGACCTGGGCAGTCAACGTGAGCATAGTGACGCTTTTCGGTTTCATACTCCACGTGTGCGGTGGAGATGGTGATACCGCGCTCTCTTTCTTCTGGAGCTTTGTCGATTTGGTCATAAGCGGTCGCTTCTGCGCCACCTTTTTGTGCCAATACCGTGGTAATAGCAGCGGTCAGAGTGGTTTTACCATGGTCAACGTGACCGATGGTACCAATGTTTACGTGAGGTTTTGTACGCTCAAACTTGGCTTTTGCCATGACTAGGTATCCTCCCTTTACTCATGAAACTAAGTATTATTGTAATAGATATTTGAAAATCCGGGAAGCGGAAAGTTCCCGCTTCACCAGTTTCTCAACCCTTAGAACAAATGGAATTACTCGCCGGAACGCTTCTTCACGATCTCGTCAGCGATGTTGCGCGGTACTTCTTCATAGTGGTCAAACACCATGGAGAACACACCGCGGCCTTGGGTGCGGGAACGCAAGTTACTTACATAACCAAACATTTCCGCCAAAGGCACCATCGCACGGATCACTTGAGCGCCACCGCGTGCTTCCATACCCTCTACACGACCGCGACGGGAGTTGATGTCACCCATCACGTCACCCATGTAGTCTTCCGGCACCGTGACTTCTACTTTCATCATCGGCTCCAGGAGGACTGGGTTACACTTAGATTTGGCAGCTTTGAGGGCCATTGAACCAGCAATTTTGAACGCCATCTCGGAGGAGTCCACATCGTGGTAAGAACCGTCCACAATGGTCGCGCGAACGTCAACCAACGGGAATCCAGCCAAGACACCGTTTTGCATGGCTTCTTCGATACCTGCTTGAACCGCTGGGATGTATTCTTTCGGAACCACACCACCGACGATTTTGTTGACAAATTCGAAGCCAGCGCCTTCTTCCAATGGTTCAAACTCGATCCATACGTGACCGTATTGACCGCGACCACCAGACTGACGAACAAATTTCCCTTCCACCTTCGCAGCGGAGCGGAAGGTTTCTTTGTAAGCAACCTGTGGTGCACCAACGTTGGCTTCCACTTTGAACTCGCGTTTCAAGCGGTCAACAATGATCTCCAGGTGCAACTCACCCATACCAGCGATAATCGTTTGGCCTGTCTCTTCATCGGTCCAAGTTTTGAAAGTTGGGTCCTCTTCAGCCAATTTGGTGAGGGCCAGACCCATTTTGTCTTGGTCCGCTTTCGATTTTGGCTCAATAGCAATCTTGATTACCGGCTCTGGGAACTCCATGGACTCAAGAATGATCGGATTCTTTTCGTCACTGAGGGTTTCACCCGTGGTGGTATCTTTCAAGCCTACTGCTGCGGCGATGTCACCGGCGTAAACTTTGGAGATCTCTTCACGGTGGTTCGCGTGCATTTGCAGGATCCGACCGATCCGCTCACGCTTACCTTTGGTGGTGTTCATCACATAAGAGCCGGATTCAAGCGTACCCGAGTAAACGCGGAAGAAGGTCAACTTCCCTACGTACGGGTCGGTCATTACTTTGAACGCCAGAGCGGCAAACGGCTCTTCGTCGCTCGATTGACGCGCGATTTCCGTACCGTCCGGTAAGGTGCCTTGGATCGCTGGTACGTCCAGCGGAGAAGGCAGGTACGCGACAACTGCGTCGAGGAGTGGTTGCACCCCTTTGTTCTTGTAAGAAGAACCGCAGAGAACCGGAGTGATTTTCACTTCACAGGTACCTTTGCGGAGAGCAGAAACGATTTCCTCTTGGGTGAGTTCTTCACCTTCGAGGTATTTCATCATCAGCTCTTCATCCAATTCGGCTACGGCTTCCACCAGATTGTTGCGGTATTCTTCCGCTTTGTCCGCGTATTCTGCTGGAATTTCGCGTGATTCCGAAGTGGTACCCAAATCGTCGGTGTAAATGATCGCCTTCATGGTGATGAGGTCGATCACACCTTCGAATTGATCTTCAGCGCCGATTGGAATTTGGATCGGCACAGCATTTGCGCCAAGACGCTCACGCATTTGCTCTACCGCACCGTAGAAATCAGCACCGAGAATGTCCATTTTGTTGACATACGCAATACGCGGTACGCCATAACGGTCAGCTTGACGCCATACCGTTTCAGATTGTGGCTCTACGCCACCTTTTGCACAAAAAACACCTACTGCTCCGTCTAATACACGGAGGGAACGCTCTACCTCTACGGTAAAATCAACGTGTCCTGGAGTGTCAATGATGTTGACACGATGACCTTTCCACTGAGCGGTCGTCGCTGCGGACGTAATGGTGATTCCGCGCTCTTGCTCTTGCTCCATCCAGTCCATGGTGGCTGCACCTTCGTGCACCTCACCGATTTTGTGTACGCGACCGGTGTAGAACAGGATGCGCTCAGTTGTGGTCGTTTTACCAGCGTCGATGTGAGCCATGATCCCAATGTTACGTGTATTTTGCAAGGAGAATTCGCGTGCCATCGGAAATTTCTCCCTTCATATTGGAAAGAATGTTGTTTACCAGCGATAGTGAGCAAATGCACGGTTGGCTTCCGCCATACGGTGCGTATCTTCTTTCTTCTTCACGGCTGCACCGGTATTGTTCGCTGCATCCATGATCTCGTTAGCCAAACGCTCTTCCATGGTTTTTTCACCGCGCAGACGAGCGTAGCTTACCAACCAACGGAGACCAAGGCTGGTGCGGCGTTCTGGTTTCACCTCAACTGGTACTTGGTAGTTGGCACCACCCACACGGCGAGCTTTAACCTCCAGTACAGGCATTACGTTTTTCAGTGCTTGTTCAAACACTTCCATCGGATCGTTACCGGAACGTTCGCGAATGAGATCGAATGCATTGTACAAAATGCGTTGTGCAGTGCCTTTCTTACCGTCATACATCAGGCGGTTGATGAGACGGGTCACCAGCTTGCTGTTGTAAATCGGATCTGGCAGTGCATCCCGACGAGCTACTGGGCCTTTACGTGGCATGCTTCTCCCTCCTTTTCCTCGTTGTTCTATGCTGAATCAGTTGCATTATTTCTTAGGACGTTTCGCTCCGTATTTGGAACGTGCTTGGTTACGGTTAGCTACCCCTGCGGTGTCAAGCGCACCACGAACGATGTGGTAACGAACCCCTGGCAAGTCTTTTACACGACCACCACGGATCAACACAACACTGTGCTCTTGCAGGTTGTGGCCGATACCCGGGATGTATGCGGTAACCTCCGTGCCGTTGGTCAAACGAACACGCGCATATTTACGCAAAGCGGAGTTAGGTTTTTTAGGAGTCATGGTGCCCACACGAGTGCAAACACCGCGTTTTTGCGGAGCGCTTTGTGGCACAACCTCTTTCTTCATGGTGTTGTAGGTGTACTGCAACGCCGGAGATTTGGACTTCTTGATTTTAGCTTTGCGACCTTTGCGCACGAGCTGGTTCATTGTTGGCATGACTGGCACCCCCTTCTGAGTTTGGTTGTATCTCTTCAAGACCACAGAACCAGGTGTTTCATCTATGGCCGAAAAAAATCGGAACGACGAGACTTTTTTATATAAGTTGATCACGCCCACTACCGTGGGACGCGATCAACGATAATTTTCTGTCGCTCACAATCATTTTAAAACCGCTGCCGTCGCAGCGCCCACTTCAATGCCGCAAGCTTTGCCAAGTTGCTTCATTGATTCAACGTGGATGACATGAATGCCGCGATCCTTGCAAAGCTTCAGGATCGGGTAAATGATTTGCGGATCCGCATCATCTGCAACAAGTACTTCGAGCGCTCGGCCTTGCTCAATGGCCTTCTTCGTTTGCTTGGTGCCGATCGTTAACGATTCTGCTTGTATCACTTTTTCATAAGACATTGAATCGCCCTCCAAAGTGAATAATTCCCAAGCACACGAAGATATATTAACATCTCGCCTGGGCAAAGTCAACAATTAACTCTACTTAACAAGCATCGTCTCTTTGCCGGCTTGGTCCGATTCAGTTTTGTCGCCAACAATCTCATACGTTTGGTTGCGATAGCGGGAGATACCGGTTCCAGCGGGAATCAGCTTCCCGATGATGACGTTCTCCTTCAGACCCAAGAGTCCATCCAATTTGCCTTTGATCGCCGCATCGGTCAAGACCCGTGTGGTTTCTTGGAACGATGCCGCTGACAGGTAAGACTCTGTTTCCAACGAAGCCTTGGTGATCCCCAACAGGACAGGACGAGCAACAGCCGCATCTCCGCCGTTCAACAACACTTTGCGGTTAGCCGCCTCATATTCGTGAATGTCGACCACTGCGCCCGGCAACAAATCGGTCGTACCTGCATCGGTAATTCGTACCTTGCGCATCATCTGCCGAATCATCACTTCTACGTGCTTGTCGTTAATTTCCACCCCTTGCAGGCGGTAAACTTTCTGCACTTCTTGGAGGATGTAACGTTGCACGCCAGCCACCCCTTTGATGCGCAGAAGCTCTTTCGGGTCAACAGAACCCTCTGTCAACTCGTCACCAGCGTTGACATAATCTCCGACTGAAACACGCAGGCGGGAACCATATGGGACGGGATGAATTTTGGACTCCACGTCTCCTTTGATCTCGATTTCACGACGGTCTTTGGTTTCACGAATGTCGACAACTTCCCCGGCAATCTCGCTGATCACCGCTTGCCCCTTCGGATTGCGCGCTTCAAACAGCTCCTGAATCCGCGGCAAACCTTGGGTGATGTCGTCACCCGCAACCCCACCGGTGTGGAAGGTACGCATCGTCAGCTGGGTACCCGGCTCACCAATCGACTGCGCGGCGATAATGCCGACAGCTTCGCCGATTTCCACCGGTGTGCCCAAGGCCAAGTTGCGGCCGTAGCACTTTTTGCAAACACCGTGTTTGGTGCGGCAGGTAAGAACCGAGCGAATCGTAACTTCTTTCAGACCTGCATCGACGATTTTGTTAGCGATCTCTTCGTCGATCATCTCATTGATGCCGACAATAACCTCGCCTGTTTCCGGATGGCGAACCGTTTGGAAAGCCAACCGCCCTACAAGACGATCATATAAGTTTTCGATCACTTCGTTTCCATCAGCGATCGCACTTACAGTCATCCCCCGGTCGGTGCCACAATCTTCTTCACGCACGATCACATCTTGCGCCACGTCTACCAGACGGCGGGTCAAGTAACCCGAGTCAGCCGTTCTAAGCGCGGTATCCGCCAAACCTTTTCGCGCACCGTGGGTGGAGATGAAGTACTCCAATACGGTCAAGCCTTCACGGAAGTTAGTGCGGATCGGTTGCTCGATGATCCGTCCGGATGGGTTGGCCATCAGACCCCGCATCCCTGCCAACTGGGTGATCTGGGATACGTTACCCCGCGCACCAGAATGCGCCATCATGTAAATCGGGTTGTATTTACCCATGTTTTCCATGAGCACTTTCGTGATCTGATCCTTCGAGCGACTCCAGATGGAGATGACGCGCTCGTACCGCTCATCTTCGGTAATCAAACCGCGGCGGTATTGTTTCATCACTTTGGCGACATCCTCTTCCGCTTGCGCCAAGATCGCTTTCTTTTCCTCCGGCACATTTACGTCAGAGACGGACATTGTGATCCCCGCTTTGGTAGAGAACTTATAGCCAAGTTCTTTCACCCGGTCGAGGATTTCCGACGTAGTGGTCGTACCGAAACGGCGGAAGCACTCTGCGATCACCGCACCCAGATCCTTTTTGGTCAGGGCGCCCGGATCATCCATCTTACTGATAAATTCGCGGACATTCACGCCTTTTTCAAAGATGAAGTATTTATCCGGAGTGCTTGCAAAGTTCTTTTTGCCCGGTTCGCAGATGTATGGAAACTCTTCGGGGAAAATCTCGTTGAAGATCAGCTTACCCGGAGTCGTCACCAACAAGCTATTTTTCTGCGCTTCAGTGAAGGAGGTTTTCTTCACATTGCGCGCTGGAATGGCAATGCGAGAATGCAGGCTGACGTAGCCATGCTGGTAAGCGTTGATGGCTTCGGAGATCGAATAAAAGATCGAGCCTTCCCCTTTTTCGCCTTGCTTCTCGATGGTCAGGTAGTAGCAACCCAATACCATATCTTGAGACGGGGTTACAACCGGCTTACCGTCTTTCGGGTTCAAGATGTTTTGTGCCGCCAACATCAACAGGCGAGCTTCCGCTTGCGCCTCCGCAGACAGTGGAACGTGCACAGCCATTTGGTCTCCGTCGAAGTCAGCGTTATACGCCGTACATACGAGCGGATGAAGACGAATGGCGCGCCCTTCTACAAGAATCGGCTCAAATGCTTGAATTCCCAAACGGTGAAGCGTGGGCGCACGGTTGAGGAGCACAGGATGCTCCTTGATCACTTCTTCTAACACATCCCACACTTCGGGGTGAACGCGCTCCACTTTGCGCTTGGCGCTCTTAATGTTGTGCGCGAGCCCCTTCGCAACCAACTCTTTCATCACAAACGGTTTAAACAGTTCCAGCGCCATTTCTTTCGGCAAACCGCATTGGTACATTTTCAGGTACGGGCCGACGACGATTACGGAACGGCCAGAGTAGTCAACACGCTTCCCAAGTAGGTTTTGCCGGAAACGACCCTGCTTCCCTTTCAGCATGTGGGAGAGAGACTTGAGTGGGCGATTCCCCGGTCCGGTAACCGGACGACCGCGACGACCGTTATCGATCAGCGCGTCAACCGCTTCCTGCAACATCCGTTTTTCGTTTTGCACGATGATATCAGGTGCACCCAAGTCGAGCAGGCGTTTCAACCGGTTGTTACGGTTGATCACACGGCGGTAGAGATCGTTCAAGTCGGATGTGGCAAAACGTCCACCATCCAATTGCACCATCGGCCGCAACTCCGGCGGGATGACCGGCAGCACGTCAAGGATCATCCAATCCGGAGAATTGCCAGAAGCACGGAAGGCTTCCAACACTTCCAAGCGCTTGATCGCGCGGTTGCGCCGTTGCCCTTGCGCCGTCTGCAACTCTTCTTTCAGGCTTTCCACCTCTTTGTCGAGGTCGATCTCTTGCAACAGACGCTTAATCGCTTCCGCGCCCATCATCGCCGTAAAGGCGGTGCCGTATTTTTCGCGATAAGCGCGAAATTCTTTTTCAGACAGGAGCTGTTTCTTCTCCAACGGGGTCGGACCCGGGTCCACAACCACATAGGAGGCGAAATAAATGACTTCCTCCAATGAGCGGGGAGACATGTCCAACACTAGTCCCATCCGGCTCGGAATCCCTTTGAAATACCAGATATGGGATACCGGTGCAGCCAACTCAATGTGGCCCATCCGTTCACGACGCACTTTGGCGCGGGTCACTTCCACGCCGCATCGGTCACAGACTACCCCTTTGTAACGAACGCGTTTGTATTTACCGCAGTGACACTCCCAATCTTTGGTTGGACCAAAGATCTTCTCACAGAACAAACCTTCTTTTTCCGGTTTGAGCGTGCGATAATTGATTGTTTCCGGCTTTTTAACCTCACCGCGAGACCAAGAGCGGATTTTTTCAGGAGAGGCGAGGCCGATTTTCATATACTCAAAGTTGTTTACATCCAACATTGGGCGATTCCTCCCTCAGGATTCATCCCGTTGCATGCGCAGGGGCGCGCATCACGCCCCCTGCATGCGACGATCAAGAGTTTGAGTGAGCAGTATCCTCCTCAAGCAGATCAAAACCGAGCTTATCACTTGCCGATTCCTCATCCTCATCCAATTCACGCATCTCAATTTCTTGCTCGTCTTCGGAAAGGATCTTCACATCCATACCCAAGCTTTGCAACTCTTTGATCAATACCTTGAATGATTCAGGCACTCCCGGCTCCGGCACGTTTTCACCTTTGACAATGGACTCGTAGGTTTTTACGCGGCCGACAACGTCGTCTGATTTGACCGTGAGAATCTCTTGCAGTGTGTGCGCGGCACCATATGCTTCCAACGCCCACACCTCCATCTCACCAAATCGTTGTCCACCAAATTGCGCTTTACCACCGAGCGGTTGCTGGGTAACCAAGGAGTAAGGACCTGTGGAACGCGCGTGAATTTTGTCATCAACCATGTGCGCCAGCTTGATCATGTACATGACCCCAACGGTGACGCGATTTTCAAACGGTTCTCCCGTGCGTCCATCATAAAGAATCGTTTTGCCGTCTTCATCCAAGCCAGCTTCTTTCAATGTTTCAAACACATCGTTTTCAGTTGCCCCGTCAAAGACAGGCGTAGCCATATGCAGGTTTAATGCTTTGGCCGCCATGCCCAAGTGAACCTCAAGCACCTGACCGATATTCATCCGCGACGGAACGCCCAGCGGGTTCAAGACAACTTGAACTGGCGTACCATCTGGCAAAAACGGCATGTCCTCTTCAGGCATGATCCGGGCAATAACCCCTTTGTTACCGTGGCGTCCAGCCATTTTGTCCCCTTCGGAGATTTTCCGTTTCTGTGCGATGTAGACGCGCACCAATTGATTCACACCTGGCGGCAACTCATCGCCGTTTTCACGGGTGAAGACTTTCACGTCTACGACGATTCCGTCTTGACCATGTGGCACACGGAGTGACGTATCGCGAACTTCCCGTGCTTTCTCACCGAAGATCGCGTGCAGCAGCCGTTCTTCCGCGGTCAGTTCGGTCACCCCTTTTGGCGTCACCTTCCCAACCAGGATGTCTCCCGGCTTGATCTCTGCACCAACGCGAATAATTCCGCGCTCATCGAGGTTTTTGAGGGCATCTTCACCCACATTTGGAATGTCGCGGGTAATCTCTTCCGGCCCCAGCTTGGTGTCTCTCGCTTCACTTTCCAACTTCTCAATGTGAATCGAGGTATAGACGTCTTCCTTCACCAATTTCTCGCTCAGCAAAATGGCATCCTCGTAGTTGTAACCTTCCCAAGTCATAAAGGCTACCACAACGTTGCGTCCCAATGCCATTTCCCCTTGCTCGGTGGATGGGCCATCCGCCAGGACGTCGCCCACTTTTACTTTTTCCCCCGTGCGGACAACTGGCCGTTGGTTGATACAAGTGCCTTGGTTGGAACGAGAGAACTTGGTGAGCTTATATTTGTCAATATCCCCTTCAATCAGGCGACCGTCAATTTCTTGCTCTTGCCGTACCCAAATTTCGTCCGCGGACACACGGACAACCGTACCCGGCCGTTTCGCACGAACCATCACGCCAGAGTCACGCGCAGCCACGTGTTCCATACCCGTTCCGATGAACGGCGCTTCCGGTCTCAACAACGGCACCGCTTGCCGCTGCATGTTCGAACCCATCAGCGCGCGGTTGGAGTCGTCGTTTTCCAAGAAGGGGATGCATGCCGTAGCCACGGACACAACCTGTTTAGGCGAAACATCCATATAATCCACCCGATCGCGGGGGACGTTGATAATCTCTGAACGGTGGCGGACCGTCACCATATCATCGGCGAAGGTGTTGTCTTCATTAAGTGGTGCGTTAGCCTGCGCCACATAGTAGTTGTCCTCTTCATCCGCCGTGAGGAAATCAATCCGATCCGTCACCTGACCCGTGTCGGGATCGACGTGACGATAGGGGGTTTCGATAAAGCCATACTCATTGACACGCGCAAATGTCGACAAGGAGTTGATCAAACCGATGTTGGGACCCTCAGGAGTTTCGATCGGACACATCCGACCATAGTGTGAGTGGTGAACGTCACGCACTTCAAACCCAGCGCGCTCCCGGGTCAAACCACCAGGACCAAGCGCCGACAGACGGCGTTTGTGAGTCAGCTCAGCCAACGGGTTGGTTTGGTCCATGAACTGAGACAACTGGCTGCTACCGAAGAACTCTTTAATTGCCGCGATGACCGGACGAATATTGATCAACGCTTGTGGCGTGATCGCGTTGGCGTCTTGAATCGACATCCGTTCGCGCACTACCCGCTCCATCCGCGACAAACCGATGCGGAACTGGTTTTGCAACAGCTCCCCTACAGAACGCAGGCGCCGATTGCCCAAATGGTCGATATCATCCGTGCTTCCCACTCCGTACAGCAAATTGACGAAATAGCTGATCGAAGCGATGATGTCAGACGGGGTAATATGTTTGATCTCATCAGATACTTCTGCATTGGAGATCACTTTGGTCACTTTGCTCTCGTCATTGGGCGCAAAGATGTGCACAGCTTGCAACGAGATCGGCCCATCATCGGGAACGCCTCCACGCACTTTGTACTCCTTGCGGCCAAATGCCTTCTCGCCTGTCAGATACGGAAGGAGTTTGTCTAGGACGCGGCGTTCCAGCACCGTCCCTGCTTCCGCCAAGATCTCACCTGTTTCCGGATTCACGACAGGCTCAGCCAGCTTCTGGTTGAGCAAACGATTTTTGATGTGCAGTTTTTTATTGATTTTATAACGTCCCACAGCGGCCAAATCATAACGCTTCGGATCGAAGAACCGGGCGTATAAGAGGCTGCGAGCGTTTTCCGCTGTTGGCGGTTCGCCTGGACGCAAACGTTCGTAGATTTCAATCAGTGCTTTTTCAGTGTTTCCTGTGTTGTCTTTGTCTAGGGTGTTACGAATGTATTCGTCATCCCCCAGCAAGTCAATGATTTCCGCATCGCTACTAAAGCCGAGCGCGCGTAACAGAACCGTCACAGGAATCTTGCGCGTTCGATCGATGCGAACATATATAATATCTTTGGCGTCGGTTTCAAACTCCAGCCAAGCACCGCGGTTTGGGATCACCGTCGCCGTGTAAGTTGTTTTCCCGTTCTTGTCCGCTTTCGTGTTATAATACACACTAGGTGAACGCACCAACTGGCTGACGATTACGCGTTCCGCGCCATTGATGATAAAGGTACCCGTTTCGGTCATGAGCGGGAAGTCGCCCATAAAGACTTCTTGCTCTTTTACTTCGCCCGTCTCTTTGTTGATGAGGCGCACTTTGACACGAAGCGGTGCGGCAAAGGTCACCTGATGATCTTTCGCCTCTTCAACGGTGTATTTCGGTTCACCCAGGCTATAGTCGATAAACTCCAGCACAAGGTTACCGGTAAAATCCTCGATTGGCGAAATATCGCGGAACATTTCACGCAAACCAACATCAAGGAACCAGTCATAAGACTTTTGCTGAATCTCAATCAGATTCGGCAGCTCGAGAACCTCATTAATGCGAGCATAGCTACGACGTTGCCGACGACCACATGGGATCATTTTACCAGCCAAACAAACTCCCCCCTCGCATCCAGTCGAAAGCCGCTCAATATTAAGCGACTAATCACGGTAAAAAAAGAAAATGAGTGAATACGCAACCTCATTTTACCTAGAAGCAGTCTATTTACCTATTTTATCCAGCCCAATATGTGATTAAACAGGCTGGTTGGCCACACATACCAAAAAAAACCAGCCTCAAATGTTGAGACTTTCTGCAATTTAAAACACTATCACAAGCGGATACCGAAGTCAATGCCCTTGTGCGCAAATAATCCAATACCCTTTCTTTTGCTCAACCACTTCCACATCTTGGAAATATGATGCCAACTCTTTTTTTGCAGAAGCAGCACCTTGTTGTTTGCGAATCACAATCCATAGTGATCCATCAGGAACCATCGCGTCAGCCGCTTCGCGAAACAAGCGATAGATCGTCTCTTTTCCAGTGCGGATCGGCGGATTGAACAAAATGCAGTCGAACTGTTGGCCGTGAATCGCTGAAAAGCCATCGCTTTTCAAAACTTGCACCATGCCATCTACGCGATTTCTCCGCGCGTTTTGTTCAGCGAGCTTGACCGCCCGTTCATTCACATCAACCATGACCACTGTGGTCTGGGGTACCGCTTTGGCGATGGCAATTCCTATCGCTCCATAACCACAACCAAGATCTAGCACACGGGAACCCGGCTCAATCTGCGCCGTCTCCACCAGAAGTCGACTACCAAAGTCAACCCCTTTTTTGGAAAAAACGCCGGCATCCGTATGAAAACGCAATGAATGTCCGCGCAGTTCGGCCATCACTTCCCGCTCTTCGCTTTTGGCCAGCGGATTCGCTGAAAAGTAGTGTTCACTCACGGTACATAACCCCTTCCACAGCATTACCCGGTCATGCGTTTATGTTAATGCAAGGGAAAGCTACGCAGAGCCAAAGGAGCATTGCCTCCCTAGCCTGCACAAAACCACCCTTACAATAAAAGAGACCCGCCGACCGACGACGGCGGGTCCGGCCGGAGTCAAGCTTATTACTTGATTTCCACAGATGCACCGGCTTCTTCGAGTTCTGCTTTGATTTTTTCTGCTTCTTCTTTGGATACGCCTTCTTTGATTGGAGCAGGAGTTCCGTCAACCAGCGCTTTTGCTTCTTTCAGGCCCAGGCCAGTGATGCCACGAACCACTTTGATAACGTTGATTTTGGAGCTACCAGCGCTTGCCAGGATTACATCGAATTCGGTTTTCTCTTCAGCAGCTTCTCCGCCACCTGCTACGTTACCCATTACAACCGGAGCTGCAGCAGTTACGCCGAATTCTTCTTCGATTGCTTTTACCAAGTCGTTCAGTTCGAGAACGCTCATACCTTTAATCGCTTCAATGATTTGTTCTTTCGTCATGAAAGGAAACCTCCCTATATACAGATCTAGTTATTTTTCAAATGCCGTTCTTTCTCAAGCTGCATTACGCTTCTTGTGCTTCGCCAGCTTCTCCGTCTTTGTCAGCAACGGCTTTAACAGCAAGCGCGAAGTTGCGCATCGGCGCTTGCAGCACGCTGAGAAGCATGGACAAGAGGCCTTCGCGGCTTGGCAGCTCAGCCAGCGCCTTAATCTCATCAAGGCTTACTGCTCTGCCTTCTACGATACCGCCCTTGATTTCCAGCTCTTTGTTGGTCTTCGCAAATTTGTGAAGCACTTTAGCTGGAGCAACGACATCCTCATAGCTGAAAGCGACTGCGGATGGGCCGGTCAGGTGCTGGTTCAAATCTTCCATTCCCACTTGCTCAGCAGCACGGCGGGTCAAGGTGTTTTTCAAAACCTGCATCTCTACGCCAGCTTCACGCAACTCTTTACGCAGCTCGTTCATTTGTTTAACGTTCAAACCGCGATAGTCAGCTACGATGGTTGTTTTACTGCGGGTCAGTTTATCCGCGATTTCTTTAACAATTACTTTTTTCTGCTCGATTGCTTTGGACATGCGGTACACCTCCTCATCAGGAGTTTTTGAAGAAATAAGAAAAAGCCTCCGCAGGCAGTCGAAGGCTAGGCTTTGTCAAAGACAACAGCGCAAGCTCCTCGGCAGGATATTAAGCGGATCAATCCGCACCTACTGTCTACGGTAGCTTCTTATTCGATTTTAAACAGCGATTACATGTTACCCAACCTCGCTGCAAAAGTCAAGCATTATTAGCGACCGGACAAACGTTGCGCGTTTACGGCTACGCCAGGACCCATGGTGGAAGAAACGGTAACGCTCTTCATGTAGGTGCCTTTTGCAGCAGCCGGTTTTGCTTTCACCAACGCTTCAGCAAGTGCAAGTAAGTTTTCTTCCAGTTTCTCAACCGGGAAGGAAACTTTACCAATTGCGGCATGCACGTTGCCGGCCTTATCAGCACGGTACTCAATTTTACCCGCTTTGATCTCGTTTACGGCTTTGGCTACTTCAAAAGTAACCGTACCCGTTTTCGGGTTTGGCATGAGGCCTTTCGGACCGAGAGTCCGTCCCAGACGGCCCACTTGACCCATCATGTCAGGAGTGGCCACAACAACGTCAAATTCGAACCAACCTTGGGCCACTTTGTTGATGAGGTCCTCATCTCCTACGAAATCCGCACCAGCGGCTTCCGCCTCTTTTGCCTTTTCACCTTTCGCGAATACGAGAACGCGTTTGGTTTTCCCCGTGCCGTGAGGAAGCACAACAGCACCTCTCACTTGTTGATCTGCCTTCTTGGTGTCAATACCCAAGCGGAAAGCAGCTTCCACGGTTTCATCAAATTTAGCGACAGAAATTTCTTTCACGAGCGCCAATGCTTCTTTGGGCTCATAAACTTTGTCACGATCAACTTTTTTGATCGCTTCCATGTACTTTTTACCATGTTTTGCCACCGACAGTTCCTCCTTTCGTGGTCGTAGCGGAAGATCCTCCCACAAGCCTCACTCTACTCGTGGCAGAGTAGGCAGGCTTTCTATTAGTCTTCGATTACGATGCCCATGCTACGCGCGGTTCCTTCGATCATGCGCATAGCCGCTTCCACGCTTGCAGCGTTTAAGTCGGGCATTTTCAACTCGGCGATCTCACGCACTTTGTCGCGTTTCACGGTCGCCACTTTCTTTTTGTTCGGTTCACCGGAACCGGACTCAATCCCGGCTGCTTTTTTCAGAAGTACAGCAGCTGGCGGGGTTTTAGTGATGAAGGTAAAAGAACGGTCTTCAAAAACCGTGATTTCTACCGGAATAATCAAACCGGCTTGATCAGCAGTGCGGGCATTGAACTCTTTACAGAATCCCATGATGTTCACACCAGCTTGACCGAGCGCCGGACCTACTGGCGGTGCTGGATTAGCTTTACCAGCGGGAATTTGCAGCTTGACCACTTTAATCACTTTTTTGGCCACGCTAACCAACCTCCTTCAAACATGTGGTTTTCTCGGGTATTACCCTCCCACGGAAAGGCAAGCTCCCTCTTCTTCTAACGGGCTTGCGCTCGCCCCAAAGATGGGGGTAACAAACAAAAATACTTTATCACAACATGGCACAAAACAAAAGTTCTTTGCCAGATTAAATTTTTTCCACTTGGAAGAAGTCCAATTCTACAGGCGTTTCACGGCCAAACATATTGACCATGACTTTGAGTTTCGAACGGTTCATGTCGATCTCTTCGATCCGGCCGACAAAATTGGCGAAAGGCCCTTCTTTCACCTTTACTGTCTCAGCAACTTCAAAGTCGACGGTAGCTTTGGACTCATCCATACCCATTTGGCGCAGAATCGCGACAACCTCATCCGGCAAAAGGGGGGTTGGTTTTGAACCCGCCCCTGATGAACCGACGAAACCGGTTACCCCAGGCGTGTTCCGCACGACATACCACGAGTCATCGGTCATGATCATCTCTACCAGCACATAACCCGGAAAGACCTTACGCATGACGGATTTTTTCTTGCCGTCCTTATGCTCGATCTCCTCTTCCATCGGAACGAGGACACGAAAAATCTTGTCCTGCATATCCATCGAGTGAACCCGCTTTTCCAGGTTGGTTTTCACCTTGTTCTCGTAGCCAGAATACGTGTGAACCACATACCAATTCTTTTCCATGCTCACCAGGGCCTAAAGCCCTGTACCCCCCTTATGATTCATTCCACCTATTTCGTGATCATGCGAACCAATTGCAAGATCCCTTGATCGATAATGAAGAAAAAGAGCGCCAAAACCAGCACTGTCAAGACGACAACCATTGTGTAGTTCACCATCTCTTGCCGGTTTGGCCAGCGCACTTTTTTCAACTCTTGGACGCTACCACGGAAGAAGCCAGACGTGCCTGAAACACTTTTCTTGATTCCGCGTCCGATGTTTGCGAGAAAAGCTGCCATGGCTTTCACCCCCATCTTGATATCAAGCGTTCAAACCCAGCCGCTTATTTCGTTTCGCGATGTGCTGTATGCGCATTGCAACGCGGACAAAACTTCTTCAGCTCCATGCGATCTGGATGCTTCCGTTTGTTTTTGGTCAGCGCGTAGTTGCGTTCACGACATACCGTGCAAGCCAATGTGATATTCACCCGCATGCCGACACCTCCTCTATTTGTTAATCACCGTTCGAGTGGATTTTATTATAGAAAATACCCAAATTACATTAACATACCCCTGACTTCCTGTCAATGTGAAACCCTCTGCCAATTCATTATTGACAAGTTCTACCCCGTTTCATAACCATCCCTTTCCTCCATTTGGTAATCGAAGGTTTATTTGTCGACAAACAACATTCTTCATTCATACCACAACTTTTTATATCCTTAAAAAAGGAGAATGATGATTTTTGTCGAATTAAACAAAAAACAGGTGAGATCACCTGTTTTTAAAGGGCCTGCAACCCATTGATACCTTTTTTGTTTTAAAGAGAGATTTCCCGTACTTCCAGATATCTCTCCAGTTTGCGCTTTACTCGTTGCAACGCATTGTCGATTGACTTAACGTGTCGATTTAAGTCGACGGCGATCTCCTGATAAGATCGTCCATCGAGGTACAGCATCAAAACTTTGCGTTCCAAATCACTTAGAATTTTCGATATTTTATCTTCAATATCGTTATACTCTTCCTGGCTAATGTAGATTTCTTCTGGGTTTGATAGACTGCCTGGAATCTTGTCTAACAATGTCCGATCTGTGTCATCATCGTATGCGGGCTTGTCCAAAGATACATATGAGTTGAGTGGAATGTGCTTCTGACGAGTGGCTGTTTTGATTGCTGTGATTATTTGGCGCGTTATGCACAATTCGGCAAATGCTTTGAAGGATGCCAGCTTGTCACCTTTAAAGTCCCGAATCGCTTTGAATAAGCCAATCATCCCTTCCTGAACAATGTCTTCATGATCGGCCCCGATCAAGAAGTAGGATCTCGCTTTCGCTCTGACAAAATTTTTGTACTTATTAATCAAATATTCAAGCGCTTGATGATCACCTACACGTACGCCATAAACCAGCTCTTCGTCGGCCATTGTCTTGTAGTCAACCTCGTTGTCGTAAACGACAGAATTACTGGATTGAAGTTCTACGCTCACCACTTTCCCTCCCGACCAAGTAGCCTATAAACCCATAGTAACGTTATTATAGCCGAATAGAAACAAAAACGTCAAATTTTCACCTATTTTTTCCTTCTCCATTTATCAAGCATCTGCCGCAACTCCCGGCTCAATCTGTCTTCCAATGTGTTTCTGACTTGGTTTTCCTCCTCTTTTCTCAATTTTTCGCTTAAATTCTTTTTGGCCACGCGAATTTCTTCCAACAATTCGCGTGACGAAATGCGGTATGCCCCCTGCCCAAACACCATCCGCTGTTCCAAATAGTCGGATGTGGCCACGTAGATGGCTCGATGGGGGCTTTTATTTTTTTTGACAAAGCTTTCGATGAATTCGTCTGCTGTCTCATCGCGACGGGTATAATAGACGAACACTTTTTCCTGGTTGGTTTTCACTCCCGCCCCCGGTTTCTGGTGCGCATCAAACACCAAATGCACCTGCCGGCCCGTCATCGCCTGATACTCGGACAGATCCCGAATCAACTTGACTCTCTCCTCTTCAAGCGACGCGGGATGCCACTTCACTTCAGGATCCGCCCCTATGACATTGTATCCGTCCACAACCAACCATTCTTCGCGCTTAACCATGGGTGCTTCGCCCGCGCAACACCTCATACATGAGCACACCAGCTGCCACGGAGGCGTTAAGGGAAGTCACTTTGCCAAGCATGGGCAACTTGACCAGAAAATCGCACTTCTTCTTGAGGAGAGAGCTCATCCCCTGTCCTTCGCTACCAATGATCAGCGCTAGGGGCATCTGATAATCAATTTGGGTGTACTCAGCTTTGGCCGACCCGTCACTACCAACCAGCCACAATCCCCGATCTTTAAGCTCGTCCGCTACTCGGTTGAGGTTAGTCACTTTTGCTACCGGCACATACTCGATCGCGCCTGCGGAAGTTTTGGCAACTACAGAAGTGAGACCCACCGCGCGACGTTTTGGAATAATGACCCCATGCGCTCCAACTGCATCAGCCGTCCGCAAAACCGAACCCAGATTGTGCGGATCCTCCAAACCATCCAACAAGATGAAGAAAGGCATTTCCTTTCTTTCCTCTGCCCGGCGGAACAGATCCTCCAAGCTGGCGTAGCGATAAGCTGCCACTTGCGCCATAACCCCCTGGTGGTTACCCCCTTCCGCAAGCTGATCCAAGCGGGCGCGGGGGACAAATTGTGTGGGGATTCCCTCGTTTTTGCTTTTCTTCAAGATTTCTTGGATATTTCCCTTTTGAATACCATCCGCCAGCAAGATTTTTTCCACTTCCCGTCCGGAACGAAGTGCTTCCAGAACAGCGTGCCTACCCAAAATCCAATCACTCATCTTCGGTGTGCTCCTTTTCAACAATGTCTAATATTTGACTCATCAAAGTTTGAAGGCGCGTCTCTTGTTTTGAACAATACAGATAGCCCACCAACGCTTCCAAGCCCGTGCTGTGGCGGTAGTCTGTCACGCTCGCATGTTTGGGGACGCTCCCCGACTTGGCGTTGCGGCCTCGTCGGAGAACTTCCATTTCCTCATCGGTCAGTCGAGCTTCAATCGCCCGATACACTTTCGCTTGGGCGACCGCTGAAACAAACCGCGTCGCTTCTTTCTGCAATTCGCGCGGACGCACAATGCCTTTGGCCAGCAAATGATGCCGTACATAAACTTCGTATATCGCATCCCCCATGTATGCCAGCAACAGCGGATTGATCTCCCGCGGCGATTTAGCAAGGGAAGAGGTCATGCCCAGTAGCAATTCGTTCATTTCCGTTTCCACCTTACCCCTTGCGGTGTGTCCTCTAGCACAATCCCACGCGCAAGCAATTGGTCGCGAATCTCATCCGCACGCTGGAAATTGCGCTCTTTTCTAGCCTGCTGGCGTTCGGCGATCAACGCTTCGATCTCCGCGTCCAGGCTTTCTTCCTCATCCAATTGAACTAAGCCTAACACCTGTTGGCCATGGATGCGGAACCATTCAAGCAACGCCATAATGGAGCCTTTGGAAACCACGGCTTCCGCTACTGTTTCGTTGGCTAGTTTGACGGCCTCAAATATGACGCTGATCGCATTAGCCGTGTTGAAGTCGTCATTCATGGCTTCACGGAACGCCTCTGTCATCTGCTCCAAGCGATTCAACAGCTCTTTAGAGGCCTCTCCGTCCATCGCTACGGTCGCGCGGTGCTTCAGATTGTCTACCGCCGTTTGCATCCGTTCCACACTGCCTTGGGCTTGTTGCATCACCTCGTCGCTGAACACAATTGGATTCCGATAATGCGTAGACAACAGGAAATACCGCAACGTCTTGGGATCATATTCGCGGCGTAATTCAACCACCTGACGAACATTTCCAAGTGACTTCGACATTTTTTCATTTCCCATTTTCATGTAACCGTTATGCAACCAATAGTTGACAAACGTTTTTCCCGTCCACGCCTCACTCTGGGCAATCTCATTCTCATGGTGCGGAAAGCACAAATCCGCTCCGCCAGCATGGATATCCAAGGTGTCCCCTAGGTATTTTCGGGCCATGGCCGAGCACTCGATGTGCCAACCGGGGCGCCCTTCTCCCCAAGGCGTTTGCCATCTGATTTCGCCTGGTTCCTTAGCTGCTTTCCACAGCGCAAAATCCATCGGATGCTCTTTTTGCTCATTCACATCGATGCGGGCTCCCGCCTTCAGTTCATCCAACGATTGATGAGACAGTTTCCCATAGTTTTCTTTTTTGAGCGAGCGGAAGTAAACATCCCCGTCTTTGACATACGCATAACCTCGGTCGATAAGCGCCTGGATGGCTTCGATCATCTCCGGGATGTGCTCAGTTGCCCGCGGGTGGACATCCGCCCTTTCCACACCCAAAGCATCCATGTCCTCAAAGTAAGCCTTGATATAGCGCTCAGCAATTTCAGGGACAGACAGGCCCGTCTCTTTGGAAGCATTGATCAGGCGATCATCCACATCTGTGAAGTTTTGCACGTAAGTAACCCGATAGCCCGCCTGGCGCAAATAACGGCGTACCACATCAAAGAACACAAACACGCGCGCATTGCCAATATGAATGTAGTTGTATACCGTCGGGCCGCAGACATACATCCGCACTTCGCCCTCGTGAACCGGTTTGAATTCTTCTTTACTCTTGGTCAGTGTGTTGTAAAGCCGGATGGTCATTATCTTTATTTCCTCCTTGCTCGTTACGAGCAGATGATTCATCTTGTTGCCCTTGCTTCAATTTCTCTACTTCTTCTTTCAAAGCTTGGATCTCAGCCTGCATGGAACGACAAAGTTCGGCAATCGGGTCAGGCAAATTGACCTGGTCAAGATCATTTTGCACCCGAATCCCATCTTGTATCACAACCCGTCCCGGCACTCCGACGACGGTCGAATTAGGCGGGACATCGCGCAATACCACCGAACCGGCGCCAATCTTGGCGAAACGGCCAATGCGGATCGAACCCAACACCTTCGCTCCTGAAGCGATCATCACATGATCTTCAATGGTTGGATGCCGCTTGCCTTTTTCTTTACCGGTTCCTCCCAATGTTACCCCTTGATAGATGGTCACATAATCGCCGATTTCGCATGTTTCCCCAATAACAACCCCCATCCCATGGTCGATGAAGACGCCCCGCCCGATCTTGGCGCCCGGATGGATTTCGATCCCTGTAAAAAAGCGGCTGATTTGCGAAATGGCACGGGCGATAAAAAAGAGCCGCCGTTTGAAAAACCAATGTGCCAATCGATGCGCCCAAATGGCATGAAGACCTGAATAGGTGATCACCACTTCCCATGTGCTTCTCGCTGCCGGATCCCGATCAAACACCGCTTGGACGTCCGCTTGCAATACTCTCCGCGTCTCCGCAATACGGCTAAATAACGACATCACCTGTTCCCCTCCCAAGTGTGTGTAAATAAAAAACGCCTCCGCAGCAACAATGCTGCAGAGACGGTTATGCCCGCGGTTCCACTCTGCTTGAATTCCGCAAACGCAGAATTCCCCTTCACCCTATAACGGCGGGTACCGGAACGCTCCTACATGGGCGCAATCGCCCGTTTCAGAGGTCAGCTCATGGGCGCATTTCAGAACCGTTCCGGATAGGGTTTCGCACCAACCAACCCCTCTCTGGCATCCAGTCACGCTTCCTACTTTTCCCATTCATCGCTTTTGGCGTTAACATTATTTTGTCCGACGAGCTTAGGCCTTGTCAATCTGTTGTTGCAAACGGCTTCTCACCGTCTCAAGGCCGATGAGCGCGAGCGACTCCCGCAAGTCTGGACCGTGCACGACACCCGTGACAGCGGCGCGCACGGGCATAAACAGCTGTTTTCCTTTATGCCCCGTCTCTTTTTGCACCTGCTTGAAAATGTCTTTGAGCGCGTCGGTTTCCAATGTCTCCAAGGCATCCAACTTATTTAGGAAGGAAGACAGCACCTCTGGTACATGCGGCGCCGACAGCACTTCTTTGGCTTCCTCGGTCACTTTGTACTCTTCTTGGAAGAAAAGGTCAGTCAATTCTACAATTTGAGCCACGTATTCCAATTGCTCTTGATACAAAGCAATCACCCGAGTCACCCACGCCCGCTGTTCATCGGACAGAGGCAACGTGATGCGGCCCGCCTTTTCCAAGTATGGCAACGCTAAGTCGACAATTCGTTCCAACGGCGCCTTTTTAATATATTGCCCATTCATCCATTTCAACTTGCCCGTGTCAAAGATAGCTGGCGCTTTGGAAACGCGTTCCAACGAAAAGCGTTCCACCAATTCATCTTTGCTGAAGATCTCTTCTTCCCCTTCGGGAGACCAGCCCAAGAGGGAGAGAAAATTGAGGATGGCTTCCGGCAAATAGCCCAAATCCTTGTACTGATCAATGAATTGAATGATGCTTTCATCCCGTTTGCTCATTTTCTTGCCTTCTGCATTCAGAATGAGCGGGATGTGGGCGAATTGAGGCGTTTCAAAACCTAACGCCTGATAGATCAAAACTTGTTTCGGCGTGTTGGACAAATGCTCTTCCCCGCGGATGACATGGGTGATTTTCATCAGAGCATCATCCACCACAACAGCGAAATTGTAAATCGGCCGGCCATCCGGACGACGAATCACAAAATCGCCAATACCGTCTGTTTCAAACTTCACTTTGCCACGGATCGCATCGTCGATCTCGATCACTTGCCCTTCTGGCACACGGAAGCGTACGCTCGGCACACGACCTTCGGCCTCATACTTCGCTCGTTGTTCCGGTGTCAGATCGCGATCCCAACCACTGTACTTCGGCGCTTCTCCCCGCGCCAATTGCTCTTCCCGTTCCTTGTCGATCTCTTCCTGGGTTGCATAGCTCAAATACGCTTTTCCCTCGGCTAACAATTGATCGATGTACCGATTGTAGATGTCCATCCGTTCCATACAACGGTAAGGCGCATACGGGCCGCCCACATCGACCGATTCGTCCCAATCGATCCCAAGCCATTTCAGCATATCCATTTGCTTCTTGTCAGCACCCGGCACATTCCGTTCTGTGTCGGTATCCTCGATGCGCACGATAAAGTCGCCGCCCTGCTGTTTAGCCAACAGATAGCTGAACAAAGCCGTCCGCGCGCCACCAATGTGCAAATGCCCCGTCGGGCTTGGAGCATATCGTGTTCGAATCTTCATCTCATCCATGACTCCTTTGCTAAAACAATATATGCGGTTTTATGCTTTGTTGACCAGACAAACGACGGCCATGGCTGCGATGCCCTCGCCTCTTCCGGTGAAACCGAGCTTTTCCGTCGTCGTCGCTTTCACATTCACTTGTTCTGGGTTCCCCTCCAACAAAGCAGCGATCCGTTTTTGCATCGCTGGAATGTGGGGAGCCATTTTCGGTTGCTGGGCGATGATGGTGCAATCAACATTTCCCAGGCAATAACCCTTTTCTTTCACCAAGGACCATACCGTTTCCAACAACTTGGCGCTGTCTGCCCCTTTGTATGCGGGATCGGTATCTGGAAAATGTTTGCCAATGTCCCCCAAAGCCAATGCGCCCAACACGGCATCCGTGATCGCATGCAACAACACATCCGCATCGGAATGCCCGATCAAACCTTTCTCATAAGGAATCTGAACCCCTCCAATGATCAAGGGCACATTCGGTCCCAACTGATGCACATCAAACCCTTGTCCGATTCGGATCATATGCTCTTTCCCCTCATTTGATATATCGCTTCTGCCACCGCCAAATCATCGGGCGTCGTCAGCTTGATATTGGTATACTCGCCTTCAACCACTCGTACATCTATCCCTAGCTCTTCCACCAACATAGCGTCATCCGTCACCGAGGCGCCGGTCTTCCGGCCTTGCTCATGCGCTTCCATCAGCATGTCGGTTCGAAACGCTTGAGGTGTTTGCACAGCCCACAATCGCTTGCGGTCTGGCGTTTCCTCCACCACTCCCGCGGCATCCACCATTTTGACCGTCTCTTTCACCGGAACAGCCAATATAGCCGCGCCATGCATTTTGACCGCCTCCAACAGGCGAGAAATTGCCTCCCTGCTGACAAACGGCCGCACAGCATCATGAACCAACACCCATTCAGTGGAGAGCACCCGCAAGCCGTTGTACACGCTGTCTTGACGCTCGCGCCCCCCCACGACGACATGCGTCACTTTCCGCAATCCCGCATCCGCAACCAGTTGACGCACACGCGCCACTTCTTCTTCCCGGACCGCAAGGACAATTTCGTCCACCTCCGGGTGGGTCTCAAATATATGTAACGTATGAATCAAGACAGGCTTTCCTTGAAAAGACAGAAATTGTTTGCTTTCCTTGGAGCCCATCCGCTTGCCCAGGCCGGCTGCGGGAATCACCACACCAACACTCAAGAGAACTATCTCCTTTCAAACACACAAATGCCCGTCTTCGGTTTAGGATAAACCAATCACGGGCCACTCGCAATCCGTTTTCATCAAGAAAAGGGGGCAATCCACCACATCGGCGCGGAGTGGCCCCCTTCTCCCAATTCATTGGATAACCCTCGATAGCCAACCCATCCCCAAACCTTACAGTGCACGCTCCAACAGCTTTGGTTTGGCGAAGATCATGCGGCCGGCCGAAGTTTGCAACACACTGGTAACCAGCACATCAATGCGGTCTCCGATGTAGTCGCGACCGCCTTCGATGACGATCATGGTGCCATCATCGAGATAAGCGACACCCTGTCCATGCTCTTTGCCATCCTTGATCACTTGAACGTTGATCTCCTCACCCGGCAACACAACTGGTTTGACAGCATTGGCCAAGTCGTTGATGTTGAGCACACTCACTCCTTGCAATTCACACACTTTGTTCAAGTTGAAGTCATTGGTAACGACTTTCCCAGACAAGACTTTGGCCAACTTCACCAGCTTGCTGTCCACTTCTTGCACTTCCTCGAAGTCACCTTCATAGATCAGGACTTTCACATCAAGCTCTTTTTGGATTTTGTTGAGAATATCCAATCCGCGCCGTCCACGATTCCTTTTCAGCACATCGGAGGAATCCGCGATGTGTTGCAATTCTTCTAGGACAAAGCTTGGAATGACCAACGTACCTTCCAAAAAGCCCGTGCGGCAGATGTCAGCAATGCGCCCATCAATGATCACACTGGTATCCAAGATTTTGTGTTCAGAAAAGTGCTTTTCATCCTTTTTATTACGTCCTTCCCTATTTTGACGCCCAGCTGTAAAGATAGAGATAAGTTCGTCACGCTTTTTATATCCCACTCTGAATCCGAGATAGCCGAACAACCCAGAGATGATAAACGGCAATATACGATTGATGACCGGAATTGGCAATTGGGTCAGCGGCATTTGGATCAACACGGCCACGATCAAGCCGGAAACCAGACCCAGCGCTCCAAAGATCCCATCGATTGCCGGAATCTTGATCAATCTCTCTTCGCTCCAGCGAATCCACTTCACCACATTGTCTGAAATCCAATACGTAGAGATGAACAATGCCGCTGCGCCCAAGGCGGCGCCAATGTAATGTGGGGCCGGAACTTCACCGAAATTCAGAGGAGATTTTTGAAGCAACCCGAAAAACCTTTCCCCATAATAATACCCTACAGATGCACCGATCAAGGTCAAAGCCAATTGCACAAAACGTTTTAGCACGGGGCTTCACCTCCTCCCAAAACCAAAGTCCCCTACTACCATTATAGACATTCTGCGAAAATGAAAACCCAGACAAACGCAATTTCTTATGACCGTTTTGTAAACTCGACAATAAAAAGAAAAATTAGTTCTTCTTCGCTAAAATTCCATCAATTAGTTCAAAAGCTTGTTCTTCGTCCAGATCGCGCGCCAACGCCAATTCACTGATCAGAATCTGCTTGGCATTATCCAGCATTTTGCGTTCGCCCGTGGACAACCCTTTTTCTGCATCCCTCAACATCAATGAGTGTACCACGTCGGCCACTTCATGAATATCACCGCTTTTCATTTTGTCCAAATTGGCTCGATAGCGACGGTTCCAATTGGATGTGTCCGTGATCTCCTGATTTCTCATGCGATCAAGCACTTCGCTTACTGTGTCTTCGTCGACAACTTCTCTGAGTCCGATGCTTTCGACATTGCGCATGGGAACCATCACTTTCATATCCCCAATAGGCATCCTCATCACATAGTACTTCTGCCGCTCACCCAAAATTTCCTTTTCCTCGATCGACTCGATGATACCCGCACCATGCATGGGATAAACCACTTTATCGCCAATATTGAACAAAACACCCACCTCCGAGAGGGCAATATCTATTTCCAAGATATCACAAAATTACACTCCCGTCAATAAAATAAAAAAGTTTATATTAGCACATAAATCCACGCTTCGTCAATATGTGAGCCCCGGAAAAGTTATTGTCTGTTTAGATGGAAAATTGACACGATTGTAGAATCGTCTATATAATAAAATTAGTGAACCCGGATTTTAGTTTCACCATTCCCCATGCGAGGTGAAGGCGATGAGTGAAGACAACCTTCATTCTTTTCAAGAGCAGGTGGCTGACCTTTTGCTTCGGCACCGTAGCTTTTTGGATGTGACATCCAAATTGCAGGAAGCGAATGCGCGCGTGGTTCGCGCTTTGATGAAAGCCGTGACCGAATGCGGTTGTATCGAAGTCAACGCTTGCCGGCAGGCTTTTCCTGAAGACTTGACCACATCCGACTGGAAAAGCCACTTCCAAACTCATCTTTCCGGCAAGCTGTGTGATCATTGCTTGGATGTCGTCAAACACGAAATGGGTAAACATCTCTTTTATGTGGCCGCGCTGTGCAACCTCCTGCACATCTCCATTCCCGAAGTGCTGAAGCAAGAATCGGATCATCTGTCCACACTCGGGGTTTTTCATCTTCGTTAGTCGATCTTCGCCCAAAAGATAAACGGGTTTCGCATACCCTTGCAATGTCCGACCGCCAAATCGGCGGCATAAAAAACAACCCTGCATCGCAACAGGGTTGTTTGTTGTCTATTTGAGCTCTTCGACGGGATCTTCGTTGTCTTTCCGCTTCAGTTCCAACGACTTTTTCACGCCGTATACGGCATACAACGCCAACGGCACAAACATCACTTTCGGCAGTTCATACGGGAACCGGAAAGCGGCAACCGCGATCATGATCAAAAACAGTGGTGCCAACCAAATCGCCGACTTCGGCAACCCGACTTTTTTAAACGTCGGATATTTCACTTGACTGATCATCAAATACGACAAAAACAGCATTGCAATCATAAGCGCCACTTTGTTGGGCAACATGTCACTGTACAAGGCCATCGTTGCCAGTATTCCTCCGGCGGCCGTAATAGGCAATCCGATGAAATACCCCGGCTCACCCGGATGAACATTGAAGCGCGCCAACCGCAGTGCGCCACAGATCGGGAAGATGGCCGTAACCAACCAACCCAAAGGGCCCATTTCGCTCAACGTCGTCCCGTACATGATGATCGCAGGCGCAACACCAAAAGAAATAACATCCGATAATGAGTCCAGCTCTTTTCCAAATTCGCTCTGCGTATTAAGCATGCGGGCGACCCGTCCGTCCAATCCATCCAACAGCATGCCGACAATCACCATGATGGCCGCATATTGCCAGGAATGCTGAATGGCTAAAATAATCGAGATGACACCGAGAAACAAGTTGCCAACCGTAAAACAACTGGGCAACGCCTTCGCAAACATAAGGGAACCTCCTAACAAGTGTCAACGGGTGGTTATGAGCCCATCCCACTTCCCTGTTTTCGTTCAATTTGCTTTAGTGGTTACATTCTAGGTTATTTAGATATGTCTGTCAATAAACACCTGTTCCTGAATCCGCTTCAATCCTTCTTTAATCGTGCGTGCCCGCACATGCCCAATACCTTCCACATCATCCAATTCCTCTATGGTCGCCATCATAATCCGCGACAGGTTTTCAAAGCGCGAAACCAGCTTGAAAATGATGTTGGATGGCAAGCGCGGAATTTTGTTGAGAATGCGGTATCCTTTTGGCGAAACCGATTCTTCCTGGATGTTCACATTGCCCACATACCCCAACATCCGTACCAGAAGGGAGTGCTCTAACAACTCATCGGCGGACAGCTTTTGCAGTTCGCAGAAGACCGTTTGCGGTTCAATCTCGGGATTCAGACAGTAATCCCTGATCAACAACTCCGCCTCCTCCTCCACATCAGCCACGAGTTCTTCCAGTTGCATGCTGATGAGTCGCCCTTCCGTCCCCAACTCATGAATGTACGTTTCAATCTCTCGCTTGATGCGTAAGACCATCTCCACCCGTTGTAACACGAGTGCCACTTCACTTAGGGTAACCAATTCCTCGAATTCCAACGCAGTCAAATTGGTTGTTGTTTGATCCAAGACAGATTTATATTTCTCCAGTGTCTGCACCGCTTGATTCGCCTTGGTGAGGATCACACCAATATCTTTCAATGCGTACCGAAAATGCCCTTTGTACAATGTAATGATATTCCTGCGCTGAGAAATGGACACAACCAACTTACCGGTTTGCTTTGCCGTTCTTTGAGCCGTCCGGTGACGGATTCCCGTCTCGGTTGAAGGAATGTCCGAGCTGGGTACCAATTGGGCATTGGCGTACAATATCCGTTTCCCGTCATTGCTTAAGATGATGGCGCCGTCCATTTTGGCGAGTTCGTACAGAAAAGCCGGCGTAAACGGGCAATCAATGTGAAATCCTCCGTCCACGATTTCCCGGACGCTATCGTCATAGCCGATAACGATCAATGCACCTGTTTTGGCGCCCAGCACATTGTCCAACCCTTCGCGCAATGTGGTGCCCGGAGCGATTAAGCGCAACATCTCACTGGAACTTGTTTCTTTTTGCTCGTCTTTCACTCATTACCCCCCCAACGCCACACGCAATGCTTCTTCTAATGTATGCACCCCTATCAGTTCCACCCCTTCCGGCGGCGTCCAGCCCCGCCGGTTCTTCTCCGGAATGACGACACGTCGAAATCCCATATTTGCCGCTTCCGCCACTCGCTGTTCAATGCGCGAAACGCCACGCACTTCCCCCGTCAGTCCTACCTCGCCGATGAACAAATCGTGCGCGGATGTAGAAACATCGCGAAAACTTGAGGCCAAGCTGATGGCCATGGCCAAATCGACGGCTGGTTCGTCCAACCGTACTCCGCCAACCACATTGATATAGGCATCCTGATTTTGCAGGAAAAAGCCGAGACGTTTCTCCAACACCGCCATAATCATGGTGACGCGGTTGTGATCAACCCCGGTTGCCATTCGTTTGGGCGTGGCAAAACTTGTAGGCGCGACCAGGGCCTGTAACTCAATCAAAACTGGCCGGGTTCCCTCGATACTTGCGGCCACAGCAGTACCAGGAGCGCCCACGGGCCTTCCCGACAAAAACATCTCCGAGGGGTTATCCACTTCTGCCAATCCACTTTCCTTCATTTCAAACACGCCGATTTCATTGGTCGATCCAAACCGGTTTTTGACTGCCCTGAGCACCCGATACGTATGGTGGCGCTCCCCTTCAAAATACAAAACGCAATCCACCATGTGCTCCAACATCCTCGGCCCAGCGATCGCCCCCGCTTTGGTCACATGACCCACGATGATGATCGCCATGCCTCTGTCCTTGGCCCAACGCATCAGCGTGCCGGTGCATTCCCGCACTTGTGCAACGCTGCCTGGTGCAGACATCACTTCTGGATGAAACACCGTTTGAATGGAGTCAACCACCATCAATTTCGGCTTGTTTTCATCCATGAGGCTTTCGATGGCAGTCAAATTGGTTTCGGAAGCAACCAATAAGTTCTCGCTCAACGCTCCAAGCCGATCAGCGCGAATGCGGATCTGCTCCGTCGATTCTTCCCCCGATACATATAAGATGGGCAACCCGCGCTTGGCTAATTCATGTGACGCTTGCAGAAGCAACGTCGATTTCCCGATTCCCGGGTCACCTCCGACCAAAATAAAAGAACCCGGCACCAAGCCTCCGCCCAAAACGCGGTTCAATTCGTTGATGCCCGTGTCGGAACGCGGCTGATCCAGCTTCTCCACTTGCGTAATCGGCGTCGCTTTTTCATGTTTGTCACGGATTTTTAACCCCGTACCCGGAATGATGGCCGCTTTGCTATCCATCTCTTCCACCATGGCATTCCAGGTTCCGCATCCTGGGCAACGCCCCATCCATTTGGCCGATTCATATCCGCATTCCTGGCACACAAACTTGGTCTTTTTTTTCGCCACAGCTCGTCCCCTACTCACTTCTATTATATTTACTCCTCATTATAACAAATATCTTGACAAAAACATCATATTACAAATCCGTTTTTTAACCTTCCTCACTTTAAAATAGGCTTTGTTTTCCCACGGCATCAACCAGGTCATTTGTATTTTTTATGATGTTTTTATATTCTTTTGATGACAAGTCCAACGGAAAAACCACTCACCGTCCCGTAGGCAGTGAGTGGTTGTCTGCTTATTGTGCCGCGCCTTTCGTGGTCTCTTCCTTTTCAACCACCAACTGTCCATCTCTGTAGTCGATCAGCACCGACTCGCCCCGAGAAATGTTGCCGCGCAACAGTTCTTCAGAGAGGCGGTCTTCGATGTGCTTCTGGATGGCGCGACGGAGCGGCCGAGCACCGTAAGTTGGGTCAAACCCTTCTTTGGCCAAATGTTTTTTCGCGCTGTCTGTGAGTCGGAAATCAATCTCTTGCTCTCTCAGTCTTCTTCTGAGCTCTTCAGCCATCAACGACACGATTTCCTCCAAATGCTCTTCCCGCAACGAATGGAAGACGATCAGATCATCAATGCGGTTTAGGAATTCCGGACGGAATGATTTTTTCAGCTCTTCCATCACGTTTTGCTTCATTTGCTCATAGTCATCTTTAGCTGTATCGCCAACGGTGAAGCCCAAGCGTCCGCTCTTCTTGATCGTGGAAGCACCTGCGTTAGAGGTCATAATGATGATGGTGTTGCGGAAGTCGACCGTCCGCCCTTTGCCGTCAGTCAGCCGTCCATCTTCCAACACTTGCAATAGAATGTTAAACACCTCAGGGTGCGCTTTCTCCACCTCATCGAAGAGAACAACAGAGTAAGGCTTGCGGCGTACTTTCTCCGTCAGCTGCCCGCCTTCTTCATATCCCACGTATCCTGGCGGGGAACCGACCAAGCGGCTGGTGGAGTGTTTCTCCATGTACTCGGACATGTCAATTCGGATCATCGCATCTTCATCACCGAACATCGCTTCCGCCAGTGCGCGAGCCAGCTCGGTTTTCCCTACGCCCGTCGGGCCGAGGAAAATGAATGAACCGATCGGGCGCTTGGGATCCTTCAACCCCGCCCGAGCGCGGCGGATAGCACGTGCGACTGATTTCACCGCTTCTTCTTGCCCGATGACGCGGTTATGCAGAATCTCCTCCATGTTCAATAAGCGTTCTGACTCTTCCTGTGCCAGCTTTTTGACCGGAATCCCCGTCCAGTTGGACACCACATCGGCGATATCTTCGGCGGTGACTTCGGAATCCGTCTTCCCTTGGTCTTGCTTCCAATTATTGCGGGTCACTTCAATTTCTTCCCGCAGTTTTTGTTCGGTGTCTCTTAGTGAAGCCGCCTTTTCAAACTCCTGGCTTTGCACAGCCGCGTCTTTTTCTTTCTTAATTTCTTCTAAGCTCTGCTCTAGCTTTTTCAATTCAGGCGGAACCATATATGATTTGAGGCGCACTTTGGACGCTGCTTCGTCGATCAAGTCAATCGCTTTATCGGGCAGATACCGATCCGTAATGTAACGGTCCGACAACTTCACCGCTTGTTCAATCGCTTCATCCGTGATTTTCACACGATGGTGCGCTTCATAGCGGTCACGTAGTCCCTGCAAAATCAAGAAGGCCTCTTCAATGCTCGGCTCATCCACCAAGATCGGTTGGAAACGGCGCTCCAAAGCCGCATCTTTTTCAATGTATTTGCGATACTCATCCAAGGTGGTCGCCCCGATGCATTGCAATTCCCCACGAGCCAGTGCTGGCTTCAGGATGTTGGACGCGTCAATGGCGCCTTCTGCCCCACCTGCACCGATCAAGGTGTGAAGCTCATCGATAAAGAGAATGATATTTCCCGCTTGACGAATCTCATCCATGATCTTTTTCAGCCGATCCTCAAATTCGCCGCGGTATTTGGTTCCGGCAACCACCGTACCCATATCCAGCGTCATCACGCGTTTGCCGCGCAAGGTCTCCGGAATTTCCCCATCGACGATGCGTTGCGCCAGCCCTTCGGCCACCGCCGTCTTACCAACGCCCGGTTCCCCGATCAGCACTGGGTTGTTTTTGGTTCGGCGGGACAAGACTTGAATCACCCGCTCGATTTCTTTGCTACGGCCAATTACGGGATCGAGATTGCCATCACGGGCCGCCGCAGTCAAATCGCGAGCCAAACCGTCCAGCGTCGGGGTGTTCACATGATTGTTGGCACCAGGATGATTGGACAACGCCTCGCTTGAACCAAGCAATTGCAACACTTGTTGACGTGCTTTGTTCAAGCTCACTCCCAAGTTGTTCAACACCCGGGCCGCCACCCCTTCCCCTTCGCGGATCAAGCCGAGGAGAATGTGCTCCGTCCCCACGTAGGTGTGACCCAACTTGCGCGCTTCATCCATCGAGAGTTCAATTACTTTCTTAGCGCGAGGAGTGTAAGCGATGTTGCTTGGTTGATTTTGGCCGCGGCCGATCAGGTTCTCAACCTCTTTGGATATTTTCTCCAAGCCCAATCCAAGAGCAACCAACGCTTTGGCGGCGATGCCTTCACCCTCTCGCACCAGGCCCAACAGGATATGTTCGGTGCCAATGTTATTGTGACCGAGACGAACTGCCTCTTCTTGCGCTAACGCCAACACCTTCTGCGCACGCTCCGTAAATCGACCAAACATCATAGTTAACACCTCACCTTTACTAGTCGTTCTTAGCGAACGTTTTTTGTGAGCTTAGTACGACTGTACTCCGCAGAGCGGAGTTTCTTATCCCGTTCTTAGCGAACGTTTTTTGTGAGCGAGAGTCTGACTGTACTCCGCCGAGCGGAGTTTCTTATCCCGTTCTTAGCGAACGTTCTTCTATATGTGCATTTTATTGCTCTTTCGTTTGCTCCATGGCCAACCGCTCCCGGATCAGCCGTGCGCGCCGGATGTCCCGTTGCTCGGGATTGAGCCGTTGGTTTGCATAACTTTGCAAGAATCCCGGCTGCGTCATCACCATCAACTCATTCATCACATTGGCCGACACACCGAGGATCAAGCCCATGTCCACACCCAACCGCACATCGGACAGGCGTTTCATCGCCTCATTGGAATCAATGATCCGCGCATGAGCCAAGATCCCGTAAGACCGGTGCACCCTGTCTTCCAATTGGGTCAGGGACATCTCTTGAAGCCTCCGTCTAGCTATTTGCTCATGTTCGATCATCTGTCGAACAACTCCTTGCAAGTTATCCAAAATCTCTTCTTCCGATTGTCCCAAGGTGACTTGGTTGGAAACTTGGTAGAGCTGCCCCAACGCTTCACTGCCTTCGCCGTAAATTCCCCGCACGGCCAAACCCACCTGGGTGATAGCTGGAATCAGCCGGTTCAACTGTTGGGTCATGGCCAACGCCGGCAAATGAACCATGACTGACGCCCGAATTCCCGTGCCGACATTGGTCGGACAGCTGGTCAAATATCCGTATCCACCTTCAAACGCGTATGTGAGGTGTTTCTCCAACCAATTGTCGATCTGGCTGGCCAGTTCCCAAGCCTTCTCCAACTGCAAGCCGGGGAACAACACTTGAATCCGGATGTGATCTTCTTCATTGATCATGATGCTCACCGACTCGTCCTGGCTCAACAACACCGCGCCGTGTCGTGATTCCTCCGCCAGCATCGGGCTGATCAAATGCTTCTCGACCAACACGCGTTTTTCCAGATCAGTGAGGTCGGACATGCGAATCAATTCCGCGTCTTTGAGGACTGCCAACCGGTCTTTATCATTCTTCCAGGCTTCTTCCACTCTGCGCACCACTTCTTCGGCTTGCGACTGGGTGCTTAACAGGGGAAACGGCAAGCCGTCCAAGTTGCGGGCGATGCGCACGCGGCTAGAGAACACAATATCCGACTGCGGTCCTTTGACGCGCATCCATTCACTGATCGCATTTTGTATAAAATGTTCAAGCGACATGCGAATCACCCCTATTTTTCCAATTGCTCTTGCAATGAACGGATTTGGTCGCGCAGGCGGGCGGCTTCTTCAAATTCTTCCGTTTCAATCTTGGCCGCCAACTCGGCTTTCAATTGTTCCAATTCCTTTTTCAGCTTTAATTCCCCTTGCGCGCGCTCCGGGATTTTCCCACGGTGCGTGGAATGCCCATGCACCCTTCTCAACAGGGGGTCAAGCCGCTCTCGAAATGTCTTGTAACAGTCACCACAACCGAAACGGCCGATTTTGCTGAACTGATTATACGTCAACCCACAGGTATTGCATCGCAATGTTTGTGGTTTATATGCTTCTTGAGGAGAGGAGTTAAAATTGAGCAACCCAGACAACAGTTGATGGAAAGAAAATCCATGTTCAAATCCAGGCATAACTTCGCCTTTTTCTTGGGCACACACTTCGCACAGATGGAATTCCGTTTTTTCCCCATTCACTATCTTCGTGTAATGAAGTGTGGCCGGCCGTTTTCCGCATTCGGGACAGAGCATCGGCCGTCACTCTCCTTTGCTTGTAAATAATGTTGAGATAAGGATCCGCATCATCCGCGCCCGCATCTGGTCGCGCAACGGAATCGGCAATTGCAACGTTTCCCGGGAAATCAGGCGTTGCATCAACACCGCTTCCCGTTTAGTCATTAACTTCTCTTCAACCAACCGAATGATCACGTGTTCCGCTGTCAGTTGCGGAACGGCCTCACCAATCTGATCGAGCATCTCTTCAAACACTTCACGGCGATTTTGGAAACGAACCTTTTGAATGCGGATATAACCGCCTCCGCCCCTTTTACTTTCCACAATATACCCTTTTTCCACCGTGAAGCGGGTGCTGATGACGTAATTGATTTGTGACGGAACGCATTGGAAAATATCAGCCAATTCGCTTCGTTTTACCTCGATGACGCCTGTCTCGCTCTCATTCAGTATTTTCTTCAGATACCGTTCAATAATGTCCGAAATACTGTTCATTCGGACAACCTCCTGCTGACTTTGACTAACTTTGACCTTATGCTTAAATTATAGATAAAAATGCCCACATTGCCAATACCCTTCTGTGGTTATTTTGGACCAAAAACATCATATTCATTACCTCCTTTTCGCTTTTTAGGAGGGGAATTCTACAGCACTGTGTGGGCGGGGGAGCGGATTCCCCATACTAACCGCTCTCCCTCAGTCTGCCCGCACGCTCTTCACTCCCTCAATATTGGTGATCTCGTCAATCAGCTCGGTCAGAATCGTCTTTTGGGGCAATCGGACGGTGAGAGCAATTTCCAGCATGCCCGGCATTTCCTCATCTTCTTCCACATTCACTTTGCGTACACTCCCACCCTTCTCGGAGACCAATGTGAAGAGCTGTCCCAACTTCCCCTGTTCATCCTTTACATGGATATGAAGCAAACAGAGATGACGTTTGCGGATCAAAATTTTTTCCATCCTAGTCAATAACTCCAAGCTGACCAAGGCGAAAACCGTAGTCAACACAGCCCCGAACATAAATCCCGCCCCTACCGCTAGGCCGACGCCGGAGACCACCCACAAAGACGCCGCCGTCGTGAGCCCTGAAACAGAGGCACGATGTCGCAAGATGGTTCCTGCACCCAAAAACCCGATTCCACTCACCACTTGCGCGCTTAAACGCGCTGGGTCAAACCGCACTTGTTCTTCATCCATGTAATCAGTAAACCCGTAAATGGAAATCAACATGATGAGCGCCGACCCCAGACTCACCAAAATATGGGTCCGAAAACCCGCCGGATGATTGTGCCGCTCCCGCTCCCAACCGACAAGCCCTCCCAACAGTCCAGCCATAAACAGGCGCCACGCGATGTCCCAGTACGGAATCACCCACAATTGCCCCATGGCATCCTCTCTCCTCTTCGCTGTGATGATTCAACTGCCGGACGCCAGACGGCCGCTTGGCCGCCGGCAACATCTTTCCCCGTTTATCCTAGCCTGTTCCTGTTCAATTCATAACGAAGACGTAAATCAACGTTATTTACCAGCCAGGCATCTTATAAACGGTTGACTAACGACGGAAGTTCAGAAAACGTTGACAGGATCATGTCAGCCCCCTGCAACTCTTCCTCCCCTCCAAACTGCGAAAAGCCGGTATATCGGCAACCGATGACAACCAAGCCATTTTCCAACCCTGCCCGCACATCGGATTGTCGGTCCCCAACCATGTACCCTTGTGTAATTCCATGAGTTTCTTTACAAATCCGAACTAAGTCCACTTTGGTTTCCGTTTCATAGTCTCCTGCTGTATAAATTCCCTTAAATAAAGAAATTAATCCTTTAGAACTTAAAGCGCCACGCACATATGGGCCCACACCGTTGCTGGCGATGAATAAAGACCACCCTTGATCAATCAACTGGGGCAGCGTTTCTTCTACTCCTGGATAACATTGGCCCACTCCTTGATCAAACAACTCCAACTCTTTGGCCAACATCAACTTATCAGCGGTGTGGCGAACCTCTTCACTTGCTTCAGGCAACAAGGTTTCCCACAGCTCCTCATGTGTCATACCAAACACCGATTGAATTTTCTCATCCGAGGGAATCTCCCCATCATACAGTCCTTGCTTCCGCAACTGGACAAACGTTTCCCGAAAGGCGGGCACCCCCACTTTTTCTGTTTGGAACAAGGTACCATCCAAATCAAAAATGATTGCTTTCATATTATCTCCTCTTTCCGTTTTTGCATTAATTGTGACCAATGTGATGGGAAGCCAACCAAAACACCATCCCTATAAAAAAGGCCCACTTAGGCATGCCCCCTGCACGTTTATATTTTATAGCCAAATTCCCATTAAAACATGAAAGACCGGCTTCACAACGGAGGAATAAAGCGGGGCACCCCTTATAACGACTGGGCTGCCCGCTACGATCCTATCACCTGCGATAAATACAATTGACAAAACTGTGACGAAAATATAAAATTTAAAATACTGAAACACCCTTTGGGAAAGAAGTCGTCCTCCATGAATAAGCTTTTTCTCATGCTTACTGGCACAGCTTTGCTTGGGTACGCTTCGAAGCGGTTCCCATTGCAGGCTACTCCCCCCTGGACGGCTTCCATGAACAAAGGTGTGTTTTCCCCCATTTTCAACTTTACAACCACATGCCATGGGCGAGTCTCCGCCGATGGTTTTTTATTTTCTTATCCTCAACCCTCCTCCTTTTCCCTTCAAGCTATTTCGTTCCTTTTTGTTTACAGATTGCTAGGCCTACGTCATGATAGATTAAGAAATGGTACCGAACGCTATTTTTCAGATTGGGAAAACGGTGGTCTGATGAATAGGCAAGCGGCTCCAAAACCATTTTCTCATTCGCTTCACGCGTGACGAGGCGCTCATCGAGAAAAGGTTTTTCCGCCGCTTCTTCCCTACCAACTTGATTCATACACACCCTAGAATCGCCCTACCCTGTTCCCACAGATGAACATGCTATAAAACGGAGTGGTAACGTTGCGATACAAACAAATTAAATGGTTGATTCTCACCATCCCGACTGTCGTGGTTGGGGTGTGGGAATACGTACGACACGAGTTTCTCTTGCCGTACATCTCCATGGATGCGGGCAACATACTAACGCCTGTCATCGTATTTTTGGTCACCATCACACTGTTGTTGCACCTGTTTGTGGTGTATGAAAAAATGCAGGAGGATCTGAAAAAAGAACGGGCGGAAAAAGCCGTGTTGCAAGAAAGAGAACGGATCGCTAGAGAATTGCACGACGGAATCGCGCAAACCCTATTCTTATGCTCAGTGCAATTGGATCGGCTCAAACTAAAATACGACGATGGGGAACTAAATCAGGTGCACAAGCACTTGCGTCTCATCCACGACGATGTGCGCCAATCGATCTACAACCTCAAACACTCTTCCAGTGAAGCATCCCATGTGTGGCATGAGCGGCTGGTTCACTGGCTCGATCAGTATCAGCTCGACACGGGCATTCACTTGGAAGCCCATATCGACTTGAAGGAAGAGCTATTAACCCCTCGTGAAAAAGTGGAGCTGTTCCACTGTATTCAGGAAGCGCTGACTAACATCCGCAAACATGCGGCAGCCGAACACGTCTCCTTGCGGTTGGAACCCCGTCCGCCTGGATGGGCGTTAACAGTGGTTGATGATGGCAAAGGTTTTACTGATGACCCTTTTCAACATCATGACCGCTTCGGTTTGAAGATCATGCAGGAACGAGCTCACAACATGAAGGCTGATTTCAGCCTTACACGGGAACATGGCAAAACGAGGCTCCAAATCATTTCAGCAGGAGGGGATTTGCGTGGCTGAGCCTTGCCGGATTCTCATTGGAGACGACCACAAACACGCCCGTCAGGCCATGCGGATGATCATCGAGCAAGACCCTTTTTTTGAATTGGTGGGGGAAGCGCAAGACGGTTATGAAGTGGTGAGGTTGGCAGCTGAGCTAGTGCCCGATATGGTGTTGATGGACATCAACATGCCGGGACTGAGTGGCCTAGAAGCGACACGGATGATCAAAGAAGCATACCCCTCCATCAAAATTGTGATGGTCACGGTTTCCGATGATGCGTCTGATCTGTTTGAGGCGCTGAAAAAAGGGGCACAGGGTTACCTATTGAAAAACTTGAATCCTTCGATCTGGCTCACCTATTTACGATCCATCGTGGCCGATGAGGCACCGATGCCCAAAGAAATCGCCAGCCGGATTTTGCATGAATTTACCCCTTCTCCTACTAAGGCTCCCGCTTCCACAAACTTAACCAGCCGTGAACAAGAGATTCTCACCCATGTGGCCAAAGGATTGAGCAACCGTGAAATTGCGGCCGCCTGCACGATCTCAGAGTATACGGTGAAGAACCATTTAAAAAACATCATGCAGAAATTGCATTTGCACAACCGGGTACAATTGGCCCGCTTCGCCGTTGAACAAGGATGGGTTTCCCAACGGTTTCAGGGAGACGATGATGAAAAATAGCCCAAAAGAGGGATAGCCAAACCACAGGGAAAGGCTGACAATAGAGGTTGAGCTTTTTTGGAAGGTTCAGAAGGGAGAAAGCAGGAATGAAACGACATACGGCTATGTTATTGGTGGGACTCCTGACCTTGTCTGGAGTATTGACCGCATGCCAAACCAACACGAAGCAAACCCAACATCATCAGCACCATACACAGACCACCCAACCCACGCAGTTGAATATTACCTTTCAAACTGATCCAGCCCATCCCGACAAGGATAAACCTGTGAAACTCATCTCTCATATCACAGCCGATAAACAACCTGTCGAAGATGCCAAAGTGGAGTTTGAAGTATGGAAACAAGGTGACAAACACCAAATGATCGCAGCCCAAAAAACGAAGGGTGGCGTGTACCAAGCTACTCACACCTTTAAAGACGATGGACAACATGTAGCGGTTGTGCATGTGACGACACCGGCAACCCACCAGATGATCAACGCCACCTTTGTCGTCGGCAATCCCAGCGCATCCCATCACAGCACCGCCGAAGACCATCACAAGAGCAACCTTCACTTACACATCGAAGCGCCCACTGACGCCAAAGCTGGCACGCAAGTGGCCATCACTGGACACGTCTCCAAAGCAAACAAGCCTTTTACCGATGCAAACGTCCAATTTGAGTACTGGCGTGAAGGGGATGACAAGCACTTGTTTTCCGATACGGCCGAAACCAAAGCTGGCAATTATGAAACACGGCTCACCTTCGCCAAGCCTGGCACCTACCAACTCAAGTTGCATGTGGAAAAAGGCAGCGAACATGACCATACCACACGAACGATCACCATTAAATAAAAATGAAAGACACAAGCATTTCCACAACAGCAAACTTTTGATAAAATAAGCCAAACGGGATCATATCCCGTCACCCAACAAATGAGCTAATTCCACTTACGAAAGAGGAACCGCCCAAATACAGGCGGCTCCTCTTTTGTTTCTTGGGATTGATTTGCCTTCGCATCTATCTTCTTACCGGATTTGTTCCAACGGCGCTTGGCCTGTCACATACACCATGTAGCACAGGAATGCGATCAATCCGATATACGCAATGCCGAATGCCCATCGCGTCTTGGGAGAAACACTGTAATACTTCTCATCTCGGTTAATCGCTCCGATCCGTTCGGGTGTGTATCTCCCTTCCAATATCATTCGCACCACACCTTGCCCCTCAGTGGTGGTCTTAACCAAGTTCAACTCATGCAATTCCCCTTGCATTTCGAAGGTGGCGATGGTGCCCAAGCCAGGGAATTCCACTGCCACCTGGTGGCTTTGATCTTCCAATTCACAATACTGAACAAACGGCAATGGGCGACGATGGTCTTCCCCAGGAATCCATACGCCCGCCTCGGAAAACTTCTGTTCTTCGATTTTGGCCTCGATTTGAAACAAACTCGGTTTTGCTTTCCGCTTCTTGCGCCCATATGTAGACCATAATTCAATAACAAACATAATGTAAATGATAATCAAGAGAATGCTTTTCGACCATATGATTAGCGCCGCACCCAAGATCAAGCCTAGTCCCCACAGCCAGCGCGTCACAGCTGTGACAATGCGACCGCCGTCCAAGGGATGTACCGGAATCATGTTAAACAAATTGATCATGAAGCCCACCACGGCAACCGCCACTATAATGGAGGAATCCAACCACAACCCCAATCCATAGCAGGCGAGGGCCCCCAACGTTCCCATCAGAGGACCGCCATAAGCGATAAATGCTTCCGTCGCAGCATCTGAAGGCTGGCGCTTCATCGTAATCAGCGCCCCTAAGAACGGGATGAACGACGGCGCCGAAACTGGAAGGCCTTTGAGTCGTGCTGCCCACACATGCCCCATCTCATGGATAAATATCATCATGACCAGCCCGACAGCAAACTCAAAGGGGTAGATCAAGGCATAACCGCCGATCGACACAAACATCGAAACCAACGTCCCGCCGAATTTGCCAAATTTCAACAACGGCAACAAGGCCTTCAACTTCCCGCCTAAACTGAGAAGCAGCACCCCCAATCCGCCCAACCATGATATGAGCCGATTTCGCCCGCCCTTCTTCTTCTCCCCTTCCACAATCTCTTGCCTCCTTTAAACCAATCATGACTACCTTTTTCCCTCTTTCCATAAAATTATGCAAAAAAACAAAGGGCAACCATCCATCTCAGATAACATTGAGCACCAAAAACAAAAAATTGCACCCCGCTAAGAGGTGCAATTTGTGAAGTGGTGGAGCTAAGCGGATTCGAACCGCTGACCCCCTGCTTGCAAGGCAGGTGCTCTCCCAGCTGAGCTATAGCCCCATATGTAATTAAAGACAAGAATTATATTACTATCCCCATAAGCGAAAGTCAAGCGATTGAGGAAAGCCATACAGCCTAAAAAAAGCCGGCTCTAATGAGCCGACTATTCTTCTTTTGCCTTCGCCTTGACTTCTGTGCTGGCTGGCACCGGTGGGAAATCTACTTGTTCCAGCTCCATCTGCAATGAGGGGACCTGCACCACCACCGGGGGCAACGCCTCACTATACGGGGCGAAAGAGAAAAACGCACCGATCCCAACAATTGCAACCAACCAACCCATCCGGCGGTTATTGTTTTTTCTCATCGGTCTTTTCCTCCTTCTTGGTGTCTGCTTTTTGTGGCTTAATCTGCTGGGCTTTTTTGATCGCGTCTTGAATTAGTGAGTTGTTTGCATCGATCTGATAAGCCTTTTCCAACACGCTGAGGGCATTCTCCTTGTCCCCCAACGCAATGTACGTCAAGCCAAGCTGATATTGATAGATGGCATTATTCGGCTCCAACTCCGCCGCTTTCAATGCCGCCAGGTTGGCAGACTTAAAGTTGCCGTGCAAATAATGAGCCAACGCTTTGTAATATTGCCCCTTAGGGAAACGCTTTTCCTTATCCACCGCATCATTAAACGCGCGATAAGCCCGTTTGCTGTATTCGGCCATCTCTTCTTCCCTTTTCTGAGGGGTTAGCGAAGTGTTTTTGGAGACTTGCTCCCATTTTTTCAGGTAGAGTACGCCCAATGTGAGATGGTACTCCTCCTGCTTCCGATCAGCATATTTTGCCGCCTTTTTGGCCTCCGTGATCGCATCGTCCAACTGGCCCTTCATGTTTAAATAAACGGCTAAATCATGATAATAGCGGGGCGTCTTCTTGCTGACGATAGTAGCGTAGCGAAGGGATTGAATCGCTTTGTCATATTGTTTCAAAGCCCCATAAATCTTGCCTTGGTGATAATAATATGAACCGGCACCTGGATTCAGCTTCACGGCACGGTTCGCCGCTTCCAGCGCCCCAGTGTAGTCCTTCAGGTAATAAGAGAAAACCGACAAATCGTCAAGTAATCTTGGCTCATCAGGGAATTCGGCAACAGCTGCTTCCAGCACCACTTTCCCCTTTTCATATTGTTGGGCCACACCATACATATTGGCCAAGTTAATATAGTACTCTTTTTTCCCCAGATCGGCGCTCAACGCCTTGCGTCCCAGTGCGATCGCTTGCTCCAACTGTTTGCGGTCATATGCCAAGTTGGATTGCTGATAATAGGCAAACGCCTGTTCAGCATCCTTCTCCACGGAAGAATCAAGAATGCCGCCAGCGGCCAGCACGTCTTCCGCCGAATCACCACTCAACCACATGAAACCCCCAACAGCCACCGCCAAAGCGGCAACGACACCAAGCAACGCGGCTATAGGACGGCGTGCCCGCGGACGTTGTTCCACCTGCTTCCGTTTCTCCGCTTGCTTCCCTTTCACCGGTCTGGGAAGGGTTTCTTCTTTTGAATTCTTGGTTTCTACTTTGGCTGGCAAAACTTCGCCTGCTGACTTGGATTTTTTTTGCTTTTTTTCTTCGTACTGCTCAGCCCAACGCCAGAAATCCCGAACTCGTGGCCTTTTTAGCGGATCAGCCGACAACGCGCGCTGAATCAGGCTTTCTAATTCCAACGACATGTCTTTCCGCGTCTCTTTCACCGGTTCCACTTTGTCGGCTTTGTCATCAACCCGCTTCCCCGTCAACATCTGGTACAGCACTTGGGCCACTTTCTTCACATCTTCCGCTTCCCGGCGCGCCAACCCAAACAGCCGCTTGGGGCCGCCAAACAAGAACCGGACTTCCCCAGTGGAGGTAATCATCATGTTTTGCGGGTCAATCAACGCAAACTGATCTTCATCATAACATTGCATCAAATGGTTGGTGACCGTCTTCAAAATGCGCGCCACTTCATCCATCGTCAGTGGAGCACTACGCATGAGATAAACCCCAAACAGGATGCCCTCCATCTTGTTAAATACCTGATACAGCTTCCCGTCTTCCAAAAACACTTCCTGAATCGGAAAAAACATTTCCTGATTCCGCGACATCAACTCATCCAATTCATAATCGGCCGGTTTTTTCTTCATATTGACCGCATGGATAAAACGAGTTTGCCCAGAATCCGGACCTTCCTTCTTCACGGTTGTGTAGTAAAGTACCCCTTCCACGAAGGGAAACACACTCGTGATCTCATATGTACCCTGAATAATATCGCCTTTCTGTTTAAACTCACTCATCACGCTCTCCTCCAACTTTTACCCTTCGTTCTGCTAACCATTCTAGGAAATCAGCTGTTTCAGCGATCGTCGGTCGTTTATGGAGATCAAATGAACAGGTTCGCTCGATCCACTCATCCAATTCTGGCGGACACTCTTTACAATAGGTGGAAATCGGCGGAATCGTCAAACCGACGCCTATGGGATTTTTTCCCGTCAACATTCTATAAATCAATGTTCCTAACGTATAGGAGTCGACTAACTGATTGGTCTTCTGATCCACTTGGGGAGCCAGTCCTTTAGGTAGCGCCCCCCACGCTCCCCCGTACAAAAAGCGGATTGCCTTGCCGGGAGTCAACAACACATTTTGCGGATGGATAATCGTCAGTTGCTTCTCTCCATACAACCGTAACAGGTGATTAACGATTCCCCGCGCGATCCAGACTGTTTCTTCCAAGTTTAGAGGAGAATGCTGAATTAAATGATGAGCAAGGAGGTTTCCTTCCAAACGTCGAAATACTTGATACAAGACCCCGTCTTCCACAAACACTTCCTTCACCGGAAAAAATACGGACTCGTCGCGTGCCAAAACCTCTTCCGGTTCCACTTGGTGCGGCATCGCATCCAGCTCCAGGGCGTGGACAAACCGCTTGCAAACGATCCCTGAGTCTTGATGCGCTTCCGTATAATACAAGGTGCCGATGACAAATGGAAATGTTTTGAGTACACGGTACGTCCCGTTAATCATCTCCCCTTGTTCCTTCAGCTTCATACAGCGCTTCCCCTTTAAATCTGATTTTCACTTTTTTCAAGTTCCGAACCTACTACCGTTTATTCTAACATGAACCCATTCGCTAGAGTAGGCATTGCGGCGAGTTCATATATCTTTAAAGGGATTCATGTCTTACAAATAGAAATATTTCTTTTTGTACTCAAACAAACCCCAATACCCGCATTTGCTGATCAGCAACTTGATTTACCATACACCCCCAAAAACAAGTTTATTCCTTTTCTCTCCCCATGTTTATCATGATTGCCTGTCTAATGAGCAAACCGACAACGTAAGCTCCATCACCCATGTGAAAACAGGCAACGAAGTGGTTGCCTGCTTTTTATGCGTCGCGCGAGTCAACAAATCTCCCTACGATATGATACAATTTTTAGAAAATAGATTATTTATACAAGTGGGAGCGTGACAATGTGGGAGACCTTGAATTTAAGCATGCTGTAGAAACCACGCTCAAAGTCATCGGTGGGAAGTGGAAATTGGTGATTTTGTGCCATCTGTTGGACGGGGTCAAGCGCTTCAGTGAGTTGAAACGCAGTATGCCCAACATCACTCAGAAGATGTTGACACAACAACTGCGGGAGCTAGAGCAAGATGGCCTGGTTCATCGCCAAGTATACTGTCAGGTTCCTCCCAAAGTGGAATATTCCTTGACGGAATACGGAAAATCGATCAAAGAAGTGCTGGATGTATTAAATGGCTGGGGCAGACGGCACCGTGTGCGCATGAAACTTCAAAAACAATAAACACTCCCCCAACCGCGTTGAGGGAGTCTGGCAATCCGTCCAGCTTTAGTTGAGATTGATCCACACCGACTTCACTTGTGTATACAAATCCAAAGCATAACTACCCATCTCTCGCCCGAATCCAGATTGTTTATAACCCCCGAATGGAACGGACGCATCAAATACATTATAACAATTCACCCAGACCGTTCCCGCCTCCAACGCATGCGCCACACGATGCGCTTTGCTGACGTCCTTTGTCCACACCCCAGCTGCCAAGCCGTACTCGCTATCATTTGCGCGGCGAATCACATCCGCTATCTGATCTTCATCGTCAAACGGCATCGCCGCCACAACCGGCCCAAAAATCTCTTCTTTCGCAATGGTCATATCGGCTTTCACATCAGTAAAAATGGTCGGCTGTACAAAATACCCTTCTGAAGACAGAGGTTGCCCCCCGATCAACGGCTTGGCGCCTTCCGCTTTCCCTTTCTCCAAGTATTGGGAAACTCGCGCAAATTGTTCGTCGGACACCAACGGCCCCATCTCCGTCGTTTCATCCAAGCCGGGGCCCTGCTTGATCTTAGACGCATATCCGGCCATATCAGCCAAAAAGTTGTCGTACACCTTTTTGTGCAAAAACAGCCGGGAGCCCGCGCTACACACCTGTCCCTGGTTAAAGAAGATTCCCCTGAGCGCCCCAGGAATCGCTTTTGAGAAGTCTGCATCCGGGAAAATGATATTTGGCGATTTCCCGCCCAATTCCAAGGAAACCCGTTTCACCCGATCAGCCGCCTGGCTCATGATCAGTTTGCCCACTTCCGTCGATCCCGTGAAAGCCACCTTGCGAATTTTGGGATGCGCCACAATCGCCCCACCCGCCGTCGGACCAAATCCTGACAGGATATTGACAACTCCCTCGGGGAAGCCGGCTTCTTGGATCAATTGGCCCAAGTAAAGCGCCGACAGCGGCGTTTGTTCTGCCGTTTTCATGACCACCACATTGCCGGCCGCCAAAGCAGCCCCCAACTTCCATGCCGCCATGAGCAACGGGAAATTCCAAGGAATAATCTGTCCCACGATACCGATCGGCTCGTGCCGGGTATAAGAAAAGAAATTGCCACCAACGGAGTTATCAATCACTTGACCGTGGATTTTGCTAGCCCACCCCGCATAATAACGGATATGATCCACCGTCAGCGGTATATCCGCCGCCCGCGTCTCCCTAATCGGTTTCCCATTGTCAAGCGTCTCCAATTGAGCCAAGGCTTCCGCATGCTCCTCAATCAAATCGGCCAAGCGCCACATCAGCCTTCCTCGCTCACTGGGAGTCAGCTTCGACCAACGCCCCTCGTACGCCCGTTCAGCCGCTTCCACTGCTACATCCACATCGGCGCTGTCCGCTTCATACACCTCCGCCAACACTTCTCCCGTTGCCGGATTCCTCGTGGCAAACGTCTTGCCTGACAACGATTCCACAAACCGTCCTCCGATAAATAGCGGCTTCGGCTTCCCATCCAAAAAAGCTTGCACACGCGGATCCAATGAAACAGAAGACTTCCCTTGCATCCCAACGCCTCCTTCAAAAGGATATGACAGAACGACAGCTTTCACTTCCATTATATCTATATGGAACATTCAGAAAAATACGCACATTAAAGAAACAAAGTATCGGTAAAGATACATAGTTTCCATGGGGAAACCGTAAGTGTTAGGTCTTGGTTATGTTCATTTTAGATCGCCAGTCCATGTTTGCAAAGGAAAAAAACCTCCTCCAGTGTGCCGGAGAAGGCTATTAATACTGATAGGTCTATCCAGCAATCGCCGTCCATGTTCATTAAAATCACTCGATGGATAACCCAATCGATGGTAACAACAGATAAGATATTTTTTATAAATAACGATCGACATCGATTTCATCTATGTTGACTCTCGGAATGGCCATCGCTTCTTTTACTTTGTTATTTTTGTCGTAAATGACTACAATCCCTACTGATTGCCTTTTTAAATTGCCATAAAACCCAATCGTTTCCCCATTATCTTTTTTGATTTCTTTAATCAAACGATAAGCATACTTACCAAAACTGTTTTCCACTTCTTGCTTCTCTCTTCCCAAATAAGCAAATGCTTCTACGTATTCCTCACGGAGTTTGAATGATCTTCGGGCTACTTCATCTTCGAGATATTCGACATTGACCAATTGTTCATTAGCATCATAGGCAAATTGATAAATTGCATAACCATCTATTAAGCCATAGGTTACTTTAATCCCTTGTTGGGTTTTCTCCTCTTTGATTTTCTTTAGACCATAAATCCTCCCTAAGTTTTCTTCTACATTGATTCTATAATCTCCCATTTTGATAAACTTCAACATAAAAGATCTCCTTTAACATGCGGACTATCTTTTTTGTCTATTAGTTGAACAAGCAGACTTAAACGCCCCTTACCGGAACAAAGGTACCTAGTTACCAAACTAATACAAACACTTTTCTTAGAGCCTGCCCACCGAACAAGTATCTTTCTACTTACTCAGCGATCAAAACAGCACATCCTTTTAGGGTATGTCTGACAAATCAAGTTGGTGGGGAAAAAGCGGCGGAAAACCCTTTTCTCGAGGAGCGCCGATGCACAAGTGAAGATAATGAGAAAATGGTATTGGGGCCGCTGTCCTATTCATCAGACACGCCCTAGTAGATCGCACTTCTAATTTAAATGATACATTGAGATATACGCGTCCATTGTTTTTTTCCAATGTTGCACGAAAATCTCCTCATCACATGTATACTTACGACTTCCCACACCCGCCGATGTGGTCCCGTCATAGTTGCTCCTAATACGGATGCCCTGAGACCCACAATCTCGGGTGGACGTATAGAGATAATACTCCACAATGAGATCCCTGATCGTTAACCCTTCATCCTGAACCAACATAACCACAAACTCCCAAACCACGTCGGCATTCAGATCCGACGGGCGGTTTTCTTTTAAAAACCAAACCAACTTTTCCGTTTTGTTTTGCATGTGGGTTGCCTCTTTTCAATATGCTAAGCTTTCTTAAATGAAATAGGGCTTCCATTCGATTAAAAACCAGTCTGGTAAATAGGACAGCGACTCCAAACCGTTTACTCATTCACTTCACGTATGACGAGGCACTCATCGTGAAAATGGTTTTCCGATGCTTCTATTGTCATCTTGTCGGAATGATTCAACCATAACACCATACAAACAAAAAAGTCGCTCCATCATTTGTTGAGCGACTTAACTTTTAGAAATATACCTCAAGGGGTCTACTGGCTGACCATTAATATGCACTTCAAAGTGCAAATGGGGACCCGTTGACCACCCAGCATTTCCAATCCCAGCTATGTGATCTCCCCGCTTCACTTGTTGACCTGGACGAACATAAATATGTTCCGAAAACATATGAGCATACCAGGTCTGCATTCCATTGCCATGATCAATAATAATCAGATTCCCATACCCGTTTGATTTACCAGCTCTTACCACTACCCCGTCTCCAGCCGCATAGATCGGTGTTCCGACAGGACCAGCTAAGTCGATTCCAGCATGCAGTTTTCTAATATGTCTAATAGGATGAAACCGATATCCAAAACGGGAAGTAAGCACAGCAGATTTCGTAGGTGGCCCTAAAATTCCTCCTGTGGTAATAAAACTACCTCCTGGACCGCCACCAAAACTATATGCCCCAACATATTTTTGTAGAACGGGTGCTTTTGAGGAAGTGTTATAAGTCATGTCAGGCATGCCTTCAGCAAAAATGATCGGAATTTTTATCTTTGCTTTTGCAATCACTTCCTGATCATCAATCTCTAACTCAAAAGATTCAATGGCCTTTTTTTGATGAGACCCAAAACTCGTTTCAAACTGTTCCTTTGCTTTCTCCTCATCCCCTTCAGTTGAAGCCACTTTCACAGCATCGCGGATGGCTGCTTGAGCATCAAGCACAGCTAACCCAGCAACTACCAACTGCCATACAACTAATGCCAATAGAAAAAACAACGGCATAATAACGATAAATTCAGTTGTCGAAGCGCCTTTTTTACGCCTAACTGAATAGATAATCTTTGAAAATATTCTCATCTCCGTCCTCCAATTGAAAATACTCTTCCTCTACCCTTGGCTAATTTATGACAGGAGATTTAGCTTTCGTTTCGAATGAAACAGAAGATGATCCAGGCAAAAAAACAATGTCAATCTCTGTCTTTGCCTTAGCAATCACTTGACCATCTTTAATCTTCACTTCATAAGAAGACAAGTGATAGTCCTCCGTGTTTGGAAACACCTTTTTACCCCTTGCTTCTTCTTTTTCAGGTTTGCCCGACGATGCAGTTAGCCGAACTCCTTCTTTGACTAAGGATTGTGTTTCCATAACCGCCATTCCGGCAACGAAAAATTGCCATACAACCAAACACATGAAAAAAACCAAGGGAATAATTGTGATGAATTCCAATGTGGCAGACCCTTTTCTCTTCCTACTCCCTTGGTTCTCTCTCGTATTCAATGGACTACCCTCCGAAACACTTAGTTTTCAAACGGAATTTCTATTTTTTTCATCTTTGCTGTCCAGCCTGCATAATCACGTTTCGGACCAAAACCAACACCCTTAACATAGACATCTCTGAATTGCTCTGCAAAAATGAGTGAATGGAATTTGACTTTGGCTTCAACTCGAACACGTCCATCCACAAAGAAGATGATTTTGCTCGGTTCAGCACCATTTTGCTTGATATATTTGCTTACAGATTGCTTGATTTCATTTTCATACTTTTTTCTAACGCTTTTGATCACACCATATCGTTTACCCGGGGTTCCCAATACTGCTTCATATGGATCAAGGATTACACCTGTCCCAATCACTGCTTGCATCCGCTCTTGCACTTCTTTATTCACATATTCATCCATTTTCTGCGTCGCCGCCAAACTCCCTGCATCAGCCGCTTTCTGCGCTGTTGCATGATCCATCCATGCAATGACAAGGGAGGCTAGAAACATGAAGAATATCATAAAGATCGGCAAGCCAGCGACCCACATCATTGTCACGTTTCCCCGTTTTCGATTTAACCTACGCAATGACCGTAACATGGGGTCCTCCTGAAGTAGCCAACTATTATTTAGGATTACGAGTGATAGCCATACTATTGTCTAATGCTTCTTCCTCATTATCCAATACCTCGTTATGCAAGAATTGCCTTTTTGCTCTGTCAAACGTTTCCTGATCCCTTGGATGCACATGTGCCGGATGAAGGCGCAAATGGATCAGCCAAAAATGAATAGCATCAACGATTTGACCTTTTTTATACAAAAGGGATATGACGTTTTTTCTGTCATCATACGTTTCCATCTGCAAATAGTTATCCCGGAAGAGCAGTTCTCCCATCCGGTCATGCCAATCATTTAAAGAAGAGAAATCTTGCGGATAAAAGACGCCGTTTCTTCCAATTCTAGTTAATGTCGCATTCATAAGCTCGGCAATCTTCTCGTATTCTGATCGCATTTCTAAGATCGATGCAAATGCGTCTTGACATGCATGGATTGAAGGAGATTCTTCACCCTGTGCCAAGCATTTCTTAGTGATATCTAATGCCTTTTCTATACTGTTGCTGTTACGATGACTATATTGGCGACCCACCTTATAAAAAGTGGTATTAATATGACCAAGCGTTATCGATAATCTCGCCACTTCTCTGATGCTTTCCAGTGCAGGGATTTTGCCATCTCTTGTAATGAACAAATATCCTGTTACTTCTTTCCCCTCATAGTAACTGGCGCAATAATAATCTTCACCTTCATATCTCACCAAGACAGTAAGAATATCGTAACGCTCGCTGGGCTTTTTATATTCTTCTATGATGTCCTTTATTTTCGGAGGAATAGATTGATTATCCAATCATAATTACCACCTTTAAGTTGATATTTCCCTACACTATCACCTTATTAATCAAACCAACTTTTCACCCATCTCACAGGAGCCGTGACAACTTTTCTAACCGTTTTGTTTCCTGTGAAATACTTGCCGACTGTCGCTGCTCCCCATACAAGAGCTCCACCTACTGCAAGGCCAACTGCCAATGGGGGACAAGCGGCTCCAATCATCAAGCCCGCTGTCAATGCAAGACTACCAAGGCCCGCCGTACCTGTTAAAACAGCATCTGCCTGTTGCTGTGATCCATCTGGGCTGTTAAATGCATGGGCATAGCCAGACACCATCTCAACGGTAGAAAACGCAATCCCCGCCCAACCCGCAACTTTTGCAACTTTTGACAATGGAGCAACGCTTTTAAGCAAAGTACTTGAATCGGCAGCTGCACCACCAATCGGTGTAGCGAAGTTTCTGAGATTGTGGATTTTAGTGCCTACATATGGTGCGATATTTGACCAGTTAACAAATTGATGAAGTGTTACACCTTTTTCTATCGCATCCCATGAGTCCATTAAGCCTTGTTGCCAAGTTCTATCCTGTGTAAATATACTTATGCCACCACGAACAATGGCGGAGACAGTTAACGCTCCTGTAACCTTTGCGCCACTCGAAAGACCATTTGGTTCTGACATTGAGGTAGCAACCTCATGAACACCTGCAATTTTTGCAATAAAGAAATCGTTAAATGTCCATTTGATAACTTTGTAAGCTTGATCAGTCGTTACCCATTCAACAGATTTATCCCAAGCACTTTTTTCTGGATTGGCCTCTTTTTTGGTATCCGCCTTTTTGACGACATCACCATCTTTTTGCACATCGCCTGACTTTTGCACTTCTTTCACTTGTAAATCGGCATAGGCTGGATATGAGAACGGGATGGTGATGTTGAACAAAATGAAGGCAAGCATAATAATAGCTAGCGACCTTTTATGCTTGGCCATATATTTAAACCACATAATCTCCCTCCTAACTAATTTTTTTAAAGCTGTCACCGCGAGATCCCTAACATCTATAGCTTTTTACGCGTTGCAATTGTTCCACACTATAACAAGCAATGCTAGAAATATAAACATATCATAAGTCCAGCAAGCCCATTTCCCCACCATAGCCGCTTTCCCATTAATCACTTACACGAGGTTCATGTAAAGTAACCCACTCTTTATTTTGGATTGCGTGTGATTGATAAAATATTGTTTTCTAACTCTTTCTCTTCATCTTCTATAGCCTCATTTTGTAAAAACTTCCTTTTGGCCTTATTAAAAGTGTCTAGATCCCTTGCACTTACATGCCCAGGATGGAGACGCAAATGAATCAACCAAAAACGAAATGCATCAATAACCCTTCCTTTTTTTAACAAAAAGGATATCACTTTTCTTCTATCATCATAGGTTTCCATCTGCACATAATTATCTCTAAACAACAATTCTCCCATCCGCTCATGCCAATCATTTAATGAAGGGAAATCTTCTTGCGAATAAAAGATTCCGCTTCTCCCAATTCTGTTTAATGTTGCATTCATGCACTCGGCAATCTTTTCATACTCAGATCGCATCTCTAAAATGGATTCAAACGCCTCTTTACACGCATTGATTGAAGGCAAGTCTTCACCTAATTTTAGACATTTATTTGTTATATCTAGCGCCTTTACTATACTGTTGCTATTTCGACGACTAAACTGGCGACCCACACTGTAAAAAGTAATATTAATATGATTAACCAATAAGGATAATCTTGCCACTTCACGAATCTTTTCTCGTGCAGGAATGCTTCCTTCTTTTGTGATAAACAAATATCCAGTAGTTGTTTTCCCCTTATAGTAACTGACACAATAATAATCTTCCTCTTCATACCTTACCAATACAGCAAAAATTTTATAACGTTCGCTAGGCTTTTTATGTGCTTCAATAATATCTATGATATTTGGAGGAATTGATCGTTTTTCCAATTATTCTTACCTCCTTTCGAGTCACTCCACCTCACCATAATCGTATTAATCAAACCAGCTTTTCACCCATCTCACAGGCGCCGTGACAGCTTTCCTAAACGTTTTGCTTTTTCCTGTGAAATACTTGCCAGCCGTAGCTGCTCCCCAGACAAGAGCTCCACCCACTGCAAGGCCAACCGCTAATGGGGGACAAGCAGCCCCCATCATCAAGCCCGCCGTTAACGCTAGGCTTCCGAGCCCAGCAAAACCATTTAATACACCATCAGCTTGGCTTTTTGATCCATCCTGGCTATAAAATGCAGAACCAAATCCAGACACCATTTCAACGGTGGAAAAAGCGATCCCCGCCCAACCGGCAACTTTTCCAATCGTTGTTAATGGAGCAGTACTTTTGAGCAAGGTACTTGAACTCACACCTGCTTCACCAAGCTGTTCAATAAACAGAGGGGAATTTAATCTAGCACCAATATATGGTATGATTTTATCCCATGCAACGAATTGGTGAAGTGTTACTCCTTTTTCTAGCGCATCCCAACTATCCAATGCTGCTTGTTTCCATCCATCTTTGACAAATATGCCAATACCACCACGAACAATCGCCGAGAGTGTGAGCAAGGTCGTCCACTTAATAGAACTCCTAGCGGAAGCATTAATATTGCCATTACCGTATTCTTTAATTACCGACTCAGCACCGACAATTTTTGTGAAGAAAAAATCGTTAATCGTCCACTTAATCGCTTTATAAGCCACCCCATCCGATACCCACTCAAACGACTTCTCTAGTACACTTTTATCTTCTGGAACAGCTTCTTTTTTGGCATCCGCCTTTTTGACAACATCACCATCTTTTTGCACATCGCCAGACTTTTGCACTTCTTTCACTTGTAAATCAGCATAGGCTGGATATGAGAACGGGATAGTGATGTTAAACAAAATAAAGGCAAGCATAATGATGGCAAACAATCTTTTATGCTTGGCCATATATTTAAACCACATACTCCCTCTCCTAACTAGCTTTTTAACTTTCACCATGAATTTCTATTACATCTTTAGCTTTTTATGCGTTGCAATTGATCCACACTATAACAAGCAATGCTAGAAATCATAAGTCCAGCAAGCCCGTCTCTCCACCATAGCCGCTTTCCCATTAATCTCTTACACGAGGTCCATGTAAAGTAACCCACTCTTTATTTCGGATTGCGAATAATAGGTAAAATATTGTTTTCAAAAGCTTTCTCTTCGTCTAATGGCTTATTTTGTAAGAACTTCCTTTTCCCCTTGTTAAAAGTGTCCAGATCCCTTGCATTTACATGCCCAGGATGGAGGCGCAAATGAATCAACCAAAAACGAAACGCATCAATAATTCTTCCTTTTTTTAATAAAAGGGATATGACTTTTCTTCTATCATCATAGGTTTCCATCTGCACATAATTATCTCTAAACAACAATTCTCCCATCCGCTCATGCCAATCACTCAATTGAGAATAATCTTCTTGTGGATAAAAGATTCCACTTCTCCCAATTCTGTTTAATGTCGCATTCATGCACTCGGCAATCTTTTCATACTCAGATCGCATCGCTAAGATGGATTCAAACGCCTCTTTACACACATCGATGGAAGGCAAGTCTTCGTCTAATTTTAGACATTTATTTGTTATATCTAGCGCCTTTACTATACTGTTGCTATTTCGACGACTAAACTGGCGACCTACATTGTAATAAGTAAAATTAATAAAATTAAGTTCTATGGATAACCTAGCCACTTCGCGGATGTCTTCTCGTGCAGGAATTTTGCCCTCTCTCGTGATAAACAAATATCCTGTTACATCTTTCCCTTCATCGTAACCGACGCAATAATAATCTTCCTCCTCATACCTAACCAGCACCGAAAGAATATCATAACGCTCACGTGGCTTTTTATGTGCTTCAATAATATCTATGATATTTGGAGGAATTGATCGTTTATTCAATCACTATGACCCCCTTTCGAGTCAATTCACCTTCACTATAACCGTATTAATCAAACCAGCTTTTCACCCATCTCACAGGAGCCGTGACACCTTTCCTAAACGTTTTGCTTTTTCCTGTGAAATACTTGCCAACTGTCGCTGCTCCCCAGACAAGAGCTCCACCCACTGCAAGTCCAACCGCCAATGGAGGACAAGCAGCTCCCATCATCAAGCCCGTCGCTAACGCTAGGCTACCGAACCCAGCAACACCATTTAATACACCATCAGCCTGGCTTTTTGACCCATCCTGGCTATAAAATGCAGAACCAAATCCAGACACCATTTCAGCAGTGGAAAAAGCAATTCCCGCCCAACCCGCAACTTTTCCAACCGGTGTTAATGGAGAAGTGCTTTTAAGTAAGGAACTTGAACTAACAGCTGCTTCACCAATAGTTCCTATTTTTATTGCGTTAGTGGCACGTTCAGTTACGAATGGTACGATTTTTCCCCACGCAACGAATTGGTTAAGTGTTACTCCTTTTTCTAACGCATCCCAACTATCCAATACCGCTTGTTGCCAACCGTCTTGAACCTTTATGCCAATACCATTACGAACAAGCGCTGAGAGTGTGAGCAAGCTCGTCCACTTAATAGAACTCCTGGCGGAAACATTAATATTACCATCAATTAATTCATTACCGACTGTTTCGATACTGACAAGTGTTGCGAAGAAAATTTCGCTAATCGTCCACTTAATCGCTTTATAAGCTTGCCCCCCTGATACCCACTCAAATGACTTCCCTAACACACTTTTATCTTCTGGAACAGCTTCTTTTTTGGCATCTGCCTTTTTAACGACATCACCATCTTTTACCACATCGCCTGCCTTTTGCACTTCTTTCACTTGTAAATCGGCATAAGCTGAATATGAGAAAGGAATAGTGATGTTAAACAATATAAAAGCAAGCATAATGATGGCAAACAATCTTTTATGCTTGTTGATGTGTTTAAACAGCATAATCCCTCTCCTGCATCCTGTTTAGTAAACTTCCCAATCATAGTAATAATGACCTACCACAAATGTAAGGTAAGGAAGGATAAACATATTAAAAATAAGTTGAATGATATTTATGAGAAACAGGTTATCCAAAGTATAAAGCGACAAAAACAGGGTCACAAAATTCATTAACATGGTTAATATGCTCAATAAAAACGTAACACCCATTACTTGAAATAACCTTGTCTTCCCTACTTGAAATGCTCTTTTCAACCCATTGAACCAACTTTCCCCTTCAAACACAACAACATAAGGATAGAGAATAAACAGCATAAGTAAGATCAAGCCTGGAACAATAAACAGCACCGTGCCAAGCGTTACAAGGATGGCAATAATCGCCCCTACCACATATACAGGAAGCATATGTTCAAAGAACACTCTGTATCCTTCACTTATACTCGTTTCTTCTTCGATCAACTTGCTTTTAACCAAATAAATAAATGGAATTTGGCTGATAAAGATAGTAATGGTAGAAAAGATAAATTGTGGGTAACTCCCTAATTCCGATATGCCCACCGTTGCAAAGAGATTGTAATAGAATGTGGATACAAACTGATTGATAAAAAAGAGTGGAAACGCAATAGTAACTCCAAAAAGAAGGATGTACAATAGCTTATCTTTGTACAAAGATAAGCTATCTACATAATTTTTCATGACTGAACCACCTCTAAAATATCGATTTGTCTTCGTTACTAGTTGGTATCATATTCATCCATTTTGTCCTTACCTTTTTTCTCTACGAGTTCTCTTGTTTTCTCTTTGTTCTCCTTTAGGAGTTTTATTAAGGAGTCATAACGGCTCTTTCTATATTCGTCAATTTTATCCGCACGATTAGTAATCAACTTTTCAACTTTATCAGCTTCATCACTAGACAGTTTATCTGTATTTTCCAAATGGCTTAAGGCTGTTCTCATATGATGTGACTCTGTAAAAGATAGTTCATCTATTCCAAGCCCAGTAAAAGTGATATTTTGCAACTCATTTTCCTTTTTAGTAAACTGATCAATAATGTCGCTCACATTATTCACTTTCCACATCAACCATTGATCCCAGATTTTCATTTTTTGACTGTCAAAATAACTTCTTAATCCGTCTTCGTCTCGAATTGTGGCATATTCTCCACCACCAGCCCGAGCTGCTTCTTGCAATGCTTTTTGACCCGCATCATCCACATCAAATCCGATAATATTTACCACGGCTTTGACATTGGATTTATTCAACTCTTGCGCAACTTGAACCGGATTGCCACCACATGTTTCAATACCATCACTTACTACATAAATTAAATTTTCCGAAGGTACATTTGATCTTGAAAGATCATTTGCAGCTTCCTTCATTGCCAATGCAATCGGCGTCCATCCGGTGGGTTTAAACGCGTCCAACGCCTTGTTAAACTTTTGTTGATCGTATTTACCCAAAGGATAAACGACTTCAGTGCTTTTACAAGAAATGTCTTTATCTTTATCAGCATTGCTACCTTTATGGCCATACACCCTTAAAGAGACATTTGCATGTGTAGAAAGTGAAGATGCAAAACGGGAAACCGCGTTTTTCGCAAGGGTCATTTTGGAAAAGCCATCAACCTTACCAGCCATACTTCCAGAGGAGTCAATCAAGATCATGACATTCAACTGTTTCCCTGAGGGTGTTTTCAAATCACCAGGGTCGCCACTTACAGTATATGTAGTGTCAAACGCATCCAATTTTTTTACATAGGGTTGATAATCCTCTGCAAAAAGTTCGACTAACTTCTGGTATGCTTGTTCGCCCGTGAGATTTTTAGGCAACGCATCTAACTCTTTGTTGGCATTTTCTTCATTATAGGCACTACCCGCATATTTGCCGGGACCTTCTTTTAACATTTCTTCGACTTCTGTCGCATACGCTTTTTTAGCTTCTTTGTTTTGCTCTGCCGTTACTCCCTCTTCTGTCTTGGAGACGGGTGTGGAACAGCCAGCAATGGCAACGGAAACGACAACAAGACCACTTACCACCTTGGCATAAAATGCATTCAATTCACTCACCTCTTAAAATAAGAATATATGGTTTGCTTTAACGCAAACCATATATTCCATTGTTCCAACTGACATCTTACTTAACCTCTTCCAAATTACCGGACTTCTCAACCACATTTTTCACTTTACCTCTTAGTACTCCTGTGATCTCATTATCCTCTCCACCTTTAAAAACAAAGAGCAAGAGACCTGCAAAAGCGGCACCAGCGGCAATAATGATAACATACTCAAGCGTCGGAGAACCTTTTTTGCTGAGAGGCTTGAAGCTAGGCAAGAATTCTTTTACACGTTCCCAACGATAAGTCCACAAAGCTTTTTTTTCCATGATGTATTCCTCCTAGATAAAAGTTAAAAGAGTGCTGTTCAACCAACGACAACTTCCTACATTATATTCCCGTTTTTTTCAGTTCTCACCTCCTTAAATGCTAAATGCCACCAAAAATATCTCTTGCAATAAAATAGCTATAAATAATGGCACTAAGCATGAGCAACATAATTGACGGAGCAATGACCAACCCACTTACTAAGGAAATCTTTGGCGCCGCCTTACCAGCTGCTTCTTTTGCATGCTCTGCCCGCATCCGTCTCATCTCTTCTGCTTGTTGAGCAAATGTTTGAGCAATTGGGGTACCCAGATTATGAGCTTGGATCAAAGACTGGATCAATGCTTCCAATTCCGACGATTCTGTTCTGCTAATCAGCGATCTGTAAGCTGCCTCACGTTGCACACCAAACTTGACTTCCTGATTCAAACGGGCCAATTCTTCACTTAATGGCCCTTGCGTGGTTTCTACATAGTAGGCAAAGGCGTCATCCATCGACATACCCGCCTGTAAGGTGATACTCATCATATCCAGAAAATCAGGCAGATCCAAGCGAAGTTGCTCTTGCCTGCTCTTTGCCTTCATTCTCACCCAATATATAGGTGCCATATATCCAACAAACGGCGCAAAAACGGTAATCAAAAAGTCTAGCGGCAAAAAGCCAACGGAATAGTACAGCAACCCAAAGCACAATCCCAAAATAGCCCCTAAGATTTTGGCTCCGTGCAAGCGGGCAACCGTCAACTGAAAAGGGTATCCCGCTTTTACCAACGAATCCTCCAACTCGGTGTCCTCACTTAAGATTTGAATGTTCTTTCCCGTAGGTGCGAGTTTGTCCAACCACTGGTGAATCAGCATTCCCCTGCTTACTCTTTTCTTCATTACCTTCCAAGGGGGAATGTGATTGTCCAGATTGATGCGTACCTTCTCTTTTTCCATGCTATAGGAGTAATAAGAAATTGCAGCAAAAAACAAGCAAGCCCATATAGCCAATACGAGAATGAGAAGTGTAAATGTCATCTCCTATCCATTCCTCTACACTTTAATGTCGGCGATTCGTTTAATTAGAATAAAGCCGATCACTTGCATAATGATAAAAATGATTAATACGATGATCCCAAAAATATTGGTGAAGAAGTCGAAGAAGTTTTCGATCATTTGACTCATCATAAAAACGATAAGAATCGAAACAACGGGTAGCATATATGCTGAAAAACGTGCTTGCGCCACTGTTGCATCAATGGTCTTATGAATGATTTTGCGCTCTTCCATCGTACTTGCCATCTCGCTTAAAACACGAGCTAAGTCACCACCCGCTCGTCGTTGGATGATTAAGGCATTTACAAACACCTGCAAATCACGAGAAGGCACACGTTTAGTCAATTCTCTTAAAGATACTTCAACGCTTTTTCCAAGTTGCAACTCTTTGACGACCGTATTTAATTCTTCTTTGATCGGTCCACTCATTTCTTTGACAACCAATTCCAAGCCTTGGGGAATCGACAACCCCGCTCTGGCGGCACTACTTAACAGACGACAGGCTTCGGACAATTGGGCATCTATTTTTCGCACATATAAAAACTTGCGAGAATTGATCAGCATTCTGGAACCAAGTGGTGTCAGAACACCTGCGATGAACAAACTCATAAAAAACGGGGCATCCAATCCTAGGTAAAGCAGAAAAGTCAACCCCAGCTCCCCTGCTATCAACAAAGCACCATACTCTGAAGGGCGCAGATTAATGCTCGCTCGTTTCAATTGGGGAGCCAACTTTTTAGCCCACTCTTGATTATCAAGCCGGTCCGCAAGGCGGTCAGACCAACTGATTTCGGTTTTTGTTCCTACATACTTCTCCAGCACTTCATTCGTCTGCCTTTGTGCAGTGCGCATCTCTACCCAGTTGAAGAGAGCCAGCATTGAACACAAGACTGCTAATGCCCCAACTATCGCCTCGGTCACGCTTTCTCTCCTCCTTTTTTCGGGTTGAACATTTCTTTTGCGACGCCAACACCATATGCTTGCAAACGATCAAGGCAGCTAGGTAAATAGCCAGTTGGGGCGAAGTATCCTTCCACCTTCCCGTCTTTATCTACATTGGTCTGTACAAAACGGAAAATATCGATCATCTTGACTGAACCATCTTCCTTTTGCTGCATCTCTGCGATGGCCAGCATCTTGCGTTGCCCATCTGGCAACCGTCCGATTTGTACAATGTAATCAACCGCACTGACAATATACTGGCGAATGATTTCAGATGGCAGATCCATTCCCGACATCATCACCATCCCCTCCAGACGACTCATAGCGTCTTGCGGGGTATTTGCGTGTACCGTGGTGATAGAACCTTCATGACCCGTGTTCATCGCTTGTAGCATGTCAAACGCCTCCGCGCCACGAACCTCCCCTACGATGATCCGGTCAGGCCGCATCCGCAAAGCGTTACGTACAAGCTGGCGAATCGAAACTTCCCCTTTGCCTTCTACGTTGGCGGGGCGCGCTTCCATCCCGACGACATGTGTATGCGGAATTCGAAGCTCCGCCATATCCTCAATGGTGATAATCCGTTCATCTTCTGGAATGAAACACGCCAATGCATTCAGCAGTGTCGTTTTCCCGCTACCTGTGCCCCCAGAGATGATAATGTTCAACTTCGCTTTCACCATACTCGTGAGGAATTTGGCCATATCCGGAGTCATGCTGTTAAATGAAATCAAATCCTCCAAACGAATCGGGTCTTTGCGAAACTTACGAATAGAAAGCAACGAGCCTTTCAAGCTGATCGGGGGAATTACTGCATTCACACGGCTTCCGTCAGGCAGGCGCGCATCCACCATGGGAGAACTCACGTCAATCCGGCGGCCGATCGGCGCCACAATTCGGTCAATCACATGGCGCAACGCTTCTTCATCGCGAAATTGGATATCCGTTTTATACAATTTACCCTTTTTCTCGTAGAAAACTTCATAAGGACCGTTCACCATGATTTCGGTAATCTCTTCGTCTTCCAACAAGGATTCCAATGGACCGAAGCCCACGGACTCGTTAATGATCCGATTGATAACTCGGTTCCGCTCTTGGCCGGTCAACACGACTTGCTCATCAGCTAAGTATCTGCTAACTAAGCGATCTAGCGTGATACGTAATTCCGATGAGGGCATCTGTGTTAGTTTTTCCAAGTCCGTTTCACGTAGTAACCGAGCTTTAAAGTGTTGTGCCAGTTCATTAACCCGATTATCATCGGCAGGCTTCTGTCTTTCTCTCTCACTGGCGCTTCGACGAATATGCTTTGTTAATCGTTGGTTTTGCGAGAAAATGGCCATCTTCAAAACCATCCTTACTGTTATTGTTGAGGGGTATCCGTTTCCATCGGATTCCCTTGTGTATTTGTAGTTGATTTTTGATTAGGTTGCTTTATCTGTTTTTTAGCTCCTTCTTTTTCTCCAATTTTTCCATCACCCGTGTTCGGGGCTTTCAACACTCTAATAGATGCTGCAGTATTTTGTATACCAATAAAGTTAGCTGCTTCTTCCAGTGTCATCTCTAACCCTAACCCAGTTACATTTTTATTCGCGTCAATACCCAAAGCAACAATCTCTACGTTTTTCATGTATATACTCGTCTTCATGTTTTTATCAGTGACGATAATATCTACCAAATCTCGCTGATTAAAGTTATCGTCAAAACCTACACGGTCTGATTTAAAGAGCATAACCATTCTATGGTTCTTTGATCTCAACTCTGTTTCACGCTTCAGTACATTAGCTGTAAGAATCTCGCCTTTTGAAAGAGGCACTACCGAAACTAATTGGCCAATACTTGCAATCTGCTCTTGCCCTAAAGAAATAGAATTCAGATCAGTAACAATCGAACCCTCCACATACTGTCTTGGCATTGCTTTTTGCTCAAACATCTCTGAACTTAACGGTTTGCGTGAATCAATATTTTCCTTCGCTACATAAACTGGGACAAAATCACCTAATTCAGCATCAACTGCCATCGACTTCTGTAAAAACATATACCCGGCAATCGCAGAAAGTAACAACGCGACAACTAAAAACAATAAGGCTCTTCTCTTTGCATCCTGCATAGATCACACCTGCTTATTTTTATAATTTGGTTAGCACATACGTAAACACCGTGCCAAGTAGAATGAATGGGGCAAATGGGAATTCAGTTTTGCGACCCACTTGGTTCCAACGCACTAGCTTGACGATGAGCAGATAGAGGGCCGCCAACAGGTGGGAGGAGAAAAAGATCAGGAGAAAAGGCTGAAAGCCCAAGGCGAGCCCCAACATGCCAAACAGCTTCACATCTCCTCCGCCGATAGAACGTTCATCGGTTACGACGGCAATCACATAAAGGATGAGAAAGACGACGAAACCGGTCAACACATAGTTCCACCATGGCTCCGGCCGCTCAAAAAGGCGAGCGAGCACGGCCGCCACGATGCCGATCACGACGAAACGGTCGTAGATTAAGCGGTATTTGAGATCGGTCACCGTTGCCGCGATCAACAATCCTATCAAGACGAGATACAACCCATGCTCGATCAAGGGATTCTCCCGCCTTATGAAGTGGATTTGCCGTTCTTCGATTCAGACAGCAGTTGTTTGGCAAACTTCTGCATGTCCCGAGCGAAGAGTGACAGGTTGCGTTCGTTTTTGGCAGTACGCAATGGCTTGCCGCGATTGATCGCCTGGTCGATGCGTTTTAGATCATCTCGGAATTCGCCGGCGATATCGAAACTGAAGCGTTGGCGGATTTCTTTGGCTCCGATTTCGGAGTCACGGTTTATCCGGTTGACGAGGATTTCCAAACGATCCGTTGGGTCCACACCAATCATATTAAATGCGGTCAATACCCGGTTTAACGTGCGTAGGGACAAGGCGTCGGGATTTAACACGTAAAAAATCTTGTCCGCCTCTTCCAATGCCGCATACGTTAAGTTGGTCATTTCCGCTGGCATGTCGACAAGTATGTAATCATAGTATAGGCGGGCAGCGCGGAGTAGACGTTCGATATGCTCTTCGGTAATCTGTTCGGCTACTTCTAAATCGGCGGGACTGGCCAACACTTCAACAGCAGAGTGTGGTTCAATCACGGTCACGCTACGGATATGGTTATCATTCAACTCATGCAAAACCGGCGTCAAATCATATAGATTGCGGCCACTTGCAAGGTTGAGATACGTTTCCACACCGCCGAATTGGAAATTGAGATCCACCAACAGCACACTGGAGTTGGATTCCAACTGAAGCGTCTGAGCTAGCGTGGAAGCAATCAAACTTTTGCCGGAACCGCCCTTGCCGCTGTAAAAACCGATTACTTGCCCGCGCCCCCAGGTAAAATTGGCAGCCGCCTCATTCTTGTCGCTATCAGATTGCAACGCGATGACGGCGCGTGACAACACATCGCCTAGCGCGTTAATCTCATCCGGGAAAAAGAGGACGTCAAACGCTCCTGCGCGGCTGGCGTCACGAATGCGGATCGAATCTTTGGATTCAGTGAGGAAAACTATCTTGACTTGTGTCACTTCACGCAAGATGTAAGGGATCAGCTGCATCCCTAAGCTTCCGACCCCTTCATGCAACAACACGACATCCGGCTGGATCCGGGCGATCTCACGCCGCACTTCCGACGCGTAAACATGGCTGATCTGAGGAAACTGAGTGCTTAATCTTTCTCGCAAATCCGTTGCAATCGAATCTTCTTCGGTTATGATTAACAACTTGATATCTGGATACATAAGAAAAGCAAAGCCTCCTTAAATAGCATGCTTTTTCAACAACGATATTTGATGATAGCATCACTATATTTTATCTTAGTAAAAATGAAGTTCAATACTTTCCTCTAAGATTTATTAAATATTTTAAAACTAGGTATTAATTAAACATAATGGGAAATGTATAATCTTATTGGGATTAAATGAAATCTTCCTCCAAGTTTAGCATAATATACTTATATATACCCTCAATCGGTTCAATTTTATCAATTTACCACATTATTGGCAATAGTTCAACTTCATTTGACAACATGAAAAAGCCGGGATTACCCGGCTTTTCGCTTATCTTTCACCATTTGTTCGAAAAATAGACGATAAGGACTGACTCACTCTGTTTTATTTGCCTAATCCATCATTTAACATTAACCGATTGCCATCTTCTCAACGCGGCGTTGTTTCGCCCGTACTTCATCTTCAGTCAGGTTGGAAGTTCTTTCAATGTTTAGCTCGCCCAACAAAGTGCCCGCGGTGGAATCAATGACCGAAATGTGGATGATCCCATCACTGTCGTATTCGAAAATCACTTCCAACGGCGCGCCTTTCGGATAAGCTGGGAGGTCGATCATCCCTTCCCAACGATTTTCACATAATCGAGGTCGCTGTCCTCGCCTTCAGTCACTTGCAAGAAAAGTTGGGATTGGCCGTCAACCGTTGTTTTGTAATGACCGCTTACCCGGCTCGGAATGGTGGTGTCCTTCTTGAGTACGATGGAGTTGAATTCCTCACCTGCTTCATCCAACGCCACTACTCCCATGCTGTGCGAGTTCACATCCTGCACTTCGACGACAGGGAAGGCTTGGGTGAGGTGCATGTCGGCCGTGCCTTGCTTAATTTGCAGAATCGCACCTTGAATGGCCGCTCCTTGCGCAACCACCTCATCCGGGTTTACGTCGAGGGACGGTTTGATTCCCGTCACCCGTTCGATCATAGCCGGCACTTGTTTCATGCGTGTCGAACCGCCCACAAGCAACACCCGGTCAATATCCTTCCACTGAAGGCCGGCATCCTCTAATACAAACTCCAAAATCTTTTGGGTGCGATTGAGGAGGGGAGCCGTTAATTCATCGAATTTGGTGCGGGTCAGAGGAATGGAAACGTTGACTCCATTTGCAGACAAGAACACATTGGTGCGATCCCGGACAGAGAGGGTTTTCTTGGCGATTTCCGCTTTTTCACGCAGATCTTGCTCCAACATGGGATCTTCTAACAAGTCAATGCCGCCTTGCGCTTTAAATTCTTCATTCAAGTAGTTCATCACCATGTTGTCCCAATCAAAACCGCCCAAGTTCTTCGCTCCACCCGTGGAAAGCACACGCAAACCGTCCGGAGACAGATTCATGATCGTCACATCGAACGTACCGCCCCCCAAATCGTAGACGAGCAGGTTTTGGGTTTGATGCATTTTGTCCAGCCCATAAGCCAAAGCGGCGGCGGTTGGTTCGTTGATAATGCGCAACACATTAAGTCCTGCAATCCGCCCCGCATCTTGGGTCGCTTTGCGCTGAGCGTCATCGAAATACGCTGGCACGGTGATCACTGCATCCTCGATCTTCTCATCCAACAATGTCTCGGCGTCTTCCTTGAGGCGGCGCAAAATCATCGCAGAGATTTCCTCAGGTGTGAAGTCATCATGGTTATCAGTCTGAAACTTCCATGTCTTGTCCCCAATCTGCCGTTTTACAAACTGGACCACATTGAACGGGCTTGCCACCGCAGTACGCTTCGCGATGCTTCCCACCACGACATCGGCACCATCAAAGAGCACGACTGAAGGGGTAATGCGTTCTCCTTCACGGTTAGCGAGCATTTCCGGTTTTCCGTACTTGTTCACTATAGCGATCGCCGAGTAAGTCGTTCCCAGGTCGATCCCTACAACTCTTCCCATCTTTTTTCACTCCCTCTATCACTTCCATCAAGGTCAAAAAGGCAATAATGACGCATTTTAAAGAGACACTTTTCTATGGTCATAATATTAGACGCAACAAACAGACAAACTGTTGTGCAAATCAAAAGGAAAAGATGGGAATCCCATCTTCAATATAAGACTTTTAACTTCAAGGAAGGCTGGTTGCCGAAGCGAATGAGCCAACAGCTAGCCATGGTATTTTTTGATGACCACTTCTTCCGGACGCAGGACGACATCCTTATATTTGAAACCATGACGCACCATATGTACAACTGTGCCATCTTCAGCGGGGTGCTTGGTCGGGATCACTTCCACGACTTGCTGGATGCGCGGGTCAAATTTATTCGATGGCGCCACGATCAGCTCCACTCCGCGGCGATACAAAATTTCCAACACTTCATGGCTTAGCGTTTGTAATATATTCACTAATTCCGGATTACGATTGCCAGTGTCTAATTTATCATTGTATATCGTATTCATGCGGTCGATGAGCAGGATTAAATCGATATAGAGGGGGCGGAGTTGGTTTAACTCCTGGTCCACCTTCAAATCTTCCATTTCTTTATACAGTCGGTCAAAGGCGGCTTCTTTCGTCTTATCGTAGCTCAGTCGATTGGTTACCACCTGCAACAATGAAGTGAAGTTTTGTTGCAAGCTGTTCAACATGGTAAGAACTTGCTGTTGCTGGCGCTCGCTATTGCCACGTGCCTCTCTCACATCTCTGACAGCATTATCTCTTCTCGCAGGCAAACCAAATCGAGCCTCTGGGAATGGCAAATGATGTTTTTCTCCCATTGGCTTCTGGTTCTCTTTCCTGGGGCCCATACAGTAACCTCCCTAACGGTCAAATGGATTTAAATATATATTCAAGGATAGACAATCTTGGAAATTCCACCTGAGAATAGAAAAGCGAAACAGAAAAAGCTGAACGTTTCTACATCTTCCCGCTTATACCATTTTACTCGTAAGTCAATTCATGTCGCAAGTACATAGATAGGATGAATTGTTGCGAAAAATTGCGTCCAATTTTGGACAATGGTTCGCATCACCTATACTCCTACGCTAACACTTCTTTGGCCTATCGTCTATCACAATCTTTGCCGTCAGCTGGACTGGACGAAAAAACGAGAGCCGCCCCGCGTTAGAAAATTATGATTATCCATTGTGTTCCAGATGAATCTACGGTCATTATATTAGGTTTATTTCATTAAAACAAGCCATTTCATGCCCGATCAGGCCGCCACCTCCACAAAAATTTACCGAGGCCAGCACACGGCTAGACTCGGCGACATTCACCCTGATCCCTTCTCCATACTTATGAAAGCAAAACAAACGGGGCACAACACCTCTTGGCCCCGCCTCTTTCACTCAATTAAGTTAAGTGTTTTATTCCCGATTCTGCTCCTCTTCCATCAACTTCTCTGTATAACAAATGCGGCAGTAATACTTCCCGTCGATCTCAAAAAATTGGATATATAAGGACTTGGCTCCACAGGTAGCGCAGGTGCACTTATCTTCCACGCAATCCCTCCCCATTTTGCGGTTCCATAATAAATTCGCTACCACTGAGCCTCATTCCTTTTTCATCCTTTATTTCCATTTATTATAAAAATAAAGGGCTGCTTCTTCATGTTGAAGAAACTGCCCTTTTCTGTACACAAGTTATACACAATTCACACACAATTTGTGCACAAGCTGTGGATAACTTCAGAAGGTTATGAGCTACATCAGTCCTGATGACGCATGTGCGGGAACAAGAGCACATCCCGAATGGATGGGCTGTTGGTTAACAGCATAACCAAGCGGTCCATCCCAATACCCAGTCCACCCGTCGGCGGCATTCCATATTCCAGCGCTTCGATAAAGTCTTCATCCATCGGATGCGCTTCATCGTTTCCTTGCGCTTTCTCCCGCAACTGTGCTTCGAAGCGCTCCCGCTGATCGATCGGGTCATTTAATTCAGAGAAGGCGTTGGCGTGCTCGCGCCCTACGATAAACAATTCAAAGCGATCCGTGAACCGCGGATCTTGCGGATTTTTCTTCGCGAGTGGGGAGATTTCCACCGGATGCCCTGTCACGAAAGTGGGTTGAATCAGCAAATGTTCCACTTTTTGTTCGAAGAACTCATTCAGGATATGACCAAACGTCATAGACGGAGCCACTTCTACGCCATGTTCTTTGGCCAGCTGATGCGCTTCCTCCGTCGTCATCTGACGGGAGAAATCAACACCGCAGTGCTCCTTCACCAGCTCAACCATTGATTTGCGCGCCCAGCCTGGCGTCAAATCAACTTGTTGGCCCTGATACTCAATCTGGGTGGTACCCAGCACTTCTTTAGCCACATGGGCAATCAGGTTCTCAGTCAAATCCATAATGTCACGATAATCCCCATACGCTTCATACAGCTCCAACATGGTGAATTCCGGATTATGGCGAGTGGAAACCCCTTCGTTTCGGTAAACACGGCCAATTTCATATACCTTCTCAATGCCCCCCACCAAGAGGCGCTTCAAGTGCAATTCCAGTGCGATCCGCATGTACAACGTCATGTCGAGTGCATTGTGGTGCGTGATGAAAGGCCGAGCTGCCGCCCCTCCCGCAATCGCATGCATCGTCGGCGTCTCCACTTCCAAATATCCTTGCGCATCCAAATACCGCCGGGTGGCCGCAATGATTTTGCTGCGCATAACAAATGTGTCCTTCACTTCCGGATTCATGATCAAATCCAGGTAGCGCTTGCGATAGCGCAACTCCACGTCTTTTAAGCCATGGTATTTTTCAGGCAACGGGCGTAGCGATTTGCCCAAGAAAGTGACTTCATTCGCTTTGACACTCAGCTCACCCCGGTTGGTTTTGAACACCACCCCGCTCACGCCGATGAAGTCGCCGATATCCGCCATATTAAAGATATCAAATGCCTGCTCACCCACGCGATCCAAGCGCACATAAACTTGGATGCGTCCGGTCATGTCCTGCAAATGAGCGAAAGTAGCTTTCCCTTGCTGGCGTTTGCTCATCAAACGGCCAGCTACCACTGCTTCTGCTTGTTTTGCTTCCAATTCTTCTTTGGAGAAGGCGTTGTACTCCTGCATCAGCGCTTCCGCGTAATGCGTCCGCTCGAATTTGGCTCCGAACGGGTCGATCCCTTGTTCGCGCAAAGTTTCCAATTTGTCGCGGCGCACCTGAAACAGATCGCTGTGCTCTTCATGTGTCATCCCAATGCACTCCTTCATTCATAGGTAAAAATAATCTCAATCCGCTAGTGTCATGCGGTCTCCTGTTGTAAATTGGCTTGTTCGGCCGCTTGCTCCCGCTCCAATTCGCGAACGAATGTTAGCAGCACTTCCGCCATCCCATCACGCGTTTCTTGTTGCGTGACCACATCTTTGATCTTGGACGCTCCAGGCAATCCTTTCAAATACCATGTGGCATGCTTGCGCATTTCACGCACCGCAATCCGTTCGCCGCGCAGGTTGATCAAGCGATCCATGTGCAACAGGGCGATGCGGATCTTTTCAGACGGCGACGGTTCGGGCAAAAGCTCACCATGTTCCAGGTAATGAACAGTGCGATACAGCATCCATGGATTCCCCAAAGCAGCGCGCCCGATCATCACCCCGTCGCAACCGGTCGTCTCCAGCATGCGCTTGGCATCTTCTGGGGTGAACACGTCTCCATTGCCGATGACCGGGATGGATACCGCTTGCTTAGCCAAGCGGATGTACTCCCAATTCGCATGGCCGCGGTACATCTGTTGCCGCGTGCGACCGTGTACGGCAACGGCCTTCCCACCCGCACTTTCTACAGCTTTAGCATTGTCCTCCACATAGATATGGTCTTCATCCCAACCGATCCGCATCTTCACGGTAACCGGCTTTTTGACCACTTTGACTACGGCAGAAACCATCTCTTCAATTTTCTTCGGCTCCAACAGCCAGCGGGCGCCCGCATCACACTTCACCACTTTCGGCACCGGACACCCCATATTGATATCGATAATGTCAGCGTTGGTCTGTTCGTCCACCACTCTGGCCGCTTCCACCAACGTTTCCTTATCGCCGCCGAAAATCTGCAAGCTGAGCGGCTTCTCCCGTTCATCAACATATAGCATCTCTTGCGTACGTTTATTTCCATGCAGAATTGCTTTGTCGCTGACCATCTCTGCGCAGACCAAACCTACGCCGAATTCCTTGGCGATCAATCGGAATGCTGGGTTGCACACACCAGCCATCGGCGCCAACACAACCCGGTTTTTCATTTCAATATCTCCAATTTTGAGCAATGGTTTTCCCTCCTTCCAGTCATTTCACTCACCCAATTTATTCATGCAACGAAACGGGGCTTCCTCTGGCATGTCTTAGCGGATTCCTACCATTCCACACCAAAAGTATCAACTTCCATTTCTTTCCAATACAGGCAAAAGCACATCGTCAAGCTTGGTTATCTCTTGTTCGGCGGGCAATTGGGCGATATATTGACTCAGCCGCGTACCCGTCCCCGGAATGGCAATATCCCCCGCAATCTCCATAAGCGGTATTAACACAAAAGCGCGCTCATGCATTCGTGGATGCGGAATTTCCAATTCCTCGCGCTGAATCATCCGATCATCGTACAACAAAAGATCGATGTCAATGGTTCGCGGGCCCCATCGCTTGTGGCGGACGCGGTGTAATTTCTTCTCGATGGCCAATGCGACCCGCAACAGCTCAGCAGGAGTCAGAGTGGTTTGAATCTCCACCACCAAATTGTAGAAGTGCGGTTGCTCCAACAGACCCACTGGAGCTGTTTCATATATGGAGGAGATGCGGTTGACCGAGATGCCCTGGGTCAAATCCAAAAGCTTAACCGCTTGGCTCAACAAAGACAAGCGATCGCCCATGTTGCCGCCAAGCCCCAGATAAGCTCTCATCTTACGGCTCATGATCGCTTGCGCACAATCTCCACGCCCACCGACTCATAATGGCCTGGAATCGGCGGATTGGGTTTGGTCACGCGCAACCGCACTTCTGCAACCGGATACTCACGGAGAATCCGTCCCGCGATCCGTTCCGCCAATGTCTCCAACAACTTCACTTTGGTTTTGGTCATCTCCTGCTCAATCAGTTCATACACCTGTCCATAATTGACTGTCAACGACAGATCATCAGCCAAGGCCGCGGGTTGGAGATTCAATGTCATTTCCAAGTCCACATAAAAATGTTGCCCCAACCGGTTTTCCTCCGGATAGGCACCATGATAGGCGTAAAAACACATGCGGTTGAGAAAGATTTTATCCATCATCTCTCCTCCTCCGCTGTCCGACCGTAAACCAACGCATCCATCATGCGGGTGACCCGGACCATCTCCTTCACATCATGCACACGCATGAGTTGGCATCCTTTGGTGATGCCGTAGGCCACAGTGGCTGCCGTCCCTTCTACCCGTTCATTCGGGGGCAAGTCTAACGTCTTGCCGATGAAGGATTTGCGCGAGGTTCCCAACAATACAGGATAACCGAGCGCCACAATCCGGTCCAGATGGCGCATCACTTCAAAGTTGTCTTCAACTGTTTTGGCAAAGCCGATACCTGGGTCCAAAATAATATTCTCTTCCCGCACGCCCGCCTGCCTAACCAAGTCAACCGAGGCGAGCAAGTCGGCACAAACATCATTGATCAAGGAATCATACCGGGCTTCTTCCCGATTGTGCATCAAGATGATGGGCACATCTAGCTCTGCCGCCACTTCGGCCATCCGCGGGTCTCGCTTCGCTCCCCAGATATCATTGATGATGTGAGCGCCCGCCAACACCGCCTGCTTGGCCACTTCCGCCTTATAGGTGTCAACCGAAATAGGGCAATCCAACTCCTTGGCCAACAACTTGACTGCGGGAATTACCCGAGCCAGTTCCTCCTCAAGCGAAACAGGCTCTGCCCCAGGACGGGTCGATTCCCCGCCGATATCGATGATGTCAGCCCCGTCTTCCACCAATTGCTTGGCATGTTCCAACGCAAGCTGGGCGGAGGCGTACTTGCCCCCGTCGGAAAAAGAATCAGGCGTGACATTGACAATCCCCATCACCAGTGTTCGGTTGCCATATGATAACGAATAAGGACCCGCTTGTATACTGTGTGATTTCATGAGTGCTACATCCTCCTGCTTAACTCTCCAGCGCTGGTTAATAAGGTTGTCCATGAGCGATGCGCTCCATACAATGCATCGGTAATGGGGTGTTCCTCGAGGTGCCGCCCCCGCCAAATGCGAATGGGAACCAGCTCCTGAATGGAGTTGGTGATAAAAATCTCTTCGGCTTCATCCAGCGCGGCGAGCGGATACTTCCCTTCTTGCACCTCGATTCCCAGCGATTGCGCCAGCGCGATCACCCACTTGCGGGTCACCCCGTCCAAAATACCCAGATCCAATGACGGCGTGTGCAATTGGCCGTCACGCACAAAAAATAGATTGCTCACAATCCCTTCTGCTAAGAATCCGTCCGGCGTCAACATCAACCCTTCGACTTCTGGAAAGCGCTGAACTTGTTGGCGCGCTAACACGCTGTTAAGGTAGTTGTTGCTCTTGATATCGGCCGCCCCGCCGGGTGGTTGCCGCGGAATGGAAACCACCTCCAACTCCTTCCCTTTGGCAAACCATTCCCCGTCGTCAAAGGGAAGCGGGCGAATAAACATCAAGGTGTGGGGCTGTTGATACTCGCTCGCTCTCAGCCCCAAGCCCTCTTCACCGCCCGTCACCATGATGCGCAAAGAAGCGTCCTGCAACCCCGAAAGCCGCAACAACTCCTCAATTTGCGCCAGCCATTCCTCTCGCTGCCAGGGAAAGCGGATGCGCTGCCGGGACAAGCCCCGCTCCAACCGCGCAAGATGATCATCTATGAGAAAAGGAAATCCTTGATATATTCTTATCGTTTCAAAAGCCCCGACGCCATATAACAAACCATGATCCATGATGGGCAGCTTCGCAGAGGCCTCTTCCGTCGGCTGTCCATCCAACATCATCCAAGCCACGTGTCAATCCCCCTGTCACCGGGAACCCCATTCTCCATAAAAGCGAATGAAATTGGCCAACAGCGCCTTGCCATTCTCGCTCAAAATCGATTCAGGATGAAATTGCACACCCTCAATCGGCAGAGAACGGTGGCGTAAAGCCATGATCTCCCCTTCGTCGGTTTCGGCACTGATGACTAGCTCAGCGGGCAACGTCTCCCGGTCCACCAACAAAGAATGGTACCGCGTCACCGTTAAAGGCGTGGGCATCCCCGTGAAAATCGTCTGTCCATCATGATTGATTGGCGATGTTTTTCCATGCATGAGGCGCTTTGCACGGATCACATCCCCGCCAAACGCCTGGGCGATCGTCTGGTGCCCAAGGCAAACGCCCAAGATGGGTATCTGTCCGGCATAACGCCGCACAACTTCTAGACAAATCCCCGCATCTTCCGGGCGGCCTGGCCCAGGCGACAAAACAATCACTTCCGGATTCCGCTTCTTTATCTCGTCAACATCTATTTCATCATTGCGGACAACTTCAAGCTCCTTCCCCAATTCACCCAAATACTGAACGAGGTTATAAGTAAAGGAATCATAGTTGTCAATCATTAAAATCATTAGCTATTCTCCCCTCATCTCTTCTAAGCTCTTCTAATCAACTTATTTTAACACATGCCGATCAATTCTTCATCTTAAATTCCAGCTGGGCACGCCATACGAGCCAAGAAGAGCATGCAAAAAGGCTATCCCATGTTCACAGGATAGCCAAAGTTGTTTTGCATCAATCAAATTGGAATAAAGGCGTGGTCAAATATCTTTCACCGTTACTTGGAGCGACGGCTACAACTTTTTTGCCGAGTCCCAAGCGGCGAGCCACTTTAATGGCTGCTGCCGTCGCCGCGCCGGAGGAAATCCCAACCAAGAGGCCTTCTTCACGAGCCAGGCGCCGCGCCCACTCAAACGCTTCTTCATTTTCGATTTGAATCACTTCATCATACACATTGGTGTCCAAGATGTCTGGGATAAATCCGGCACCAATGCCTTGAATTTTATGAAGTCCAGGGCTCCCGCCGGACAACACCGGAGAAGTCGTCGGCTCCACCGCGATGACGCGCACGTGCGGGAATTTCTCTTTCAACACGCGGCCCACACCCGTGATGGTACCACCCGTGCCCACGCCGGCCACAAAGGCATCAATGTCGCCACCGGTTTGTTCAACGATTTCCAAAGCCGTTGTTTCCAAGTGGATTTTAACATTGTCTGGGTTGCTGAACTGTTGCGGCATAAAGTAATCCGGATGTTCAGCTTTGATCGCTTCCGCCTTGTTAATGGCGCCGCGCATCCCTTCCGGTCCGGGGGTCAGCACCAATTCTGCACCGTAGGCTTTGAGCAGGTTACGTCGTTCCAAACTCATTGTTTCGGGCATGACCAGTATAGCGCGGTATCCTTTTGCCGCAGCGACCATGGCCAAACCGATGCCAGTGTTCCCGCTGGTCGGCTCCACAATCGTCGATCCCGGTTTCAGCTCACCACGCTTTTCCGCCTCTTCGATCATGCTGAGGGCGATACGGTCTTTCACACTGCCACCAGGGTTAAAAAACTCCAACTTTAAAAATATATCGGCATCTGACTTGCCAACGATTCGATTCAATTTCACCAAAGGGGTCTGGCCGATCAATTCCAACACATTGTTCGCTACGCGCATAGGGCAAGCCTCCTATTCCGATTAAACTGATAGGAATTTTACACCTATCATATCACCCAATAAAATAATTTGTCAATTCACTTCTTCTTTTATTATACGTTCCAGTTCTTCCCCGCTGAACATATACTTCTCATTACAAAAATGGCAAACGACCTCCGCATGACCCAATTCATCCAAGAGGCTTTTCAGTTCTTCTATCCCCAGAGACTTGAGCATGGTTCGGCTTTTTTCGCGGGAACAATGGCATGCGAAGGAAACCGGTTGCTTATGAAGGATCTCCGTCCCTTCCCCCATCAAACGCACCAACAACTCTTCTGGGGTGACTCCTTGATAGAGCAACTCAGAAATAGAGGTCAGTTTGTTCAGTTCATCAATAGCCGTCTCCAAACGGGTGATCACATCATCGGAGGCGCCCGGCATCACTTGAATCATATATCCCCCGGCAACGAGGATTTGCTCCCCTTTGACCAGCACTCCCAGTCCCACTGAAGAGGGAGTCTGTTCGGAAACCGCAAAGTAGTAGGTAAAATCTTCAGCCAGCTCGCCAGAGATGATCGGCGACGCACCGCGGTACGGTTCTTTCAATCCCAGATCTTTTGTCACATAAATGCTACCCTGGCCCACGGCCGCCCCCACATTTAACTTATAATCATCATTGTGCTCCACAAAAGGATTGTCGACCGAGCCGCGAACATGTCCTTCTCCATTGGCATCCACTATGATTCGGCCAATCGGGCCGTCTCCCGCCACCTGAATGGTCACTTTGTGGCGCTCCTCTTTCAAGGTGAGCCCAATCAACGCCCCCATGGTTGCCGTTCTTCCCAACGCCGCACTAACCACCGGAAAGGTGCCATGCCGCTTCTGCAACTCCTGCACCAAGTTCGTAGTAATTGCGGCAAAGCCGCGCACTTTCCCATCCTTCGAGATAGCACGAATCGCATAATCTGTCATCATCAGTCACTCCCATATATGAATTGATCAAGCAAATCATGAAGCGCTTTCGTTTTTCTGCTCCACATCCACACGCGGTTCCAACGCATATGCTTAGAAAGCCCGCCTGATTGAAAAGAGGCATCCACCCGTACCAGATGGGCTCGCATGCCCAATCCACTTAGGGTGATGCCCACGTGATTCCACAATCAAACATGCTTTCGGTTTCTTTCCCAAATCAGCTTCAACCCTACCAGCGTCAACAATGGGTTGATTTCGTCAATCGTTTTGGTGTCGTTGCAAATCAGTTTGGCCAGGCCGCCCGTGGCTACGACATGCGGGCGCTTGGTCAACACCTGTTTCATGCGTGTGACAATCTCGTCCACGACACCCACATACCCATAATATATGCCCGCTTGAACGGCTTGAACCGTATTACGCCCCACCACGGAATCCGGCTTCACGATTTCCACCCGGGTCAATTTCGCGGCGCGTTGGTACAGCGCTTCCGCAGAGATGTTGACCCCTGGTGTAATCGCTCCGCCGATATAGTTTCCTTCTTCATCAATAAAACAAAACGTGGTTGCCGTGCCAAAATCGACAATGATCGCCGGGGCGCCATACAACTCCAGCGCCGCCACCGCATTGGCGATGCGATCTGCCCCCACCTCACGTGGATTATCGTATTTGATGTTCAGCCCAGTTTTAACTCCCGGCCCCAAAACAAGCGGTTTTTGTTTTAGATACTTCTCCGTCATGCGTTCTAGCACTACTGTCAACGGCGGAACCACCGAAGACAGGACCACGCCTTCGATCATATCAAAATCGATGCCCACATAATCCAACAGACTTTTCAACATTACGCCAAATTCATCTTCGGTGGCGTTGCGATCCGTTTGTAAGCGCCAATGATGAAGCAGTTCATCTTGCCGATACACACCCAGCACCACATTGGTGTTACCCACATCCATTAGCAGTAAAAGTTTTTCTTTTAGCATTATGCCCACCCATTCACTTGTTGATTTGGGATTAGCCTGTGCTTTTGGCCATAAGAAAAAGAGGCGCCATCCCGCCTCTTTTTCGCAAAGGATTAGAGTGGCTTTTTATCGTCTTTGTCAGACGCGGTTTCCTCACCACTCGTGGAATCGACATTGCGCCGGATTCCATATTTATCAGAAGAGAAGTCCTTAGCCGAAGCGAGGTTCGCATCTTGATTCTTCTCTTCGTTTCCGCTTTCATCCGTCCCATGGTCGTCTTTGGTCTGGATGTTCACTTTCACATCGCTGTCGTCATCCAGCTTTCCGGTCTCCAACAGCTGTTTGATTTGCTCTTCATCCAGCGTTTCCCGCACCAGCAGGGTTTGAGCCATGAGTTCCAATTGATCGCGGCGTTCGATGAGCAGGTTTTTGGCGCGGTTGTAACATTTGCGCACCATCTCTTGCATCTCAATGTCGATTTCGTATGCCACTTTATCACTGTAGTTTTGCTCTTGGCTCAAATCGCGGCCCAAGAACACTTGCCCTTGCGAACGGCCAAAAGTCATCGTGGCCAGCTTGTCGCTCATCCCATATTCGGTGATCATAGCGCGCACGATGGCTGTCGCCTTTTCAAAGTCATTACTCGCACCGGTGCTGATTTCGCCAAAGATGATTTCCTCAGCCACGCGCCCACCTAGGAGACCCGTCACCCGATCAAGCAGTTCGCCTTTGGTTGCCAAATAACGGTCTTCCTTGGGCAACATCATCGCATACCCGCCTGCTTGCCCACGGGGGACAATCGTCACCTTATGGACGATGTCCGCATTTTCCAGATAATATCCGCAAAGCACGTGCCCTGCTTCGTGATAAGCGACGATCTTGCGCTCTTTTTCGCTGATGACGCGGCTTTTCTTCTGCGGACCCGCAATCACTCGGTCGATCGCTTCGTCCACTTCTTCCATGGTGATCTTTTTCTTATTGCTACGCGCCGCCAACAATGCTGCTTCATTCAACAGGTTCTCCAAATCCGCGCCAGAGAACCCGGTGGTGCGTTGCGCGATCACATTCAACTTCACATCGTCAGCGATCGGCTTGTTGCGCGCGTGTACTTTCAACACAGCTTCGCGCCCTTTTACGTCGGGGCGATTAACCAGGATTTGTCTGTCAAAGCGCCCAGGACGAAGCAGCGCCGGATCCAAAATGTCAGGACGGTTCGTTGCAGCCATGATGATGATTCCTGCATTGACATCAAAACCGTCCATCTCCACCAACAATTGGTTCAAGGTTTGCTCGCGTTCGTCGTGGCCGCCGCCAAGACCCGCACCGCGCTGACGCCCTACCGCGTCGATCTCATCGATGAAAATGATACACGGAGCGTTTTTCTTGGCCTGTTCAAACAAGTCACGAACCCGTGAAGCACCGACACCGACGAACATCTCTACAAAGTCGGAACCGCTGATGGAGAAGAACGGCACTTTCGCTTCACCCGCAACGGCGCGAGCTAACAGCGTTTTACCCGTACCTGGAGGCCCAACCAAAAGTACCCCTTTGGGGATGCGAGCTCCCATCGCCGCATACCGCCGATTGTCTTTCAGGAAATCGACGATCTCAACTAACTCCGCTTTTTCTTCATCCGCTCCTGCCACATCATCAAATGTAACCCGTCTTTTCTCTTCATTGTATAACTTCGCTTTGCTCTTGCCGAAATTCATTACGCGACTTCCGCCGCCTTGAGCTTGGTTAAACAAGAAGAAGAAAATAAGTAAGATGATGACAAAAGGAATGACTGAGGTAAAGAACGTGAGCCAAACTGAGTCCCCTTTTGTTTTCTCGATGTTCACCTTCACTCCGGCGGTTTGGATATCTTCGATTACGGAGCTTCCGTAGCCAGCTGGGGCAATGGTAAAGAAGCTTTTAGCCGTGCCTTTGATCTTGCCTTCGATATTGTAAACACCGTTATCGTATTGGACCGTAATATCATCTAACTGTTTTTGCAGCAGCTTTGTTCTAAATTCATCATATCTAAAGTTTTGTTTGTCCACTCCAGGGTTGGCGATCATGTTGACAACCCCGATTGTGATAAGGATGAGGATTAAGTATAATACTCCGTTCCTGAGGAAGAAGTGTTTCATCCCTGGCCTCCTCTCAGTCCACTTGTATCATTTTATCACAGTCGACTTACCATACTCAATAGACCGCTCTGGCGCATCACTGGTACACTTCTTCTTTCAGCACACCGATATAAGGCAAGTTGCGATACTTCTCGGCAAAGTCAAGCCCGTATCCGATCACAAATGCATCCGGAATGGTGAAACCACAGTAATCCGGGCTCAAATCCACCTTGCGGCGGTCTGGTTTATCGAGAAGAGTGACGATTTTGACTGAAGCGGCATTCCGGCCTTTCAGCATCTCAACCAAGTAACTCAACGTCAAGCCCGAATCGATAATATCTTCGACAATCAAAACATGACGTCCTTCGATGGATGCGTCCAAATCTTTGAGGATGCGCACAACACCCGAGGAAGTGGTCGAATTGCCATAGCTGGATACAGCCATGAAATCCATTTCCATCTTAATCGGCATCTCTCGGATCAAATCCGCCATAAATGGCACGGCACCCTTTAACACGCAGATACATAGCGGGTTCAAGTCTTTGTACTCCTCTGACAGACGTTGGCCCAATTCCCGCACTTTCTCTTTGATTTGCTCTTCGGAAATAAGAACTTCCTTGATATCTTGATGCATGTCTTTCCTCCTACCACACATAAACGATTTACTCTTCCCAGATTAGATACAAAAACCGAGTGGTATTCGGGGTGACGGGAGCGACACCCGACCGCTTCACCCCTGGAATCCAGATAATCTCATCTCCCGCGGTCACAACCGGAACTCGGTCACGTTGGCGCTTGGGAACTTTTGCTTCCATCAGCACTTTTTTCAGCTTTTTTCTTCCGTCCATCCCCAAGCATGTCATACGATCCCCGCTTTGGCGGGCCCTTACGCAGAGGGGAAACGGCAAATGATCTCGATCGAAGACGACAGCATTCCGACCAAGATCCACGTTATGTAATGCCACATCCGATTCCAATACTTCTATTTTACCCAAAAACCCAGGCAAACACGTCGTACCAGGAACAGATAACGCAATTTCCCCTGATTGAGTGGCATGTTCTTCGCCGCGCTCTGCCTTGCGCATATGTACTTTTTCATATTCCCGCTCCGCTACGATGCCGCCGGGGAGATGAAACATACTGGATGAAGATCCGTCCGCAACGAGTTTTCTCACCTTTTCAACCGCGTCAAGACTGACTCCAAACGTATCATCTTGCGAAAGATAACTTAATATTAGTTTAACTACCCTCCTTTGTAAAGCGATTGGAAGGTGAAGAAAACTTGAAACATCAAGGGTGAAGCTCGCATCGTCCCGCTCGAGAAGCACCTTGCCCAAAGCGTCTTCCACCAATTCGGACCACACTTTTTCTTCTTCCCGAACCAAGTCGCTCAAGGTACAAACCGCTTTTTGTACATGGGGGTTGAACGCTTCCAGCAACGGAACCACTTCCATCCGCAGGCGGTTGCGAGTGTAGTCGGGAAGCAGGTTACTGGAATCCAAACGCGTGGGCAATCCCGCATCCTGGCAGTAACGCTCTAACTCCTGTTTGGTGAACGTCAAGAGCGGCCGGATCAATTGGAAACCACGCCAAGCACGGATCGGTTCAATGCCCGCCAGCCCTGCTACACCCGTTCCCCTGACCAACCGCATCAACACCGTTTCCAGCTGGTCGTCGGCATGATGAGCAGTAGCGACAGCATCCATCCGCCATGCCCGCGCCATTTCCTCAAAGGCGTCATAACGGAGCTCACGCGCGACTGCCTGTTTGTTCCCGCCTTTTTGTTCTAACAAACTTCCAACATTTACCCTGACCGTCCGACAAGGTATTCTCCATTCCTCGCAAAACGCCTTGACATGCTGCTCGTCGGCTTCGCTTTCTTCCCCTCTGAGCTGATGGTTGACATGAACAGCGGCGACAAAAATATCTACCTCTTGTTCTATTTTTTTCAGGGCATGCACCAAGGCGATGGAATCGGCCCCACCCGAGACGCCAACCAACACCCTGGCCCGCCGCCCCGCCAAGCCCATTCGGTTCAGCTCTTCTCTCAATTGAGCAAGAAACACCTGAATCGTCTCCTTGGCGCGTCAAACCCGGGGGAACTCCCCCGAGCAAACGCCACTCGTCCTTCTCTTTTCATCATATCCTGTTTCGCACTGGGAAGCAAATTCAAACCACCAAATGTGAGCGCTTGAGCGGTTTCACACCAGGCAATCGGATCGTGGACCATTCTGGGACATACCGCTCCACTTTGGCCACAACCACCGTCATGTCATCACTGATACGCCCGCCATGGTAGCGAACCACCTTCTCTAGCAAACAATCGGCAAAGTCTTGCGGATCCTTGGTGTCGATCTCCGAAATCAGCCGGGTCATCACCGCATCCTTGTTCACCGCCCGCCGCGGCGCATCGTAGACTCCATCAGTCATCAAAATCACCAAATCCCCCGGTTGCAGTTGCATCTCAATCGGCTCGATCTCAATCTCACTCAGGATGCCAATCGGGGGGTTGGCGGCCGAGAGGGTCATCACCTGTTTGCCCCGTTTAACGAATCCCGGAGTGGAACCGATCTTCATAAACCGCCCCTTCGCTGAATTCAAGTCGACGATAGCCAAATCGACCGTGGCGAACATCTCGTCAGCCGACCGCAGGCTCAAGATGGAGTTCACCGTGTCAACCGCCCGCTCTTCACACATCCCCGACTGAAGCAAGCGGCGCAGCAATTTGAGCGCGGCGCTGCTCTCCTCTTGGGCGCGCTGTCCATTCCCCATGCCGTCAGATAACGCCACCGCGCATTTGCCCGTGCCCAAACTCATATAACAATAACTGTCTCCGGAAATAACCCCGCCCCCTTTCGCCGCATTGGCCGCCCCTGTTTTCAACTCAAACCGCTGCGCTGAACCCAAGGTGATGACCGCCCCGTGTGAACCATCTTTGATCACTTTCCGGTACACCGAGATGGGTTCCCCCAACACTTCTGTCAGCAAAGGCGCCACCAGCTTTTTGCATTCGTCCAACCCTTCCCGTTCCGGCATCACCACTTCTATCTCCACTTTTCCTTCCTCGAGATTGATGATATCCACCCGCTGTATAGACAGGCCCAACTCCTCTAACGCCTCATGAATTTGCTCTTCGTGCGCCGCCATCACTTGTGTCTCATGGCGGATCTCCTTAGCCAGCTTCTCCATCACTTCGGCCATGCCTGCCAATTGGTCCGATACCAACCGGCGCGATTCCTGCATCTTTTCCTTCCAGTAAATGTTTTGCTCATAGCGGGCGTACTGTTTTTGAATTGAACCCATCACCCGTTCTCCCCGCATACAATGTTGCTCCCAAAACGTGGGCACCGCGATCTCTTCTGTGACACCGCTCGTTTCCACCATGGCCATCAAGTCAGTCATGCCTTGATACGTTTTCATGACTTGCTTGTCCCAACAATCCGCATAGCGGGGGCATCCCCCGCACGCGTCATGCATTACTTCCGACAGAAAAAAATTAACCTGATCCTCATGTTCTTTGCGATGCTTGGTAGCGTCCTCTCTAAAGCTGAAACTAAGCTCCTGGAACAATTCCGTAAACTGCTCCACCTTGGCCGCGGTCACATCACGCAACCGTTTGATATATTCTAAATGTGCCGACTGATTTTCCATTGTCCCCGGCACAAAACGGGACAACGATTGGATCAAGCGGTTGGGCGTCAGCATAAACAGGACGACGGAGCAAGCCGACTCCTTAAGTGACATCCACATCACTTCGGCGCCACCATCGTACAAGGTCAGGATGGCCGAACCGAGCATGAAACCGACGGCCACCCCCCACCGCTTACCTTCTTTAAACAGGCCGGCCAACAAACCAGCGAAGGCCAGCAAACTGATCTGCATCACCGCTTTGGTGTCGGACAGACTCAATATTACTCCTGTCACTACTCCGATCGATGAACCGAGCAACCCGCCGCCGATTAGAGCAAACAATAATATCGCATAGCGGGACACCATGTTGACCACCGACAGATCTGCCACAAACCAATCCATCATGCCCGTCATGACCGAACCGAGTAAAATTACCAGGCATACGATCTCTTCATGCCGCAAAGCAATCCGTTTTTTCTTCACTGTAAACAGCGGCAGGGAGTGCACAAAGATGAATGTCAGAATGAAACTCAGCAAAACTTCAGCGGCTGCCATCAAACCTTTGTACGAGCTCCAACCTCCGATCATCCCCTCCGCCAGGTGGGCCGCGACGCCGCATGCCCCCACAACAAAAGGGACATAATTGATCTGCCCTTTCCCTAACCAGTCCCACCCTTTTTGCATCAACAACCAAATCGCCAACACGCCAGCCGTCTCCACTGCCTTGAGTGGCCCCAAAGTGGCCGCCCCCAGTATCAGTGACAACAGCACCACCGGCCACTGCTTACGGGCAAGATGGTAGATCACCGCCACATACGCCACCGCAAACGGAGAGAACGTGTCAAGAATGGTGGCCCTACCTAGGAGAAAACCCATCACCAACACTGGCACATTCCACATGGTGGATAACCGGTACATAGCTCTTCTCTGCCTGCTTTGATCCACTCCAAACCAACTAACTGGACGAATGAAAAAATTTTTGATATGAGTACCCATTTGCACGACCCATCACCCCAATCACTTTGTGCCACCCATTATAGCGATGGGATGGAAGAAAAGTTTGTCAAACAATCTGAATGAAAAGAAAATTTTTACGACAAATTTTGTTCTCTGGGTTATCCAGCGCCTTGATTGGCTTTCTCCCCTTCGCCGGCAAACAAAAACCCCTCCGCGGTGTAGCGGGGGGCTTGTCTAAACACCATCCCTTGGTGTCGTTTTGCATCACTTTCAGCACAGGAGCGACAAAACTTCTAATATTCTACTGTGTCCATCGTTTCGCCATGTCGAAATAACCCATCAAAACCGGCGCGCAAACGTGTTCAAGGGATACATCTGGGCTTCATGCACAAACGACGGTATCAACTTCCGCTCCGTCTGCAAACGAATCATTTGATCCAGCGTCCGGAGCGCATGGACTTGTTGCCGTCGTTTCAACTGTCCCCGTTCCACCGAGTCGGCAAACTCATCCACGTCAATCAGGTGATAGGTGCCATCCGGATAGACGATCAGGTCAAACAACAAGTCCACCATAACATATCGCATCCGGCCCACTTGGTGCATTTGCATCACGTCGCAATAGTAGTAGAGGAATTCCCCTGATCGGTTGAATACCTTTGAAATGGTATACCCCTTGCGCACAAAATAATAGGTGAGGAAAATCCGCTTGCCGTCCGGATTGGCATACTGCGTAGAGAAGCAATGGCGCCCCCGCCAATCCCGCACCTTTTCCGTATATGTTTTATTTATCGTGGTAAATTTGACTTTCTTGATAACGACATTCACACAACCACTCCCATGCTTATCATGCATCCCAATAAAATGACACAAAAAAAAGGCGATGCACCACCCACGATAGGGTTTCCTCGCCTTCTCCTCTCTTGCACTTGGTAGCGGCGGAGGGCCTCGAACCCCCGACCTCACGGGTATGAACCGTACGCTCTAGCCAGCTGAGCTACGCCGCCATATATTTGGTTGCGGGGACAGGATTTGAACCTGCGACCTTCGGGTTATGAGCCCGACGAGCTACCAGACTGCTCCACCCCGCGACATTCTAAAATGGTTGAAATCATCACTGCGAACAATGATTATTATATAACGCGTCCGCAGTGATGTCAACAAAAAAATGGCATATTTTTAGTGCGGGATTCCCCGTGCCGGATAGAGAAGGTACTTTTCTCGTAGTTCTTTGAATTTATTCAGTTCTGCCGCCCAGGAATGCACGATTTCCCTAGCGGATTTCCCTTGGTCGATTTGCTGGCGAACTTTTTCCGTGCCGGTCATTTTATCCATCCAATAGGGTTCCCCCGATTCGCGCCACGCAAACTGGCTCGGATACAATTTTTTTACCTTTTCAATGATAGCCAGTCCCGTCAGGATGGGATCAAACGTTGCCGGATCTTCCACATGCACTTGTACACCACCCACGGCTTTCCCTTGATGTTTGGAAAAAGTAGGGGTGAAGTACGCCTCGCGAAACTTGACTCCCGGCAATCGTTCCCGATTTAGTTCCTCTGCTAACTTCCAGCCTTCCACATAAGGGGCGCCGATCAATTCAAACGGCCGCGTCGTTCCCCTTCCTTCGGACAGATTAGTCGCTTCGATCAGTCCAGTTCCCGGATACACTTGTGCTGTCGTTATCGTCGGCATATTCGGTGACGGCATCACCCAAGGGAGCCCCGTCTGCCCGTAAGCTTCCTGCCGACTCCAACCCTTCATTTTCACGACGTGGAGATCAACCTTCTTTTTGCCGCTTTTTGGGAAAAACCACTCATTGAATAAGGTTGCCAGCTCGCCAACCGTCATGCCGTGCCGCAGGGCGATAGGGAACAGGCCGATGAAGGAGCTGTGCTTCTCTTCCAACACGGGACCTTCCACCCGGACTCCCCCCAGCGGATTGGGGCGATCCAGCACATACAGCGGCTTATCGGCAATGGCTGCCGCCTCCATCACGTATGCCATGGTGGAGATGTAAGTATAAAAACGAGTTCCGACATCTTGGATGTCAAACACAAGGACATCCACATCCGCGAACATGGGAACCATGTCCACCGGCTTTTTTCCATACAGGTTGGAAAGCGGAAGCCCCGTCTTCGGATCGATCAGCTCTCCCGGCGTCTCGCCTGCCTGTTCTGTTCCGCGTACCCCATGTTCCGGACCGTACACTTCGGTCACGCGGATGCCCTTGCGCAACATGGCATCCAAACTATGTTCGTAATCGGCGGTGATACCCGTCGGATTGGTGATCAGTCCCACTCGCTTCCCAGTGAACATCCCCGGATTGGCCAATACAATATCTAAGCCTGTCAGTACCTTTCCCCTGCGCCCTTGTGCCGTTTCTTCCCCTTCATCCATCCAAACCAGACCAAGCGTAGCGAAAAAGAGGACAAAGACAAGGGTGAGTCCCCACCAGCGGGCGCGATTGATATGGAGCATCCTCATTACCCCCTTCATCGGGAGATTCTCACTGCTGATGCCAACAAACCGATCCCATACAGAATATTCATCCAAATCGCTTATAGCCTAGATTTTCTACTTACGTACTTTTGATTCCTGCCAAAATAAAATAACCCCTTGTCTTCTCGCACAAGAGGTCCACCCCCGCCACGCATAAAGAGCGCGGCAGAAGCACATCGGGCGAATGAAAGCAGATGAGGCGGCCCTATCACCGCTTGTCCGGCAATGAATATATTTGTTCACCCGGTTTGCTATATCCCATTTTGTGAGCCAATTCTAACAGATAATCCTTGCGGTGTAACTTTTTGATCTCCGCGTTGATGTGGGCCGTTTTCCTTTTCGCTTCCGCCAACTCCTGCCGTTTGGCCGCCAATGCCTCTTCTTTGTCCCAAATGCGGTTTTGCTGGATAATCAGCTCCACCACGCACCAACAGAAGATCGTGACCATGACTCCGAGCCAGATCATCCGCCGGCGCCGAACGGCTGGATGAAGCGGTTGTTTCCGCTCCTCATGTCCTTTCTCTTTTACCACTTTCCGTTTAAATGTCAAGATATTATCGCGCGAACGCTGAAAAGGCATATTATCCACCTTTTTCTCTTTTCTTTTTCCACCACGCCCCAAACCGGCGAAGGAAGGAGCGCGCTTGATCCACGTGCGGCCGCATCCGCCTCCACAACGGACGGACGAGCGGGCCTAAGAGCCAAGCTAGCGGCAGGCATATCCATCTAGCCAAGGTCCAAGCCCCCCGTGCCAACGTCCGCGCACAGGTCCAGAGGCATCGCGCCATAAATGATAATGGAATGTACACCACCGTGTAAACGGCTTGCCCAAGAAAATGAATCACCCATTCCACCAATTGGAACAGCACACGGATGAAACGGATGACCATGTGCGAAAACCACCTGAAGTAGAGCAAAAACCCGAGGCAGATTGCGATGAACAAATAAAAGCGCAGTTCACCCCAATTGCTCCACAACAACAAGCCAAACACAAGCAGACTGGAAACCATCCAATACAGGAGATCGATCAGGGAGACGATCCACCGTTTAAGCCGAAAGCGTTGGGTAACTACACGGTAAAAATCGAGAATGACGCCAATGAGGATGCCGGACCCCAGCATCAGGCCCATCGTGGTCCATTGCGTAGCCAGAGTCACTTGAAAATCCGCCCCAGCAGCCCTTTCGCCTTCTCGCTAGCAGGCAGATGGACATCTAAATAGCTCATGTCCATGATCTGCCCCTCTATCGCGACCCGTCCCTGATCGAGATCCAAATTCTTTATGTGGAGGTCTTGTCCACGGATGCCGAGATAGCCGCAGTCGGTTTGCAATAAGAACTCCTCGCTGTCAAAGCTCTCAACGCGAACAACACCGCTAACTTCCATCACATTGCGATTGGTCAGCACGATTTCATGCCTAGGCTGGCCATGCAAATCCTCCGTCATATCAGGTACCCCCTTCCCATGGTACATGATATGGACAAAGGTCAGAAATTAGAACTCAAGCGGCGCTTCTTCCGCTTTCAACGGTTCTTCGCGCACAATAGTGAACATATTGCCCGCATCCTCTTTTTTGGCGTTCTCCTGCAACTTCTCCACTCTCGCCGTCACCCGCTTGTTGCCGAAACGGATGCTGATCTCATCGCCGATCGCGACCGTAGTACCCGCTTTGGCCGGTTTGCCGTTCACCTCGGCCCGGCCCTGGTCGCACACCTCTTTGGCCAGCGTCCGTCTTTTCACCAATCGGGACACTTTAAGAAACTTATCTAATCGCATCTGTCGTCACCTCAGCTGTCACAAACTTGTCTCATTTATTTGTCCATATTATGAACAATTCTTCGAACGGAAGGAAAACCCTTCATTCTTTCCTGGGATTCCCCTTTTCTTCCCGTTTGGCCTCATTCCACCACGCGTCCATTTCCGCGAGTGACACGTCCGGCCACGCACGATTTTGGCTACGCACCCGCTCTTCAATGTACCGAAACCGGCGAGCAAACTTCTGGCATGATTTGATCAGAGCCAACTCCGGATCTACTTTAAGGAAGCGGGACAAATTGACGAGAGCGAACAGCAAATCTCCCAACTCTTCTTCGCGCTCCGTTGCCGTTTCGGCGCGCCCCAACTCATCCAGTTCTTCTCGCACCTTGTCGAATACCTCGTCCATCTGCTCCCAGTCAAACCCTACTTTAGCGGCTTTTTTCTGTTGTTGGTAAGCCAACAGCAACGCAGGTAGCGCCTCATTCACCTGACCGAGAACCGAAGGAGGCTCGGCTTCCCCTTCCCGCTCTTTCGCTTTGATCTGTTCCCAATTCGCCTTCACTTCTTCCGCGGTATCCGCTTGCGCTTCGCCAAAAACATGGGGATGGCGGCGAACCATTTTGTCATTGAGGCGACTGATCACTTCAAAAATGTCAAACGTTCCCTCTTCACTGGCGATTTGCGCGTGCAACATCACTTGAAGCAAAATGTCCCCCAGTTCATCCGCCATCGCCTCTTCATCCCCGTCATGGACTGCTTCCAAAAATTCATACGCTTCCTCGATGAGATACCGGCGCAAGCTCTCATGGGTTTGTTTGCGATCCCATGGGCATCCCTCCGGGCTTCTGAGCGTCGCAATCACATCCACCAAGGTGGAAAATTGGCGATAGAGCGCCCGTTCATCAGTGACGGGCGGTACATAAACGGAAGTCAGATCAGTAAACCACTCACCATGATCCAGCTCATACAATGGAAGGGTAGTCAGCTTCTCCAAGCCAGGAACACCGCATGCAGTGGCGATGGTCACCGGATGTTCATCTGGATACACATCCATTAACGTCAACTTGACATCCGAAGCGACCAAGCGGTCATACACTTGCCCAATCAACACGTGAGTGCGCGGGTCCAACCGGGAAGCGCTGAGATCGTTGCCATCCAATAATTGAAACCCTTCAATGGGGTCCAGCTTCAAGCTGGCAAACATCGCATCCAAAAAACTGGTTCCCCCGTGAACTTCCACCGCAATCCCTTCTGCATCCAGAAGCAATTGCACCGTCCGTTCAGCCACCATGGGATGCCCCGGCACCGCATAAACGACTGTGCCGCCCTCCTCTGCATAGGCCAGCAAGCGTTCCGCTATTTCTTCATACACCGTTTCAAACCGGGCATGCTTCTCATACACGTCATCGAAACTGACATATTGGATTCCCCGTTCGCGCAACCATGAAACAACCGGATGCCGCTCTGTACGCAAAAATACTCGGTCAGCGCGTTCCAGCACGGCCAGCGTCCCCAGCGTCAATCCATTCTCATCGCCAAAGCCCAGACCGACAACCACGATTTTCCCGTTCATGATTCCCCTCCTGCCCGTTTCATTCAATCAACATCACTTCAGAATTCCTCAAATGCGCAACCAATGCAACCGATCTAACAGCGGAAGCACTTTGGCTTTCAACTTCGGCACCTTCTCCAGATCCTCCCGCGTCAACACCCCAAAGCGAAACGCAGCCCAGAGATAGGCCAGCATACCTACCATGACAGAAACCAGTGCGGTAACAGCCATAGCCAACCGATACTCCAACACAGGCACCAACACCGTCTCCAATCCGATCTTAACGCCACCCACAGCGACAGCCATCCACAATGCCGCCCACAAGCTACGGCCGAAGCGAAAATGCTCCCAGAGCGCCCCTCGCAAGTGCCGTCTCAACGCCCAAAGGTTGAGTCCGGCAACAAGCGCATAAGCGACCGTAGTGGCCAAAGCAGCACCGCGAATGTCCCACAGCGGCACCAACCACAGATTGCCTGCCAATTTGACCCCCACTCCCAACAACAAATGGAGTGCAGGCAAGACAACCCGGTCAAATCCTTGCAAAACACCAGCCGACGTGAGGCTGAGCGTTGAAAACAGGATGGTAAAAGCCAAAATAGCTAACGCATCCGAGCCAGCACCGTCTTTGTACAGCATCACATTGGTGGGTAGAGCGATCACAGCTAGACCGACCGACGCTGGCAAACCAAACAGCCAAGTCAGGCGCAAAGCCAAAGACGCGCGCATGCTGGCTTCCTCCATGTATCCCGCGGTCTTGGCTTCAGCAATCGCCGGAACAATCGATAAAGCAATGGCAGTAGCGAAAAAGGAGCCGAACTGAATCAGGGGTTGCCCCCGGTCAAATACCCCTTTTTCTGTGATCACCTCATCCATTGCCCAACCGGATTCAGCCAGCAGGTTCCCAACCGTGAAAGAATCCACCAAAGAATACAACGGCAAGACCAACGCCCCGATGCCGATGGGAATCGACAAAACCAAGATGCGCACCACCAGCTGTTTGGTGGATGGGTCCGCGGCTGTCATGGCCACCGGTTCCGGTCGTACGGGTGTGGCATGTCGCTTCCAATACACCATCAGGATGAGCAAAGCGGCGACCGCTCCGGTTGTCGCACCAAACACCGCGCCAGCCCCGGCATAAACGTAACCGAATCCCGCCTCCGTGAAATACCAAGCGGCGACCAAGATCGTCACCACCCGTACCAACTGCTCCATAACTTGCGAAACAGCGGTCGGCAACATGTTTTGCTGACCTTGAAAATACCCCCGGATCGCCGACAAAAAGGGCACGATAATCAGCGCAAATGATACAGACTGAATCGGCATGGTCAACAACTGGCGGCTTCCCATCCAGCCAGCGATGGTTTCCGCCCCCACGAATAGAATGACAAAAAAGAGACAACCGATCAAAAGCAAGGTGACGGAAGCCACGCGAAAAATTCGGCGAGCCATGTACGGATTTCCCTCAGCCAAGCGCTCTGACACCAGTTTAGAAATCGCTGCGGGAAACCCCGCCGTCGCAAGGATCAACAAAACGCTGTACAACGGATACACTTGCTGATACACATACATGCCTTCATCGCCGGTTATATTTTGATAGGGAACGCGGTAGACGGCCCCCAAGATTTTGCTGATCAACGCAGCCAACCCCAAAATGGCCGCGCCGCGGACAAAAGATCGCTCCGCCTTGGACATCTTGCCTCCCCCTTCACGTCACATTGCTATTCATTATACAAGAGCGCAAAAGGTTGGCAAAGAAAAAGCAGGTTTATTCACCTGCCAGTCAAAAGTCGAAGCTATTGTTCCATCTGCTTTCCAAGGAAGGAAGCTGCGGTGCTGGCCAACTTCACTTCCAACTCTCCCAAGCGTTCCCCTTCTTTCTTGGTGAAAATGATCACCGCGCCGATGGGGTCCCCGCCTGCATTGATTGGAACCACCACATAGGATTGGTATTCTTCAGTCAAGCCTTTGAACAATTCCACAGTCAACGGATTGCTTTCAAGATGGGTGCGCCGTTGCTCCATGCACGCTTCCACGGTGTCTCCAATCGGTTTTTCTAAATATTCCCTTTTGGAAGCGCCCGCTACAGCGATCACGCTGTCCCGGTCACAGATCACTGTGGCGTATTGAATATTTTCATAAAGGGATTCAGCGTATTCTTGGGCAAAATCCCCCAATTCACCGATAGGTGAATACTTTTTCAGAATCACTTCACCGTCGCGGTCAACAAAAATCTCAAGCGGATCCCCCTCCCGAATCCGAAGCGTCCGACGAATTTCCTTGGGTATCACCACACGGCCGAGATCATCGATCCGACGCACGATGCCGGTTGCTTTCATAGGAAACTTCCTCTCTTTCATCTGATGTTATGCAAAACTCCAGCACTTCACTTATGATTCCTTTGTTGGAGATAGGAAGTATCACCTAATTTGGTTGAATTTGTCCTACCGCCCATAGTATTGTTCTGCTTCCAAAAGTTTATACGACAATAACATACATAAAAAAAACGGCTCCCCATCTGTGATGAGGTCCGTTCATAAAGAAAAAAACAGGAAGTTGCCTCCCTTTGAACTAGCTGGCAAAAGGAGCCTGGCGCCAATGTTTGTGTTTTCCATGCCCTTTGCGCAAAAAAGAGAGACGGCTGACTCAACACGCTTCAGCCGCCCCTCTCTTCCCCGCAGGGTCATCCACCGCTTGCACAGCAAACGTCACCCTGCATGTCGCCACCAGTCGTCCTGGCAACCTTCCTTTATTTCAACAGGGACTTAAATCCGATCTCTTTGACCACCGATTCGTACACTTCTTGTTTCTTTGGTTGTTTTACTTGGTCGTCGGCTGTCGCCAGCGGTTCTTTTTTGCGCTCCAACACCTTCAACACATGATAGCCGTAGCTGGTTTTGATCGGATCACTGATTTCATTTAACGGCATTTCTTTAGAAGCCTTTGCGAATTCCGGTACGAATTGGTCAGCCGAACCTTCAATCATCCCCGCGCTGTTTTTAGAACCGGGGTCGTCAGAGTATTCCTTGGCCAATTTGGCGAAGTCGCCGCCTTTTTCCAGCTTCTGTTTCACTTCTTCAGCGCGTTTCTTCGCTTCGGCGTCGGTCCGTTTCGCCTGCCCTTGCTGCCCTGCTTGTCCGTCATTGACAGAAACCAGGATGTGTTGCACTTTCACCCAATCGTATTTCTCATCTTTCAACTGTTCGTTGTAGTATGCATCCACTCTGTGAAAGTTGTAGAAGAAGTCTTTCAGTTCATCTTTGGTAAATCCTTTGCCCTTGATCGCTTCATCCAGGCTTTTCGGTTGTTTTTGCCCGCCTTGTTGCGATTGGGGTTGGTTTTTGAAGGAGCCTTCGATTTCTTTCATGGTCTCTTCGGTCTTTTTCTGATAGGAAGCATCATCTTTGACCAATCCAGCCATGTATTTCCGCGCCGCCACTTCTTTGGACAATTCGGTTTTGATCTTCTTCTCTTGATCTTTCATCGATCCCATCATCATCGCAAGTTGAGGGTCCAAAAAGGCCACAATATTGATGTAACGGTGGAGTTCGGCTTCTGTGACCTTCCCTCCCTTATACTCTGCAACCACTTTATCGCTGTTCGTTGGCAAGGGTTTAAATTCAGCTGGGGCTTGGCTTGTGTTGTTCTTGTCGTCTTGCTTTTCTTCTTTGGCCCCGCTGCATCCGGTTAATACCAGCGCACTCGCCAATAAGATGGTTGCCGTTCGTTTGACCCATTTATTCAACATTTGCCTTGGCTCCTTTCGATTTGGGGACGTCTTTATATTTTATCAAAAATTGTTCAATCATTTCTAATGCCATTTTGGCAGACATCCCTTTGATTTTAAATATAATCCCCATTCGTTGCCCTGTGGAGAAGCGAATTTTACCTGGGAAGTCCTGCGAAATCATGAACAGTTTTTGCCCATCGATCTGATTCGTTTGTTCAGGCTCCAATTTGAGCGCAATCTCCCCGTCTTTTTGTTCGACAGCATCAATCCCGTAGAGAATGGCATAAGCCTTGATTTTGGCTACTTTGAGCAACATCTGCACCGGCTCCGGCAAGTCGCCAAACCGGTCTTCAATCTCTTCTTCCAAGTCATTCACTTCATTTAAGCTGGTCACGCCACGAATCTTTTTGTACAATTCGATTTTCTGTTTCTCATCGCGAATATACTCGGAAGGCAGATAAGCGTCAACATTGAGATCGATCGTCGGTTCCTTCGGTTCGGCCTCCGTCTGCTTACCTTGCAACTCAGCGACTGCCTCTTTCAACATCTGGCTATACAATTCAAATCCGACTGTCGCAATGTGTCCATGCTGTTCGGCCCCCAACAAGTTCCCTGCCCCGCGAATCGACAAGTCCCGCATAGCGATCTTGAAGCCAGAACCCAATTCAGTAAACTCTTTGATCGCTTGCAGGCGTTTCTCTGCAGTTTCGGACAACACTTTGTCGCGCTGGTACGTGAAGTAGGCATAAGCGATCCGGTTGGAACGGCCCACCCGTCCGCGCAATTGATACAATTGGGACAAACCCATTTTGTCGGCGTCATAGATGATCAAGGTGTTTACGTTGGGAATGTCCACACCCGTTTCGATAATGGTGGTGCTGACCAACACGTCATATTCGCCGTCGAGAAAGTCCAACATCACTTTCTCCAATTCATTTTCCTGCATCTGCCCATGTGCCACCGCCACACGCGCTTCGGGAACCAGCATCCGAATCTGTTCGGCCATCTGGTCGATATTCTGGACTTGGTTATAAAGAAAGTACACTTGCCCTCCGCGAGCTAACTCCCGTTCGATCGCTTCTCGCACCAAGGCGCCCGAATACTCCAGCACATAGGTTTGCACCGGAAAACGATTTTCTGGTGGCGTCTCGATGACCGAAAGGTCGCGCACCCCCATCATAGCCATATGCAGGGTCCGCGGAATCGGCGTAGCTGACAACGTAAGTACGTCGATGTTGTGTTTCAGCGTTTTGATTTTTTCCTTGTGCTTCACGCCGAAACGCTGCTCTTCGTCGATGATCAGCAAGCCGAGGTCTTTATAAGCCACTTCTTTGGACAACAACCGGTGCGTTCCGATGACAATGTCCACCGTGCCATTCTTCAGCCCTTCCAATGTTTCTTTTTGTTCTTTACGAGTGCGGAAGCGGCTCAGCACGCGAATTTGCACTGGGAAGTCAGCAAAGCGCTCACGAAAAGTTTCATAGTGCTGTTGCGCCAAAATCGTCGTCGGCACCAACACCGCCACTTGTTTACCTTCCATGGTCGCCTTGAACGCCGCCCGAATGGCCACCTCCGTTTTTCCGTACCCCACATCCCCGCATAACAGGCGATCCATCGGTTGCTCGCTTTCCATGTCCTTTTTGATCTCTTCAATAGAACGTAGCTGATCCGGGGTCTCTTCATAAGGAAACATCGCTTCAAACTCTTTTTGGTACGGCGTATCCTTGCTAAATGCGTACCCTTTGGCCTGTTGGCGTTTGGCGTACAACTCGATCAGATCTTGGGCGATATCCTGCACCGAAGAGCGCACTTTGTTTTTCACCTTGCTCCATTCACTGCCGCCCAAACTGTACACCTTGGGTGTTTTCTCTTCGCTACCGATGTATTTTTGAACTTGGTCAATCTGCTCTACCGGAACATAAAGTTTGTCGTTGCCTGCGTATTGGATGTGCATATAATCCTTGTGCATGCCGGCCACTTCCAGCGTTTCTATGCCGATGTAACGCCCAATCCCATGGCTGACATGAACAACATAATCCCCTGGTTTCAATTCCTGATAATCTTTGATTTTTTCGGCATGATCCAATTTGGTGCTACGACGGGTGCGACGTTGCTTCTGGGTGAACACTTCCCCCTCCGTCACCACGATGAGGCGGATTCCCCCCATTTCAAACCCCGCTTGCAACGCACCGATCGTTACAGTTGGTTTGCCCGGCAACAACTGATGCAAAGCCACATCGCGGTTCACTTCCATTCCATAGTCGGCCAACACTCGTTCCAACCGCTCCAACCGTTCTTCGCTACTTGCCAAGAATAAGACGCGGTAGTTGGCTTTGACCCACCGGTCCCACTCCGCCTTGAGCACATGCATCTGACCGTGGAATTGTTGCATGCTACGGCACATCATCTGAATGATGTTTTGCGGTTGGATGCCTGGAATTTGCCGCATGAACAAGGACAGGTAAACCCGTTGGTGCGTCACTTTAGCGAGCAAATCATCCAATTTGAACGATATTTTCAACTGGGGCAAAAACTCCCCTTGCGACAGAAGGGCTGTTTGCCATTCTCCTTCCTCCCGTTCCATTTGGCGACCGTTTTCCATGATCCGAGACGGTTCATCCATCACGACAACCGCATCTTTCGGCATGTACTGCAACAAATTCTCACACTCGGGATAAATCTGCTCCACATATTTGTAAATCCCGGTGAAATACGTTCCTGTTTTCAGCTGTTCAATATCATAGCCGATCGATTCGGAAAGCTTTTGCTTCAAGCTTTCGTCTTTCACCTCAGAAAGCCTTGCCGATAAAAGCGTTTCCACACGCATGCCGGCTTGTCGGAGCCGCTCGGGATCGGCAAACAATTCCCTGGCCGGAGGAATCACTGCCTCCGTCCATTTATCGATGGAGCGTTGGTCAGCCACCGAAAACGGCCGGATCGAATCCACCTCATCATCAAACCATTCCACACGGAGCGGCTGGGCAGCATTAACCGGATAGACGTCAACGATACCACCCCGCACACTACATTCTCCCGGTTTTTCAACCATGTCCACGCGCTGGTAACCGATTTTCACCAAATGCTCCACGAAGGGATCGATTTCTTGCACAGTTCCTACTTTTAGAGATATATGATTTTGTGCAAATATGCCGTGCGGTGGAAAACATTTCCTAAGTCCTGCAAACGGCACAATGAGCACGCCAGTAAAACCTTGGGCCAAACGGGATAAGACATCTACTCTTTCACCCAAAGTTTCATGACCTGCCATCGCAATTTCCGTGGTAATCAATTCATTCGCCGGATATAAAAGCACTTCTTCCTTGGGAATCAGTTCCTGCAAATCCTCCGCGGCTTTTTGTGCTTGGTTCAAATTGTGCGTAACCAAGAGCACCGGCCGCTTCAACTCTTGATAAAGGGCGGCCACATAAATCATCCTTACCGTCCCTGTCAACCCCGCCACCAACTGTTCCCTTAACCCGCCTTGAATCCCAGTCACCGTCGACTGAAAATCATGATCTTGTCTGAATATATGAATCAACGGTATCAACAAACGTTCCTCCTCTGACATATTCAATACAAAAGAAGCCTCAGCTAGCAACAGCCAAGGCCGTTCTTTTTCTAATTTATCAGAAAAAAATCAGGTATCTAATCATGCGCGTGTGAACGATTGTTAATGATAGAGAGAAGGATACAATACACGCTCCGGATGTGATTCCAACACTTGTTGGCACGACTCACAGGTGATATTCACCACCTGATTTCCGGCCGCATCATTGGTTATTATATCTTTCCGCTCTTCCGGGGTCAACTGATCAAAGCCCAATTGTGATTCAGTGGCTTGCCCGTCCGCGATATGACCCAGCGGCAGGCGGCAATGACGACATACATAATAAATGGCCATGGCAATGCCTCCTAGACAATCCTTTGCCCTTAGTATTGCCCTCCGTTGAGGAGTTATACTTGTGAAGCACGCCATGGTTTTGGCAAATTTCCGCCCATTATCGGCATTATTCGCCGGGCTTGATGTTGTATCGGTTCATCGCTTCCAAAAACGTCTTATCCAACCAACAGTTGATCGCTGATGCTGAGCGCTCCACCGCATCGGCCATCAACTCCAACTCTGACTTGTGGAAAGGGGATAACACATAATCAGGGACCGGCATTCTTCCTTGCGGTCGGCCAATGCCGATTTTGATGCGTTTAAATTGATCAGTCCCCAAATGTTGAATCAATGATTTCATCCCGTTGTGCCCGCCCGAACTGCCTTTTAAACGCAACCGAATTTGTCCAGGAGGCAAATCAAGGTCATCGTACACCACAACCAACTCGTCCAAGTCGGCTTTCAGCCAATCCATGGCCGGTCTGACCGCTTCACCCGATAAATTCATATAAGTGAGGGGCTTCATCAAAATCACTTTCTCCCCCCGGACAACCCCTTCGCCCACTTCGGCTTTCCACTTTTCTTTATTAACCGGAATCCCCCACTCGTCACTCAGTCGGTCAATCACCCAAAACCCGATGTTATGGCGAGTCTGGGCATACTTGATACCGGGGTTACCCAGCCCGACGATCAGTTTCATTTTCTTTTCCCTCCGTTGGCAATCCGTTAAAAAAGACGCAACAACATCCGTTGCGTCTTTGTATGCAAGTGGAACCGCTATTCGCTTTCCTGCTCCGGTTCCGGTGTTTCTTCTGTCTCTTCCCCTCTAACCGGGGCAAGAATGGAGGCCACAGGGGTCTCCCTATCCGTCAACAACTCCACTCCAGCCGGCAAATCCACATCCGTCAACGTGATGGAATCGCCGATGTCCAATTGGCTGACATCCAGTGTCACTTCCGATGGCAACCGGTCAGGAAGGGCTCGCACTTCAACAGTGCGCAGGGATTGGTCCAACACGCCCCCGTTTTTAACGCCAGTCGCATCCCCGCTCAACACGAGCGGGATCTCCGTCGTAATCGGTTCGTTCATCGTCACACGTTGCAAATCGACATGAAGCAATCGAAGCTTAATCGGATCCACTTGGACATCGCGCACCATCACCTGATACTGTTCGCCATCCAGGCTGGCTTGGAACAACCCTTTGGTTTCCGCCGCTGTCCGAAGCTCACCTTCATCCGCGCTGATCAGCACGGGTTCCATGCCGCGTCCGTACAACACGCCCGGCACTCGGCCATTTTTACGCAATGCGTTTAAAGCGCCTCGTGTGTTGGTTTCCCGTTTGTTCAATGGTATGGACAATGACATATCCATCCAACCCCTTTCTTTGAAAGGATGATTTCCCTTCACTAGAGGTTTTAAACATGGATGGTGCAAATCCTTCGCGAGAAAGCGATTTCTTTGTGCGACTCAAACCATCGCGACGCGCGGTCACCCTTGCTGCTTAATCAAACAGGGTGCTCACCGATTGCTCTTTGTGGACGCGCATGATCGCTTCGCCCATCAGGTTGGCCACGGACAACACTTTGATTTTATCCAATTGCTTGCTTTCCGACAGCGGAATGGTATCGGTGACCACCATTTCGGTGATATTGGATTCACGGATCCGATCGATGGCTGGACCGGAGAATACGGGATGCGTGCAACAGGTGTAAACTGCTTTCGCGCCGTATTCCAATAGGGCATTGGCCGCCAAGGTAATCGTTCCTGCCGTGTCGATGATGTCGTCGATGATGATCGCGGTTTTTCCTTTGACATCCCCCACGATATTCATCACTTCCGCCACGTTTGGCTCGGGACGGCGCTTGTCGATGATGGCGATAGGCGCTTCCAGACGCTCAGCCAACCGCCGCGCACGGATTACGCCACCGTGGTCAGGGGACACGACAACGACATCCGTCAACCCTTTGCCTTTGAAATAATCGGCCAAAATCGGAACACCCACCAGATGATCGACTGGGATGTTGAAGAATCCTTGGATTTGGGTTGCGTGCAAATCCATCGTAATGACCCGGTCGGCACCGGCTGTTTCGATCAGGTTGGCCACTAGTTTGGCGGTAATCGGATCACGGGCTCGCGCTTTGCGATCTTGGCGCGCATAGCCGTAATAAGGAATCACGACATTGATCGTGCCGGCGGAAGCACGACGCAAGGCATCAACCATAACCAAGAGTTCCATCAGGTGTTGGTTGACCGGGTCGCATGTCGATTGGATTACATAGACGTCGGAACCGCGCACGCTGTCATCCAACTTAACATGAATCTCCCCGTCGCTAAATTTGCCGACATGGGCATTTCCCAACGGAATCCCGATATGATTGCAGATCGCCTGCGCCAAAACCGGATTCGAATTGCAACTAAACACTTGTAAGCGAGATGTTCTCTCTGACATAACGAACCGTTCCTCCATCTATTCGTTCTTAGAAAGCTTGTTTTTCAGTCTAGTAGCATAGTTTTCTTTGTTAGTCTGACGTTCTCGTGCAATCGCCAGCGCTTCTTCCGGCACATCTTGGGTAATCGTGGAGCCTGCCGCCACATAAGCGCCTTTTTCTACCCGAACGGGAGCAACCAAGTTGACGTTGCATCCGATAAACGCCCCATCTTCGATCACTGTTTTGTGTTTGCGAACCCCGTCGTAGTTGACCGTCACTACGCCGCATCCGACATTCACGCCTTCTCCAACTTCGGCGTCCCCCACATAAGCCAGATGAGAAACTTTCGAGCCACGGCCCAACTTCACTTTTTTCAAGTCGACAAAACAACCCACTTTGGTTTGTTCGCCCAGCTCGGTACCCGGACGGGCATAAACGTATGGTCCCACCGTCGCATCTTCGGCAACGTGGCTTGCATCCATCACCGTGTAGCGAATGCGTACGCCATCTTCGACAACGACGTCGGTCAAATCAGCGTTAGGCCCAATGTGGCATCCTTCCCCGATGACCGTCCGCCCCCGCAAAAAGGTCCCCGGCTCAATCACGGTGTCGGCGCCAATGACAACATCAGACTCAATGTAGGTGTTGTCCGGATCAATAATGGTAACGCCGTTTTTCATATGTTCGCGGAGTATGCGTGCCTGCATGAACTTCGCCGCCTGTGCCAACTGAATACGATCATTGACACCCATGGCTTCATCAGCGTCGCCAATCACTTGAGCACCAATCGTATGACCTTGTTCGCGTAAAATGGAAATCACATCAGGAAGGTAGTATTCACCTTGTGCATTATTATTATTGACTAATGAAAGAGTGGAAAACAGTTGTTGATTATCGAAACAATAAGTCCCTGTGTTGATCTCGTTAATCAACCGCTCTTCTTCTGTTGCGTCTTTGTGCTCCACAATCCGGTCAACCTGTCCGTCTTCCCGACGCACAATGCGGCCGTATCCAGTCGGATCGTCTAACTTCGCCGTGAGGATGCTCGCCGCCGCTCCAGACGCGCGGTGCGTTTCAATGAGTTGATTCAAAGTCTTGGCGGTGAAAAGTGGATGATCCCCGTTGAGGACGAGTGTGATGCCTTCTTTCCCCTTCAACAGCGATTCGGTCTGCATGACGGCATGTGCGGTGCCCAACTGCTCTTTCTGCTCCACAAACTGCACTTGTTCACCCAGATGCGCCTCTAAGCTTTCTTTTAAATGCCCCACAACCATAATGGTCTTCTTCGCGTCCAACTGAGACAATTCTGCCAAAATGTGGTCAATCATCGGTTTGCCGCAGATGGAGTGAAGAACTTTATGTTTTTTGGACTTCATACGAGTTCCCTTGCCCGCAGCCAAAATCACAGCATAAATATGTTGCATGACAAAAAGCGCCCCCGTTTCTCAAAACTTCCTCCCTGAATATATCCCAAATACTTGGCCTTTGCAACCAACCCAACCCCGAACATATTTAAAATAAAAAAAGAACCATTATATAAGGATGAGAAACGACCGCGATGCAATCAAAAAGCACTCAACCTGCAAGAGGATGAGTGCTTTCCTGCAATCTTGTTTATTCTCAGGCATCCATGTGTACATGATGATCCAATGATCCGTTCTCTGCTTCCAATTCTCCAGCGCGATGATATTCAGCCAACACAGCCGCCTCGATTTTTTCCCGGCTGAGTGGGGAGATTGGATGTGCGATATCACGAAACTCCCCGTCTGGCGTGCGCTTGGACGGCATAGCGACAAACATGCCGTTATTGCCATCAATCACGCGGATATCATGCACCACAAATTCACTATCAATCGTAATGGAGGCTATTGCACGCATACGACCTTCACGATTTACTCTACGCAAACGAACATCAGTAATTTCCACCAGGTTCCACCACCTATTTCCAATGATGACTCAAAATACCTATTCTAGATGGAAGAACCATTTCCTTCTATCGACAGTATTTTTATGGAATTTTTTTACTTATCGTTTGCGGGCGATCACTTCCATTTCAATTAGCACATCTTTGGGCAACCGCGCCACTTCCACACAGGAACGGGCCGGTTTGTGCTCGTTGAAATATTCGGCGTAAATGCGATTGATGATTTGAAATTGGTTCATGTCCTTGATAAACAGGGTCGTCTTGATCACATGGTTTAAATCACTGCCGGCAGCCAACAAGACAGCTTGGATGTTTTTCAGGACTTGGTGCGTCTGTTCTTCAATTCCTTTGCCCACCAATTCACCAGCTGGTGTCAGCGGGATTTGACCCGATGTGAAGATCAGATCCCCCATCTCCATCGCTTGCACATACGGACCGATCGCTTGAGGCGCATTGCTCGTTTCCACTTTTACCAACATATTCACACACTCCTTATCAATGAAATGCGTTGCCCGTTTCCACGCGAACCATTTTCTCTTTCACGTCGATGGCTGCCACTTGGGCCAGTGAGACATAATCTTCAACCAACCGCTCCTCCGCTGGCGCCTCCAACATCACCCCGACGCCAACCACTTCCGCCTTAAATTCCGTCAGCAAATCCATCATGCCCCGTACCGTGCCGCCCGCTTTCATAAAGTCATCGATGATCAACACGCGGGAACCTTCAGGCAAGCTGCGTTTGGACAATGACAACTGCTGCATGCGCCTACTGGACCCGGAAACGGTGTTCACCGTTACCACCGATCCTTCCGTAACCCGGTAATCATACCGAGCGATCACTACAGGAGCACGCAAATACGAAGCCGTGGCGTAAGCGATGGGAATCCCTTTCGTTTCCACGGTCATCACCACATCAACCGGCTTTTCTGCAAACACTTTGGCAAAAATGCGGCCAATGTCATCAAGTAGCGTAGGGTCGCCCAAGAGATCCGACATATAGAGGAACCCCCCCGGCAAAATACGCTCTGGATTAGACAATTTCTCGCATAACCGGCCAATCACCTGAAGCGCGTTATCGTTGCTTATGCTCGGTATGTAGCGCACACCACCCGCCGCACCCGCAACCGTCTCCAATTTTCCGTTCCCTTCCGCTTCCAACACCTCGTGAATGATATCCAAATCCTCACTGATGGAAGATTTGGCCGCCTGGTATTGCTCAGCGAAGGTGGTAAGCGGAATCAAGCGGTACGGTTGCGTAAGCAAGTGCCGGGTGATGTCAACCAATCTGGCACTTCGTTTCCACTTTTCCATGCCTAACCTCCGAAGTCCTAATATTCTTGATCGAAATATATCATTTTGTTCGGACATCATCAAGCACACTTTCGCGGCGGACGCCCAACATCCTGACGGCAAACACTTGCTGGCAAAACCCCCGCAAACTGTTTACCATTCTGACGGCGCGCGATTCTTGCTTCACCAGCGCAAACACCGTGGGGCCACTACCTGACATCAACACCCCATCCGCCCCGAACCGCAACATTCTTTCCTTTAATTGTCGCACGTCCTCATGCATGTCCATTGTCACCGGCTCCAACACATTTCCCAAGTGACGAATAATCCCTTCATAATCCCGCTTCTTCACCGCTTCGATCATGCGACTCGTCTGCGGATGGTCAGTGATGGCATGAACCCGTAACTTCCCAAACACATCCGCCGTGGACACCCCATGATTGGGTTTAGCGAGGACGACCCAACATGTCGGCGGAGCAGGCAAGGCGGTCAACACCTCTCCTCGCCCTTGGGCCAACGCCGTGTTGGAATAAACGCAGAAAGGCACGTCCGAACCGATCTCCGCACCGATCTCAGCCAACTCCGCATCGCTCAGGCCCAATCCCCACAGCCGGTTGCATCCGCGCAAAGTAGCCGCCGCGTCACTGCTTCCACCTGCCAAACCAGCCGCCACCGGAATCCTTTTATCTATATAAATATGTACCCCTTTATCGCATCCGGTCTTTTCTTTTAATAACGCCGCCGCTCGGAAAGCCAGATTGCGTTCATCTTGGGGGACCAAACCAGAACTCGATTCCAATGTGATCGACTTGTTTGTTTGATATAAGTCGATACGATCAAATAAGTCGACCGTGGTCATAACCATCTCCAATTCATGGTAACCATCCGGCCTTTTGAAGAGCGCATCCAGTGTTAAATTGATTTTTGCTGGTGCCTTCTCGGATACAAACAAACTCGTTCCCCCTATTCTCTCCTGCTATGTATTCTTCATTGTGACGTGAACCGCGGCAAATTTGCAATATGAACTTAAAGATTTTCCTTATTTTATCATGAACCGATTTTCCCCTAAGCAAACTCGGACTAAAATAAAAAGCCCAAGAGGCAACCCTCTTGAGCTTCAAACCCTTCCTATCTTGAATCTTTATTCACCAGCTGTGCTTCAGCCAGTTGGATCGCCCGTTTAACCATGTTGCCGGCGTCACGCGCCTTGATTCCTCCCCAACCTTCACGTTGAACGACATCATAAAAACCAAGTTCTTTCGCCAACTCCACTTTCAACTCTTCCGACATGACACCTCGACGAGCCATGTGACGATCCCTCCTTGTGGATTCAAGAATCCGGCTAGGGTAGAGGTAGTATATCCAACAAATGGCTCTTTATGTAAACGCTTTCAGCCCACGGTAAAAAAAGAACACATCAACTGTGTTCCATTTATTGCGTTGCTTTCACATATTTTACTTGAATCTGCTCACTCTCCGCCGGATAGACGGTCAGTTCCACAGACTCAGTCAATATATCAGCGTAACTATAAGAAACACGGCTAAAAGCATGGTCTTCGTCTAATTTGACAACGAACACGGATGGATAAGTCTCTTCCAAAATCCCTGTCCGTTCTACAGTCTTGCGACGCCCACTATTGGCGCGCAGACGAATTTTCTCCCCAATGTAGCCATCCAGAGTGCATTTAATCTCTGTAAGCGCGTTTTTGCCCATTGGTCGACCACCTCACTTATAGAAGATTATACTACAAGCAGGTCGCAAAGTCAAATTAGGTATTATAGCAGGGAGACAAACAATCTGTCAACGGGTACCTTGTACATTTTTTGACCCTTTTTACTTCGTGAAGCGGTCGGCCACCGCACTGGCGGCAAAAGATTCCGGCTTGATTTTTGCCGTATACCCAACAGCGGTCACCCAGCCCACCACTTCTTGAATCAGCTTTCTCGTCTCACCTTGCTGCCCCACATCAAGGTGAATTTCCATCGGAATGTTCACGCCGAAGCCGAAAAAGCCCTTTTCCTTCAACAACTCGACAAACTCCAGACTGTACTCGGTCTCACGGTAGATCCGATAGCGCAATTCCCGCATCGCTTTGTGACGCTTCTTCGTATAATAAAAGATCGCACCCTTTCCAATCCGCTGTACGATGATGGCCGTCACAAAGATCGTTTCTTTTTCCCGCGTTTGCGAATCGGTGCCGATAACGATTTTGTAATTTGCCGTTGGCTCTTCATGGATATACGCTTGAATATCAGATATCATCTGCGCCAAGCTACGCCGTCCATGACGGGGATGGAAAAAGTTCACGGAATACCCTCCATCGGATCAGATTTTGATTCCGAGAGGCGTGTCACGATAGAGCTGTCAGTTTTTGGTCGATTACTTCAACGAGTGTAGCGAATTCTTCTAGATTTAGTGTTTCTCCGCGCCGCTTCGGATCAATGCCGGCTTCGTTCAACCACGCTTCCACCTGGTGTTTGTCCACTCGCGCAAACAGGGTGGCATGTAGCGTGTTCAATAACGTTTTGCGCCGTTGCGCAAATGAAGCCCTTACGATTTTGAAGAACAATCCCTCATTCTTCACCTCGACCGCTGGACGCTCACGCAATGTCAAACGCGCCACAGCGGAATCTACCTGGGGTCGGGGGACAAACACATGGCTGGGCACTTTGGCCACTTCCTCCGCTTCAGCAAAATATTGAACCAGCACCGACAGCGAACTGTAATCCTTGGTTCCCGGCTTGGCCGCCAGCCGGTCGGCCACTTCTTTCTGGATCATAATGACGATGTTGGTCAGCGGGTACCGCTCCGTCAGTAACCGGATCAAAATGGGAGAAGTGACATAATAAGGGAGGTTGGCAACCACATGGAGCGTTTTCATGTCCCTCATATGTTCTTGAATCACCGCTCCCAAATCGACTTCCAACGCATCCCCATGAATTATTTCCACGTGAGGTTGATGTTGAAACAACTCTTTCAACACCGGAACCAAACGCTGGTCCAATTCCACCGCCACAACTTTGCCTGCCTGCTCGGCCAACCGCTCGGTCAGAGCACCGATCCCCGGACCGATCTCGATCACTCCAGAATCTTTATTAAGCTCGGCCGCGCGTATAATTTTGTTCAATACATGGGAATCCGTGAGGAAGTTTTGGCCCAAGCTCTTTTTCAATTTCAAGCCATAGGCATTCAACAGCTCCCTTGTTCTGGCAGATATCGGTTTATGATTCATCGACTGCATCCTTTCCCACACGTTCCAATGCTTGGAATAGCTCTTCTCTAGTAATGCACAGCACTTGTAAACGGCGATAAAATTGCTTGGCATTGCCGTACCCGATGCCGAGCAACTCTGCGACCTTCCGTCTTAGCTCGCTGGAAGCAGGCTGTCCCACAAACCCCAGCTCAATGTATTCTTTCCAAGTAAGGGGAGGTTCATCACGCGGGTCCGTCCATTCGGTGCGAACAGACCCTAGCGCTGCCCTGATGGCGTCTGGGCTAGCATGCTCCACCCCGACCTTTCGTTTGCCGCGAGCCTCGTGCTGGGCCAAGAAAGCGTGCTTGACCCCTTCTATTTCCCGAGAAATAATGCGGCGAATCCGCTCGCCCGCATGATCGGGATCAGTAAACACAATCACGCCCCGGCTCGCTTGGGCTCGCTTGATCTGCGCCAAGACTTCCTCTCCAATCGCTGATCCCCGCGTCTCAATGGTGTCTGCATCCAGCGCTCGCTTGATCGCCAAGGTGTCGTTTCGCCCTTCAACAACAATAACTTCTTTCAATTTCGCACTAGCCAATGACTGTACCTCTTTCTTTACGGCAACCTAAACAACCGTTTTGCATTCTCCTGTGTGGCTTGAGCCAACTCCTCAAACGTTATGCCCCGAAGCTCCGCAATCGCCTCAGCCACCAATCGTACATACCCGGTTTCGTTCCGTTTGCCCCGGTAAGGGTGTGGCGCAAGATATGGGCAATCCGTTTCCAACAACAGCCGATCCAAGGGGACGTTCCGGGCAATTTCTTTAGGCAATGTGGCGCGGTTTTTGAATGTGACGGGACCTCCCAATCCGATCATGAAGTTAAGCCGCAAGCATTCCTCCATGATCGCTAAATCTCCACCAAAACAGTGCATGACTCCACCTACCTCGTCTGCCCCCTCTTCCTTGAGGATTCTCACTACATCTTCATGGGCATCACGGTCATGAATGATGATGGGATAGCCCGTTTCGCGGGCGATGGCAATCTGTCTGCGGAACACTTCCGCCTGCACATCGCGCGGCGAGTTGTCCCAATAATAATCCAATCCCATTTCCCCCAACGCCACCACTTTGGGATGCTCGGTCAATTCTCGAATCCAAGCTAAATCTTCCTCTGTACAATCTTTGGCGTCATGTGGATGCCAACCCACTGCCGCATAAATGAAATCATACGCTTCCGCCAATTCCAAGGTCGTGCGGATCGTTTCACGGTTGTAACCGACATTGATAATCGTCTGTACACCGAATTCTTCACGCGCCCGTCGGATCACTTGGTCGCGATCGTCCGCAAACTTCGGATCGTTAAGATGAGCATGGGTGTCAAACAACATAACTGCATTAAACCTCCTCATTGAATCAATCTCTTTATAGAAAACCAGTCAGCAGGCCTTAGCTAACGGGGCCAAACAGCGGGAACGGGTCTTGCCAGGCACAATCGATGTCATGCCTGGCAAGACCCGCCTTCTGATTTTTCACCGCGATGGCCACGAGCCGGCGTCAATGCGCCAAACTTGTCGTCGCTGGCGCCTTAGGGTCCGCGGTTGCCACCGGATCTCCCGGCAAGAGGCGCATCCGCTTCACCGGCAAAACCACGACATCGGCGCGGCCCACGATCTCATTCAGTGATACCGGCCCGATCATGCGGCTGTCTTTGCTGTTGTTGCGATTGTCTCCCATCACATACAAAGAATTGGCGGGAACGGTGGTGGGTTTATAGTTCGTTCCTTCGTTCATCGGCCCGTTAATGTAAGGCTCGTTCAACGCGATACCATTACGGTAAACCTTGCCGTCTTTAATTTCGATCCGGTCCCCCGGCAATCCGATCACCCGCTTGATGAAATCCCGTTCCTCCGCAGTGTGGAAGACAACGATATCACCATACTCCGGCGTGCTGACCCGATAGATCCATTTGTTTACAATCAGCAACTCTTCCCCATCTAGGGTCGGTTCCATCGAAGCCCCATGCACTTCATACGGGGCAAATAAAAACGTGCGGATAACCACGGCGATGACGACGGCCACCAAGATGGCAGCAATCCATTCCAATACGGTCATCCAAGAATTGGACGAGCTTTTGGTCTCTGACATTCATAGCCCTCCTGTAACCAGTTCTGGCGCATGTTCGTTCTGGTTTGCGGTCAGCGGGAGCCGACGGCCTCTTGTCCCGTGAGTAACTTGGTATGTTTGATCGGCAACACAACCACATCGGCGCGGCCCACCACCCGCGACAGCGGAATAGCTCCAAGATCGCGGCTGTCCCTGCTGTTTTCACGATTGTCACCCAACACGTACAGCGAACCCTTCGGAACCACGGTCGTCCGGGTATCGTCCCGGGTGTATGTCGTCCCTTGGATATAAGGCTCGTTCAGCATCTTTCCGTTTCGATACACCTTGCCATTCTTGATCTCAATCCGGTCTCCCGGCAAACCGATCACTCGCTTGATGAAGTCGCGCCCTTCTTCGGCATGAAACACGACAATATCTCCATAAGCTGGTTCATGCATGCGATACGACCATTTGTTCACGATGATTTTCTCGTCATTTATCAATGTGGGTTCCATCGATGCGCCGTGCACATCATAAGGACTAAACAGGAAAACCCGAATAATCCCGGCGATCACCAGCGATACGGCAATGGTGCCCACCCACTCAAAGGTGGATCGAACCGCAGATGAGCTTTTCTTAATCATTGTGACCTCCTTATCCAAGCGAAAATCTTGCAAGGGCGTAGGCTGATCGGTGGAAGCCGCCCCCTTTCCCTAATGGGACGATGAACGAGCAAAAGAAGGGGGTCACCTGTATTCGGCACGGGAACCAGACGGTGTCCGATTGCGGCACCGAAGCGGCGGTTCCCCCCGCTAGATTCGGTCTACTTCACTTTGGAGCCGTTAGGAATATCGCCCGACACAGTCGCTAGCACCAAGCGATCTCCTTGGGAAGCCGCCAAAATCATACCTTGGGATAGTTCACCACGCAATTTGACCGGCTTCAAATTCGTTACGCAAATCACCTTTTGCCCCACCAACTCTTCCGGACGGTAATGCTCGGCAATGCCCGAAACCACTTGCCGTTTCTCTTCTCCCAAATCGAGTTGCAACTTCAACAGGCGATCCGCTTTAGGCACGCGATCCGCTGCGACAACTTCCGCCACCCGTAAATCTACTTTGCCAAAATCTTCGATGCCAATGATTCCTTCCATCTCTTTTTGTTCCTCCCGTTTTGCCTCTTTTTGTTTTGTGTTCCGCTCCTCTGCGGCCGGAGCTGCTGAAGTGGTCATCCGATAAATGGCTTCAATCTCCTCTTTCGCATCCAAGCGCGGGAAGATCGGATTCCCTTTTTTCGTTTGGGTTCCCGGACGCAATCCGCCAAACGCGGCCAAGCTTTCCCATGAAGTCTGCGGGCCTTCTTCCAAGCCCAATTGCGCCCACATCTTGGACGGGGTTTGCGTCATGAACGGCTGGATCATGATGCTGACCATTCTCAGCACTTCAAGCAGATGATATAGCACTGAACCGAGGAGATGGTGCTTGCCTGGATCTTTAGCCAAGTTCCACGGCTGGGTTTGTTCGATGTACCGGTTCCCTGCCCGTACCAACTCCCAGATGGCGGTAGCGGCAACAGAGAATTGGAATTTATCCATCTCCGCTTCCACACGCTTGACCGTATTCAGCGTCAACTCCCGGAACGCCTCGTCGTATTCCGTAGCACCTTCGACCATCTCCGGCACAACCCCTTGATGGTACTTTTCAACCATGGTCAAGGTGCGGTGCAATAGATTTCCCAAATCATTGGCCAAATCGGCATTCAGCCGTTCCACAAACGCTTCTGGGGTGAAAACGCCATCCGATCCAAACGGCACTTCTCTCATCAGGAAATAACGCATTGCATCCAAACCAAACCGCTCAATCAACGGAACTGGATCAATCACGTTTCCTTTGGATTTGGACATTTTCTCCCCTTGCACCAAGATCCACCCATGGGCGAACACTTTCTTTGGCAACGGCAGACCGAGCGCCATCAAAAAGATGGGCCAATAAATGGTGTGAAAGCGAACAATCTCTTTCCCAACCAAGTGCACATCCGCTGGCCAATATTTCTTATACTTAGCGTCATCGCCAACGCCGTACCCCAGCGCAGAAATGTAGTTTGTCAACGCATCCAACCACACGTAAACGACATGCTCAGGATCGTCCGGCACTTTGATGCCCCAATCAAACGTGGTGCGAGAGATGCTCAAGTCTTCCAAGCCGGGTTTGATGAAGTTTTGGATCATCTCGTTTTTACGGGATTCCGGCTCAATGAAACCGGGATTCTCCTCATAGAAACGCAACAGGCGGTCGGCGTATTTGCTCATGCGGAAGAAATAACTCTTCTCTTTGATTTTGCTAATGGGGCGGCCGCAGTCAGGACAAAGCCCATCCTGGACTTGGCGGTCGGTGAAAAACGCTTCATCGTCCACGCAATACCAGCCTTCATACTCACCGAGGTAGATATCCCCCTGCTCCAACAGTTGCTTGAAGATTTTTTGTACGACTCGCTTATGGCGCTCATCGGTGGTGCGGATGAAATCGTCATAAGAGATGTCGAGCTTTTTCCACAACTCTTTAATACCCGCAACGATCTCATCAACAAACGCTTTCGGTGTTTTGCCTTCTGCTTGCGCCTTTTTCTGGATTTTCTGACCATGTTCATCCGTGCCGGTCAAGTACATGACGTCGAAACCCCGAAGTCGTTTGTACCTAGCGATCACATCTCCAGCTACAGTAGTGTAAGCATGACCGATATGTAGTTTGGCACTTGGGTAATAGATGGGTGTCGTAAGGTAAAAGGTTTGTTTCTGTTCACTCACTTTTCCCCGCTCCTTTCAAATACAATATAAAAAATCCCGCCCACACAGTTGGGGCGAGATTGTTTCACGCGGTACCACCCAATTTCAGCGTCGCCTAACAAGCATGGCGATGCCCTCATTCAAAACCCCTAACGCGGGTTCACGTTCTTTCCTACTCAGATCAGCGTTTCAGAAAGAATTCTCCAGGGCCATCTTCATTAGCTTCGGCTATGCTGGCTTTCACCTGATCCAGCTCTCTGGCGATAGCGCCCACTAACTACTCTTCCCCTTCACAGAAGCTCATAGGTATACGAACTTTTCGCACTTCACTATTATACATCATTCTATTTCGGCCGCTCAAGCATCGACACAATTAGTTTAACCGTTCTGTTGGTTTTTTATGACATTTTTTCTGTAACCTGATGCCTGACTACGTCCCCCGCTACTTCCCTAACGGCGGTCGTAACGCACCGCAAACGGAGTTTCATGCTTTTTCAGTTTGCCGTCCCGTGCTAGCCGCTCCAATTCTTGTTTCAATCGAGTCACATCCCAAGAAAGACCACACTCCCGGTTCACCAGGGTCACGGTGGGCACCAAATCCGTTTCAAACACAGGCAAGGCTTCAAGCAGACAGGAAACCACTTTGTCATCTTGGGCTTCAGCGAATTGCTTCAGTTCATCAAACGGATTGGACAAGTGTGGGCTACGGGTGTAAGCACAACGCACACGGATGAAGATGGTACGCCCAAACACCGCCGAAGAGACAAAAGTGTCTCCAGAACGGAGGTACGGTAGCCGTTTGCCCTCCTCCGGGGTCAAATCGGTCTCTTCCCGCAACGTGGCGATATCGGTACCCCTGACCGTCCGGAAGACAAACTTGGTGTTGAGCTGGGCAGTGATCGTCTCATCCAACAGCGTGGGCCGTTGCGTGGCCAACACAAGAAACACCCCGTATTTTCTTCCTTCCTGTGCAATTTCCTTTAAAATGGATTTGGCCGGAGAATCCAGCGCTTTGGGGGCGAAGTTATGCGCTTCGTCAGTCACCACCACAAATGGGGGAAAGAAACGCCCCTCTTCCCCGTTCATTCTAGCATCTTTGTATTCACGCCGTTTGCGGTAGAGGGAGCCGATCACATACGTGGCAAACACTTGCAACACCCATGTGCTTCCTTGCACCACCACCAGCTTCCCTTGCTCCAAGCCCCGTTCGATCGCTCGGATATCTTGTTGGAACAATCCCGCTTTTTCCAAGCGTTGCAACCGCCAATGAACCCCTTTGACAGAGGACGGCGGCAAAGTGCCAAACTGATTTAACAACTTTTTGAGGTCATGAATCCGCTGGACATCGGTAGGAGTGAGTTCGGGATTCTGCAACTGGCGGTCAAGCCCCTGTTTGCCCTCTTCCAACGCCTGTACCAAGTTGCTAACGCGGTCGCTAAACGAGATAAAGGAATCGCGTTTGCGGTGTAACATCTGAATGACATTGACCATGGCGTCTGACAATTGGCTTCCAGCGGCCCCCAACAATTCTGTCACATCACGGGTCGACAGATCCGAGAAAGAGATCCCAACATCGCGCCCAATTTGCACCGCAGTATAGCAATCGGTAAATTGGATCCCTTTGTCTTCCATTCCCGGGGTGCGCTCACTGAAATCCATTTCAAAATGGGGATCGAATACCATCGTGGGAATCCGTAGCTTCATCAGTTCCTCCAACATCACCCGCAACCCAAACGACTTACCCGAACCCGATCCGCCAAACACCCCAATATGCGGATATTGCTGCATCGTCTTAATGTCGAAAATGAAAGGAACCCCCCATTGTGGACGGAGTTGCCCTTGTTCCATAATCATAACCTGGTCTTTCAAATCTGGAGAGATGGTGGCCCCCATCGACTCCGTTCCCCGAATCTCTCCTAACAGCATCCCTTCTTCCGGGGAGGATTTCACCAACAGGCTCCGCACCTCTTCAAACTTCGGCAATCGAACCGCACAACCCGTCCGCACCGGATGGGGGGCTTCCTCGTATAGCCGCAATTTCGCCAGATTGATTTCATCCGACTCGATGTCATATCCGATTTGTTCCAACGTTTGGATCACTTGAGCATCGACCAAAGACTTATCCAAACCCATGGGTATCAAGCGGTTGTAAGACATCGATTCGACCACTTCACCCCGCGGATAATCCAACTGCGCATCTTCAACGACCAAAATCTCATTGATGCGAAACTTGCGATCCCGCGATACGATATAAACTTCTTGTTGTGTGGTTACGCCTACAACTTGCATCGACTTCTCCCTCTCCTTCTAAATCATGCGGTCACTTCGCTTCATCGACAACAAACGGTGCCGCAAATCGGCGTCAATATATTGTTCCACCATCGTCTCCACCAATGGATTGGTCACCCGCACCTGATTGTCCACAATATCCAACCAAAACGGGATGCCACGTCCTTGTTCCGGCGTCAAGCTATAAATCAGCCTGACCAGAGCCAGCCGCTCCTTTCCTTGCGACATTAAGCCGTCCAGTCCGATCGGTTGCGGACTCCGAGATGAGCGAAACGCCATTTTCCACATCTGGCTCCCCGCCGGGCTCCACCCTTCCCACTCAAACGCTTCACCCGGTTTCAGTACACCGTACAGCAAATCGCGGTCCGACCAAGCAGAATACTCCGGAAACAACTCGCGCACCAATCCCCTTGTGCCAATCTCTTCCGATACCCCGATCATGAGCGTGCCCTTTTCCTCAGCCAACTGGGCCAAGAGTTCCCAACTTTCAGCGTCATCGATCCAGAAATGGAGAAGCGACCCATCCATTAACACCACACGCGGTTCCCATTCTAACACAGCCTCCCGCGCCACTTTTAATTCCAATTGCGACAAGAGCGTCCCCCGCTTTTTGGCTTCTCTGGCTGCTTGTCCATCCCCGGCCTCTTCTTCTTCCAACAGCGGCGTGTATACGTCAGCGGCCCACTTTTCTTCCCCTCGCGTACCCTTGGCCAAGGCCTGAAACACAGACAGGGTTCGCATTTGTGAACCTTTGGTGGAGTTGACTGAACCATCTACCCCGATCAAGGCTCCCCCTTGCAAAAAATCGCGCAATTCCCCGTCAGGCCATTTATCAATCTGGTGGAATGTGCCCACTTTGTGCAATCGCTCCCTAATTTTGTGCTCATCAAATGCCTCTTCGGGATAAAGGGCCCGTAGCGATTGGTTCAATTTCTTCAATTTTTCTTTCAGTTCTTCTGAGACCGGCAACATTCCGCATCCCTCCTATCCTCTATTGTTGAGCATGATTCCAGCGAAGGCAACCGATTTTTCCCATCAACTATCTGCTCCACCACACAAATGCAACTATTTATATTGTCAATACATTTCATACCAATGTAAAACTTTTTCGCTGTCAAATGTAACATATCAATTAACATGATTAAGGAATTTTCTATAAAAATCCTCTTATTATATTGACTGTTATGGGAATGGTTGGTATGATGAACTTAGCGTCAATGTCGAAATTTGACGTCAATTTACAGATAAAAAAACCAAAACCAAACACCAAAGCTGAGAGGGGATTCAAACATGTTGAAATCCACAGGCATCGTACGCAAGGTTGACGAATTGGGTCGTGTGGTGATTCCGATCGAATTGCGTCGAACCTTAGGAATCGGCGAAAAAGACGCCTTAGAAATCTATGTTGACGGTGAAAGAATCGTCCTTAAAAAATATGAACCGGCTTGCATTTTCTCCGGTGAAGTTGATGAAACCATCCGCTACAAAAACAAAGTCGTCAGCAAGAAATGTGTAGAAGAGATGTATATGATGATTAAAGGTGAAAAAGTGACGGTTGAATAATCTTATCCCTTAAACAAAATATTTCTCCATTCTCTCATGCATTTCATGTTGATACAAGCTACACAACCTTATACATAACAGACATCCCGCATGGGAAATGGCTTAGTTCATACTAAGACGAAATTCTAAATATTAAACCAATTTATGTCGCATTGACATAGCGGGTTCAATCGGCATACAAGGCGAGATCGCTTGGGAAAGGGCGGTCTCGCTTTTGTTTTCTTTTCCTAGTAAACGCCTCGTCGGGTGTGAAAGGAGCGGAAAACAGGCTTCATCGCAGGCCTTCGACAAACGACAGGGACCCCTCCCACTAGGAAAGAGTCCCTGCTCGGTGATTTATTACCCTTGTTCGATGATTTTTTTGATTTGGTCCTTCAACAGCTCCGATTTCGTGCCAAACACTGCTTGGAAGTTGCCTTTGCCGACTTGCACGACACCTGCTGCCCCTAGCTTTTTCAGCTGATCCTGATCCAATTTGCTTTCATCTTTCACTGTCATGCGCAAACGAGTTGTGCAGGCATCCAACTTCTCAATGTTTTCCTTACCACCGATCGCTTGCAACACGTTTTGCGCCAACTCATCATCACCAGCCGGGGCGGAAGCTGGACGCGCTTCATCCTCTTGTGCCTCTTGTTCTTCACGCCCTGGGGTTCTCAAATTGAACACACGAATCAGCACCCGGAACAGTACATAATAGATCACCGCATACACCAAGCCTACGCCAAACAGCAACCATGGCTTGGTGGCCAGATTCATATTCAGGAAGAAGTCGATAGCCCCTGCCGAGAAGGTGAACCCGTGCTTAATACCCAAGGTGGTTACAACAGCCATCGACACCCCGGTCAAAATGGCGTGCACCACATACAACAGCGGCGCCACAAACATGAATGAGAATTCAATCGGTTCGGTGATCCCTGTCAGAAATGCCGTCAACGCCGCACTGATCAAAACACCAGACGCCAGTTTACGTTGCGATTTTTTCGCTTCGTGAATCATCGCCAAACATGCCGCAGGCAGACCAAACATCAGCACGGGATAGAAGCCTGTCATAAAGAGACCTGCTGTTTTGTCCCCTGCGAAGAACCGGGTCAAGTCCCCCGTCACCGTTTTGCCAGCTTCGGTTACAAACTCACCGATGTTGAACCACACCAAAGAGTTTAAGATATGGTGCAAACCAAACAGGATCAAGAGCCGGTTTAGCAAACCGTACACAAACGACCCAATGGAACCCTGTGCGATCATCCAATTGCCGACCGCGCTGATTACCCCTTGCACAGCGGGCCAAATGAATAAGAACAAAATCCCAATGGCCACCATGGCAAATGAGGTGACAATCGGCACAAAGCGTTTGCCGCCAAAAAATTGGAGCCAATCGGGTAGTTTGATATCATGATAACGGTTATAAAGGCCTGCAGAAACTAACCCTGTGATAATGCCGCCCAACACACCCGTGTCCAGTTTCAACTCTTCCGTGTTGCCGAGATCGACGATCTGCTTCATCACGAAATATCCCACTACTGCCGCCAATGCCGCGGCACCCGCACTTTCCGTCAATCCCAAAGCAACCCCTACCGCAAACAAGATCGGCAGGTTGTCAAAAATCGCTCCGCCACCTTTGGCCATAATTTCACCAATACGGAAAATCATGGTCCCTTTGGCGAAATAAGCTGGGTCACTCAGCAACGCGCCGAAGCGGAGCAACAGACCGGCTGCCGGCAATACAGCGATAGGCAACATCAGTGACCGGCCAATGCGTTGCAAGAATCCCAATACACTTCCACTGTTCTTGCTCAATCCAAACACCTCCAATAAGGAATGATTACAACAAAATTGGTATAGACAATATACCTTTGAATTAATCATATCGCATTTTGCGAAAATGTAAACCTTTTCACCCTAACCATTTCTTTGCATGTGATATGGATAAAGGTCAAAGAGGTATATGATCTATTCCTTTTCTGTTTATCGGTTTCCTCTTTATATTTTGCTTGATATTAATTAAACCTGTTATAATCCCCCTTAAAACTCCTTTCTCCAAAGTATGTCCGTTTGCAATTGTCACGCATGCATCAGTCCTGAGCCCGTCCTTAAGACGCAACCTGACGTAAAACAGGCGGGAACGATTATTATACCGCAACCCGCCTCAAGTCTGAACATGAAATTCTGTTTTACCGGCATAATCATTGGATGAATTACTCAGATCCCTTATGATACATGTTGTAAATTTCTCTTTTGGGCAGACCCCGTTCTTGGGCCGCTTGCAAAATGGCTTCTTTCTTGCTACTTCCTTTCTCGATGATCGCCTCAACATGATCGATCACGGACAGCCCTTCCCACCAAGAGGGGTGCTCTTCCTCTCGCACCTCCCCTGCCCCTTCAACGACAATGACATACTCCCCACGCGGACCTTGTTCTTTGATATAAGCCAAACAGTCCGCCAAATTGCCACGCAACCACTCCTCATGTTTTTTCGTTAATTCGCGAGGTATGGCCACGTGTCTGTTTCCTAACACCTCCAACAGATCGGTCAACATCTCGGGCAAGCGATGGGGCGCCTCATACAAAAGCAAGGTGGCGGGCGCATTTTTCCATTTGGCCAGTTCCTCTTTCCGCCCTTTACTCGATCGCGGCAAAAACCCGATAAACAAGAAAGGTTGCGTCGGCAAACCGGATGCCACCAACGCCGTCAATGCTGCATTGGGCCCCGGAATCGGCACAACAGTGATCCCTTCCGTCACCGCCTGGCGCACAACCTCTTCACCCGGATCAGATATGCCGGGTAACCCCGCATCGCTGACCAGCGCGATTCGCATCCCATCTTTTAATTTTGCAACCAATTCCGCTCCGCGTTTCTGCTCATTATGCTCGTGATAACTCACCAACGGTGTCGACAGCCCCAAATGGTTTAGCAATTTGCGCGTGTGCCGAGTGTCTTCTGCAGCAATTAAATCCACCTCAGCCAATATGGCTTTCGCGCGATCACTCATGTCTTGCAAATTGCCGATCGGTGTCCCCACTATGTACAAGATGCCTTGGTTCTCATCCGCAAAACTCTTTTGCCGTTCCATACCAACTCCCCTTTCTTCGGTCACGCTGCCCGCATTTTGTTTGCCCTTGGCGCATCTGCCCCTCACAACTCCTCCAAACTGTCTGGCAACGGCCCATGGGTACGGATCAATTGCCATTTTTGCTCCCTTGTCAATTGCTTGATTTCCCATTCCCGCCGTAGCGCCCAGCCGCGATCTCCTCCCGTTTCCACATATCTCACCGTCACGGGACGCCGGGTGCGTGTATACTTAGACGCCCTACCCTGTGCATGCTGGCGAAGGCGGCGCTTTAAATCACAAGTGATTCCTGTATACAGGGTGCCGTCACTGCATTCCAACATATACACCACATATGGTTTCCCCATCATTTTCCCACCTTGGAAGCAATTGCGGAGCCGGAGTCTGCTTACGGCAGCCGACGATGGATTCGCCGAAAAAGCCCCGCCAGTAAAGAAAAAACGCCGGCGTCTGGGCAAGATTACGCGCCCAGACCTCCCAGCGTTATTTTTCCTTTGATGATTTATTGAGAAAAGCGATACAGAATAGGCAATCTCCATCACCTCTAAGCCGTCCGTAATGGACATTGCATATGTGGAATCCTTCGTCATACAGATTCGACAGATGGTTGACGCCTTTGTGTGTGGACTCGTCCTCCACTTCGGCTTTTTGGGAAGGGGGCAACTTTTCGGTTTGTTGTGGCAAAGGTGGTTCTTTGGCCACAAACAATTCTTTCAAACGCTGGTTTTCCATCACCAATCTGGTGTTCTCTTCAATCAATTCGACAATCTGTTCTTTTAAGCCACCCAACCCTTTGTACATCTCACCAATCTGTTGCTCCATTTGGGCAACCCGTTTAAAGATTTCTTCTTTGTCCAAGCCCCCCCACCTCGTTTAACACCCAAGTGGTTAGTTTCTTCACTTGCGACTGATTAGACTCTGCTGGCTTGCGGCGAACGTTTGCCTTTGACATTGTGAATCAGATGTTCCACCACAGCCCCTGTCTCCCTTATTTCGACCTGCACCCTACGCTCAAGCAGATTGAGAGCCACCACCCGGCCTTCGCCATCAGGTGTTGAAATCCGCTCTCCGATGTCCGGCAACAGTTGCTTGGCTTCTTCATAAATATCATTCTCATACTTCAAACAGCACATCAACCGGCCGCACAAGCCTGAGATTTTGGTTGGATTTAGCGAAAGATTTTGGTCTTTCGCCATTTTGATTGAAACAGGCTCAAAATCACCCAAAAACGAAGAACAGCATAACACCCGGCCACACGGCCCGATACCCCCAAGCATTTTTGCTTCATCTCGCACACCGATTTGGCGCAGTTCAATCCGTGTTCGGAACACTGCGGCCAAATCACGCACAAGCTCTCGAAAGTCAACTCGGCCATCCGCCGTGAAATAAAATATGATCTTATTGCGATCAAACGTATACTCGGCATCAACCAATTTCATTTCCAACTCATGTTGGTTGATTTTCTCTTGGCACACTTTCAACGCCGCTTTCGCTGCCCGGCGGTTCTCTTCCATTTGCTCAGTATCTCCAACTGTCGCAATCCGTAACACTTTTTTGAGCGGCAACACCACTTCGTCTTCCCTGACATGGCGGATTCCCATCACGACACTGCCATATTCTATGCCTCGCACCGTTTCCACTATCACGCGGTCGCCTTGTTCGACTTTGTGATCAACAGGATCAAAATAGTATATCTTACCCGCTTGTCTAAAGCGAACCCCAATCACTCTTAACACGTAAGCAATCCCTCCTGCGTTGCCCTACCAGTCCCAGTACGGCCAGAGGTTGCGTCCGATTCCTCTACCCTGTCAACCGTTTCCTCCTGCAAAACCGTCATCTATTCATCAACGAATGGATTATTCTTTCTAGAAGGGGCAGAAAATTCCCCTTCTATCATTCTATCACCTGATAACAAAAATGGGCAAACGCTTCTTTCAATTTGCCATGGTGGTTTTCTGCCATTCTTTCCAATTGCCAACCATTTGTGCCCAGCAATAAGAAACGTTTTTTGACAGGGGGTGAAACAGGGATAGTCATATGGTCTCATGAGGTTAGCTTTTGATTTGGGCCAATGAACAAAAATCCTGCATGATTCTCTCACTGATCTTCTCCACAGACATTCGTCCATCCAACACCACATACCGTTCTGGTTTCTCTTGGGCAAGGCTTAAATAGCCTGAACGCACACGCTCATGGAACATCTTCTCTTTCGATTCCATTCGATCCTTCTTAAGTCCGCGCTTTTGCATCCGTTCTTCGCCAAGCTCGACCGGAACATCTAACAAGTACGTTCGATCTGGCACCAGACCATTTGTGGCCCAGTGATTAATCCAGCGGATTTCATCCAAGCTCCAGCGCGCGCCATGCCCTTGATAAGCCAAACTGGAATCCACATACCGGTCACTTAGCACCACTTCTCCGCGCGCCAAGGCCGGTCGTATCACTTCTTCCACCAATTGCGCCCGGGACGCTGCATACAGCAGTGTTTCCGTGCGTTGTTTCATGTCACTGCATTCGGGGTTGTGAAGCACCATGCTTCGAATCAAATCGCCTATATACGTGCCGCCTGGTTCCCGCACTTGAACGCAAGGGATTCCCCGTTCTTTCAGGTTTTGGGCCAGCCGGTTGATTTGCGTTGATTTTCCAGCACCTTCAGGCCCTTCAAATGTAATGAATAATCCTCTCACAACAAATCCTCCACCATTCCTATCATTCAATTGCTGTCAGGGTCGGGACTTCTCCTTCATGCCTAATCCCTCTAACCCGCCCCCCCGCATGGATTACGTCTGTTATATAATCAATCCCGGCCTCCGTCAAACGCTCCCCAGGCAAAACAAGGGGAACTCCTGGCGGGTAAGGAACGATCATTTCCGCCGCGATCATGCCCACTGCTTGCTGCAATGGCACCCTCCGTTTGGGCCGCCTTCTCAATTGCGCCCAAGACAGATCCGCTTTTCGCCATTGCGGCAGGCTGGGCGGGTGCCCTGGTTTGGTTTTTGGCAACAGCGGTACCACTTTATCCAAGCGCCGCAATGCCTCGGTCAGGCGAACCAAATCCGTCGGCGTGGTTCCCATGGTGAATACAAACAGTACCGCTTCATGATCCGCCATCTCAGTGTAAACACCTTGAGATGCCAGCCATTCGGACAGCTGATAACCTGTCACACCTTGACCAGCGGTTAAACTCAATTTTAGCGGATCACGGAGTCCTGGGGGACGCCGTTCCGACAAATGACGCAAAGCTTTAATATTTCCCCGGAAATCTTGCAATCGACTCAACAATTCGACTAATGCTGCTTCCCCCTTTGTCGCCATCATGCGCCTAGTCACATCAAGGGAAGCCATCAATGGATAGGAAGGACTGCTAGATTGAATCACCTTCAGCCAATGCGCCACCTCATCCGCATTGATTCGGCTTCCTTTTAGATGCATCATGGAAGACATCGTCATAGAGGAGAGCATCTTATGGGTGGACTGAATGGATACATCCACCCCACCGTCCATGGCTGACGGCGGCAATCCGGGAGCAAATCCCAAGTGCGCCCCATGGGCTTCATCCACAACCAATGGCACACCATACCGATGACACACTTTCGCCAATTCCGCGACGGGCTGCACCAATCCCCAGTAAGTAGGGCTCGTCAACACCACCCCTTTTGCATCGGGGTGAAGACGAAGAACCTGTTCCAACACCTCCGGGTCAAGGGGACGCTCTTGTCCATCATCATCTACGCCCGCACTGAGATATACCGGAAGTGCGCCAGCTAACATGCAGGCATGAAACACGGATTGATGGCAGTTTCGCCCGACGATCAATGTTTCCCCAGGACGGCAAAGAGCCAGCACACTTGCCAGATTTCCCGCCGTCGTCCCTCCCACCAAAAAGAAGGTCCGATCCGCGCGAAAAAGGTCAGCGGCCAACAGCTCAGCATCCTGAATCACTCCCGTTGCATCGTGCAAATCATCCAGTTCTCCCACCTCTGTTAGATCCAACTCCAACAACGGGGAAAACCAAGACTTGCTTTTTTCATCAAAAGCGCTCCCTTGCTTATGTCCTGGCACATGAAAATTGGCGCATGAACGTTGACGGTGCGCTAACAACGCATCAAACAATGGTGCTTTCTCCTGCTCCGGCTTGTGCTTCAATTATTCTCTCCCCCTTTAAAAGAAAAAAGACTGGATTACGGATTCCAGTCTGATGCTTTTCACTCCAAACAGTTTTACTCTATCATGACCAGCCTAGGCCACTTCGTAACTTTCTTCCATAGGCAGTACGGTGACCCAAAGCCAGCCGCACCGATCATATCGCACTGTCAATCTGAATTCAATGGGCCAGCAATCTCCTTAAACGCCAAACATAATAAAGATAAACAGGATCCTCTACTTTACTTTTTACCATTTCCGTTTCACATGTACAACAAATTTGTTTGCCCAAAATCTCCAGACTCTCATGTTGCTCTTGACCGCAAATCAAACAAATTTGGGGCCGCTGATTCCCTTCCACCATCGCCACCACCTTCAACTTTTATCTCCATTATTTTCAACTTCCGCAATCTTTAAACAGATTCGTGCGCATAAACAGCAAGCCAAGCTTCACTTAGCTCATCTCATCTATTTCAATCGTTCTTGATCAGTCCAAACAGCGCTAATCAAGAAGGGGTTATCGAACAGGCGGCCTCTCTCCAACATGCTCCATCTATGGGTGGCACATGTTGCGGTTAGTTAACATTTTATTCAACAGCCATGATAAATATTTTTTATAAGACGTTGGTTAAGATATAAGACAAAAAGGGGTTTTCTTATGTTGCAGAGCAAACAGATATTGTTCTATATCTTTGGGTTGTTTATCCCGGTCAATCTGATGCTCCGGACTTTTTTATGGCATTTGCACCACCGGCAAACGAAGCACTCACGCTGAATCCCGTCTATCGGCCGGTATGCCTCCTTGAAGCTACACTGGCGGCGAGAAGCCGTGCGGAATCCCGTTTACAATGCACATGTGAGCAAAGATGGACGTCGGCTGTTCATAACCTCCTGGGATGAAAGGTCACATAACGCTGGTCGAATATGCCTTTGTGAACAACATGTGATCACCCCGCATCGTCTACATAGACTAACCTATCATCCCTTTGGCTTGCCTTTTGTGCAGTTGCAGTCATGAAAGACTTAAACTCCCGAGCTGCCTTGACTAACACTCTCCATGTAAATCGAAAGTTGCTCGGAAGAGAGTATGACTTAAGCAAATCACACCAAGCCGCTGTGGCTGATGTTAGTTTCAAACTGTGGAAGATATCTGCATGGCGTCGTTCGGGCTGATTGCTTAAAAAAACAGGTAACACCATCAGAAGACCACCCGATAATTCCCACATCTGCTCCTATTCATCTCTGCTATATGGTTAGAGCGTATTTTGGTTTGCCAGACACGTTTTAGAGCATGACTGATGAATGGGCCAGCGGATCTAAGCTGTTCTTATTTTCTTCACCTGTGACGTGCCACTCATTGGGAAACTCGTTTTCCGGCGCTTTCAGCTATCAACTTTTTTTCCAGGCATGTTCTAGAGAGTGTCTGATATTGATTAGCACCATTGTCTCATGCTCTCCAAGTGTGACAAGACTCGCTTGGAAAAGGTTATCCGCTACATCCCTAAACTTGATTTGCCGACAGTTCTAGGGCGTGTCTGATGAATAGGACAGTGACTCCAAAACCATTTTCTCATTCACTTCACGCGTGGTGAGACTTACCTGGAAAAGTTTTTTTCGCTGCTTCGATTCCACCAACTTGGTTTACCAAACACATTCTAGGCGTGTCTGATGAATAGACTAGCGGCTCCAAAACCATTTACTCATTCGCTTCACGCGTGGTGAGACTTACCTGGAAAAGATTTTTTCGCTACTTCGATCCCACCAACTTGGTTTACCAAACACATTCTAGGCGTGTCTGATGAATAGACTAGCGGCTCCAAAACCATTTACTTGTGCATCGGCGCTCCTCGAGAAAAGATTTTTCCGCTGCTTCTTCCCTACCAACTTGATTTGCCACACACCCTAGAGACTCTCGTATTACTCGACAGCCGCATTTGACTGTCTGTTGCCGCTCATTCCGCTGAACGGATTCATAGACAGCACCCTTGAGCGTTTTTCATTGAAAATACGTAATGGATCTTTTAAATAAGCAACCCCACTAATCATCGTACAAGAAGTGGGCAGCAGAACATCTCCGGGCTCACCTCACCCATGTGGCATGAAGCCCGCTCGCTCCTTTTGTTCCAAGCAAGGGTGAATCGGTTCCAAACAGCACTGCCCCTTGGCCACTGGCAGTGCCATATGATGAATCAACTTGCTAATATAAACAAAGCAAAAACCCCCACTTCATTCTGAAGTGGGGGTTAGTAGCCTGGCAACGACCTACTCTCCCAGGGCTTAAGCCCAAGTACCATCGGCGCTGGAGGGCTTAACTTCCGTGTTCGGTATGGGAACGGGTGGGTCCCCTCCGCCATCATCACCAGACGTTATGTTGTTGTTCAAGGTGTGAACCACACCCTGAAAATTAGAATGGAATAAAGCGTGTTGCAAGATGAAGAGATAGAAGTAGGATAAGCCCTCGACCGATTCGTATCCGTCAGCTAAACGCATTGCTACGCTTACACCTCGGACCGATCAACCTCGTCATCTACAAGGGGTCTTACTTCCACAGGGGAATGGGAAATCTCATCTTGAGGGGGGCTTCGCGCTTAGATGCTTTCA